>NZ_JACJSF010000025.1 GCF_014698035.1 Desmonostoc muscorum FACHB-395
AATTAAAAGACTTGGGTATGGCTTTCGGAATTTTAGCAATTTTCGATTACGCAGTTTATTAAACTGGCACTTTTCTATTAATTCTCCATAAAAGTAACGGATGAACCGAATTTTCTCAGCAAATTCAACCTCATCATTAGGCTTGGCATAAAGAGATGCTTCCTGTGCAGAACGTCTTCCCTCTCGCAAATCAAACTGGACAATTGCTTTTCCCATCGCCATGTATTCGAGGATTTTATTCATGGTGCAGTTTTCGTTATAAGCAGATGTTGGGGAGGGTTCTACACAAACGTCACAACTGGAAAGCCTTTCTAAAAGTTCCTCCCCTTGCTTAAATCCGGTAAATTCTACAAACTCACTCACTTCTAACTCTTTGGATAAAACTTTAAGTTTTTCGGCTGCTGGACCACTACCAATCAACATAAAGTGAATATCTTGGCGATTTTTTTTATGGGTAATATAATATACTATTCTCAGAAGATAATCAATTCCCTCTGGTTCACCCATGACACCCATATATCCTATCAAGTGCTTCTTACCTCTACGATAATTCGGATTTGGGGGCATTCGGTGAAAACGGGAAAGATCGGGCGCACTACGAACTACAAAGACCTTCTCCGGTTTCTTGTGCCCACGGGTAAGAGCTACCTCTCGGTGCGACTCGTTCGTTGAAATTACTATGTCTGCTGTGGCATAGGTCAAACGTTCAGCCCAGCATAATCCATGATAAAAAATATCCCGCCGTTGATACTTAGCTTCATACATCTCCGGACTGAGGTCATGATGATCAAAGATAACCCAGATGCGACGAAATAATTTAAACCATACCGCTACTAAAAAAAGTAAATCCGGCGGATTACAAATATGGATAACATCAAAACCCCGCTCTCGCCATACCCGTTGAGCTAGACGGAATTGCCAATTAATCGCCCAACTATACTCTCGAAGATAACCAAGAACAGAACTTTCTTCTGGTGGTAGAGGATGACGGTAAATGTGAATTTTCTCAATAATCTCGTAAGATTTCTCAAACCCATTACCTGTTGGTGAAATTACGCTAACTTCATACCCAGCTTTTTGCAAAGTAGTTGCTTCCATCCATACCCGCCGATCAAAGGGAACTGGCAGATTTTCAACGATAATTAGTACTTTTTTAGGTAATGCCATCATAATCTCAACTCTTAATCAGTTTAGTAAAACACTGACTTGTCAATTCTAAAATCTGCCTTTTTTGGGTAAATTTTAGTCATTCCTTGTGAAACTGGGCTGAATCAAGTAGAGGTCTACATTTTTATAGCTTTCCGTTTTGCAGTTGCTAGATTTATTTTTTCAACTTAACACTGAACGATATAAATCAAGAAAAGAAATCCAGTGATTTTTGATATCAAGATGAAAAACACTTTTTCTCGCTTTAGATCCTAGAGAGAGCCTCAAATCCTCATTTTCAATCAAAGACCTAATAGCATCTGATAGCTGCTCAACACTTCCTGGATTAACAATTAATCCATTTTCAGATTGAGTAACTATCTCAGGTATGCCTCCTACTGGTGTAACTATGACTGGTAACTCCCAAGCCATTGCTTCCAGCATTGCTAGTGGGAGACCTTCGTTATAAGAGGGCAACACAAAAACATCTGCCTTACTTAAAAGAATATCACGTTCATTTGACCCTATCCAGCCAGGCAATTGTATATAGTTTTGTAAGTTTAAAGTCGTAATTAAATTGCGTGCCTCTTCTATGTCTCCATCTCCTGCCATAATCAGACTTGATCTATTTTTATATTCAGTAGGCAAAAAAGAAAAAGCTTTGATCAAATCAAATGCTCCTTTCCGTTGACCAATTCGTCCTAAAAAAAGTAAGTTCACTTTTACAGAAGCTGAACGGTATGGAACTTCATAAGGAAATTTTACTGGATTGTACAAAACTACAACTTGTTCAGGTTTAAGACCAAGATTTTCTATATAGAAGCTTTTCCAACTTTCAGATAATACAATTAAGCGTCGACACTTGCAAATAACCCAACTTAGCAATTTCTGTGCCCATTTTGGAAGTCCAGCATAGAAAAGATGAAATTGACTACCATGAGCATGTAAAATTATTGGCTTGTGAAATACCCAAGCTAAAAGTGCCATAGTTGCTTGCCGTAAAACACTGCCGCGCTGTGAAATTTGAATTTGAACAATATCAACTTCTTCCCTTATTAACATCCATATAAATTCACATATAGCTTTCAAAAACACTGTGATTTTGAGTGCGATAGCTCCTTCCTCGTGAGTAATGATATGAGAGACTTGGACTTCAGAAGGAGCATACTCCAAAAAAAGTTTCTCATAACCGGAAATACCACCTTGCTGGAGTAAGCAAGGGCCTAGCATAATAACCTTGAAAGTATTAGTTTGATACATAATCTGTAACTTGTAAATAATTGGTCTATATTCTAGCTAATATATCAATGAAAGAATTAAAATTATCGTTTTATTTAGTTTTACGAAATTCCAGGGGCTGCATAATTATCTCATTAAACCGAGGAATTATATTGATTCTATTTTTAGAGATTTGTTCGTGTAGGAACTTTGCTTGATAATATTGCTGATACATAAAGTATCCATTCAAGACTATTTTGCTCTAATAAGGAGGTTTCAGTTATATTTGAAAGGATAATAAGCTCTTAATAAATTAACAACAAACCCAATTGCAAAAACCAAGATTCCTAGTAGACCCAACGCTACCCAGAGATCGAGAAAACCATTGTGAGCATTAGGAGCATTCCATTGTATCGTTTCTATAACACTAGCAGAATAACCATTCTGCTCAATCCAGAATGCGCCATACCCATATCCCAGCCACGGTTTTTTGGCAATCATCTCCAAGACAGCAGTCCATAATTCTGAACGCCCAGTGAGTGTTGTATCTTTACCTACTGAACCTAGAACTGTATCAGCTTGTGAGATAAACCAGATATAAAAAGTTATGCCAATGGTAGATAGTAATGTTAAAATAGGTATCATTAATTTATACTTTAAAGTTAAAATTCGATAATATATAAAAAAAGCAAATGTAATAATTATAAAATTACCTATAGATGTTGTTGATTTTGATAAAAATACAAGTAATCCAGAAGTAACATAGCCAAGCCATAAAACCCAGTGATTTTCTCGATTAGTCATGGCAAGAAAGAAAAATACTGCGCCACTAAGTACAAATGTCTTACCGAGAACATTTTTCTGCGGGTATATTCCTCGCCAACTATTAAATGCAGGATCGATCCCAAATTGTGGTATGAAGAAAACAAATAAGAAACACAGTACTGCTGAGATGCCAAGCATATATGCACATAACTTGAGCTGTTGTTTTAAGGTGTAGCGTGAAGCTAAATAAAGCCCAAACAGCATTGTTCCTGTAAGTCCAAAAACACGACGTATAGTAGTATCTGAGTCTATAGACCAAAAACTAGAAAGTACACAAACTAAGAGTAATATCCAAATAAATTTATCTCTACTAAAGACGTAAGTAACCTTCTTCCAACGCAGAGTAATTAAGCAAAGGGTAACTATATAAGTAAAAGTGAAAAGCAACCTAAATATGATTCTATCATCTTGTTTGACGGTAAAGCCTTCCGTTAGAAGCGCATCTATTGGGCTGCCTGAATAGATCATTAAACAAGTAGCTGTAATTAATTGTTCAGCAAAAATAAAAAATTTCCTCATTGCTTATAAAATACCAGTATTATTGTATATATTAAACAAATTATCAAAGTTTTGATTAGCAGTATCAGTTAATTTTGAAAAATACTTTACTATCTGTTTCTATTTGAGTCACCTTTGATGAAGTGGCTATATTTTTGGGAAACAAGTTAGGCTTAAAAACCTATAATTTTAGAAAATATGTTTTGCGTCTCGCGCTATAGTTATAGCCACAATTTCCTTTTTTAGTGGTTTTGAAATTCACGCTTCAAGTTTTTTTTTGTAATTCTTGTTATCTTCTACCTTCTGCCTTTCTATTTTGAAGAGCCTCTTATGTTTTGAAATTCTTGGTAAAAACAGAGCGAACTTTCTGTCTTAATTGTTGAGGGAAAAACCACATAGTTAAGTACAGGAATATATCAATTGGTCGGAGCTTGCCCCAGCGTATAGCTTCCCACAACAAAGGAAAGAAGGCTTTCCAATCGCCTACGGAGGAGGCAGAAGGAGTTGTAATTGTTACAATAAAACCTGAGTAAGCCTTTGGGGTTACTAAATTGCGGGTGGAACGAATCCAATCCAACGAATATTGCCAGTCATTTATGTTGCTTAAGCGCTCGATTCCCAAGTCTGAATGCCAGATTGACATAGCCTCAGGTACAAACTCTACTCCTACACCTTCCATAGCACTAACCCTAAGCAACCACTCCCAATCCTCATGTCTATAAAATTTTTCTTCTAAAGGCATTTTTTGCACTAACTCTTTTTTCACGAAAATAGTTGAGGTTTGTATAGAGCCTTCTCCTTTAAAAAAGGAGTTACGCGCAAAAAGATATTCACTTAAAGGTTCAGAGAGGTTAGGTAGCCTTCTAGGACAAATAAACTCACCTTTTTGAGTCTGGGAAATGAAACGACTGGCAACAAGTGGAAAATCATACTGGGAATTATTTGCTACTTCAAGTTGACGCTCCAGTTTTTCTGGAAGCCATTCATCATCATCATCTAAAAAAGCGATCCAAGTGCCCTTAGCTTCTCTCACACCAGCATTTCTAGCACCAGATGGTCCAACATTTTTCGGTAGTTCTATCACTCTCAATCTTGCATCGGCTATCTCAGATAGTACATTGGCTGTTTCCTGATCTGGTCCGTCTATTATCACAATCACTTCAATTGATTGCAGCGTTTGAGTTAATGCGGTTATGACACCTCTAGTAACAATTTTTGGTCTATTGCGTGTAGGAATCACCACGCTGACTATCGTTTGGTTGCTTTCATTTATCATTGTTAATTTTTTGTTTGTTGCTTGAAGACATTCAATATTCATTGCTATATTTATAATTTGGAAATTTTCCTCTTTTATAAACATTGCTCGCCATTTAGATTTTATCCCTTCCTTAAAAGTTTTTCTTTTATAATATTAATTCCACCTAAAGCATGAAAACTTATAAAAATTATAAATAAAATATAAGAGCAAGTCGCAATAATTAGAGTTGATAAAAATTCTAAGTTAAGTCCTTTTAAAATTAAGAATACAACTATCATTAAACTGCTGATCGTAAGAGGACGGCGAATAATTATCCATAAATTTAATGGGAATAAGAGGGTATAGGTGAAGTAAACATACTGACTAAATCCAAGAATAGTCATTAGCAATGACATTATAGCTGCACCTAGTAACTGATATTGCGAAACTAATGCTATACCTGCCAAACTTCCTAATATAGTTGTGATAACCACTTCACGCAGGTTAACTATCTCAAAATGGTTGGCTACAAGTAGATAGCAGAGCGTCCGTATGAAAGGCAAGAAAAGTAGTGATATGGCAGTTATACTCAGCGCTAGACTTCCTTGAGCAAAGCTAGAATCATAAACAAAAACCAGTAAATCTTTGCCAAAAAATAACAATCCAAGGAACAACGGTAATCCCATAGCTAGTAGAATTTCGATAAAGCTTTCAGCTATCTGCTGCTGCTTTTTCCATCCTTTATCTACTACTTGGGATAGTCTCGGAAACATTGCTACAATTATACTATTGGCAATAATCAAAAATGGTTGCAGCAGTTGTGCAATTCCACCAAAAAGACCTACTAAAAACTCATTTCCTAGCAATGAAAGAATTAAGATTTGAATTCTGCTACTTATTACAGCTATTGCTTCAATAGCAAAAAATGTCCGTGCAGTTTTAATTGTATTCCATACAAAATCACCATCAATCTGCCATTTGATTCTGACAAAGCGTGTTATAATAATCCACTCAATTACCAGAATTAGTGTTTCCGAAAAAAATAGTATCGCTCCCAAATATTCAATTCCATACTTCAATTGTATTGCCCAGATCATTATTAGTAGGCGTAGGACATACACTGGAACTGTAGCAATGGCAATCAAATGCATCTTTTCTATGGCTTGAAAAATTGCCTCCGTGATATTGGAAAGTGCAAAGGGAATTATCGTCAAGCCCATGATATAGCAAACTGTGGAGGTTTTTGAGCTATATGGAAGTAAAAAGACTACAACCACTAGTGCCCCATAACTGAAGAAACTAAATATTAACTGTAGCCACGTACCACTCATTAAATAAACTGGTGTTTTTTCTGGCTCACGGGCTAGTTCTCTTGTAAATAATATCTTTAGCCCCTGTGAAGCTATGCCTACAAATATAAAGTAGTAGCTATACGCTAATAGATACTGACCTAAAGCCTCAGCTCCTAAAGTGCGAGCGATAGCAGCGGTCAATACAAAGGCCGTAATGCTTTGTGCTAACCGATTTACTATCATTGAAAGGGAATTACTTATAAGTTTATACTTTTCTAGCATTCTTAAAATTATTAATTCAGCTTAATTCGTTTTAAATCACTAAATACCCATGTATTTCATAAACTGATCTTTTTGGATATGGATGGATATATCTTCAGAAGTTTTTATACTTGATTCCATGCATAAATATTTGATTTGTACTTTCAGACTATTACAAAACTAGAAAAAGCTCACTTTAATCCGCAAGAAATTACACTGCAAGTTGCAATAATCATACATATCAACACGTAACCATTATAGTTCTTACTGTCTTTTCTAATTTTGTTTTTCTGTTTGACCTTAGCTCAACCTTATCCCAAATTAGTAACCAGGTTTTCTTGATCCGACAAAAAACCTAGTTTGGTAGCAAAAACTTTTTCCATGTTAATGCTTATCGTTGAATTTTATTAAAATAAAACTGCCGGATCACTAAGGTTTAACAATGAATATTGATGCCTTCAAGAAAACTTGATAAAGTCGAGCAAATTTAAAGCTTAGTAGGCACCTTCTTTTTTCAAAACCACCATAACTGTTTTGAGCAAAATTTCAAAGTCCAACCCAAGAGACCAATTTTCAATGTAGTTCAGATCAAGATTTATCACTTGTTCAAAATCTACAATGTCTGAGCGACCTGAGACTTGCCAAAGACCTGTAATACCAGGTAAAACTTCATGTCGAATAAAATGATGTTCAGAAAACTTGTCTACATCTCTAGTAGGTAACGGACGGGGGCCTACTATACTCATTTCTCCAAAGATAACGTTAAAAAGTTGAGGTAATTCGTCTAAACTATAACGCCGAAGAAATTTTCCAACGCGAGTAATACGAGGGTCATCTTTTATTTTAAAGATAATCCCATCTTTTGTTTCATTTAAAGCTTCTAATTCTTTCTGTAATTTTTCTGCATCAGACCTCATAGTTCTGAATTTCCATACTTTGAATTGTTGCCCATGTAGACCTATACGGGTTTGCCTGTAAAATACTGTTCCAGGAGAGTCCAGTTTTATAGCTATAGCTATAGCTATATAAATCGGAAATGATAACATTACAAATAAAGTTGCAAAACAGAAATCACAAGTACGTTTTATCCAAAAATCCTTACCTGTAATTATCGGACAATCCAAACTCAGACAAGGCATTCCACCTATTTTATTAAATTCTATGTTTTTATAAATTGGTTTTAATTCCATTGGTAAAATATGTACTTGAATACCAGATGCTTGAAATAACCAGCATAAAAACATTCTATTTTTTAGAGCATCCCAAGATATAAAAACCTCTGTTACACCTAATTCATTGAGTTGATTCAATGTTTTTTGACGCTGATATCTGTCTAATGAATTAGCATGAGCAGTTCCAGATACAATATAGTGCTTTTCTTTTTTAATAAAGCTAGCAATCTGCTCATGGTCTTGAGGATCACAAATAATGAAGACAGAAGAACGAACTATTTTTTTCTGCTTACGGAGATATTCTAAAGTAATATTTACACCATATCTTCCAGTACAAATAAATAATATACTTAGAAGCCAAGATAACAATATTAATTTTGGGCGTGTAATATCAACAACCGGTTGATACAAAAAACAAGCAAATATTATTAGTCCATGAGCAAAACTTAGCGATTTAATAATGTTCAAGTAGTCATAGCGTTTTTGACCTTCCCTATAAATACCTTCTATAGCTAGCGATCCTATTTGAATACCAATAGTTATTAAAATCGGTAAGTAATGACTAGGTAGATCCCAAGAAAAATTACCATAAAAAGATTTGTATCCAGCAAAAATCCAAGCTAAGGATAAAAGGGTATAGTCTACCAGAAACAATGTTATTAATCTCAACCACCATGAACCTTTGCGTACCCTTACAGATGCAGATGCACGTAAATCCAAAGGTACTTCACTGAATTTATTTGTTGTAATGCTTTGATTACTCATACTGAGGAACACTTGGTATATGTAAAATTTGATGAAATTTGCTCAAAACTTAATATTAAGACAAATGAGATATCACACATTTTTATTTCAAAGAAACCTGTTCTTTGTAGCCTAAATATTACTAACTATTTTGTTCGGAGTAACTTTAATTTCTCTATCAAAAGCATATTCCAGGATCGGTTTGAGGAAATTTACTACCCAGATATTTAGCTTTTGTTGCAGGTCAAGATTCAGTTTAGTCTGGATATTTTGAGCTTTGAGTGTAAGAAAATGATTTTTTGGTAAGTTAACTTCTTGTAATTTAATAAAATTCCTGACATGACATTAATAATTAAATAGGTCAGGTAAAAATATTAGGATTTTGAAAGGGCGTAACAGTTGAACTGAGTTATTACAGTTCCATTGCAGAGTTTTACTTCTATGAGACAATTATGTTCCTTCGGGAACTACTGTAGCATATCTAGCTAAATGAATTTAGCTTTGCTTAGAAGTTCTCTGTTTTTTACGCATAATTACTTAATTAACAATACTTACATACATAACATATAACTAAACGCATCAAAAGTTTGGATATTGTTACAAAACTTTACAAAAATTATTTCTTGCTTGAACTTGTGTCAAGTCTCATGGTTATCTTTAGAGAATTTTGTAACAGATTAACGGCAATAAATTCTAATAAATGAACAAAATCTATCTGTGAGTCTTGTTATATCTGCATTTATAGATAGTTTCACCTTCTAAGCCTTTTTTCCTACATTATCTTTATGCCAATGATATGTTTTTATGGAGACCTGATTTGAGGATGGTAGCATCCAGTAAAAAATATTACGCCACTTTGTATGAAGGAAATCGCTAAAATAGCTTAAAACATGTACTTTTAATCTCCTTATTTTCTTACATTTCAACTCGGATTGCTATAGTCCTGAGTCGCCAGTTCCTCTCTGATGTGTTTTTAGTATATGCAGCTAATGACCCCTACTTAATTATTTAAACAAATCATAATCATGACTTCACACTATTTTTACATATAAAGAAACACAATGAAGATTCGGTAATAATTATTTTTCACTCTAACAAATTCCTATAAAAAAAAGATAAACTTTTGTCAGTACTAATTTCCGTAAGTTTATATCTTGTAAAGCAAAAAAGTTTAATTTGTTAACTAAAATAAAAGGTGTAAAAAGTGCCGATCTATTGCTATACCTAAAAAAATGAATAATGATATTTTTACTTTGATTGGTATTTAAAAGTTACCGCTTTGAATTAAATATTTGTTAAAAATGGCGATCGTTATGTTAAGTACAAATCGATTATCTACAGATTTAAATACAAATTATATTTGAAAATTTATATGATTTGCCTGTGTACGAAAACCTAGAAACTTTTGGCCCAGCGTCTCACCTCCGAAGCGAAGCTAGGTTGTGTTTATGCAATTTCGGACTTCTATGCTGAAATACTTAATGTATAGCCTCGTATAGGATTTGATATAAACGCATATACAATAAAGAATAAATAAATTAAAACAATGGCATCTCCTTATGGAGTTGGTACATAGAAAATGCAGATAAATAGCCAAATTTCAGAATATAAGCAAAATATTCCCTTAAACACCTTAACTAATATCCTCGATACTCAAGTTATACAGGAATGGAATGATACTGAAGTAGATCATCATCAGGATTTGTGCATCCATCAAATGTTTGAGATGCAAGTTGAGCGATCGCCCCAGTCCATTGCTGTAATGTTTGAAAATACACAACTTACTTATTGGCAGCTAAATCAGCAGGCTAATCAACTAGCACATCACCTACGTGCTTTAGGCGTTGGTCCTGAAGTACTTGTGGGCATTTGCCTAGAGCGCTCCTTGGAGATGATAGTAGGACTACTGGGAATTCTCAAAGCTGGAGGTGCTTACGTACCTTTAGATCCGGCATATCCCTCAGAGCGTTTAGCCTTCATATTGAAAGACACTCAGACACCAGTATTGTTAACCCAAGAAAAATTGCTCAAGAACTTGCCACCGCATGAAGCACAGGTGGTTTGTCTCGATTCAAATTGGCAAGGAAATATTCAAAACAGTCAAGAAAATCCTGTAAATAAAACGACAGATGATAATCTTATCTACGTAATTTACACATCTGGTTCTACAGGACAGCCCAAGGGTGTTATGATCCCTCACCGTGGTATCCGCAACCAACTCTACTGGCGGCAAACAACCTTTAGATTAACTCAGGCAGATAAGGTTTTACTGACTATTTCTTTTAGCTTCGATCCCTCAGTGTGGCAGATATTCTGGCCATTGTGCTTCGGAGGGCAATTGATCATGGCTCGCCCTGGTGGACATCAAGACACTGCATACCTTGTGAAGGTCATTACTGAGCAGCAAATCACTGTCTTGGCCTTAGTACCTTCTATACTGCGTGTCTTACTAGAAGAAAAGGGAATTGAGAATTGCTCATTTCTGAGGCATATTACCTGTGGTGGTGAAGCTTTGCCTGGCGAACTAATAGAACGCTTTTTTGCCAAACTGGATTTGGACAATGTTCTCCACAATTGCTATGGCCCGACAGAAGCCTCTATTGATACCACTTTCTGGACTTGTCAGCGCGGCACTAATTCTACCATTGCTCCCATAGGTCGCCCCGTGGCCAATGCAGAGATTCACATCCTTGATGAAAATTTGCAGCCTGTGCCTGTTGGTGAATCAGGTGAACTGCACATTGGTGGTATTGGTTTGGCGCGAGGCTATCTTAACCGTCCAGAATTGACCATAGATAAGTTTATTTTCAATCCTTTTAGCTCTGAACCTGGGTCACGTCTTTACAAAACTGGGGACTTGGCACGTTACTTAAGCGATGGGAATATCGAGTTTATTGGTCGCATTGACTACCAAGTCAAGATTCGTGGCTTCCGAATTGAATTGGGAGAAATTGAAGCCATATTAGACCAACATCCTGCACTGACACAGACTCTCGTCATTGCTAGAGAGGATATTAATGGTGACAAACAACTTGTGGCTTATGTTGTTGCCAATGCAGAGCAAATTCCTAGTCGAGTTGAATTACGTCGTTTTTTGCAAAGTCAGCTACCTGAATATATGGTGCCTGCTTACTTTGTATTTTTGGACACCTTACCATTAAACCCTAATGGTAAAATAGACCGCCATGCTTTACCTGCACCCGATTTATCAAGACAAGAATCGGAAGTTACCTTTATTGCTCCTCGTAATGAAGTGGAGCGCAAGATAACACAGATTTGGGAACAGATTTTAGGTGTCCAACCCATTGGCGTAAAGGATAACTTCTTTGAGATAGGAGGAAACTCCATCTTGGCAGTAAAACTATTTTGGCAAATTGAGAAGATATTTAGTAAAAATCTTCCTCTTGCTATTCTCTTTCAGTCTGGGACTGTAGAGGCTCTAGCCAAAATAATCTGTCAAGAAGAAGATTTAGCAATAAACTTGGCTTCAGTAAATACCTTAGACAAATCAAAATCTAGCTGGTCATCCCTGGTAGAAATTCAACCCTATGGTTCCAAGCCACCTTTTTTCTGTATTCACGGACTCGGTGGAGAAGTCTTGTGTTTCCGTGAATTAGTATTGCATTTGGGGTTAGACCAACCATTCTATGGACTACAGCCACAAGGACTAGATGGAAAACAGCCCTTGTATACGCGGATAGAAGACATGGCAACTCATTACATTCAAGAAATCCAGACCATTCAACCCAATGGACCTTATTTTCTGGGAGGTTATTCTTTTGGGGGTGTAGTTGCTTTTGAGATGGCTAGGCAACTCCAGGAGCAAGGTCAACAAGTTGGTATTTTAGTTATGCTTGATAGTTGCCGTCCAGGTTATAGTTGGCGGGCACCATTTATGAAGCGAGTTTTTTTGCATTTAAATAATATAGCTCAACAAGGACCTGTCTACTTTTGGCAAAGACTTGTGAAATGGATTTATTGGAGTACGCAGCGTCTCGAAAAGACATATCAGCGTTACTTGCAAGGGATAATTGATTTCCCTGCAAATGACAACCACTTAAAGATTATGGATGCTAACACTCAAGCCATCAGTGAATATATCTTTTCACCTTACCTTGGTCGAGCTGTTCTCTTGCGAACAGACGATCAGAGTCGGGACGATACTATAGGGACACAATACGATCCTCAATTCGGCTGGGGCGACCTAGTTGCTGGAGGATTAGATATCCATTACATTTCTGGATCTCACCATAATCTATTTAATGAACCGCATGTACAGGTGTTAGCCGAAACATTGAGAAATTGCTTAATCCAAGCGCAGTCTCCAAATAATTAATTTGACAACCTACTACCTTTGCAAGAGAAGTCAAGTAATTTTGGATTTTGGACTGGGGTCAAATAAAGCATTATAAAATCAAAGAAACAAGTGCCAAAATCGGCTTAACTCTTCGACTTATAGAGCAAATTTCACGTTTGTGAGATACAAAAATACTCCACTGCTGCGATCGCTCACCTTCACACCACTTGCTTCTTGGCAATTGAGAACCGCTATATCTAGATTTTGGGAGTCTCAACTCAGTAATGCTGGGTAATTTTGTCGTTTTTTAGTCTAAACACAAATTGGGAGAATAACGGAAAAATTGCTTGTTAGTGGTAACTAGGATGAGATAATTATTCTGTGGAACGGGAATACTGGTCGCAGTCCAATAACCAAAAGACCTGACCAATTTAATATGCGATGAATCTTGCTAGTGCCACTGATTGAACAGAGGTATTTATTGTGGCACTGTAGGCTTGGATGACTGTCGTTTTTTATTTATGTTGGTAAACAATCCACAATCTACTGATGCTATATAGACGGTTTGGACGCACAGAATTACAGATGCCAGTGTTTTCCTGCGGTGGCATGAGATATCAGTTTAAGTGGCAGGATGTCCACGATAATGAAATTCCTGCTGATAACCAGGCAAATCTGGAAGCGACGATTAGAAGGGCGGTGGAGGTTGGGATTAATCATATTGAAACTGCTCGTGGTTATGGCACTTCCGAAATGCAATTGGGAAGAGTTCTACCCCAGCTTCCCCGTGAAAAGTTGATTGTTCAAACCAAAATCAGTCCCAAGGAAGATGCGAAAGAATTCCGCGAGACATTTGAACAATCCTTGAAAAATCTTCAGCTAGATTATGTCGATCTACTGGGATTGCACGGTATCAACCATACTGAGTCATTAGACTATAGCATCCGTCCCGGTGGTTGCTTGGAAGTAGCACAGCAGTTGCAAGCAGAAGGAAAAGTTAGATTTATTGGTTTTTCCACACACGGATCAACAGATATAATTGTGCAGACAATTAATACCAATCTATTTGATTACGTGAACCTGCACTGGTACTACATTAATCAATGGAATTGGGCGGCAATTGAAGCAGCTAAACGCCACGATATGGGGGTGTTTATCATTAGTCCATCTAATAAAGGAGGTTTGTTGTATGAACCTCCACAAAAATTAGTGAATCTTTGCGCTCCTTTGAGTCCAATGGTGTTTAATGATTTGTTTTGTTTGAGTCATCAAGAGGTGCATACTCTGAGTGTGGGAGCAGCAAAACCACAAGATTTTGATGAACACCTGAAGACTTTAGAATTAGTAGATCGGGCATCAGAAATTTTGCCGCCCATCTTAGCAAGGTTGGAAGAAGAAGCGATCGCTACTTTGGGAGAAGATTGGGTAAAATCCTGGGAAACAAATCTACCAACTTACGAGCAAACCCCTGGTGAGGTCAACATTCGGGTGATTTTGTGGCTGCGGAATTTAGCGATCGCCTACGACCTGGTAGATTATGGCAAAATGCGCTACAACCTACTTGGTGATGGCGGTCACTGGTTTCCTGGTAATAAAGCGGATCGGTTAGAGGAATTAAACTTGCAGCAATGTCTTGCCCGCAATCCTCATGCCGATAAAATCCCCCAATTTCTGGAGCAAGCGCATCAGATGTTGGCGGGTAAAGCGGTCAAACGTCTATCTAAGACTTGATGAATTGGACCTTGGGCATTGGGAATTGGCGAGAAATAAAATAACTCCTAACTCCTGTACAGACGCGATTAATCGCGTCTCCTAACTCCACAACGATCGCTAGTCAGATTTTTTTGTATCTGGTGATTTAGTTGCTTTCGGTACCACTAGCACTTTGTCAACGCGGTTCCCATCCATATCCATCACTTCAATTCGCATACTTTGCCATTCAAAATGATCGGCTGCGGCAGGAATACGACCTAAATGGGTGATGACAAAACCACCCAAGGTTTGATAACTGCCGCGTTCCTCGGATTCCCACTCTTCCATGCCAAAAAGTTCTAAAAACTCCTCTACAGGTAACATCCCATCCAAAAGCCAGGAACCATCTTCGCGTTGCACAGCTTGGGGTTGATCCTGCCCATCTGTTGAAGGAACATCACCGACGATTTCGCTCATGATGTCGTTGAGAGTAACTAATCCTTGAATTACGCCGTATTCATCCACTACTAATGCCATGTGAGTAATGGTTTGCTTGAACAATTCCAAAACTTTCAATCCACGGGTACTTTCTGGCACGAATACGGGCTGTCGCAAGCCCACTGTTAAGTCTAGCGCTTCTCCTCGGAAACTCCTGGCTAATAAGTCGGTGACAGGTATTACACCCAGCACGTTGTCAAGTCCCGCCTGACACACTGGATAGCGAGAATAGGCACTCTCAACCATTTTTTGGCGATTTTCTTCGGCAGTGTCTTCTAAGTCTAACCAGACGATATCGGGACGGGGTGTCATTAAGTAGCTGACGGGGCGATCGCCTAAACGAAAAACTCGCTCTACCATATCCTGTTCGGCTTCCTCAAAAGTTCCCGCCTCAGTGCCTTGCTCAATTAAGATTTTTATTTCTTCTTCGGTGACTTGCGGCTCGGTAGAAGCTGTTATTCCCAGCACTCGCAGGATTAAATCTGTAGAAGCACTTAATAGAAAGACTACTGGAGAAGCGATCGCTGCCAAGGCTTGCATCGGAATCGCTACAATCGAGGCAATCCTTTCTGGATTATTTAATGCCAGACGCTTTGGTACCAATTCGCCAACAATCAGCGACAAATAGGTAATGATCAAAACGACTATTCCAAAAGATATCGGTTCGCTATAAGGTGCTAACAAAGGCACAAGTTTTACATAGACTGCCAGTCGGTTGGCAATTGTTGCTCCTCCAAAAGCACCAGTCAGGATACCGATTAGGGAAATACCTACTTGAACGGTTGACAGGAAATGATTTGGAGATTCAGCGAGTGTCAATGCTACCCTAGCCTTGGCATCTCCTTGATTGGCAAGCTGTTGTAGCCTGACTTTCCGGGCTGAGACAATCGCCATCTCAGACATAGAAAACACGCCATTGGCAATAATTAGCACCAAAATGATTAAAATTTCAAAAGTGATGGGAGACATGTTTAAAATTGCCGCTTATCAGAGCGAATGTAGCTCAATACCTAGTATCTAGTATTAAAGGTGCTTCTATAAATGCTTTTACTGTACACAAAGTAATAGTTATAGTTCTTAAGTCTATTAGTTGCTGTGCATTATTCTTCCACCGAAAGAATAAGAAGGCTGTCAACACTTTTAAAATAGTTGACATAAACTGCCTCAAGATTTTCTGACTCACAAAGACTCCCACCGCTAGTTGTACTTATGTCATTTTCTTCTATTGTGCGTGCCTTAGCGCGATCGCCGCTCACCACTGAATTTATTTCTAAGCTAAACCGACAACAAGAATTGCGGTTAAATGGCATTTCTCGATTGCCCAAGGGTTTGGTTGCTTCGGCATTGGCGCAGTCTCAGGGTAAGAATTTGTTCGTAGTTTGCGCCACTCTGGAAGAAGCTGGACGCGTTTATGCACAACTGGAGGCAATGGGATGGCAAACAGTACATTTTTATCCCACCTCCGAGGCTTCTCCCTACGAACCTTTTGACCCGGAAACTGAGATGAGTTGGGGGCAAATGCAGGTATTAGCAGATTTAAGTATGGGGAATGGGGAATGGGGAATGGGGAATGGGGAAGAAAACCAGATCCCAATTCCTAATTCTCAGTTACCCAAGATGGCAATTGTGGCTACTCAAGGGGCACTGCAACCACATTTGCCACCACCAGAAGCTTTTGGGGAATTCTGTCTTACCTTGAAGCGGGGGATGGAATTAGACTTAAATGCCTTCAGTGAGAAAATCACGATTCTGGGGTATGAACGAGTACCTCTGGTGGAAATGGAAGGACAATGGAGCCGACGGGGTGATATTGTTGATGTTTTCCCAGTTTCATCTGAGTTTCCAGTCAGGTTGGAATGGTTTGGCGATGAAATCGAGCAAATGCGGGAATTTGACCCTGCAACTCAACGTTCGGCACTCGATAAAGTTGATCGGTTAATTCTTACCCCTACTAGCTTTGCTCCTATCGTCATGGCGGCACTGAAGAGTGCTGAGTTCCGAGTGGTGAGTGCTGAGTTAAATTCTGACTCTGAACTTAGCACTGAAAACTCATCATTGTTGGAGGGTAGTCGTCGCTTTTTGGGGTTGGCTTTTGAGCAACCAGCATCTCTGCTAAATTACCTATCAGAAAATACATTGATTGCTATTGATGAGCCAGAACAGTGCCATGCTCATAGCGATCGCTGGGTCGAAAATGCTGAGGAACAATGGGGAGTAGGGAATAGGGAACTGGGAATAGGGAATGGGGAGGAATCTACCCCCACTCCCCTAACATTGCCGAAAATTCACCGATCGTTTGATGAGTGTTTGGCTGACATTGCCAAATTTAAAACACTATATTTATCGGAACTGTCAGAGGAAAATAGTGGGATCAATCTTTCAAGCCGATCGCTTCCAGTCACACCGCACCAGTTTGCTAAACTAGCTGAAACCATCCGTCAAGAACGCGATCGCAATTTCTCAATCTGGCTGCTTTCTGCTCAACCTTCGCGTTCTGTATCGCTGTTGCAAGAACATGATTGTCCAGCCCAGTTTATCCCCAATCCCCGCGACTACCAAGCGATAGATAAGCTGCAAATTAACCATATTCCCATAGCCCTAAAATATTCTGGTCTTGCGGAACTCGAAGGTTTTATTCTGCCGACATACCGAATAGTAATCGTTACAGATCGAGAATTTTTTGGGCAGCATTCCTTGGCGACTCCCGGCTATATCCGCAAGCGCCACAAAGCTACTTCTAAGCAAGTTGATCCCAATAAGCTGCGTCCAGGTGATTATGTAGTTCACAGAAATCATGGTGTTGGCAAATTTGTCAAGCTGGAAAGTTTGACGATTAATAACGAAACCCGTGATTATTTGGCGGTGCAGTATGCTGATGGGTTATTAAGAGTTGCCGCCGATCAAGTGGGTGCTTTATCTCGGTTTCGCGCCGGAGGTGATAAAGCACCGGAACTCAACAGGATGACCGGTAAAGCTTGGGAAAATACCAAGAATAAAGTCCGCAAAGCCATCAGAAAATTGGCGGTGGACTTGTTGAAACTGTATGCCGCGCGATCGCAACAACAAGGTTTTAGCTTTCCAGGTGATATGCCTTGGCAGGAAGAGTTGGAAGATTCTTTCCCCTACCAACCCACAACGGATCAACTCAAAGCTGTACAAGATGTGAAACGTGACATGGAAAGCGATCGCCCAATGGATCGCTTAGTTTGTGGCGATGTCGGTTTTGGGAAGACGGAAGTGGCGATTCGTGCTATTTTCAAAGCAGTCACCGCTGGTAAACAAGTGGCACTCCTTGCGCCAACGACAATTTTAACACAGCAGCATTACCATACACTCAAAGAACGTTTTGCACCTTACCCCGTGAATGTCGGTTTGCTTAACCGTTTTCGTTCGGCTGAAGAACGCCGCGATATTCAAAAGCGATTGGCAACGGGTGAATTAGATGTAGTTGTTGGTACACAGCAACTTTTGGGTAAAGGCGTGATGTTCCGGGATTTAGGACTGTTGGTGGTGGATGAAGAACAGAGGTTTGGGGTAAACCAGAAAGAAAAAATTAAAAGCCTGAAAACTCAAGTGGACGTGCTTACCCTCTCCGCCACACCCATTCCTCGTACTTTGTATATGTCCTTGTCGGGAATTCGGGAAATGAGTTTAATTACTACACCACCCCCAACTAGACGAGCGATTAAAACCCATCTGTCACCGATAAATTCTGAAAGTATCCGCAGTGCAATTCGTCAAGAATTAGATAGAGGTGGACAGGTTTTTTATGTAGTTCCGCGAGTGGACGGGATTGAAGAAACCACAGCCAATTTACGAGAAGTGATACCGGGAGCTAGATTTGCGATCGCTCACGGTCAAATGGATGAAAGCGAGTTAGAATCAACCATGCTCACTTTCAGTAATGGTGATGCAGACATCCTTGTTTGTACAACAATTATTGAATCTGGCTTAGATATTCCGCGAGTCAACACCATTTTGATTGAAGATGCTCACCGCTTTGGTTTGGCACAACTGTATCAATTACGCGGTCGTGTGGGACGTGCAGGTATCCAAGCTCATGCTTGGTTATTTTATCCCAAGCAACGGCAATTATCTGATGCAGCACGGCAACGATTACGAGCAATTCAAGAATTTACTCAGCTAGGTTCTGGATATCAGCTAGCGATGCGCGACATGGAAATCAGAGGTGTAGGTAACTTGTTAGGTGCAGAACAATCCGGTCAAATGGATGCCATCGGCTTTGATTTATACATGGAAATGCTAGAAGAAGCAATTCGGGAAATCCGAGGACAAGAAATTCCGAAAGTGGAGGATACTCAGATTGACCTCAACCTGACGGCATTTATCCCAGCAGATTACATTACCGACTTGGATCAAAAGATGAGTGCATATCGGGCGGTGGCCACAGCTAAATCGAAATCAGAATTAAACCAGATTGCAGCCGAGTGGAGCGATCGCTATGGTAGTCTACCGGTATCTGCAAATCAACTTTTGCGAGTCATGGAACTCAAGCAGCTAGCGAAAAAACTCGGATTTAGCCGGATTAAACCAGAACAAAAGCAGCACGTCGTTTTAGAAACACCGATGGAAGAACCCGCTTGGAATTTATTGGCGGCGAATTTACCAGACAATCTCAAGACGCGCTTTGTGTATTCTCCTGGTAAGGTGACTGTGCGCGGGTTAGGAGTTTTTAAAGCAGATCAACAATTGCAGAATTTGATTGATGCTTTCGGGAGAATGCAGGGTGCGATTCCAGAGGCAGCTGTTGTTTGATAATTGTTTCCGCATGATAAATAGTTAAACCTCTGAATCACAGTGGGAAATATGATTGAAAGGCTAATGCTAAAGTGTAATAACTCAAGTAGCTGTCACTTATTGAGTATTTTGTAGTTAGAAAAGTATTTTTTGAGTGTGAGTGTTCAAATCATGGTGAGTTTTAGACTAAGGCATAGTTGGAGAGTGATGCTAGGAGATGATCGCTAAAGGAATACGGCAATGAAAATTAAAGTCAAAAATCTTGGTGCTTTAAAGCAAGCCGAATTCACACTTGGCGACTTGACGATCATTTGTGGCTGCAATAATACGGGCAAGACTTACGCGACTTATGCGTTGTTTGGCTTTTTATCTACTTGGCGACGAATGTTTACAATTCAAATCAACAGCGACAAGATCGAGCGGCTCCTTGCGGACGGCGTAATTCGTCTTGATATACAAGAATATGTCCAACAGTCCGAGCAAATTGTTACTAAAGGTTGTCAAGCGTATACTCAGGAATTACCAAAGATTTTTGCAGCACCATCTGAACGATTTAAAGAAACAGAGTTTCAGGTGAGCGTGGACATCCAAAATACTCGTTTAGAAAGGAGATTTGATCTGAAAATCGGCTCCGGTGAGGTATCACTTTTCTCTATTACCAAAACTGAAGAAAGCACAGAATTAGTCGTAACTCTGCTAGTTGAGAAAGAGAAGGTAAAAATCCCCACCGACATCCTTGAACGCATCATTACCGACGCACTAAAAGATATCATTTTTGATCAATTTCTTCCTAACCCTTTTATCGCCAGTAGCGAACGAACCGGTGCTGCAATTTTTCGCAAAGACTTGAATTTCGACCGCAATCGCTTGTTTGAAGAAATGGGTCAGGTTGGTCAAAATATTGATCGAGTAGAACTTCTACTTAAAGATTACGGAGATTATGCCCTACCAATAAGGACGAATGTGGCTTTTATCCGGCAACTTGAAAAAATAGTCAAAAAAAGTAGTTTCATTGCTGAGAACTATCCCGATGTGCTGGCTGATTTTGCTGACATTATCGGTGGTAAATACACCGTCACCCGTAATGATGAACTTTATTATGAGCCGAATAAGGGTAAACGGGTCAAGCTTTCTATGGATGAAAGTTCTAGCGCTGTGCGTTCTCTACTAGATATCGGCTTTTACCTGAGACACGAAGCCAAGGAAGGTGATTTACTCATGGTGGATGAACCAGAACTGAACTTGCACCCCGAAAACCAGCGCCGCGTCGCGCGGCTTTTCGCCCGACTAGTGAACCTCGGTATTAAAGTTTTCATCACCACCCATAGCGATTACATTATCAAAGAACTGAATACGCTGATCATGCTCAACCACGAGAAACCTCATCTCAAGCAAATTGCTGAAGAAGAAGGTTATCGTCCAGCAGAACTGATCTCTTCTGAAAAAATCAAAGTCTATATTGCAGAAGAAGTACCAATTATACTAGAGGGCAAAAAGAAAAAAACTAAATGCCAAACACTGACACTAGCAGACATAGACCCAAAGCTAGGTATTGCAGCGCGCAGTTTTGATACAACCATCGAAACAATGAACCGGATTCAGGAAGCGATCATCTGGGGTCAGGATTAATGTCTGATATTGCTATCCTTAAACAGATGATCAAGGAAACTGCTACAGTACCATTGGTAGATAGCTACGGCAAAAAGCAGGTCACACTCACAGAGCCTCCACCCGCCAACTATTCTGTAACTATTAATGGGATGCCTGATGATGATGAAGTCATTGTCATTAAGGCAGATGCTTTTAGCTCGCCAAACACAGTCTTTAAAGGAAAGTTTGGTGAATGCAAGCGTGCTGATTTTGTCATCGTTGCTGATACTGAGAACAAAAAGGTTATTCTTTGTATTGAGATGAAGGCAGGGAAAGGAGGAGCGGAAGCAGAGATTATTCAGCAACTCAAAGGAGCAAAGTGTTTCATTGCCTATTGTCGGGAAATCGGTCAGTCATTTTGGCAGCAGCAAAATTTTCTTAAGGATTATGTATATCGTTTCGTCAGCATTAGGGAAATCAGCATTTCCAAGCAAAAAACACGCATTGAACTTCCCACTGGTAGTCATAACCATCCAGATCGGATGCTAAAAATTAGCTCTCCACATTATCTTCAATTCAATCATTTGATTGGAGGAAAATAGGTAATGGCTCTTTATAAAGACTTTCCTAATTTGGTTCACATTGTCCTCGATACAACAATTGGCTGCTTTATGGTAGTCGTACTTTGCTCTCACCCCAAGCGATCGCACCCTAACCACCTCTACAGAGTGCAAGCAGAGATAATTTATAGTATGACTTTCGTAACGATTAACAGCTATGAGTGAGCTACTTGAACAAGCGATCGCTAAACTAAAAAATTTACCTGCCAATGAACAAGATGTGATCGCAGCGATGATTTTGGCAGAACTAGAAGATGAACGCCGTTGGGATGAAGCTTTTGCCCGTTCTCCAGATATGCTTGCCAAACTTGCAGCCGAGGCAATGGCTGAATACCGTGTAGGTAAAACCCAAGAGTTAGATCCAGATAAATTGTGAAGTCACGTATAACTGCTCAGTTTCGTCAAGGGTTTGCTGATCTACCTGGGCAAGTTCAAGAGCAAATCCGTGAAGCATATCGCCTTTTCAAACAAGATCCGAGCCATCCAAGCTTGCGCTTCAAAAAAGTTCAACAGAATTACCGATTTATTCAGCACGGATTAGCAAAAATTATCGAGCGGTTGGACAGTTAGATGGAGACTGTTATTTGGTTTTGGCTTGGTTCACACGCAGAGTATGACAAGTTGCTCTCTCAGTTGTAGCGACGCAGTGCGATCGCATACTCCATTTGGATCAAAAGATGAGCGCTTACCATAAAGTTGAAATTTTCAAATGATTTATAAATATTCAAAAAATACTTCAGGTACTAATCGTAATTCACCAGATTTAAAGCGAGAGATATCTATCCATAACGCTTTATGTTTATGATGTTGTGATTCTGAAAAAACTAGACTTTCCAGTTGATAAAATTTTGAATCAACAAAGTCACATTGATAAAGCTGAATGATTTCATGACCTTGCCTACCATTAAATGTAAACAGGTTCTCTATACAACCTAGATATTTAATATTCGTTAAGTCTGCCTGAATTTCCTCTTGAAACTCTCGTTCTAAGGCGGCGTGGCTGGCTTCGCCAAAATCAACACCACCGCCTAAAGCCCGATAAAATGTTTCTTGCTCTACGGGATCATAGCCTTCAGAAACAAATATGCGTTCGCCATCCCGAATTAGCCCCAAGGCTATTACCCTAATTTCACCTGCTTTATTCATTTTTATAACTAATTATCATAAATAGACTGAGGACGACTTTCGCTATCCTCAATAGGCCAATCTGGATTTTCGCCACCGATGTACAATTCTTCAATGGTGACGTATTCCTGACTTAGCTGGGTGAGAGCGTTGATTAAGATATCTAATGCGATCGCATCACTGGTTCCTAAGTCAAACCAACAACGTCCCCACTGTCCCTCATATTCAAACTCACCAATGTTGTGCATCAGTGCTAGCAAGCTTTTGTCATACCCTTGCTCATCATAATTCATGTAGCTGATATCGAGTCCAGTGTCCTGCACCTGAAGATTCTCTGCGTTAAATGCGCCCAATTTACCTAGATAAAACCAGGAATTGAAAACTTCTTCTACATACTGTTTTTCACGTGCAGAAGGATTTGTACTGAATTTCAGCCAAATCCACATATCAAAAGGATTAATCTCGCGGAACTGAATTTCCATTTTGGTCTAATATCTCAATTACTGTTCTGCAAATAAGCATATCAAAGTAGGGTATGGGGAATGGGGAATTGGGAATTGGGGCTAAGGATTGTTAAGGCTAGCAGCATTTTTGCGTTCACTCTCAATTTGTTTGACTAAATCGCTTGGGAGTTGGGATTTTTTAGTTAATGCTTTGTCAAAATTAGTGATCGCTTCCCGAATCATCTGCTGGCTTTTTTCTTTTTGCCCCAGTTCTTTCAGGATTTGGGCTTTGAGATAATAAATTTCTGGATTATCGGATGTGGTTTTGATCGCGCGGTTGACATATTCTAGTGCCTGCGGATACCTTTTTAAATCCCGGTAAGCAAGAGCAATACCCCGATCAACGAGATACCCAGGAGCGGCATTTTTTTCTAAGCGTCCAATTGACTGATCGGGACTAGCAAAAGGCAAATTAACCGCCAACAACAAATCCATATAACCCTTGATTAAATTCAGTTCTGGATCGTTGGCAGAAATTGCTTCGGCTTTATCTAAATATTCATAAACTTGCCGCAGCCTACTAAAAGCTTGCGGCACACCGTTGACTGTACCCTCACGGGTGATAATTATTGCTCCTTCTAAAAAATGACCAACAGCAGTGTATAAATTACCACGCAATGGATCGTTGGGAACCAGTTTTTGTCCGGTTTCTAGAGTTTTCTGACTGTAGGTGGCAAGTTTAGCCCAATCCTTATTTCCGTATGCCAAAGATGCCTTCATCGCATAAGCTAGAGGTTCATTTGGTTCTTTAGATATTGCTTGTTCTAAATAACGCTCTGCTGCTGGATAGTTACCCTGCTGGAAAATCGCTTTAAAAGCTGCTTCTGTTTGGTCGCCAATTTGATGAGGTTCGTTATTGCGAAACGGATCGCCAGCCAGAGAGGGATTTACCCACAGATTAAGTGCGATTGCCCAAGGGACAACGCCAAAGGCGAACGCAGCACCAAAAGCAGTCTGAGCAAAAGCATTAAGTCTGGTTGGCACTAGTAATCGAGGCGAAGAAAACCTTTTAGTCATTTTAACCCTCAGAATAATTGCGGTTGAAATAGTTGTATGTGTTACTTAGAATGCAAAAAATGATTAATTTTTACACTGAGCGACTTGCCTTGACTTGTGCCGAGCGGCTTGCCCTGAGCGCAGTCGTTGGCGCAGCCTCTCGTAGAGAAGGGAGCCGAGGTAGCTCAGTCAAAAGGAGTCGAAGTGTTAACTTGCTTCTGCCTCAACCAAAATTTTCTTATATAAAGATTGACTTTGGTAATTTTTCCATGTTTCCAGGCTCGTCATAACCAAAGTTTTCAGGGTGAGTCTGCCACAATGGAGAAAAATTGGATGATTCTTGCTGCTAGATTAAGCTGTTAATCCAGGTAATGCATTATAAATTTTTCCAGAATTTTCCAGGTACTCTCAGTGTAGCTAATCAGTAATTTGCTGACTTTTTGGTAATCTTAACAAATGCTCTATCTCCGAAATGTAAATTATCACCCCACAGCGTGTCCAACAGCGATTCTTAAATCGATCAACTTGGAATTAGCACCCCAGCAGCTAGGTCTGATTATCGGCCCCAGTGGTTCGGGAAAAAGTACTTTACTAGAAATTTTGTCAGGACTAGCCGAACCCACTACTGGCGCACTCTTCTGGCGCGAACAAGAACTTGTAGCCGAACAGCTACAACAATTAGCTGGGTTGGTATTTCAGTTTCCAGAAAGGCACTTTTGTGGTGGTTCGATTTTAGAAGAATTGCGTTTAGGACATCCTGAGTTAGGGTCAGAACGAGTTAGACAGGCTCTAACTGAGGTGGGATTAGAGCATTTATCGCTTTCTGCTGCTCCCCATGCTTTGAGTGGTGGTCAACAGAGGCGTTTAGCTTTAGCAGTGCAATTGATTCGCCAGCCAAATTTACTCTTATTGGATGAACCCACTGCTGGGTTAGATTGGTCAATGCGTCGGCAACTGGTAAATTTATTAGCGAAGCTGAAACAAGATTGGACGCTATTGGTAGTAACACACGATGCTGGGGATTTGTTAGCGATCGCAGATCGTTGCTGGACACTCAACCACGGCGAACTACAATCAGTAGACCCAAAGACATTAGAATCCAAAGTCAAAGAACCTCTACCATCGGTATGAAAGGGGACTGGGGACTGGAGAAAAAAGAATACCCAATGCCCTATCCCAATTGACAAATGACCAATGACAAATGACAAATGACAAACTTATTGCCTGAAATGGCAGAAATATGGCAGCAAACTCTGAATTGGCAACCAACTGTCCAACAGCAAGGGCAATTCCAAAAGCTTTATGAGTTAATCCTAGAAGGTAATCGTCAACTAAATTTAACTCGTATTACTGACCCCCAAGAGTTTTGGGAAAAACATCTCTGGGATTCTCTACGAGGAATTCTACCCGTATTATCAGGAAATTTACCTCTGGCTTCCCCTAATATCATTGATATTGGTACAGGTGCAGGTTTTCCAGGTGTTCCAGTGGCAATGACAGTACCTAATTGCACAATTACTCTTCTCGATTCTACTCAGAAAAAAATTACTTTTCTCGACAATATATTAACTGAACTTGCCCTTACTAATGCTAAAACTCTTGTTGGTAGGGCTGAGGAAATCGGTCAGTACTATAAGCATCGAATGGCTTATGATATTGCACTGATACGCGCTGTAGGGGCGGTTTCTGTTTGTGCAGAGTATACCCTACCACTGCTCAAACAGGGAGGTTTAGCCATAATTTATCGCGGTAATTGGACAAAGGATGAAACAACAGCTTTGCAGAATGCTGTGAAGCTGTTGGGTGGCGTTATTGAATCAATCGAACAATTTACAACACCCTTGAGTCACAGCATCCGGCACTGTGTGTATTTGCGTAAGGTAGCCACCACACCAGTTCAGTTTCCCCGTCCTATTGGTGTACCTACTCAAAAGCCTCTTTGACTAATTCGTAATGGGCTACGCCCCGCTACGCTAACGTAATTATAAAGAGTGCAAGCTTCCACTGGTTGGAATGACAAATTACTTTGAGAGGAGTGGAATATCAATATCCCAATGTTTAAGCGAGTTTACTGGCTGCTGCAAAACGCTTGTTAATCTCATCCCAATTAACTACATTCCACCAAGCATCTAAATAATCGGCGCGGCGATTCTGGTAATTTAGATAATATGCGTGTTCCCATACGTCATTACCTAAAATGGGATATTTACCTGTACTTAAGGGACTATCTTGGTTAGCTGTAGTTGTCACTTCTAACTTGCCACCTTTATTACGCACTAGCCAAACCCAACCACTACCAAAACGGCTAGCACCAGCTTCATTGAACTGTTTTTTGAAAGCTGCAAAACTGCCAAAACTTTGATTAATTGCAGAGGCTATATTTCCTGTTGGTTCTCCCCCGCCTTTTGGCTTCATAATTTCCCAGAACATTGAGTGGTTCACATGACCACCGCCATTATTGCGTACTGTTCTGCGAATATCTTGTGGTACAGTATCAAGTTTCTGCAACAGTTCTTCAATAGTTTTGCCTTTGAGTTCTGGGTGTTTATCTAATGCTGCATTCAAGTTTTTTACATAAGTTGCATGGTGTTTATCATGGTGAAACTGCATCGTTTTAGCATCGATGTGTGGTTCAAGTGCTTCGTAGGCGTAAGCTAAAGGCGGTAGTTGGATAGCACCTGTTTTATCGGATGTTTTATTTAGTGGTGTATTTGGTGTTGTTTCAGGAGTTGCAGTATTTCCATTTGGAGATTTCTCTGCCGATGCACAAGCATCTAATGCAAAAGCACCCGTACCGGCTGTAAGTAAAAACAAGAAATTGCGTCGATTAATAGCCATATAACTTTTTGCAGCTAATCAATTAAGTCTCTATTGCAGTTTTTATTTTCTTAGATTTTGGCTACAAAAAATTGGGAATTGTGATTATTTCTGGCAGTTTAAGAAACTATTTATAAAATTCTGTCGCCAGTTTTGGGATCAAATACAAATAAGTGATTTAAATCAAGTTGTAGAGAAAGGCGATCGCCTGGACGGGGACGCACATCCGCGCCTACCTGAATATTCAACACCACCGCCGAACCAGGTAAACCAGCACGAATCAAAGTTTCTCTTCCCAAAGGTTCCACCACCTTAACTTCTACAATCAGGTGACTCTCATTTTCTTCTTGGCGACTTGGTGAATCATCGCTGTAGGCGGGTTTCCCGCCGTAGGCGACTGTGAACCCGGAGGGCGGTTCGTTAATAAAAATATGCTCTGGACGAATCCCCAAATCATAACTGTGTTCCTGACGCAACTGTAATTTTTCTTTTACAACTGCTGGAATCGTTAATAACTGTCCACTGACATCAAAACCGTTATTGTGATAGATTGCAGGCAAAATATTCATTGGCGGACTGCCTAAAAAACTTGCCACCATCTGATTAGCAGGACTTGCATAAATAGTTTGGGGATCGCCGATTTGTTGAATTCGCCCGCGATTTAGCACGACTATTTTATCAGCCAAAGTCATTGCTTCAACTTGATCGTGGGTGACGTAAATTGTGGTAATTCCTAATTCTTGATGTAACTGTTTTAATTCTGCCCTTGTATCGTCGCGTAATTGGGCATCTAAATTAGATAAAGGTTCATCAAGTAAAAACACTTGGGGTTCACGAGCGATCGCTCTTCCTAATGCTACCCGTTGTTGCTGTCCCCCAGAAAGTTGTTTGGGTTTACGATCCAGCAAGTGATCCAGAGAAAGCGATCGCGCCACATCCATCACCCGTTCTTGAATGATTTTTCGATCAACCTTCCGCATTTGCAAGCCAAAGCCGATATTTTCCGCCACGCTCATGTGAGGATAGAGGGCGTAGTTTTGGAACACCATCGCCACATCTCGCTGTCTGGCTGGGATATTATTCACCAAGCGATCACCAATAAAGAGTTTGCCTGATGTAGCGGTTTCTAAACCAGCGATCGTTCGCAAAATTGTAGACTTACCACAACCCGATGGCCCAACTAAAACCCAAAACTCGCCATCAGGAATTTCAAAGGTAATGTCCTCGATCGCGGTGACATTATTGAATCTACGCTTAATATCTTCTAGACGAACATTTGCCATTATCTGATTTGATATTTTCAGTTTAGGATCATGCGGCACTTCCAACTAAGTACTAAGAGGTTTGATCCGCACCCTCCGAGGAATTGTGAGGCTGCTTTACAAATGTAGAACTCTAATCAGAAATCTTAGAGCCTCATTCACAGCATCGGCATTAGGAAAAACCTCTGCAACATCAGGTTCTAAACGAATTGTTGTCTTACTAAAGCTCTTTCGTTCAGAACCAAATTTTCTGATTTTTAGGCTCTTTAAGTCATACTCTGATCGCAGACGACAGCATGATATTTTTGACTTTTCACACATCCTCTAAACAAAGTTCAATTACTTCTTTCATATTAGCCATCAACTCATCAATTGTTTCTCCTTGACTGTAACAGGCTTGTAGCTGAGGTACTTCTCCGACATAGTAGCCATCTTCATCCCGTTTAATGATGACGTAGAATTCTCGGTTGGTGGGATTGATCATAATCTATTTGTACGTAGACTCAAAATCATTTTTCTGGATTCTTCGACCAAGCAGGGTGAGAGAGTAAAGAAGCAAAGACTCTTACCCCCCGCAGCTGATTAGAGAGGGGTAAGTGACCTCTAGGCGCACTCAAATCCCAGGTAAAGCTGTTAGGGTATCGCGTCCAGTTATTACCTTCTTTCCAGCCAATTTTCGGCCAGAAATTCTCCCAATTTTTACCCAAACTCAACCAGATTTCTCGCTGCACTGAAAAGCCAAATTTACCTTCGGAGTGGACTAACCAGAGGTTGTTAATAGTTTGCAAGTCAACAGCCGAGGTATTTTCTACCTCAGTAAAGTACAACCATTTTCGTTGTACAGCCGTTGGCCCTGATAATTCACACATTTTTTCGATGGTGACGCGATCGGCTGCTTGAAAGTCTTGAGCAGCAAGTAACTGTTGCAAAGAATTGTAGTTAATCCCGCACTCTGATTTTAGAGGTACAATTCCTTCAGGAAAATAGGAGCGCAAAAATTCTTTGGCTTGAGGTGCATCAGAGCTGTAAAGGACTTGGTAAGCTTTGCCATCAATCCAAGTCGCTGGGTTCTCACGTCGTTTCAGTAAAAATTCCATCAACACGTCTAATCCCTCATTACCCAACTCAGCTAACTGTGGGATTATCTGTTGTTGGACTTTTTCAGACCCGGCGATTAACGGTCGTCGGAGGGAGTCGATGTCATTTGCAGGGCCTGATAAAATCATTGGGTCTGTCATGCCATTCTCGTTTTAGCGGTCAGTGAAAGAGTGGTAAGCTATCAGGCTTTACCTTGGAAAAGCATTGATAGCGAAAAGTAGTTTACTATTTTTGATCGTACAAAATTGCGATCGCTTCACTGAAATCCCACACTTAATCCCCAAATAATGTACAAGGGGAATAGGGGGAAAATCTTTGCCTTATGGCTTGGTAAACAAAAGACATAGCAAAATATACAAGCCTGCCACATAAGGATTTTTTGACTAGCAGCGTATCGATTAGGAGTGTGTGAACGATGTACGAAAAGATTACCCCCCCCGCAGCCGGAGCAAAGATCACCTTCAAAAATGGTGAACCAATCGTACCGGACAATCCAATTATCCCCTTTATTCGTGGCGATGGTACAGGTATCGACATCTGGCCTGCTACCCAAAAAGTTCTCGATGCTGCGGTAGCCAAAGCATATAAGGGTCAGCGTCAAATTAGCTGGTTCAAGGTTTACGCTGGGGACGAAGCTTGCGATTTATACGGTACTTACCAGTATTTACCTCAAGATACTCTAACGGCAATTGAAGAGTATGGTGTAGCTATTAAAGGGCCTTTGACTACTCCCATTGGGGGAGGAATTCGTTCTTTAAATGTGGCGCTAAGGCAAATTTTTGACTTGTATGCCTGTGTGCGTCCTTGCCGTTACTATGCGGGTACGCCCTCACCCCACAAAAACCCCGAAAAGCTGGATGTAATTGTTTATCGGGAAAATACAGAAGATATTTATTTAGGGATTGAGTGGCGACAAGGTAGCGAAATTGGTGATCGCTTAATTAAGATTCTTAACGAAGAACTAATCCCCGCCACCCCAGAACACGGGAAAAAACGCATTCCTCTTGATTCTGGTATTGGCATCAAACCCATCAGCAAAACTGGTTCCCAACGCCTAGTTAGACGTGCCATCAAACACGCCTTGCTATTGCCCAAAAACAAGCAACAAGTGACTTTGGTGCATAAGGGCAACATCATGAAATACACCGAAGGCGCTTTCCGCGATTGGGGTTATGAACTAGCAACCAGTGAATTCCGCCAAGAAACTGTTACTGAACAAGAATCTTGGATTTTGAGTAACAAGGAAAAAAATCCGAATATTTCTTTGGAAGAAAACGCCCGCCAGATTGAGCCTGGGTTTGATAATCTTACCCCAGACAAGAAAGCGCAAGTTGTCAAGGAAGTCGAAACTGTTCTTAACACCATTTGGGCAACCCACGGCGATGGCAAATGGAAAGAGAAAGTTTTGGTGAATGACCGGATTGCTGACAGTATTTTTCAACAAATCCAAACCAGACCGGATGAGTATTCGATTTTGGCGACGATGAACTTGAACGGCGATTATTTGTCTGATGCCGCCGCCGCCATTGTTGGTGGATTGGGAATGGGACCAGGGGCGAATATTGGTGATTCTAGTGCCATATTTGAAGCTACTCACGGTACTGCACCCAAACACGCCGGCTTAGATCGGATTAATCCGGGTTCAGTGATTTTATCAGGTGTGATGATGCTGGAATTTATGGGTTGGCAAGAAGCCGCAGACCTAATTAAGAAAGGCTTAAGCGATGCGATCGCCAATAGTCAAGTCACCTACGATTTAGCCAGGTTGCTAGAACCGCCTGTTGAACCCTTAAAATGTTCTGAATTTGCCGACGCAATTATTCAGCATTTTGGTTAAGTTTACTAGGGTTAATTAGTCGAATAAAAAGACCTCTCCCTGGTTTTACTACGCAAAACTTGTCCCTCTCCGACTCGGAGAGGGAAAGAGTTAAACTTTAACTCCAAAAATCTCTTTTTTCTCTCTGCGTTCTCTGTGCCTCTGCGGTTTAAAAGCAATTTTTATAACCACAGAGGCGCAGAGAACCAGAGGTAAAAGAGCTAGCCCTGGCATCATTAATTTCTGGAGATGTCTACTTGCTTTAGCTGTGATTTCGCTAATTTATCAGGTGCGATAGCTCCATTCTCTGTAATGATGGCTGTAATCAACTCAGCCGGAGTCACATCAAAAGCTGGGTTGTAAAAATCGACACCTTCAGGTGTGAGAATAGTATCCCCGACTTGATATATTTCTGTTGGATCGCGTTCTTCAATGGGAATTTTGCTGCCATCGGCTAATTCAAAATCAACAGTAGAAAGGGGTGCAGCCACAAAGAAGGGGATATTATGTGCCTTAGCTGCGATCGCAACACTATATGTACCAATTTTATTAGCAGTGTCGCCATTAGCAGCAATTCGGTCAGCACCCACAACTACAGCATGAATCAAACCCTGTTTCATGCAATGGGCTGCCATATTATCAGTAATTAATGTCACAGGAATACCTTCTTGCACACATTCCCAAGCGGTGAGTTTTGCACCTTGTAAACGGGGACGGGTTTCGTCGGCAAATAAACGTTCTAAACGTCCTTCTCTCCAAGCGGAACGCACAACACCTAAAGCAGTGCCATAACCAGCCGTAGCTAGCGCCCCAGCGTTGCAGTGAGTAAGTAACGTCAGCTTTTCTGGAGTAGTGGGCAAAACTGCCAAACCATTGTCGCCGATCGCTTGACAGGTTTGCAAATCTTCAACGTTGATTGCTTGAGCTGTTTGGAAAAGGGTTTGCTTAATGTCTTCAACAGTTCCCAACGTTTCCTTGGCAACTTTCATCATCCGACTAATTGCCCAAAATAAATTTACCGCCGTCGGACGAGTAGAACCTAACAACTGGGCTACTTTATCTAAGTTTTGCAAAAATTCGTGGCGATCGCTAGTTTCAATTTCCCTTGCGCCAAGATACATTCCATAAGCCGCAGCCACACCAATTGCAGGCGCACCCCGGACAATCATAGTCTTAATCGCCCGCACCATATCTTCACTGCGGTGGATTTCCACAAATGTATATTCGTTGGGTAAGCGCGTTTGGTCAATTAGTGACACCGATTCATTGTGCCAAATAACGGGATAAACGTGGTTTGTAGAAAGTGTCATAGAAAAACGTAGTTAGTGGATAAGTAAGTCGGCGCTAATATTTCAAGCTATGTTAAGAAATTTAACTGTAGGGTGTGTTGTCGCGCAGCGCAACGCATCGTCAAGAATTTAAGATGGCATAACACGACGCTAGTTTGCTCAAGTCGGGAGAACCCGCCCACGCAACTGTCTCGCCTACAGACAATTTATATTTATTCATATACATTGAATTTTCTCGCCGACTTAACTTAAGCAATATTTTTTACTTTAATGTACCTTGATGATTTCATTTTAAAAACTAAAATTCAATTAAATATTTTTTAGTTTTTTGATGATTTTGCGGCACAGATAATTACTTAATATTTATTTAATTAATTTCTTCCTTAACTGTCTTAACTGTCCTTGCATTCTCATTACAAAAGTGAGAACATATTTCGCTAAAGCATTTAAAAAACTAAATATATAGTTAATATCAAAAATGCTTTTGCCCTAACTCTATGCAAAGATCACATCTTAATAAAAAGTTGATCTAATTCCTTAAAAGATTTGAAATAAAAATATGAAACGTCTTGTTATATGCTGTGATGGAACCTGGCAACAATTAACAAGTGCTTACCCTAGCAATGTGGTTAAGTTAGCTCAATCGGTAAAACCGATGGCTAGTGACGGGGTTGCACAAATCGTATTTTATGACGAGGGGGTTGGAGCTGAGGGTCAAAAGGTTTTAGGGGGAGCTACCGGACTAGGAATCGATAGAAATATAGAAGATGGCTACCGATTTCTGAGCCTCAATTATGTTTCTGGTGACGAAATCTATCTGTTCGGTTTCAGTCGTGGTGCTTACACAGTTAGAAGTTTAGCGGGGATGATCTATTGCTCCGGTCTTTTAGACCGTCCCCATGTCACCAAAGCCCATGAAGCTTATGAGCTTTACCGTAAACGAGGTGTTAAACCAAAAGATCAGGAAGCTGTGGAATACCGTCAAGCTTACGGCGATCGCGTCCCTATAGCCTTGCTGGGTTGCTTTGATACCGTTGGGGCCCTTGGTATTCCTGGGATACCCGCCTTCAGCAAGTTGAGCGAGCAGCTGAATAAGCGTTACAGATTCCATGACACTACTTTAAACAAATGTGTTCAGAATGCCTTGCACGCGGTGGCGATCGACGAAATCCGTGAAGTCTTTGATGTCACTCCCATGACAAAGCATCCTGATGCTGAAAACCAGCGAGTGATTCAAAAGTGGTTCCCTGGCGCACATGGCTGCGTTGGTGGTGGAACTAAAGAACATAGTGGGTTATCAGATGCCGCCTTACAGTGGATGATTGATTCCATCGGTGAGATGCAATTGGGACTTGACTTCGATACAAGTGTGATTCCTACAGGTATTAACCCCAATTATGAATGCGATTTTAAGAACGATGCTGGATTCTTTAAATTGGCAGGAATCAAGTTTCGTGAGGTTAGTGATGTCATTGAAGACCTTCATGAAAGCACAATTAACCGTTTGAAAAGTCGCAAAGACTATCGACCTAAAAATCTACAAAAGATTATTTCCAAACTGAAATAAGTTGAATGAATTTAGGTAATCGAAGTAGAGAAATTTCTGGTGCATTGAATCCAAAAGTGAAAAAAGGTAAAAATAATTATGGCTGGGAAAAGAGATACATCCAAAGACGGGTTAGGTAACAAACTTCAAACATTAGTTTTAACAAACTTTAAGCCTATTTGGAAACTTCTCCAAAGTAACAAATCTATTGCACGTAAAGTTAATAAAACTCTGCTTAACAGTCTCATCTATAAAATTCCGACTCGTCCTAATCCTTATAGTATGATGACTTTAGATGAGCATATTCCTGATACTAACATTCCTAAGAAAACTGATACTTATACTTCCTGGGAATCACTCAACGATCGCACTTATACAGGAAGGCATCTACCACCCGATCCCAAGTTAAACGCTGAGGGTAATCTACCCAAAGTTGAAGACTTAGCTATTTTATTCCGTAAAAGAGACGGTAAAACTATTTATTCTGGCAAATCAACCATGCTGTTTCCCTATTGGGTGCAGTGGTTTACAGATAGCTTTCTTCGCCTTAATCACTACAATAAACTAAAAAATACTTCCAACCATGAAATTGATTTGTGTAATGTTTATGGTTTAACCAGAAAACAAACACATCTGTTACGAAGTTTTCAAGGAGGTAAATTAAAAACTCAGAAACTCAAACGCCAAGATGGTGTAGAAGAAGAATATCCTTTGTTTTATTATGCCGATCCAGCGCAGGATAAAATTAAACCTGAATTTGAAGGTCTTTATGAACCTTTGAATGATGAAAAAAGACAGTCTGTAGATAAAAAGCAATATATGTTTGCAATGGGAGTAGAACGAGCAAACGTACAAATTGGCTATGTGATGCTCAACACTCTATGTCTCCGTGAACATAATCGTCTTTGTGATGAATTAGCACGCAATTATCCAGATTGGGATGATGAACGTCTCTTCCAAACATCGAGAAATATTCTCATGGCGATTATTTTAAAAATCATCATGGAAGAGTACATTAACCACATAACTCCTTATCACTTTAAGTTGTTTGCCGATCCAGAAGCTTTTACAAAGGAAAGTTGGCATCGTCCCAACTATATGGCAATTGAGTTTGACTTTGTTTATCGCTGGCATAGTGCGATTCCAGAAACATTTACCTATAATGGTAAACCAACTCATATTGCTGCATCTCTTTGGAATAATAAGATGTTTATTGACCAAGGTTTGGGGGCATTAATGGAAGAAACTTGCTCTCAACCAGGTACAAAAATTGGTTTATTTAACACCCCTGATATATTGGTGGAGTTAACCGAGTTACCTTCAATCAGATTGGGAAGACAACTGCAATTGGCAAGCTATAACGATTATCGAGAATTATGCGGTTTCCCCAGAGTGACTAGATTTGAGCAAGTTACTGGCAATGAATTTGCTCAAGAGAAACTCAAAGAATTATATGGTCATGTTGATAATATTGAGTTCTTTGTCGGGCTTTACGCCGAAGATGGGCGCGAGAATTCAACTATCCCTGCTTTAGTAGCACGCTTAATTGGGATTGATGCCTTTTCTCAGGCACTAACCAATCCTTTACTATCACCCAATATTTTCAATAAAGAAACTTTTTCTCCTGTGGGTTGGGAAATTCTTCAGAATACCAACACAGTCTCAGATTTAGTTAATCGTAATGTTCCTCCATCAGGTAAGAAGTACAAAGTTACTTTTGACCTTTAAGAGATTGTAAGATTCTACATCAGCTTTGAGTGCGATCGCTCTCGCAAACCAGCGATCGCCAAATTATTAAATCTACCTGTAAAAAAAATGAAACTTTTTACTGAATATCCAGAAAAAGACGAACTCAAATATTGCGATCTCATGAGTGAGTTAGTCAAAAAGAACATGGAAAATCTTTATGGAGGTAAGAAGAAAAAAACTGCAAAAAGAGATACCCATTCTAAAACCCACGCTGCTGTTCAAGGAACTCTAGAAATTTTTGACTTTGATGAAGCCGCAATTAAGCAGGAATTGAGCAAACGCACCTCATTATCTGAAGCTGAACTTTCTGCCATTTCCCTCAAACAAGGTTTATTTGCCACACCGAAACAATATCCAGTTTGGTTACGATTTGCCAATGGTGCGTTTTCGGTCAAGAATGACTATGAAGGAGATACGCGCTCCATGGCCGTAAAAGTGATCGGCGTAGAAGGAGAACGACTATCGCAAAGTCACGAGTTAAAAACTCAAGATATTATTACCCACAATACCGAATTCTTTTTTGTTAGAACCATCAAAGACTTTCACAGCTTTTTTTTGACGGTTTACCGAGCAGGTCTGTTTCCGCTTTTTAAGCTGTTGGTGCTTTTTTGGCTAAAGTTGCATCCCTACGAATCCACTCTTTTACAAACTAGTTTCAAACGTTTTCCCAAGAGTTTACTTAAAGAACGCTATTGGAGTGCTTCAGCATTTTCTGTGGGACTCAAATCTGGTTTTGATCCATCTCAACCAGGTCGAGTTCCTGTGGAATATCCAGCGGTGATTAAATATGGATTTACTCCGGTTTCCAGCCAAATACCTCATCAACAACTTCCTGTTGAGTCGAGGTCAGAAAGTGAGCTTAAGCTTGCTAAAGCATCAGGTTCAGAGGACAACTATTACCGAGAGGATATCATTCAAGCTTTAGCAAAGCCTGATGCTGAGTACTATTGGGACTTTCAAATCCAATTTCAAACCAGCCCAGAGATGTCTATTGATGATACAACCATTGTTTGGAGTGAAGAGGAATCACCTTTTTTTACAGTTGGTCGCCTAACAATTAAGCATCAAAGGGTTAATTCTCCCCAAGAAAATGACTTTGGAGAAAATCTCAGTTTTTCTCCTGGGAATGGTCTAGCAGTGCATCGTCCTGTCGGTGCGATCAATCGGTTACGCAGCGTTGTTTATCCTATTGTTGCTAATGACCGTCATCAAAAACGAGGGGTTAAATACCAGGAACCAACTGTCTGAGTTTTCACAGGAATTATTAACTATAAGAATCCTTGCTCACATACTTTATTTTTTGTCATTTCCTAAAGTGATCGCCCACACCTGAGTTACAAGTGTGGGCGATTCATTCTACAAAGAATTAACTAAACAACAGCAGATACTTGCTGCTTAAAGAAAGCTTGCAAAACTCTTTCTGCTATTTGATGACTAGTTAAACCTAGTTCTGTTTTAGATTCATTGGGTTCAGCATGATCTACTAACACATCTGGTACACCGAATCGCTTGACGGGAACTAGAATATCTGCATCCATTAAAGCTTCTGCGATCGCAGAACCAAAGCCACCCATCACACACCCTTCTTCTAAGGTGATGACACGGCCGATTTTCTTAGCTAAAGGCAAAATCAACTCGGTATCCAAAGGCTTAACGAAACGGGCATTGATCACAGTTGCCTCAATCCCATGTTCGCTGAGAAGTTCGGCAGCTTGCATCCCTGGATAAACCATTGTGCCATAAGCAACGATTAACACGTCATCGCCAGTGCGGAGAATTTCGCCTTTGCCGATTTCCAAAGGTTCCCAACCTTCTTCCATCAGGGGAACGCCGTAGCCATTGCCACGAGGGTAACGCATAGCGATGGGACCACTGGTATGGTCAACACCAGTTACTACCATGCGTTGTAGTTCTGCTTCATCTTTGGGTGCCATAATGACGATATTGGGGATGCAACGCAGATAAGCGATGTCATACATACCTTGGTGGGTGGGGCCATCAGATCCAACAATTCCTGCCCTATCTAAGCAGAAGAATACTGGCAGGTTTTGGATGCAGACATCGTGAATTATCTGGTCATAAGCGCGTTGCAGGAAGGTAGAATAAATGGCAGCTACGGGGCGCATTCCTTGAGTTGCCAGTCCTGCTGCTAAAGTGATTGCGTGTTGTTCAGCAATGCCGACATCAACATATTGATTGGGCAGTTTGGCTTGAAGTTTGTCTAAACCTGTTCCTGTTGCCATAGCCGCAGTAATCCCAACGATTTTGGGGTTTTGTTCGGCAAGTTTCACTAGAGTGTGAGAAAAGACTTTAGCATAAGCTGGGGGTTTGGGTTTATTAGAAGGAATAGCTTTGCCAGTTGCAACGTTAAAGGGGCTTTGGGCGTGGTAGCCAACTTGATCTAGTTCAGCAATTTCATAGCCTTTGCCTTTAACTGTTGCCACATGTACTAAAACAGGGCCTTGTATCTGATGTGCCTGTTGGAAGGTGGCAATCAATTCTTCAAGATTATGCCCATCTACTGGCCCAATGTAGGTAAAACCGAGTTCTTCAAACACTGCCCCTACCTTGGGAACAGCCAAACGTTTCATACCTTCTTTGATGCGTGCGAGTTCGGGAGACAGAGATTCACCCACGAAGGGAATTTGCTTAAATTGTTCCTCAAGATTATCTTTGATAAATTGCACCGGCTGGCTGAGGCGCATTTTGTTCAGATAGCGGGGAATCGCACCGACATTGCGAGATATGGACATGTCGTTGTCGTTGAGAACAACCAACAGGTTAGTTTTCGGCATGTGTCCCGCATGGTTAATGGCTTCTAATGCCATACCTCCAGTCAGTGCCCCATCCCCAATAACAGCGACGGCTTTAAATTTTTCGCCTTTCAAGTCTCGCGCTAAAGCCATACCTAATGCTGCTGAAATACTTGTAGAAGCATGTCCAGCCCCAAAGTGATCAAATTTGTTTTCACAGAGTTTGAGATAACCTGCAACTCCGTCCTTTTGTCTGAGGGTGTGGAAGCGATCGTAACGTCCTGTAAGAAGTTTGTGGGGATAAGCTTGGTGTCCTACATCCCAAATCACTTTATCCCGATCTAAATCCAGTGTCTGGTAAAGTCCTAGTGTTAATTCTACAACACCCAACCCTGGCCCCAAGTGTCCACCATTAACTGCTACGGTTTGGAGATGCTTATCTCGAATCTGACGGGCAATCTGTTGCAGTTGGCGAACAGATAAACCGTGCAACTGATTAGGATGGGTGATTTCGCTCAGGTGCATATTATAGTGTTTTCCTCTCTAATTTCACTTTTTCAGTATTTTGATTTTCCCACGGTCGGGTTGTCCACATAATCACACTCTTACATTGTTACTAAGTTGTAGTGGAAAGTATAACTTCGTAATTAATAATGGTAGAAAATTTGTTAACCATTAACAAATTGTCAAAATTAGGTTGTAATTACATAAAGTCACAGCACATTTGTCAATAAGTAATACCACTTAAATAGATTGTGTAGCTTGTATAGAAAGTCAACATTTAAAAAGCATCTTGCGGAAATTCCTTAACTTGTTCGCTTGCTTTTGCCTTTTTAAGCGATTAAAGAAGAAAGTTAAATATCTTGTTTCCAGATATACGATCAGTCTAATTGCTAGCAATTATTTAACAATTATTTTTTCTCTTGTTCAGTGATATAGTAATCCGCGTGGCGTAGCCATACTTACTTGCGTGGGCAGGCAATAGGTAAAGAAGGCTTTTTAAGTTGTACGGAGTTTTTTCAAAAATCAAATATGAGTTCTATAGCAGCTAGTTTTATCTGCGATCGCTAGTTCATCTAGGTGCAACAAATATGTATTTAAAAATACTTAACTATTTTAAATACATTCAGTATTTACTCAACAACAAGATCCCCGATTTCTCAAAGAAATCGGGGATCTAAGCCTTTTGATTTGAACGAAATCAAATTAGATTGCTATTTACCAAAAGCATCCTTGATATTATCAACAGTACGCTCAACAACATTCTTTGTGTTGTCTACTGCTTCTTTAGTGCGAGATGCATCTTCGTTTGCTCTTTTCTGAATTGTAGCCGCATCTCTCTTGGCTTTGCGTTCAGCAAAACTGCCACCGTCTGTTGCTTGGTCAACTTTACTGGCATTACTCTTGGCAGCATCCTTAACTTTATCTGCCGTATCGTCGATAAAATTTTTGGCTCGTCCAGCATCTTTACTGGTTTTTTCTTGAACTTTATCGCCTGCGTCTTTTGATGCGATCAAGGTTGCAGTTGGTTCAGCCATTGCTGAGGTGTTCGAGAAAAATGCACCTTGCCAAACGAAAGCGATCGCTAACATACAAAACAGTGTGGTAGCCATCCAGCGTTTTACGGTGGAAAGCTGTTTTGTAAAATAATTCGATTTCATACAATACAATCTCATGTGATTTAGTATACTAAATCTACTTTATTTAGCTGATTCACCATATCGATCCCTAGATAGAAGTTCTTACATCATTAGTTATGAAATAAATTCACTATTTTGATAGATTGAATTTTGAGTAAAGATTTTTTGCTGCTAATCAAAGACAGATTTTAGAGATGGGCAGACGATTGCGCTTGAGTAAAAGTTAGCGATCGCAATTACAGTCTAAGGAGTTCTAAAAAAGCATCACGCTGACATCAATTGCTGGAGGCGCTGTGGTTCCTCTCCTAGCCAATCTGGATTTTGGGCAGTGCTATCAAAGATTGATGAAGTTTTGAAAGGCTCAAACTCGCCACGCGATCCTGCTTCTGCTGTTTTTGCTAAAAGCGATCGCACTTGCTCGTCATTCATTGGCTGGAAAGTCCGCACTGCTTCAAAAGCTTGCTCTAGAATCTCCATACTGTCAATTCCGGTAATCACAACCGATGTGGGCAGATTCAAAGCATAGTGTAAACACTCAATTGGCGTTACAGTATTTGACCGTAAAAGAATACCGTTTGCCATGCTTTTCATTCCCAGAACGCCAATGTTGTGTTTAACCAGTTCTGGCACAACCAGCTTCGCAAAGCTCCGGTAGTGGGCATCCATTACATTGAGCGGCATTTGCACTGTATCAAATTTAAACCCGTAAGTGGCTGCGACTTCTAGCGTATGCAAATGAACGTATGGATCTTTGTGTCCAGTGAAACCAATGTATCGGAGTTTGCCAGCTGCTTTTGCTTCAATTAAGGCAGCATTTGCCCCTTCTTCGTCAAAAACTCGATGCGGGTCTTCGTACCGAATAATTTCGTGGTGCTGAACGAGATCGATGCAATCCACTTGTAAGCGTTGAAGTGATTCGTCTAGCTGCTGTGCTGCTGCTTTTTTTGAGCGTCCATCGATTTTCGTCATCAGGAAAACTTTATCGCGGTAGCGATCGCGCAGCGCTTTTCCCATGCGAATCTCGCTGACTCCACCGTTGTAATCCCAACTGTTATCCATAAAGGTGATGCCGCGATCGATCGCTGTTCTCACTATTCGGATACCCAGTTGCTCATCAACGTCTTTCAAGCCGATGTGCCAACCACCCAATCCAATCGCAGAAACTTTCTCTCCTGTACTGCCGAGAACTCGATATAACATTTCTGAATTTGGCGTAGTTCCTGACATGTGTTCTCCAAGTCTTTCAGGTGTTACTTAAGTAGATATAACTGTGTGCCAATTCAAACGCAAGGGAAAATTGACAATATCTTGCTGAAGATACACTTTTTGACGAGATTAGGAAAATATTGAAGAAGCCAAAATATCGATGGCAATTTGGGATGTGTGAGGTATGGATAGAGCTTACGCTAAACTACACGCAGTATAGGCAATTCATAAATTGCCCATACCGGAAAATCAAGGTTTGGGTTATGCCGTGAAAACTCAAAATTGTAGTTTTGGGCTTTTATCGAACAGAATTCAGGAGTCAGAATTCAGAATGAATTCTGTGCGAGTGGCGGATAGCGCAGCGTAAAGCCTTCTCTACGAGAGGCTGCGCCAACGGCATGGCTTCGCTTAAAGCGAGTCCACGTTCGCGCAGCGTCTCGTAGAGAGCGTCTGAATAGCCGGGTTTAAGACCCCCACTAAATCTACGATTTGGTGGTCTTTAATCAGTCGCGGGTCTGAATCCCCGACTGATTTATTCTGACTCCTGAATTCTGACTTCTGAATTCTGACTTCTGAATTCTTCTTCAAGTTTGCATTTCCCAACAATTAGAAACTGCGTGGTGTTAAGGGGACGGAACCGCTACTCGATTACCGGGAACAATCTGTGGCTGATACGAAAACACTTCTCGACTACGGGGATTTACGGTCACTTTGACCCAATTCACATCGTTGTTGCCGTTTGCCGCATTGTCGCCAAATGTCTCGACACGAGTAAAGTTCTCGATGCGTCTGCCTTGAGCATCTAGAAATGGCTTGTCAATACGGTAGTAGTGCGAGTCACCATCCACGTAGGCAATCGGTTTGCGGAAAGCGATCGCCTCATCGCGGAACGCTAATAAAAAGTCCTTGAAGCCATCAGGCTGTCCATCGGTTTGCACGAGCGTCTTCGGATCGCGCAAAGGCGCTCTGGTTCCGTCGGTCAGATCCCACCCTGGATTGCCTTGGGAGATAAACATGACCGCAGCCGAATTGCGTGTCTTTGCCACTTGAAAAGTTTCTCTCATCCATGCAATATTAGCTGTGTTTCGCGCAGCATACTCTTGCGGGTCAGGCGCAGTGTCACACAGGTTGTTGCATGAACCCTGGATATTGAGTGTCGCATAAGTAACCTTACCGACCGTCCAGCGCCGATTCTCCACACACGGTACTGCACCGGTTGCACCAAGACACAGTGGTGTTGTCTGCACCTCTTGGACTAACCGACGCTGCCCAAGGGAAAACTTCGTGCTGAAGAATACCTGACGCTGGTAGTCGAGGCGTTCGCGTGAATTGAATCCACCATTTGAGGGGCGATCGCAATCAGTCCAATCATTGTCACCTGGGGTAAAGGCTGCTGGTGCCTTCAGGGAGTTGAAGTAGCCGAGCGCCTGAGTGTAGAGTTCATTACTGCACGTGGTCGGTGTTACCGAGCCGGGCGTAGAGTTGCCCGCCTTCAGGTCGCCGTCGTGGACAGTAAAGGCCAGGTTTTGCGCGTTCATATCAGCGATTAGGTTCGGGACTCCCGTTGTCGCTTGGAGATCCGAGTAGGGCATATCGCCCCAAAGTCCGATGGCGTATGTCTCGTTTTCGTCCTCGTACTCGTACTTCCTCTCGTTGGCAGTCGCCAAACCGATTGCAGAACTTGTCAGGAACGGCACAGTCAGCGCCACTAAGCATATTTTACGCAGCAAACGCGCAGTGGTGACGCGTTGAAACACTGAGTACCCAACCTTTGTCATCATCTCTATCCTTGATTATTCTTTGGGATCGTGAGCGCATTTTGGAGAATTAGCTCCTTGCCCACGCCCTTTCGGTGAGAAATTTAGATTACCGGATTGTCGATGACGGATAGGTTATGGATGGGTTAATAGTTCGTTTATTTACAGTAATTTCACGGCTACTTTACTTGTTTGTGTAGCCGTGAATTATATAGTCCCTGACTGTGCTGCGCTGCTATATCTATTTGCCGCTATAAAAAAAGGCAATTTCTTTTTCTTTTAGAGGTGCGAAACCAGCATCTACAAGTAATTGGTCGAGTTCTGCTTGGGGAATGTGCTTTGCACCAATTCGCACAATGCGCGATCGCATAGTATTAGACACGCCACTGCGCTGTCTATTGCCTTCTAGCGCCATGACTTTACCATAAAGTTCTAATTTGGCAGGCGGAATGGGAGAACCATCAAAATCAATTCCCTGTGCGATCGCTTCATCAATAGCATCAGCACCCGTGGTAGTTTGATTCCCTGGGTTAGTTTCGGTAGGCATAGTGATTTGATTTGCTCTTCTTTGCTATGGGTAGATTTTACCAGCCTTGCTGACACCTTTCTCCTGCTGAGGGTTAATTGCAATTGTCTGAATCAATAAACCTCTCCCTGGTTCAATACTTTTCGGTTAAGGGGAAAAGGGTTTGAATTTACCTTTACCCAACCCCAGTAACCTTTCCCCAGATCAAAAGAGAGATTGTTGAGTTTATCCAAAAAGTATTGCTCCCTGGTTTTACTAGGCAAAACCTTCCCTCTCCGAATCGGAGAGGGAAGACTTGAACTTTAGTTCAAGGCAGGGAGAGGTTCGTCTAACTCACGCCTAACAGATTAATCACGAGCTTGTCGCGTCACCAAACCCCCAACAAACGCCCCTAAAATCGTTCCTGTCCATAATCCTGTTGTGCTACCTTGCCATATTGCTCCTGGTGTCATCCAAGCGTTGCACATCACCTGGAAACCCCAAGATTGGTTTTGACACTTTTGCCTATGCAGCATTATGGTGATTTGCCCACTAGTGTAAGCACCAAAAAAACCTGATGATAGCGCCAAAAAAGTGCAAATGAAAATTCTATTTTTTGTCATTTGTCATTTGTCATTTGTCATGGGCAAGAGGACTTGGGGACAAGGAGAATTGGGGACAAGGGGAAAGACTTGTTTCAAGTTCTCATCTCTTGTCCCCCTGCTTCCCCTGCCTCCTCATCCCCAATTCCCCATTCGCAATCAACCCGTATTTCTCATCCCGGCTGCAATCCCATTAATAGTTAACAATGCACCTCGCAGTAACTCGCCTTTGCTGTAACGAGAATGGATGACTCCAGAAGTGGCATTAGTATTCATAGACTGGCGTAGGCGCTTGAGCAGGGAAACTTGGATAAATCCCAAGGGGACAATTGTGCCATTGCGTAACTGCACAGATCGTTGCAAGACAGGATCGCCATCTAACAGTTGATTGTGATCGGTGATTTTTAACACCAAATCTCTTGTGAGATAGAACTCGCTGGCAATTTGGTCAAAAACCTTGGCAAAACGAAGTTTATCTTCTGGTTTTGACAATTCCTGAACGTAGTGATGTGCCATTTGCATATCTACTTTTGCCAAAGTCATCTCGGCTTTAGAAATCACCATCTTGAAAAAGGGCCACTTAACGTAAAAGTAGCGCATTAATTTCAAGTGTTCTTCTGGTTCTGCGTTCAAAAACTCTTGTAACGCTGTGCCAACACCGTACCAGGAAGGAAGCAAAAAGCGGGTTTGCGTCCAGCTAAATACCCAAGGAATAGCTCTTAGACTGCTTAAATCTTTCTTACCAGATGGGCGACGGGCTGGACGAGAACTAATTTGTAGCTGGCTAATTTCTTCAATGGGGGTTACTTGGTGGAAGAAGTCAACAAAATCAGGCTGTTCGTAGATTAAAGCCCGATAATGTTGCCGCGATCGCGCTGCTAATTCTTCCATAATCTCATTCCAGGGTTCAATATCATCAAACCCTGTCCGCAGCAGGCTAGCTTGAATTACAGCAGTGGTGATAGTTTCCATGTGGTACAAAGCCAAGTCCAACAAGGAGTATTTAGAAGCCAAAACTTCTCCTTGTTCGGTAATCTTAATTCGCCCATTGATACTATGACCCGGTTGAGCCAAAATCGCCTCGTAAGCAGGACCACCTCCCCGCCCTACAGAACCGCCGCGTCCGTGGAAAATCCGCAAATTTATATCGTAGCCTTCTGCTATTTGTTGCAGTGATTTTTGGGCTTTATGAATTTCCCAGTTGCTGCTTAAAAAACCAGAGTCTTTGTTGCTGTCAGAATACCCCAGCATCACTTCTTGCAAGTTAGGGGTGAGGGGGGAGGGGGAGGAGGGAGAGGTAGGGGGGGGGGCAAGGGAGGATGAATTTTCATCGGTTTCTTCTGCTTTTGCCTGTTCGTAGCCGCCGGCTAGCAAAGCGCGATATAACGGGAGTTCAAACAGTTTCCGCATAACGCTTCTGGAGCGTTGTAAGTCTTCTACTGTTTCAAATAAGGGGACAACTTGAATGGTTCCCACGGCTATGGCGGGGTCAAAAAGTCTGGCTTCTTTGGCTAACAGTAATACTTCTAGCACGTCGCTCACGTCGCGGCACATGCTGATAATGTAAGTTTGGCAGATATTTAGACCAAATTCTTGTTGCAGCGATCGCACGACGCGAAAAGTTTCAATTACATCGTTGGTTTTTTCAGAAAATGGCAATTCTGCTGGAATTAACGGCCGGCGGGTTTGCAGTTCTCCTGTGAGCCAAGCTACTTTTTGCTCCTCAGATAGTTCGTTGTAAGGTTGAGGTAATATTTGCAGGTATTGTAGGATCTCATCCAGCGCATCAGCATGGCGGGATGATTCTTGACGGATATCTAGCTGTGTCAAGTTAAAACCAAAAATTTCTACCTGACAGATGAGATTTTCTAAATCTCGACAGCTTAAACCTGTTTCTGTCAAGTTACGCTGAATCATCCGCAGTTCTGCTAAAAAATCGTCTCCCGAACGATACAGGGGACTATCTTGATTTTTTGGCGTTTCCCGATTGTACAAAGCTAGATTGCGATCGCGAGTATTTTCTAGCCGTTTCAGTACATAAGCGAGTTTCAGCCGATAGGGTTCTTGCCGATAACGCAGCGCCAGTGCATCATATACCTCACTCAACTGGGACTGATCTAACTCTAGAGATTCCAGCAAATCTGGTAAGACATCACTCCAGTGCATCGACACACTCAACAATTCAATCAGATTTTTCACTGACTGAATATATCTCCCCAGCACCATTTTGCGCTGATAGCAAGCTGTTTGCCAGGTGATTTCTGGTGTAACTGATGGGTTCCCATCTCTATCTGAGCCGACCCAAGAGCCAAAAGAACAAAAGTTTTTACTTGGTGGTTCTAGCCAAGGAAAGGTATTGGATAGTGTATGTTTGAAACGTTTATAAAGTTGAGGAATGCCATCAAATAAAACTTCTTGGAAGTAGTGTAGGGCATAATCTACTTCATCTAGCACAGTGGGTTTGAACTGGTGAAGTTCGTCCGTGCGCCACCAGAGGCGAATTTCCTCGAGCAATTGTTCGCGGACATCTGCTGCTTCCCAAGCATATCCGCCACCTGTACCACCAGCATGGTTTTCTAAGGTATCCAGTTTTTGCAAGAGTTGTACCACCTGTCGCTGCTTATCTCGGATGGTATGACGAACAATTTCCGTCGGGTGTGCTGTGAAAACTAAGCGCACATCCAGATGAGCAATGAGACGTTGAATTTGTTGGGGTGGTACATTCTGTTTGAATAAATAGGGAAACAAAGCAGCGAAAGTCCCTTTTGGTTTGACTTGCGCTTTTTCTAGATAATTCTTTGCCAGCAATTCTGCTGCTATTCCCTTGCTAACAGGCGCATCATCTTCTCTTTGATTGGACGAGTAATTGACATTAGATGCTCTTTCTGCGTCTGTAGGCTCTGTTTCTGCCTCATAGCGGCTCAATTGCTGCCTTTGCTCGTATTCCTGCTCTATGATGTTAATCAGCTGAAAATACAGAGCGAAAGCACGAGCCGCGCGGATTGCTTCGTTGATATTTAGTTGTTCAATTAATTTGACGGCTGAGGATGCTTGGTCATTTGTTGCCTGTCCTTCTGGCGAACACAAATCGCGCAACTGCCGCAACAAGTCTACCATATTTTGACCGCATTCTTGCCGGAGAACAGACTCCCACAATTCTTCCACTACCTGGAGACGATGACGCAAAAATAATTCCGACACCGGGTATATATCCGCAGTTTGAGACGAAGAGTATAAAAGGGAACCCATATTCTCTATCTTGTAAAGCTAATAACTGTTTACGCTTCTAGGTTTTCTACTGAATGCTCATCGGGTTATTCCTGAGCAAATAATTATTCGGTGTATATTTTCTAAGTTTGATTAGTTTCGCGCTCCTCTGGGAAGTCGAGAATGGGTAGGCGATCGCCTCGAAACAATTCTTCACTGGCTTCCCCTATGCTTTCTAGTGCCCTTACGGTGGTTTTTCCGGTAATGAGCAGCAGTAATATAGACGCTGTACCTATTTGTAAAAGGAACGATTGGGGAATGGTAAATAAATCGAGATGGGATGGCGGGTTAGTTGAGGGTTCTTGGTTGGCAGGAGGCATTGCTAATTTTTGGTTATGGGAATTGATTTAGGAGTCATTTGTCATTGGTCATTGGTAAGGGCTTTAAACCTATTTACGTTTCGTAATATACTTGGTTTTTTTGCGCCAACTTACTTAGGAATTAGGATGAATCCAACAATCGAGGGATGGAGTTGAAATGAGATAAGCTTGTTGGTTATTTCACCTATTAGGGGCGTTAGCGCCATGAAACGCAAGTCTAGCTTTAAAGGACAAGTCATTAGCCAGTCATATAGAATTATTCTGACTCCTGGCTTCTGTACAGACGCGAAATCGTGTCTCTCTTGTACAAACGCGATTAATCGCGTTTCTCCTAACTTCTGATTTATGACTCCCTATTAGTAAAATAAACGCAAAACTCAATATTAGTCAGACTTACAACCTGTACAAGACTATCTTGGCCGATTTTGTAAGCTACGAAGGTAACAAAATTGTTAAAAAAAAACGTCAGAGTGTGATAGACCTATGGTTCTAGTTTACAAGTGCAGGCACTATCCCCCAACCATCGCTTCCTGTAAAGTTAACTTCCCATGAAAACAGTATTACCAGATCGCCAGCAATCCTTAGTGCAATGGGTGAGCCAAGCCACAGGGATTAACACTTTCGGGGTGAAAGTCCGGTTACGGGGAAATGACCTTCATATTCTTTGTGAAGGTACTGAATGTCCGCAGCGTTGGCGTACTTTGTCTGATTTGCTGCAAGCATTACAGCAAACAAACTTAGATATTCTCACAAGCAGCGAACAAACCTCAATATATCAAGTATTTGTCTATGGCCGAAGAAAAGGGGAACAGCGCCCCAAATGGTGCCATCGGGTTTACTTAAATCAAATAGATAAGCATCTGGAGCAAGTGGAGCAAGCCTTGCTAGCAGATGCGGAAAAATCAAAACAGTCGGGTGGGGCGCTAATTGTCTCTAACGAAAGTTTGGCACGCCAAGGGAACCCAGAGGCGATCGCTAGATATCTCAGCGAAACTCTGAGTACGTTAGGTGTATCGGTACAGGCAAAGATTAAGCCATATCAGCCAAAGAACTCTCAGCCGGAAGAAAACCGCCTGTGGATATTTTGCCAGTCGAGCTATAGCCCTGATGCCTCATTGCTTGCAGAACCAATAGCAGAGAAGTTGCGTTATCTCAAGCTTTCTGGCTACCAAGATGCCGTAATTGTTTCCCAGGTGAGCGGCGAAACTGCCCCTGATTGGTTGCTGCGTGTCGATTTGACCCCATCAGAGGTAATGCTCAAAGAATGGGCGCGTTGGGGTGATATCCAAGCGATCGCTCGGCTATTAACTGAGGTATTGTCAGGATTAAAAGTTGCTGTCCAAGCTTCTCTGAAAGAATCAACTCTACATATCTTTTGTACGCCAGCTTTTGATCCTTTAGGAACTGCACCAATCCCAGACAAAGCGGTGTGCTTAGAGGCGATTGTACCCCAGTTAGAAGCGATCGCACCTCAAGGCATTCTCGCCGCCACCATATACGGGCAAAAAGCAGGCGACAAGCAACCCACTTGGATTGATTGGCTAGCTTTACCCGCCACAACCTATCCCGCCTTTGCCACATCACCACTAGATTTAGCTAATACTGGCGATGAACCAGCTATCACATTTTTACTGGAGCGTTTACTCAATCCTGACCTAGATTGGCGTTTATTAACAGGTGGAATTCGCGTCCTCTTACTGAACAAAAATGATTTACTGCACATCATGTGTGATGCACCTGTTTGTCCAGGTCGTCAACAAGTAGCAAGTAAAATTACGCAGTTTATCCGCCATTTGAAAATTCCCGGTATTATGGGGATACGTATATACGGTCGCCGGGCTGGGAATAAAGAACCTTTTTGGCACTATGGCGTTGATCTTGAACATCGCCAACGTTTAGTACCAGAAGCAACACCAGAATTCGCTGCCACTTCTAAATACGTCGATGATTTGATACCCTCTGAGACTAGTGAACCAATTTTGCGCCCAGACTTAACAACAGAAGAAGTTCAAAGTTTTGTAACAGAAGTAGCGCGAGATTGGATAGCAACGGCGAGTGCAACCGCGAAAAAGTTCCTGTTAAAAAGCCAGCTATTTACCGAAAGCCACCAGTTAGCAGAAGAAAATCCTGACGATCAAGGACTTAAAATTGCTCTAGTTTGGGGGACATTGGGATTATTACTCACTCTCCAAACTGATTGGGTATTGGGTCGAATTACTGCACAGACTAAACCGAGTTTGCCAAAAGTTGCCAGTGTTTTACCTTCATCATCTGGACAAAAGGCATCTTTAACATCTGAAAAAACTCAGAGTGAAAAAACGGTATTTTTTAGCCGCAGTTCTAAAACAAAATCTCCTGCAAATCAGAGTTCTGTATTTAATGCTTCTGAGTTTACTCAAAGTGATGATACTTCGACAAAGAATTTGGCAGCCGCACCACTGAAAGAAAAAGCAACCGCAACAGCTATTCTTTTAGCAGCGCGATCGCAAATGCCAAGTTTCAATGTCAGGCAGTTAGATGAGCAGCTAGCACTGTATAAACAGCGTTTAGCGAGAACTGGTACACCGCCCGATGTGTTGATTATTGGCTCCTCCCGCGCCCTCAGAGGAGTAGATCCAGCAGAACTTTCTAAAGCTTTAGCGACTCAGGGCTATCCCAATATTGACGTGTTTAACTTTGGGATCAACGGTGCTACTGCACAAGTTGTAGACTTTGTGCTTCGTCACGTACTGGAACCATCAGAACTGCCTAAAATAATTCTCTGGGCGGATGGGGCCCGTGCTTTCAATGGTGGACGCGAGGACATTACCTTTAAATCCATCGCTGCATCAGCTGGTTATAAGCAAGCATTACAAAAGAACCCAAAAATCGCAAATAGCAGCGAATCGCCCGAAAATCAGGAAAGTTCGCCAGAAGAGAAGGTAAAAGAAGAAAAACAGGAGATTAGCACATATCAAGCTGTCAATGATTCGTTAAATCAGGGTCTAGCATCTCTTTCTGCTAGCTATCAAAACCGCGACCAAATTAAAGGCTTATTGCAAAAACAATTGCTTATATTTGGTAGTAATCAGACAGTTGCATCACAAAAACAGCTAACAGATGGAACTTCAGATGAGAGTATTTCCCAGCAAGCAGTTGATTTTGATGGCTTTCTACCTTTGTCTATTCGCTTCAATCCTGCTAGATACTATCAAAAACATTCTAGAGTTACCGGAAATTACGACAACGACTATAAATCTTTCCAAGTAGAAGGACAGCAAGATGCTGCTCTTCAAGAAGTGCTTCAGTTTACCCAGTCTCAGAAAATTTCCTTAGTGTTTGTCAATATGCCTCTCACGGCAGATTATTTAGATCCAGTGCGTAGACAATATGAGCAACAATTTCAGCAATATATGTTGCGTCTAGCTACTAATCCCAATTTTATTTATCGGGATCTGAGCCAAAAGTGGCCCAAAGCACATGACTACTTCTCTGATCCCAGCCACCTTAACCGCTTTGGAGCATACGAAGTCTCCAAAAAGCTGGCTAATGATCCGATGATTCCCTGGCCAGTGAAGTAGGTAAGGGGGACAAGGGGACAAGGGGACAAAGATAATAATTAATGCCCAATGCCCCATGCCCCATGCCCCATGCCCAATGACAAATGACAAATAACAAATGACTAAAAAATGAACTTTATATCAATTTTTTATGGTCTTTTCTTGTTGAGTGTTTTAGGAATTTACTGGTCTTTAGCACAACAAAAATTACGATTATGGACGCTGCTAATTGCTAGTTTGGTTTTCTACGCATCTTTGCATATCCAATACATACCATTGCTATTAGCATTGACGTTTATCAATTTCCGTTTGGGGCTAGAGATTGGGAAAAATACATCACCAGGAAAACATTCTCTTGACTGGCAAATTTCTAATGAAGAGTGGCAATTTGCCCAAGGTGACTGGAACCGCCGTCGTCTAAAAGTTTTGTGGCTGGGTATAGCTTTAAATGTTTTACTATTATTAGCTTTTAAGTATCTAACCCCTCTATTTAAGTTTGTTTTCAATATCCAAGCAAACTCACCAGATAGCTCTTTTAAATTGATTGCACCTTTGGGAATTTCATTTTTCACCTTTGAGTGTATTGCCTATTTAATAGATGTCTATCGTGGTGCGCCTGCTACCGATCAGTTTCTTAAATTTGCAACCTATAAATTATTCTTCGCCAAACTGATTTCCGGCCCGATTACGCGCTACCACAACTTAGCAAATCAATTCAATACGCTAGACTTTCCCAGTGCCGATAGAGTAGCAGAGGCGCTGTGGTTAATTGCTAGAGGTGCAGTCAAAAAAGGTATTTTTGCAGACCACCTAGGAATTTTTGTCGATTTATGTTTTGGTAACTTACAACGGGCCGGTAGTACCGATCTCTGGTTAGCAACATTCGCCTACGGTTTGCAGTTATATCTAGATTTCAACGGTTACGTAGATATTGCCCGTGGAAGTGCTTTACTTTTCGGCTTGGTTCTACCTGAAAATTTTGACTTTCCCTACTTCAGCACCAGTATTGGAGAATTTTGGCGGCGCTGGCATATCACTCTCGGAGATTGGCTACGTAACTATGTCTACTTTCCTTTGGGTGGTTCGCGTCGCGGTTTAGTCCGCACCTGCTGGAATTTATTTACTGTGATGCTAATCGCTGGCATCTGGCACGGGGCTGCTTTAGGTTATGTAGTTTGGGGCATATTCCACGGGTTAGCCTTGGTGGTTCATCGACTTACAGATGCTATGAGCGATCGCTTTGAAAATCTGGAGCAATTCTGGCAAAATCCTCTAGGTATCTTCGTCGCTTGGTTTTTGACACAACTGATGGTTTTTACCTCTTGGATTTGGTTCCGTCTACCTAATCTCCAAGACTCTTCTTTAGTAATCCGACACCTTTGGCGTTATCCTGCTGATGCCCAGTTTGCTCAAAAAGTCTATGTGGATGCTTTAAATATTAGCCAATACCAACTCACTTGGGTGCTGCTAACTTTGGCTGCTCTGATGGCTTTAGTCTATGCCTTTAACCGAATGCTGAAGTTAGAGTTTAACTGGCCCATTAAGCTTGTCTTTGTCCCTCTATGTTTCTACGCTGTTTGGTTATTAGCTCCTGAAGGCAGTTTGCCCTATATCTACTTTGATTTTTAAGTTTCTAGAAACAATGAACTGCAACATAAGACAATTTACAACTTATTATTTCGTTACAATTTATCCTGGCTATTTGTAACGGAATGTAAAGAGAATAAACTAGGCGATCGGTTTAATTTTGCAATAGCTTAGAAAGCTTTAATCGCTTACTTTTATCACTATTATTTATAGTAGAAAAACTTTACATTTCGACGATCTTGTTAAAGAATTCTATTACAGAATATTAAGCCAAAGATCGCGTCCAAGTAATTTCATGTAGACTGTAATTCAACAGGCAAAACAAAATCTGCTTGTTCCATTTTTAACAAAAAATAGCACTTATAAAACAATGACCACAACCTTACAACGGCGCTCTGGCGCTAACGTTTGGGATCGCTTTTGCGAGTGGATTACCAGCACCGACAACCGTATATATGTTGGTTGGTTTGGTGTACTGATGATCCCAACCCTACTAGCAGCTACTGCTTGCTTTGTAATTGCCTTCATCGCAGCACCTCCAGTAGACATTGATGGTATCCGTGAACCAGTCGCAGGTTCTTTGATCTACGGAAACAACATCATCTCTGGTGCAGTTGTTCCTTCTTCAAACGCTATCGGCTTGCACTTCTACCCAATCTGGGAAGCTGCTTCCTTAGATGAGTGGTTGTACAACGGCGGGCCTTACCAATTGGTAGTTTTCCACTTCTTGATCGGTTGCGCTTGCTACCTGGGTCGTCAGTGGGAACTTTCTTACCGCTTAGGTATGCGTCCTTGGATCTGCGTAGCTTACAGCGCACCTTTGGCTTCTGCTACCGCAGTATTCTTGATCTACCCAATCGGTCAAGGTTCTTTCTCTGATGGTATGCCTTTGGGTATCTCTGGAACCTTCAACTTCATGATTGTGTTCCAAGCAGAACACAACATCTTGATGCACCCCTTCCACATGTTAGGTGTGGCTGGTGTATTCGGCGGTTCCTTGTTCTCTGCAATGCACGGTTCTCTAGTAACTTCTTCCTTGGTGCGTGAAACCACCGAAACCGAGTCTCTTAACTACGGTTACAAATTCGGTCAAGAAGAAGAAACCTACAACATCGTTGCAGCCCACGGTTACTTCGGTCGTTTGATCTTCCAATACGCTTCCTTCAACAACAGCCGTTCACTGCACTTCTTCTTAGCAGCTTGGCCTGTCGTCGGTATCTGGTTCACTGCTTTGGGTATCAGCACGATGGCGTTCAACCTGAACGGTTTCAACTTCAACCAATCAATCATTGACTCTCAAGGTCGCGTTATCAGCACCTGGGCAGACGTAATCAACCGCGCTAACTTGGGTATGGAAGTAATGCACGAGCGTAACGCTCACAACTTCCCCCTAGACTTAGCTGCTGGTGAAATTACTCCTGTAGCAATGACTGCTCCTGCTATCAACGGTTAATTCTGAAGATTAGCTAAATAAAAAGCGCTCTCCATCAATGGGGGGCGCTTTTTTGTTGGAACTATATTTAATTGATTTAATCAACAGATGGGTAGCAAATTTTTCAGCCAAACATCATCAGTAGCGCGATAATAGATATAGAGATCAAAATACTTTATATGTCCTTTTCCCCCTCCGCCTGTTGTGTTGTCGTCCTCAACCAACAACAGGAGCAAAATATCTCCCACCAGAACCAGTGTAAGGATGTACCAGTTAACCACAGCAAAAGTATGGTTAAAAATTGCACTGTAGTTGAAAATGGTCGAGTCGTTGTTAAAGCCTTACAATCCTCAGACAATCGGACTTCCGAGTAAGTTTCAGACATTTAAAGCATTTCATCTAAAGGTGAAACATCGTGAAAGCGGTTGTAATCAATGTAGCGATGTCCATCAGGTGCGTGGTAGAAGATATCGGCAAATTGATTATTCCACAAAATTTCATTAGCAGCATAAGTATGACGGGCATGGACTACCTGTGCAACTGTTTCATCAATGCCACTCAAAGAGACAATCAAGATAGTATTTGTCTGGATTAAGGATTCTGCTGTCATCCCATATAGAGGACTAAACTCATCAATGACATGCATCACTGACCAGCTTAAGGTGAAGCTAGGTGTTTGGTTCCTTAAGAGTTTGAGATCGTAGAACCGACGCATAAATTGCCCTTCTAGAGTTATTTCGTCGCGCATTAAGTAGACTCGCATCTGCGCCTCTAGAATCATATTGCGACGCTGATTAGCGGTGCGAAATATGAGAGTTGGCATTGCATCATGAGGTGTAATTACAGCAACACGACTAAAAAGCACCCTAGCTGTAGGTCGGGAAAATCGAGCAAAGGCTAGCCCCGTCATCACGGCAATTCCCACCAAACCGATCATTGCTTCAATGGTGACAATAATGTTGGCGTAAGTTGTTTTGGGATACATCGCCCCATAGCCAATGGATGCTAGGGTTTGCACGCTGAAGAAAAAGACATCTAAAAAAGAGCCTGGCCGGGCGTTGGCAATACAATCTCCTCCTATCAAGTAAGCTAGGGCAAATAGAGCATTGATAGTTATATAGAAAGTACAAATCAGCAGTAGAAAGCCAGCCCAGGGAATCGTTAACAGCAAATGGTAGGGATCGCGCCAGTAAGAATGCCATACACCCATACCCATAATCTCAAATTTTCCGTCTCGAACTTGAATCTGAATAGGTAAAATCAGACGCTGTTGTTTCTTCCGTGAAAGTCTCTTCAGTCGAAATTTCATTGCAAGTAGCCAATAGAACGGCAACTGCTTAGTATTTTGACACTCTCTGAGCTGAAGTGATTAAATAAGCAAAAAAATAGGATGGGTAATGCCCATCCTACTAAATTTATCTGCTAGAAACTTATTTTTACAGCTTGGGTGATTGATCTTTCGAACAGCGATCAAACCACTCCTGGTATTTATTCTTGTGTGACTCATCTTCAACAGCAATGGTAACACGCACTCGATTGCAGCCATGATTTTGTTCTAGTGCGATCGCATTCAACAATAAACTAGCAGTTTTCGGCGAGTTAAATTCGCCGCTTATTGTTAAACCGCTTTCAAAATATGTACCTTCGAGTCTTTCTACTCCGGTCAAGCCAACATTAGCAATTTCCTCTTGGCCTAAATCAATTTCTGCGAGTTGTTTGTGTTCTGGGCTAATTTGTTCCACAATCAGCTTTTCACGCCGGACAGGAACTTGGATCATCTGGGTTTCGATGACTTTGCGAACAATCACCTCACCAACTTTTCGCTTACTGCTTTCAACAACTAGTCGTTCTTCTAGTAGACGAATAATTTGTTCTTCGCTGACCTCCTCTAAATCCACTGGCTCAACTGCGCTATTTTGAGTTTGATTGTTAACCAATTGCTCAGTTGGGTTGTCTAGGCGTAGCCCCTCGTAGACATCGCCGATTTTTTCTGCTTCTGAATATTCAGGCATATATTCGATTTCTGATTTGTTGAAGTCTATGAAAACAGATTTAGTCGGCTTGTCAATTTTTTTTATTCTCTGGCTCTGCAATCGAAAAAAAGAAGGATGTTTATCGACTAACTGCTCGCCATATTCTAGAGTTTGTTGATTGACCTGGTTTGATATAACTAGGTTTAGCCGCCTATTAGTATCCACAATTAAATCATGAACTACTCCTACTAGCTGACCTTGGTTATCGAACACAGCAAAATTCTTCACCCTCTTTTTCAAATCTGCTATTGAGGTGTTAGTGCCAGAATTACCATTTGCCTGTCCAATGTTTTTTGTCATCGGTTGGCTATTCATAATATGCAAAGTTTATGAACTGCTTTTTACTTAGCTAAATTAAATGTATTGCTCATTTTAAGCTATTGGAAGCACAGGTAAAGCTAATTTAACAGCTTTACCTGTACTGTGTCGAATTAATTATTAGCCATTAGCGATTAACTAATGACTATATTTGGTTAGTGTTCTTCGATGGGAAGATTACCAGAATTCACATCTAGCTCTTCACGACGCACAGTTTCTTGCGTTTCAACTGTGTCTTGATCGACCACTTTTCTAACTCTGACTTCTTCACGCAAAAATGCTTCTTTACGAACATCAGGAGTTTCTTCGTGAATTTCTAGACGAGCAACTTCGCCTTCACGGAAATTTGCTTCGCGTCCAGAAACGGCAGTACCTGCATCTGCTGGAGTTACACGTTCAATCACAACTCGCTCTCTTTCTACTGGCACTGCAACCCGTGCTGTATCAGTTTCAACACGCTTGCCAATGGATACTTCTCCAGTTTTTTGGCGATGTTTACTGGCAATCAGCCGTTCTTCATACAATCTCAGAGTTTGATGATCTTGCTCATTTAACCCAAATAAAGAAGGCTCATGTTCGTAATTGTAGCTATCACGATTATAAATTGGCGTAGTCGTCGCTGGTTGATAGGTTGTATCTACAGGTATTGATGCTTCTACAGGTGCTGATGTATCTAAAGTATTGGTGGAATTTGCTGGTTGACGATATACGCCACGCACCCGTTCTTCATAGTCGTAATCAAGAGTTTGGCGCTCATTAAACTCAGGTAAATCTTCTGCTTGCTCTCTAGTCAAGCCAATTGTGTAGACACGATCAACGTTATAGTCGATACGGGCACGACCAATTGGTAGTAATACTTTTTTACCAAAAATCCAGAAGCCTAAGTCAACAACTAGATAGCGAAAATGACCTTCTTCGTCAACTAAAACATCGCTGACAGTGCCAATTTTTTCATCAGTTCCTTGTGTATAAACCCCAAGTCCGCTAATATCGTGGCCTTCAAATGCATCACGATAGTTAGGCTCAAAATCTTCTAATTTGTAAAGTACCATTATTATTTAACCTCAATATTTTTCTTTTCAATTCATAGCAATTATGATAAAAATTTCTTTACTTCTTTACATCCTTCTGTCGAATGAATTATTTCAATAGTTAAATAACCAAAAGTTATAGTTATTTTTCTTGATGGCAGATAAAAGCAGTCCTAAATGAATGATAATTTAAAATTTATATCCCCAACTTTTTAAAGAAGTCGGGGATATAAACACCACGAATTTTCACCAAACAAATTTAAGAAATTAGGAATTTTGGTTGTAATTAAAATACTGTAGAGATGGTAAATTGACCTGGGCTTCTCTACGAGACGTTATCGGAAATGCTTCGCTACGCTAACATCCCCCGTCTCTACAACTTTTAAAAAATCCAATCCCCTTAAATCGCTTCATGTGTAGTACTGCCATGTTCATTCACATGTAAATTACCCGCAGTATCAACATCTAACTCTTCTCGACGAATGGTGTCTTGTGCTTCCACTATATCCCTTTCTACGACTTTCTTGACTCGGACTTCTTCACGCACAAAGGCTTCTTTACGTATATCAGGCGTTTCTTCGTACACTTCTATGCGTGCAACTTCACCTTCTTGAAACTTAAGTTCATTGGTATCTACAACGTTTCCTGCTTCTGTTGGCACAACTCGCTCAATTACAACTCGTTCTTTTTGAATAGGTACTGTAACACTTGCAGTATCTGTTTCAATGTGTTTACCAACCGTTACTTCCCCGGTTTTGATGCGCTGTTTATTTGCAATCAACCGTTCTTCATAGAGTTTGAAAGTTTGATGAGATTGCTCATTCAGTCCGTATAAAGCTGGTTCTGTCTGGTAATTATATGTATTGCGATCGTAAGTTACACCGCTAGTTGGAGAACGAAATCCACTACGTACTTTTTCTTCGTAATCGTGATCAAAGATTGTATCTTCTTTGTACTCAACTAAACCTTCTACTTGTTGTCTGCTTAACCCATCAACATAGACACGTTTGGCAGGATAATCAATCCGGGAAAGACCAATTGGTAATAAGATTTTTTTACCAGAAAAATCTCCGCTTGTGTCAATAACTAAATATCGAAAACGACCATCATCATCAACTAAAACATCAGTTACTGAGCCAACTCTGTCTCCTCCCTCAGTATAAAGAATCAGTGATTTAACGTCGTCTCCACCAAAAGTTTCTCGATAGTTTGGATCAAAATGTTCAAGTTTATGAAGAGGCATACTATGTTGTTTCCAGGTTGTTTATAACATTTAGTGTAAAAAATATTGTGCTGAGTCTCATCCTGCTGGCGACTGAATTCAGTTGAGATATTTTATGAGTGAAACACTCAGTTTTAACACTCAGCGTAATCAATAGGAGTATAACTAAAGTCATAAGAACTTTTAGCTGATGCTGGTTTGAAAAAGAATTGAGAAGTCAGAATGGGCTACGCCCCACTTTGCTAACAAGAGCCAGAATCAAGACCCTCATAAGAGTTGCTATACATCGTAGAGAAGGCTTTACGCTGTGCTATTATCTGCTTTTTCAGTTAGAATTCAGAATCAATTCTGTTTCGATAAAAAATTTTCCAAGTCACACAACTTGAAAACTAAAGCTAAGACTTGCCCAATTATTCACATCCCAGATATATGAGTCGGTTGCTGTGCTGTTCATCTCAGTTTTGAGGGCGCTGGCGTTATGCAAGTCTTGCAGCAAGGCTTGTGCAACGTCTAAGGGATTCAACAATGGGCCAATCGTCCGTTGTTCGACTGTGGAATACTTAGCAGTACTCAAGGCGGCTAGAGTTTCCCTAAAGGGGACAGGACTAAAAATAAGTTGTTGTTCGCACTCAGAAGCTGGCCCTGAAATCACCCATTGGGAAGCAGCATTAGTTTGGGGTAGGGTGAGGCTTTCACCAGGGGCGATGACGACTTCTTGGACGATAGGCTTGATGTCGGTAGTATTTGGTTCTTGGGGAGTTTCCCAAGAGTAGAAGGCAACTGCTGTATGATTATTGTTTAATCCCAGTAAGATTAAATATACAGGGCGATCGCTCTGGTTTTCCACTCGATATTGCATTCGACTACCGATAGGCACAATAGGAGTGGGGAGAGACGCGATTAATCGCGTCTGTACTGATTTTTTAATCGAAGTTTCACTTTTGAAGGTTCTGACTGTTTCGCGCTGCATGACGACACGAGGCGATATATTATTAATTATTTCTAAGGTTGCCTTGAGAGCCAAGCGAGAAGAACCTCCATTTTCTGTAAGTCGCCATAACTTGGCTGCTAGCAAGGTTGATAATTTTGGCGCTAACCTTTGCACTGTTAATTTTATTGCTTCTCCTACTTCCCCCGTGGTATTGGGAATTGGCTCGCCCCCAAGAGAAAATAGACCATAACGACTGGGAGTTTCCTGTAGCTTGGCAAATACATAATCAGCTGGTTTTTCTCCTAGGACTACGGTAGATATATGGGAAAATCCCGCAAAGGCACTTGTAGCGTCTACCCGCTCAATTCTTTCTAATCCAGTATCAAAAGCTATTGTTAAATTAATATTTCGGGGTAAAACTCGAACTGCTTCTTGGACGAGTTGCCCGATTTGTAGGGGATTTGCACCTTCAATTTTGGAACTTTGCGCTTTTGCTGTTAACCCAGTGCGCGATCGCAATACTAATTGCTCTTTTGTCTGTAGTGTAAACCTAGAATTCACTCCGTAGTATAGCAGCACTTGTGGGGGTAATCCTCCTAACCACAGATGCACGGTTTTACCATCTTCTTCAATATCACTCACCGCGCCTTCTGCACCAATGATACCGTCTGGCTGTAGAGACGTTATATCTGGATTTTTCTGACTACTCAATAACGCTGGTTGCTGTTTACTACCTGATTTATATAGAGAATTTTCCACGTGGGAAAGGGCGACTTGAATTTTGGTGGCTGGCGTGAATTCCCACAAATACTGCGTCAAGGCGTAGGTGAATAACCCAGCACTAAAACCAGAAAAAAGACCTTCCCTTGCTGGCTGCTTTGGTTCTGAGGTAGCTGCTAAAACAATCGGAGTGTTGGATAACTTCTGAGTTTTAAGTTGTTTGAGAAAGTCGAGTTCTTCAGTTGCTAGTTGTCCTACTGACTCCTGAAGGGCGCGAGTTTTTAATCCTATTACTGTGTTAGGAGCATCATAGCTAGTATCCAATACTGCTGTTACTTTGTCTGTAGGGAGCGATCGCAATAATAGCAGTAGAGTTTCTTCTAATATATGATTGAGTATTTTGTCATCTTGTAAGTCAAGAGCTACATTAGCTGTCACCAGAGCATTTTGGATTGTATCTGGCGATGTTTCCAATTTGACACGAGTGCCATAACCGCTAAAGTGGAAAAAAGTTATATCACCAGGTTTAGCTTGTTTGCCCAGATGATCCGAAAAAGCCGCCTCAATGAATTCCCTGCTGGCTTGTTCCTCAGTTAAGGTTAGAATATCTGATCCTTGAAAACCAAAGCGGTTAATCAAAAGTTCTCTTTGCAGTTCTACATCTGTCAGACAACCACTGAGGTTTGAGATTTTGGAGTATTGGTTAATACCTATTAACAATGCCAACTTGCGCGAGTTGGGTTGTGCCAAAGCCTGATAATAGCGATTTCCTAAAGTCAACCACTCAGCTTCCGTTACTCCCAATACCGCGAGTATTGAGCCAATTTTATGTAAAAACGTGCGGCGTTTCATAATTAGCTATCAGCCCTAAGCCCATTAGCTAGCAGCTTACAGGGCTGAACTCTGTATTGTAAAGTTACAAAAGTTTGGGGAGCAGAGGAGGCAGGGGGCAGGGGGGCAGAGGAGACAAGGGGACAAGGTGACAAAAGTTTAGAACTTACAACAAGTCTTTCCCCTTGTCCCTTTGTCTCCTTGTCCCCAAGTCCTCTTTCCCATGCCCAATGCCCAATGCTCAATCCCCTAAACAGGTACTTCTATCCGCATTGCCCGCGCTAACTCAGCTGCTACCTCTGGACGGGAAAATTCTGGTGGAGGTAATTCACCACGCCGCAGCATTTCTCGGACTTTTGTCCCCGATAGGTGAATGCGTTCTTCTGGCTTGCTGGGACTGGTTTTAGATGTTGCCATCTGCTTAGTGCGCGTGCAGTAGAAAGCGTGTTCAAATTTCATCGGCACAATGCCCAATTCGCCTGGGGCAAATTCATCAAAGATATATTGTGCATCGTAAGTACCGTAATAGTCACCAACGCCAGCATGATCCCGTCCGACGATAAAGTGAGTACAGCCGTAGTTTTTGCGGACTAAAGCATGGAATATGGCTTCACGAGGCCCGGCATAACGCATTGCAGCTGGATTAATTGCCAAAGTTACCCGGTCTAAGGGGTAGTAATGTTCCAGCAAAATTTCATAGCAGCGCATCCGCACATCGGCGGCAATATCATCTTCTTTTGTCGCCCCGACTAATGGGTGCAAAAATAGACCATCAACAATTTCTAAAGCGCACTTTTGAATATATTCATGGGCGCGGTGGATAGGGTTGCGAGTTTGGAAACCAACGATTGTTTTCCAACCCTTATCTTTAAATAATTGCCGTGAGGCAGCGGGATCGATTTGGTAAGTGGGAAACTGGGGATGAGGTTCGCGCTGCAACAGCCAAATATCACCCGCCAGATGTACAGTACCTTGGTTATAGAGTACCTGCACGCCTGGATGTTTGACATCATCAGTGCGGTAGACATTAATGGCTTCGCGGGTTTTGTCGTAGTTATATTTTTGCGTGAGTTGCAAAACTGCAATAAATTCACCTCTGGAGTTATCCAGACGAATTAAGCCACCTTCTTGCAAGGGGGAAGCTACTTCTTCGCTGACCGATAGTGTAATCGGGATTGACCACACAAGACCATTAGCTAGTCGCATTTCTGTAACAGTGCGATCATAGTCTTCTTGGTTCATAAAACCCGTGAGTGGACTAAAAGCACCGATCGCAATCATTTCTACATCCGAAACGGCGCGATCGTCTAGTTGCACTCGCGGCAAAAAGTCAGCTTTTGAGAGAAACTCTGCTCTTTGTTCTGGTGTGGCTATACGGTTAACCAACTGTCCACCGTGGGGGGCTATGGCATCTGGATTGTGACTCAACGTAATCCCCTCTTTGTATTAACTGTTATTGTTTCAGATTATGTACTAACTTATCAAAATGCTGGTACTGAGAAAAAAAAGAGTTTAAAGAATGGAGGAAAATTGTTGCAACTAGCCTCTAAGCGATCTGATTAAGTTACGCTAAAGCTAATCCAGCCTTAAGTTTCAGGATAGTTCCTTTATAAGGAAAATGCTTATGACTGCTGTATCTCCCGTTGTTAAACCTGTTAGCCAAATGCGGCTAGCACCTGGTAGTACAGTGTCTATTCAAAATGTAAGCTGGAAGGAATTTGAGTCTATCTTGCAAGAACTGGGGGAAAAGCGATCGCGACGAGTTGCTTACAGCAAGTCTACGTTAGAAATTATGGTTCCTCTACCCGAACACGAAAAATCAAAGGACTTAATTTCGGATATTGTCAAAATCTTGCTGAAGATCGCCGGGAAAAGTTATGAACCCTTCTGTTCAACTACCTTCAAACGGGAAAATATAGCGGGGGTAGAACCAGATGCTTGCTTCTACATCCAAAATTACCAAAGAATGATTGGTCGTCGCAAACTAGAACCAAATGATCCGCCTCCTGATTTGGCAATTGAAACAGATGTAACATCAAAAACAACTCTTGATGCATACGTTGCGATCGCAGTTCCAGAACTATGGATTTACGATAGTAAAAAGTTGAGAATTTATTTACTCAGGGATGGACATTACATCGAATCTGATCACAGTCCTAACTTTCCAAATATCCCTCTCACTCAAATTATTGCCGCTACAGTTGAACGAGCTTGGCAAGTAGGAACCGTACAAGCTTTGAAAGAGTTTGAAGGAACATTAGATAAAAGTAGTTTTTGATAGAGAGTCCTTCCTTTCTTACCCATCAACGTTCAATGGCACACAGCAAAGGGCATAATAATGCTCAAAGCCCGTTTGGGGTATATCAAATTCCGAGCAATAACCATATCCGAGATTTACTTAATGATATAAAACCAACCCTTGTTTTTCCAATGTTTACCTTGATTTTCAAAGTATTAGAGAACGGTAAAAATTATCAGAATTTCGCTCTTTTAAAATAATTTGCTGATAGCTCTAGATGGGACATAATATTTTTGATTTATAAATAACCCCCGCTTTAAATATAAAGGTGGGGGTAAAGAATCGTTGTTTAGTTTTCTCAAAAAATGTAAATTCATATTCCGATTCAGGAACGCCAAAAATCGATGTTTTTGAAGATTTTGAGCTTCTGGCTAAAATCGTTGGCTAAAACGCAGTCGCACCATCGATTCCATCCGCAAAGGCATCTAGTCCAGTCCAATTGCCTTTAATCGGTTTTGGATAACCCTCATCGGCTTTGTCGGCAGCAATATCATAGCGAATAAACTCAGATCCTTTGAATAAATAAACTTTACCATTACCTAGATTCAGGGCGGCATTGATATTGTCATAAAAAACTCCAGGCCAATATGACGAAATATCATAACTAGCACTTGCGCCTCGCTCGGCAGCAATATCATAGCGAGTATAATAATGGCCTTTGAAGAAATAAACTTTGCCCTTGCCTAGATTGACGGCAGCATCAATCTCGTTTGTGAAGTCATCCATTCCAGCCCAATTGCCTTTAATCGGTTTTGGATAACCACTATCAATTTGAGCGGTAGGCGCATCGTAGCTAATATACTCAGAGCCTTTGAACACATAAATCTTCTCATTGTCCCAATGGACGGCAGCATCGAACCCGTCAGCGAAGGCATCTAATCCCGGCCAATTGCCTTTAATCGGTTTTGGATAACCCTCATCGGCTCGATCATTAGCAATATCAAACTGGATATACTGGTTCCCTTTGAAAAAATAAGCTTTTTTGAAAGGATTTGGGATAGGGCGATCGCGGGGTTCGAGGAGACTAGAAGGAATGTCTGTAATATTAAAAGTGAGTGCTTCACTCTCATTAGTCGTTGTCACGACATAGAAAAAATTGTCGCAAGCATCATTTTTGTACTTGTTCCCTTTTTTGAACCAATATTTAGTTCCATTCTGATTAGTCCATAATTTTACGGTAGATCCGTTATTACTGAAATTACCACCTAAATAATCGTACTTGGATGTAACGTAGAGATAGCCACCGTCGTAGTGTATCCATCGGTCTTTATAGGGGCCATCATAAAACTTGAAGGAACATCGATCAGTATCGAAAATCTCCATCGTAAAATAGGCAACATAGGCATCATCAGTAGATAAGCACAGATACTTGCTGTACGATTCTGTACAGGTCGATGTAAAAAAGTGTTTGTATTCGTATTTAACTCCTAAAAGCTCGTGGCCTACAGATAACTTGACATATCTTTTTTGATTTTCCATTTTTATTCTCCATTGAAGTTGAATGTAATTTGCAGACTGAGCATTTCCTGATTGAGGAAAAAACTTTTGTAGCTCGTAGTACGGGTGTGACTTTAGGATTTTTCACAACCGTTATTAGCTAATTTAAGCTTTCGATACTCGTCAACTTATAAAACGATTAAAGATATATTCACTCTTCAAAGCACAAAAGACAAGGACACATAAGACAGATAAGAAACAGTTTTGTAAATATATATGAAGCAGATGTTCTATGGAGCGTCCTAACAATTGAACAATATTTATCTTGGTCAATTCTTGCTCATTTAACTTATTCAATCAATGCTTGTTGTAGGGTAAATGAAAAAATAAATGCTTCAACCTTCAGTAAAAACTCTTGAAAGTACAAGCATGAAAAAATTTTGGGAAAATACCCGCGATCTGACTGAATACGGTTTCAATATAATGTTATTGGAAATAAGACTAAAGTTAGAGAGCGGTGGCAGCAGCAACTTAATCTAGTTAAAAAATTCAATTTTATCCGACTCTGCTACTGAATTAGAGTTTTGAGGAGTAGCTCTTTTTCTGGCATTATTATCCAATTTGAACACAAAAATACCCCTCCAAAACTCAGGGCAGCTTTTGCCTATCTGAAGGTCACAGGAGGGGCAGTTTTGACTTCTACCGAAACCTGGGTAAGATTCAACTAAACTGCTCAATTATTCCGCCACCTAAGACTTTTTCCCCGTCGTACCACACCGCCGCTTGTCCGGGGGTGATGCTGATTTGGGGTTCATCAAAGACCAAACGCACACGGGAGTTTTCCAATGGAATCACCGTCACTGGTGTAGGCGTTGAACGATAGCGAATTTGCACTTCGGCATGAATTGGGGTGGATGGTTCAGCAATAGAAACCCAATTTACCCGATTTACAGTGCATTCTGGCTGAGTTACCTTAGTGCGATCGCCTACTACTACTTTATTATTTTCCGCATCTAATTCAATCACATACAATGGTTCGGCAGCAGCAATCCCCAAGCCTTTGCGCTGGCCAATGGTGTAATGATGCACACCATCATGCTGTCCCAAAATTTTGCCTGTAGTATCGACAATATCGCCTGTTTTAGGAGCTAAATATTTATCCAAAAATGCCCGCATGGAACCGTTACTTTCCACTAAGCACAAGTCTTGACTTTCGGGCTTATCAGCAGTTTTCAGTCCGTATTCAGTTGCAATCCGCCGCGTGTCAGTTTTTTCTAGTTCGCCGAGAGGAAAGATAGTTGCTGCAAGTAAATCTTGAGACAAATCATAGAGGAAGTATGACTGGTCTTTGTTGCGGTCAATAGCCCTTAATAACTGGTAACGTCCAGTTGCTTCGTCATAGCTAATTCGGGCATAATGACCGGTGGCGATGCGATCGCACCCCAATTCTTCACGAGCATACTGCACCATTGGCCCAAACTTCACCGTTTTATTGCATTGAGAGCAAGGCAAAGGTGTGATTCCAGCACTGTAGCCAGTCACCAGGTAATCGACAATATGGGTTTGAAAGAGATCCCGAATATCTACAATTTGATGGGGAACGCCCAGTTGTTCACAGAGATCAGCCGCGTCGATCATACCTTCAGAGCAACATTGACCTTTGCCTTTCATTAGCCAAAGAGTCAAACCAATCACTTCATAGCCCTGATGGTGCAGGATAGCTGCGGCGGTGGAACTGTCAACGCCACCAGAAAGACCAACGACGACTTTTTTCATACAAAGCACGACACGATAGCTGCGTGGTTGTCCAATTGTAGCACACACTCTTCCAAAGCCTTGCTACCAAAGCACTTCGGTTTTAAAGGAAGGAAATCGAGGCGATCGTAGTAAAAGTGAAAGCAGTTTATGCACGCATTGGAAATAGTACCCCAGAGGGTACTATTAAGCATTCAGAAATACTTCTATATTCGGAATACAAACCCTGGTAGAGTCTAGTGCAAAAAGCAAAAAGTAAGCTATTTGATTGGGTGGTGTTGGCGAATCATTGAGTATTGCCCGAATGTCGACGGGGAAGCATCAAGCTAGGCAGAGTTTAGGGAAGATTAGAAGGTAAGAAAGCTTGTAAAGTAAACTTTTAAGCCTTACTAAATTGGATAGTTATTTCCGCCACCTGCCTAGTAGAGGCTGGCGTAAATAAGCCACTCTTATCAAATATCTAAAACCCCTACGCAACAGTAATTACGAATTAAGAATTATGCGTTCGTGTAGCGTCTCATAGAGAAGGGGTATTAGTTTACTTCTGACTTGAAAATTAGATCCGCAACCAGGGTAAAGGCAAAATTAAGCAAAGGAATATTTATGACAGACCAAGTTATTAATTGGAACAATGTATATTTACAAACAATTCGTCTGAACGGTGGCGCACCTGGGCCAATCTCCCGTACTGGTGCTATATTACATGCTGCCATATACGATGCTGTCAATTCCATTGATCAAGACTACAAACCGTATTTAGAAATTCTTCCGGTAAAATTAGGAGCTTCTAAAGAAGCAGCAGCAGTTTATGCTGCATTTACTGTATTAAGCAGCGATACCGTTTATCCTAATGCCAATTTTCCCAAGTCCAAAAATAAAAACCAGAGCTTTTTTGACGCAGAACGAGAGAAAGCCATCCATGAAATTAAAAGTAGTGGTGTGTCGCAACAGAGCATTGATGATGGTAAAGAACTTGGAATCGCCGCAGCTAAAGCAATCCTCAAAAATCGAGAAGGGGACGGGTTTGATGACAAGACCGATTACAAATCAGGACATCAGCCTGGTGATTGGCGACCAACTGGTTCTGGCCCTGCAACTACCCCAAATTGGGGCAAAGTAAAACCTTTTTCGCCAACCTTAATCAAGAAGTTTCGTCCGACTAAACCAGCAGGCTTCAGCAGTAAACAGGATCTACTGGCTAGTGTTGAATATGCTGCTCAAGTAAATGAAGTAAAACGGCTTGGTGCTGCTAACTCTACTGAACGGACTCAAGAACAAACCGATATTGCTCTTTTCTGGGCAAATGATCTTGATGGAACATATAAGCCACCTGGACAACTTTATACCATAACCCAGATTGTCTCTAAATTGAGATGTCTGAGCTTTTCCGAAAATGCACGGTTGTTTGCTTTGGTGGGTTTAGGTTTAGGCGATGCGGCCATCTTGGCATGGGATGCGAAGTACGACACCGATTTGGATTTGTGGAGACCAGAAACGGCAATTCAAAGAGCATTTGAAGACAACAACCCTGGAACAACTGCTGATCCCAGTTGGAGACCTCTATCACCCAATGCTGATGGCACTAGATTTTCTCCTTCATTTCCAGCCTATATCTCTGGTCATGCCACTTTCGGAGCAGTCCATGCTGGTATTTTGCGGAACTTCTTTGGCACCGACAATGTTACTTTTACGGCAACATCTGAAGATCCAAGTGCGAGAGGCAATAATGGCATTAGAATCACACGGACATTTAATAGTTTCTCTTCCGCAGCTTTAGAGAATGGGCGCAGTCGTGTTTATCTTGGTGTCCATTTTCAATGGGATGCAGACGCAGCTTATGTGTCTGGCACCAAATTGGCAGACTTTCTGTTTGAAAGCTTACTGACACAATAATTGTAGTTAAGTAGCACAGCGCTAATATTTTCCTCATTCCTAGTCGTATGGGAGTGCATTCATTTGGGCTGTTGACTCAATTTCTGATTGGATAACGGACTTCCAGCGAAAAAATATCCCATCGTAGGGGCGCACAGCTAGCTGTGTGCCCCTACAAATGTATCTAAAAAGCCTCTAATTAGCCATTCATTAGCAGAGCAGATGAACCAGTTTTGGGGCGGTCAAAAATGAATGCAGATGGCTATCTAAGAATGGTTACAGATGTATTTTTTGCCACGCAGATGAGCTAATTTTACGTTAACGCTATATAGTGGTTGCTACAACGGTGAACTAATTAGTTCCTCATGGAAATTGCTTAAAAATACTTTGACTACTTTCTAAGTACTATGTCGAGAGGAATACCAAGTAAATTTACCCCTTTTCAGATGCTGCGCCGAAGTTCTGAGGGTTGGAAGCCCACTATCCGATTTCTCCCCCTGTTAGTAGGAGGATGGTTAGTGCTGATTCCTGACTATGCCCCAGCACAAGCAGAAATCCACAACAGTATGCTACTGGCTCAACAAGGAGGTGAAGCTTTACCACCACCGCCAATTCCCTTTGGTCAACAGCCATCACCGCAGTTACAACCAGCAGAACTAGTGGAGGATAATCAATCCGATCTAAACTTTCAACCCCCGCAACCATTACAAAATAATCAATCGGATCTGAACTTTCAACCCCCGCAACCATTACAAAATAATCAATCCGGTCAGAACTTTCAGCCCCCCCAACCTACACAGTTTAGTCAATATAACCAGAACTTTGAGCGCTACTTAGTTTACGTAGATAGTAGTGATTTCCAGACGTTACAAGCAATCCGCCAGATTGAACCCAGTGCTTACATTCGCGAGTACCAAGGAAGGAATGTTATTCAGTCAGGTGTTTTTAACAGAGTATCTAACGCCCAACAACGGGTGAATGAGTTACAGTCACGGGGAATATATAGCGCTCGGATTATCAGCTTTGGTAATGGACAGGAAATAGATGTAGGTAATAGAGGCATAGGGGAACGCAGCAATATAAATCCTCCCAAGCAAGCCTCTAGATATTATGTCGTTATTCCGACTACTCAAGAACAGTTATCTGCGATCGCAGAACAAATTAGGCAGAATCTAGCCCGATTTAGTCAAGATTTAGGACGATCTGGCGCAGTCCTCGAAAGGACGCAACCACGAGGGCCACACGTAGCAGTAGGGCCTTTCGCCGATCGATTCCAAGCTGAGGAATGGAATAAGTATCTGCGAAATATAGGATACCGAAATGCCAGGGTTTTCTACGGTAAATGAAGAAGTTTGGAGTCCATCCAATACTTTTCGGGTTTTGGGGAAAAGGGGAAAGGGAAAGGGTTTGAATTTCCCTTTCCCCATTGCCTTTTAACCTTTCCCCAGACCAAAAGAGAGATTATTGGGTTTATCCGAAAAGTATTGGGAGTCCATCCATTTGAGATTTTGAATTTTGAATTGAAGAACAAATCTAAAATTTAAAATCCAAAATTGATAGACTCTCCACTTCCACAATTCTTAACGCAGGGATTCAATAATTACCGCTATTGTAATTAAACACAAAAGGATAATTCCCACAGGAAGCAAAAACTGTTGTAACAGGTACAGCAGTATAGGTATGATTTGTAAGATACCTAAACCACTGGATAGGACGTAAGCGATCGCAATCCCAAACAGCACTAACAAGAAATATTTCAAAGACTTAGAAGCAAAGCGAAAGAGAAGTGTATCTTGATTGGTGTCCATAATTTTACTCACGAAAGTAGCTGATTTTTAGCAGTGAATATTTTCTTTGATTTCCAATTTCTCATTTAAAAAATCAGAAATGGGAAATCATACCCAGTACGAAGATTAGTTTTACACGTGGATATTTCCCTGATAGGGTAAATTATTCAAAGACTGTTGTTGCCTTTGTGGATTGCTTTGCTTTTCGTAATTAACTAATAGTTGGAACGAAATAAACAAGCCCAACAACAGCAGCAAAAACGAGCCGAAACTAGAAGAATACTTGTTTATTTCTCGCTCAACACCACATTTGAGGCAAACATATCTATTGGGATTACGTGTATCTTGGGCAAAAGGGCACTGATTCTGATTGCAATCATGATGACAATCTCTGTCTAACATCATTGAACCTCCTGTAGGATAAAGACTTACATACTTAGTTGTAAATACGCTCTACAGAATCTAGTTAGTTAATACTCACTGCTGTTTAGTAGACCCCACTTTCATGAGTCATTCATCTAGGACGGTAACAAATAACATCTGTGATTTACTAAGGTTGCAGTAGTAGCGCTGGTAAAATCTATCCTCAACCACCTTATTATTGGCGCTTAACTTAACTTCGCCTGTATTACTTACAAGAGTAATACAGTCCATAATGCTTTTCAGTCGGATAAAGTAAGCTTCCTACCCAGTAGGAAAAAGTTTTTTTGTAGTATAGAGGGTAGGAAGAAGTAGTAAAAGTATGGTTATAATGAATTACAAATGATACATCAAGTTAGCAAATGGGTGTAGAAGAGGCCTTAGAGTTTGTAGATAACTTGGTTTTTCTCCAGACAGGAGAACATCTAGATAAAACTCAAAGGATTATCTTGCGTAATTTGTGGGAGGATGAAAAGCGGACTTACCAGCATATCGCCAACAGGCGTGGTTATACAGAAGCGCATTTAAAAGCAGTTGGTGCAGAACTTTGGCATTTACTCTCCAAAGTGCTAGGAGCGAAAGTCTCAAAATCTACGTTTCAAGGCGTAGTTCAGGGATTTAGAACAAACCAACAGTCGCAAAAAGCTTCTCAGATTCCAAATCTAGCGACGAATGGGACTAAACCTCAAGATTTAGATTCTAACTTTGTCGGGCGCGATCGCCAAATAGCCGAACTCCACACCTTATTCAGTCGGGGAGAAAAAGTTATTCTCATCCAGGGTGAAGGTGGTGTTGGCAAAACAAGATTAGCACGCAAATATTTTAAAAGTCAAAAATTTAATTTTGTCCTAGAACTGTGGATGGCTACAGAAATCCAAAACCTGACTCCTGTAGAGAGTGTAGTTGAAGAATGGCTACGGCGATACTTTAACGAAGAACCGGGAGGCGATTTTGGTATCAGCCTAGAACGACTACGGCGCAAACTCCGAGAACAAACTTCTAAAATTGGGGTATTTATCGATAATCTAGAAACTGCTCTCGATAAAAATGGTAAGTTCCTAGAATATCGTCGCCCTTATGTTGAGCTATTGAGAGTATTAGCAGACTCGGATGTGCATTCAGTTACTTTAGTCACAAGTCGTGAGCGTTTACGGGAGTCTAGTCTAGAGGTTTATCTCTACCCACTCGAAGGTTTAGATGATGAAGCATGGCGAGAATTTTTCAGCAGTTGCCACATCAATTGTGATTGTACTATTCTCAGCGAAATGTGCAGTGCTTATGGAGGTAACGCCAAAGCAATGCAAATTCTCCGAGGAGCAATATTGACGGATTTTTCTGGTGATATCCATTCATATTGGCAGGAAAACTCTACAGATTTATTAATAGAAAGAGAATTAAAAGATTTAGTCGCCAGTCAATTTACCCGTCTCCAACAAATTGACTTAGAAGCTTATCGTCTCCTTTGTCGTTTAGGATGCTATCGTTATCAAGATATTCCTTCACTACCTATCGAGGGAGTTTTATGTTTGCTTTGGGATGTACCAGCTCAAAAACGTCGAGGTGTAATTAAAGCTCTACAAGATTTGTCTTTGATAGAAGCGAAAAAAGGACAATACTGGTTACATCCTGTAATTCGTGATGAAGCGATTAGTAGATTAAGATTAATCAGTGAAGAATGGGAATTAGTAAACCGAAAAGCCGCAGAATGTTGGACACAGAGAGTTGTATCTATTACAAATATAAATGATGCTTTAACTGCTTTAGAAGCTTATTATCATTATGTAGAAATTAGTGATTTTGAGAAAGCTGGTGATGTAATCTTACAAGGAAGAGGTAAAAAATGGGGTACAGGTTTACCTTTAGGTTCCTCTTTTTACCAATTGGGACTACTTCAGAAAAATTTCTCTGTAATTCAACGAATAATAGACGATATAAAATCGCCAGAAAGATTAATTAGACTTTACAATATACTTGGCTATACATATCGAATAATCGGTTGCATTAGAGAAGCGATAGAATGCTATGAGAAATCAGGAAAAGTCTTAGGCACATTAGATGCCAAACAAACAGAAATTTCTATTTTGTTTAATACAGGGCTTTGCAAACTTGAATTATGGGAAATAGAAGCAGCCGAAGATTGTTTCAATTCTGTTTGTATACTTGCTGAACAAAATAGCAATCTTGATGATTACATGACTTATGCTCAATGCTGTCTAGCTATGATAAAATCACGCTTTGGTAGCAGAGAAGATGCCTTTAATCTTGCTGAAGTTGCCTTTTCTAGCATCTCAACATCAACTAGAGTAACTTTGTGGGGAATAGGGCATAGTTTAGTAACTCTCTGCTTAACTTATAAAAATTTAGGTAATCTGAAAAAATCCTTTGAGTTGTGCCAACGAGCTATATTTCATTCTGAAGAAAACAACTTTACTCAGATTAAGGCTAAAGCTATAAGTTGTCTTGCGGAACTTTTTCGAGAACAGGGAGAATTTGCAAGAGCAATTTTTCATCATTCAGAAGCCATAGAAATTCTTGATAAAATTGGTGCTAAATCAGACTTAGCTGAGGCTTATTATCAGTTGGCATTGACTCATAAGAAAATGGGTGAAATTGATCAAAATAGAGAAAGTTTTGTGCAAGCAATGTCTGCGACGGGCTACGCCTACGCACTCTTTAACGAAATGCAAGCACCAAGGCAAGTTGAGAAGGTTCAAATAGCAATGGAGTGTTTTGAAAAGTAAGCGATCATATTCAGCTTTACTGCTTATTTCTGTTTTCTCATTTAGATATGAAGTCTTTTGAGTGAGAGGTTTGGCGATAACTGGGGAATTTATGGAGCGATCGCTCCTGAAGAGGTCTGTTGTCTCCATAATATATATACAGGGAGTGTGATAATTAGAGGTTTTTATGTCCCTAACGCTTGAAGACTTTGAAAAAATGCAGCAACAGCACCCTGACTATCGTATGGAACTAGTTAAGGGTAATATTATTGTCATGAGTCCATCAGGATATGAATCAGATGAAGTCGCAGCCGAAATGGTGGCGCAGTTACGTAACTGGGTTAGACCGCGTAAACTAGGACGAACAGCAGCTTCTAGCGCTGGTTTCAGATTGCCAAATTCGGATTTACGCGCACCGGATGCTTCATTTGTCTTAGCCGAACGCTTGCGTCGCAGTCCCAAGTCTTTTGCTCAATTGGCTCCCGATTTGACTGTCGAGGTGAAGTCCCCTAGTGATAATTTAGAGGATTTGAGAGCCAAAATTCAAGAATTTCTGAGTTTGGGAACTAAGGTAGGAATTTTACTCAATCCAGATGAGCGGATTGTTGAAGTTTACAACCCTGGACAAGAAGCAATAATACTTCGTGATGGGGATATTTTAACAGTTCCCGATTTGCTACCAGGATGGGAAGTACCAATTGCCGATTTGTGGCCTTTAGAGTTTGACTAGGATAGTGGTAAAAGATCCTACAGATGTAGATGGATAGAACTAAATGTTATAGATTGCTATGTAATCCTTTAACCTTCAGAAGTTTAAAAACTACCGAATAGGGACGTGTTTTGGAATTGAAAAGCTTTCGGTCATTTTCTGCAAGATGATATCGCTCTGGGGTAATTCTTGGTTCTTCAAATTCGTCTACAGAAAAACCTGCTGCCTTGAAGACTTTCCAGTAATCGGAAAGAGGGCGGTGAAACCAGATAAATGGTGTTGTAAAATGATTCCAAGGTTCGTCGTTGTGTTGTGTCCTTTCAAAGTATGAAGAGGCCCAACTATAAGAAACTATCCCATCCTCATTTACAGTTGTTGAGTTTCCTTGGGGAAAGCAAGGATGTGAGAACACAAGGATTGCAATACCACTAGGCTTAAGAACACGATTGAATGCCCTTATTGCTCCTTCGAGATCGAGCAAATCCATGAGAACATAATTTGAGACGATCATATCAAATTGCTCATCTGGAAGCGACTTTAGTTCAGTGCATGAATCCAAATGAAAATCTATATCTAGATTATTTTGGCTAGCTCTGAATTTGGCAATTTCTATCATCTGAGGTGAAAAATCTATACCAGTTACACTGGCCCCTTTAAGGCAAAGGTGGCGTGCTAGATATCCTGTACCACAACCAGCATCAAGGACATCTAATCCCGCAACGTTACCAGCGAAACTCCATATTACTGGATCTGAGTTCAAAATTCGATTGCTGTCACCATCATCCCCAACTTGAATATCCCAGTCTTTAGCTCTATGATCCCAAAGTTCAAGTATTTCTTGCTCGTCAAATTTTGCCATGCTTTCTTCAGTCATGTCCTCCTCCTGAAAAGAATTACTTAACAGAACTAAATTATTTTCACATAGATATCTGCTGAACTTTATGCTTCATGGTAGTGTTGTACAGCATTTAACACCTAGGTGAATTGGGAGAGCAAAATTTTGGTTAGTGGCGGTAAAGGATAAAACTATCAAAATTTGGCAACTGCCATAGTGATTTAGTTCCTCATCAACTGAGTAACGGTAGAATATACCTAATTTATAATCTTCATAGCTTCAAAAGCCTAACCATGACGATGCATCCTACACTCCAACGTGCATTTACTAACCGCCGCGTTCTGAAAGTGATTAGCGGCTTGAATAACTTCGACGCTGCTAGCGTTGCTGCTACTGTCAAAGCAGCTGAATTTGGCGGTGCTACTTTTGTTGATATTGCCGCCGATCGCGCTTTGGTACAGTTAGCTAGAACTTTGACAAAATTACCAATTTGTGTATCAGCAGTAGATCCAGAAAAATTTGTGCAAGCTGTAGCAGCTGGTGCTGATTTAATTGAAATCGGGAATTTCGATTCCTTCTATGCTCAAGGTCGCCGCTTTGAGGCTCCAGAAGTACTAGCGCTGACTAAGCAAACCCGCGCTCTTCTCCCAGAAATCACCTTATCTGTCACCGTTCCCCACATTTTGGAACTAGATCAACAAGTGCAGTTAGCAGAAGAACTGGTAAAAGCTGGAGCAGATATTATCCAAACCGAAGGCGGTACTAGCAGTAACCCAGTTCACCCTGGAACTTTAGGATTAATTGAAAAAGCTGCTCCCACCTTGGCAGCAGCTTTTGAGATTTCCCGTGTGGTGTCAGTGCCAGTATTGTGTGCTTCAGGCATTTCTAACGTTACAGCACCATTAGCGATCGCAGCTGGTGCAGCTGGTGTTGGTGTTGGTTCCGCCATCAACCAACTCAATAGCGAAATAGCAATGATTGCTGCTGTGCGTGGCTTAGTAGAAGCTTTGGCGACTGCAAGAGTGCTAACTCAGAAGTAAGAAGTAGGGAGGGGGCATTGGGAATTGGGCATTGGGCATAGAGAAGAGACAAGGAAGAGGGGGAAAACAAGGGAGAGACTTGTTCAATAGATTCCCCCTTGTCTCTCTTGTCCCCTTGCTCCCTTGCCCCCTGCTCCCTTGCCCCTTTTCCCCCTCTCCTCCACTTCCCTCACCCCAAACAATCCTTCAACGCATAAATCACCTGGTCTTGCTGGTGCTGTGTCAATTCTGGGAACATGGGCAAAGCTATGACTTCATGGCAAGCTTGCTCTGCTATTGGTAAGTCGCCAATTTGATAGCCCAGATTTTGATAAACTGGCTGCAAATGTAAAGGGTAGGGGTAATAAATCATTGAACTTACGCCCTGCTCTTGCAATTGATTACGCACCCAATCTCGATATTTGGCGCTAGAACCATTCCGCCCTTCACCTGAGATGCGAACAGTGTATTGATTCCACACCCCAATACCCCCAGGTAATTCTTGAGGCGGGACGATTCCCGGAATTTGGCTAAGGAATTGATAGTAATAGTTGGCGATATCTCGACGGCGATCGTTCCAAGTATCTAAATAACGCAGCTTAATCTGCAATATGGCTGCTTGGAGAGCATCCAAGCGGCTATTTACACCAATTTCCTCGTGTAAATATCTAACTTTACTACCATGCTCCCGGAGTATTCGCAGTTTAGTAGCGATCGCAGGATCATTAGTCGTTATTGCTCCGCCATCGCCGCAACCACCAAGATTTTTGGTAGGGTAGAAACTAAAGCAACCAAGATGTCCAATACTTCCTACTTTTTCATCAGCCCACATTGCGCCTGTAGACTGAGCGCAATCTTCAATTATTGACAAATTGTGAGATTGAGCGATTGCCATTAATGATGTCATATCCACGGGTTGTCCAAAGAGGTGAACCGGGATAATCGCTTTAGTTTTAGGTGTAATCGCTGCTGCTACTTGCTCCACATCCAAATTAAAGGTAGTAGCGTCAATGTCAACGAAAACAGGTTTTGCACCAACGGCGCTAATTACTTCAGATGTAGCAATAAAGGTGAAAGGCGTTGTAATCACTTCATCGCCTGCACCAATTTCCAAGACTCGTAACGCTAAGTAGAGCGCATCAGTACCAGAATTACAAGCCACACATTGAGTAACAGTATTATAAGCAGCAAATTGTTGCTCAAAGCTTTCAACTAGGGGGCCGCCAATATAGCGCCCAGAAGCCAGAACCTCTAAAACGGCTGCACTTACTTCTGCTTCGATGGTGGTGTATTGCTGCTTGATATCAAAGGCAGGGATGGGATTTACACTTTGGATCATGAGTTCTCATTTTATCGGGAGATACAAAGGATGCACTTCGAGAGTCAATTTTTGCTGATTGAATTGTTAATCAAAAAGGAGCAACTAAGAGACTATCGCCTAAGATACGCATCTATTAGGGTTTTTACTTAAATTGTGGCGCGGTAGACTACCGCACATTTAATTTACAGATAGTAGACATACTAGGAGTTTGCCATGTTAAGGTTGTACCATTTTTTAATTTTGAATTGATGAAGGTGATATATATCAACCAAGATCCAACACATCGGATCAAAGTTCCAGGTGTGTGAGCTGCTTTGAGAAGAAAATACTAGGAGATAGAAAACCCATGCAGGATATGATCAAGCTGGATTTCGTGGATTTAGCTATTGCTGTGGGATTGATGGCGATCGCCATTGGTTTATCTGCCTGGGAAAAATTAGGATTAGAGTTAAACCTAGCCCTTGCTACTGGGAGAACCATCTTACAACTTCTTGTATTGGGATACATTTTAGATTTCATCTTGGCTTTAGACAATGCTTGGGCAGTTTTGGCGCTATTAGCAATAATGCTGACAATTACGGCGATTGTCGCACGAAATCGCATCAGCCAAAAAATTCCTCATTTGTTGCCTTTGGTGTGGGGTGCAATTTTAATTAGTACCGTCCTGACAGTGTTTTACACTAACTTCTTGATTATTCAACCAGACAGATGGTATGAACCACAGTATATAATTCCCTTAGTAGGAATAGTCTTAGGCAATGCTACCAATGCAGCTGCGATCGCAGGCGAACGTCTTGTCAGCACCATTAATTCCAGCCATCTCGAAATAGAAACCCACTTGAGTTTAGGCGCAACGCCCCAGCAAGCAGTTAGCCAGTATCGCAAAGATGCCATCAGAGCCGGATTGATCCCCACTCTCAATCAAATGATTCTGATCGGGATGGTCGCAATACCAGGAATCACCACCGGACAGTTACTAGCTGGTGTGAAACCTCTGGATGCTGTATCTTACGAAATATTAATTATCTTTATGGTTGCTTTCGCTAACTTGTTGACAACAATTTTGCTTACTAGGGGGTTGTGTCGTCAGTTTTTCAATTCCGCCGCGCAGTTAGTCATTTAAACAAGTCTTCAAGAGCTAATATAAGGAAGCTGATACCCAAATCAATAATGGGACTAGTCCTTTCAAGGTGACTAGTAAAATCTCTTTTTTCTCTCTGCGCTCTCTGCGCCTCTGCGGTTTAAAAATGATTTTTCGGCGTTGCTTGCGGTGTCCAAGGACTTGTAATATCTGCTAAAAATTTTTAATTTTAATCCCATTGGACTAATTTACACAAGAATATCTAATCTCATAGAAATTACATATTCCTCCGATCGCATGAGTACAGAATTCTGTAATCTTGGCACACTGGTAACGTAGAAGTTAAAAATTGAATGACTTCTAGAAGTGTCGGAGGTAAATATGAAACGAATTTTTTTGACGGCAGCAGCCTTACTCAGCACGCTATCTTTAGCTGCGCCTATTCCCGTCAAAGCAGAAAACTCCGTCCCTGTCCGGCGCTTGCTGGAAACTAGAGCATGTCTTGGATGTAATTTAGCAGGAGCAAACCTCAAAGGCGCTCATTTGATAGGTGTTGACCTGAGAAATGCAAATTTAAAAGGAGCTAATCTCGAAGGTGCTAATTTAGAAGGCGCTGATTTAACTGGTGCTAATTTGAAGTCTGCTAATCTCACAGAAGCATTCGTCAGCGATACCATTTTAAACAATGCCAATCTCACCAACGTTAATTTGAGTAATTCCCGTTTATATAATACTGACGTAGATGGCGCTGTTTTGGCTAATATTGATTTAAGCGGTGCAGATGTATTCAATACTGCCATTAGCGTCGGTGGTGAATATTAATGGTGAGTCATGATTTTAAAGTGATGAGTTAAGAGTTATATTCAACTCCTAACTCTGCACTTTTCAAGCTTTATTCACCAGTAATTGACAGTTCATTAACCCAGATTTTCGGGCAAACTCCCCCTGGCGTTAACTCTGCCTCTTTTTCTACATAAATAATTGACTTTAAGAGTTCCAAGAAATCGCCAGCAACCGTTGCTGACTCAATACTTGTCCTAACACCCTTATTAACTAGCCAACCATCAAACGGCAAAGAAAAGGAACCTTGCAAAGATTTAACTCCTGCATGGAGAGCTTGTAAATCATCGATAAAAATCACATTTTCAGCAGTGTCTAAACTTAACTCTTCTTCAGAAGTCGCTGTTGTAAAAACGTGATAAAAATTCGGACTAACACTGACTTTTGCACCAATACTGGCATTACCTGTTGGCTGGGCATTCAACCTTTTAGCAGTACCCGCACTGTGGAGAAAGCTTGTTAAAACGCCATTTTCAATTAGCGAAATCTGCCGAGTCGGAGTTCCTTCACCATCAAAAGTTTCTGCTCCTACGTTAGCTGGGTGCAGTGCATCGTCAAAAACTGAAAGTAGAGGAGAAGCAATTTGCTTACCTAAATCATCAGGAGTAGATAGGCTTTGATTGTCCAAAATGCTTTGAGCGTTGAACAAGTTAGAAAAAGCACCCAACAGACTTAAGAAAGCTTCTGCTGAGAAAACAACTCGATATTTACCAGTCTTGATTTTTTCATAATTCAAGTGGCTGATAGTTTTATCCGCAGTTTCTTTGATGCAACCATTGATGTCTAGATTATCTAAACTTTGGTTGATTCTAAAAGCACCTGCACTGCGAGGTTTTTTTCCTTCTTCTTCAGTTTTGCTATAAAGATAAACTGATGCTAAAGAATGAGATTCAGTTCTGACTGCGCCATCGCTATTTAGATAAAATCTGTCAATATCTCTTTGTGATAAACCGTTATAAGGCACACCTTTAATTGCTGGATGAGCTGCGAGTAATTCTTTTTCAGCTACCAACAATCTTTCTATAAGTGCAGCAACAGGTGCTTGGGGTGTCTTATCTTGAGCTTTATTTGGAATAGGAACAGTAGCTTCGGGACTAAAATCTGGAACATTTTCTTTAACACCAAAGAAACTAGCTTCATAAGCAGTTTTCAAAGCTAATTCCAGTCCTTTGGAATCTACATCTGTGGTGCTGGTGACACCCATTGTATTCTCTTCATTCCAGACACGAACAGTAACACCAGAGCGATTTGAAGCTTTAACCTGTTTTGGCTCACCTTGGTCTACTTGCACGCTGGTATCATCTACTGTTGAGCCATAAATGTCAAATTTTTTAATGCCAAGCTTCTCGGCATTGTCCTTGGCAGAGTTTGCAATTTCATTGATATTTGGCATAGTCAATTTTGGATTTTAGATTTTAGATTTTGGATTGGCAGCGATTCTATTTTTAAGATTAGATTTTGGATGTTATTGCTTATATTTCTCTCGAATAATTCTGACTGAATTAACAGTCAAAGAATTTGTTCTTTTAGATTTTAGATTGAACCTACGGAATTATCCGGGAGCTTGAGCATTTTGGATTTTGAATATTACAATCCAAAATCCAAAATCGTTCGACTGAGCAAAGTCGAAGTCCAAAATCTAAAATTATTATCGTCCACCGACGGTAATAGAATCAACCTTGATGTGGGGTTGCCCGACTGTGGTGTAAATGCTGCCACTAACAGAGCCACAAAAACCTGGTGCAATTTCCAAATCTTGGGAACACATAGAAATTTTATTCATAATTTCCTTAGCTTCACCAATTAAAATTGCTCCCTTTAGCGGTTTAGTGATTTTGCCATTTTCGATTAAATAAGCTTCATCAACACTAAAGTTAAATTGACCTGTAGCACCAACACTACCACCACCCATTTTCTTACAGTAAATACCTTTATCAACCGAGGCAAATAAATCATCAGTACTATATTCGCCAGAATCAATATAAGTATTACGCATCCGGCTAGCAGCAGCAAAGGTATAATTTTGGCGGCGGCCACTTCCAGTTCTGGGGTGTCCGGTGCGTGCAGAACCTGTTCTATCTGCTAAGAAGTTTTTGAGAACGCCTTTTTCAATTAATAAGGTTCTTTGAGCAGGCATACCTTCGTCATCCATGTCAATTGTCCCGAAGGCATTTTCAGAGCGCCCTTCATCCCAGGCTGTCAAACTTTCGTGGGCAATTTTCTCGCCTTTTTTGTCAGCAAAGGGAGTGGTATTGCGTTCAATTTGAGTGGTTTCTAGCAGGTGTCCGCAGGCTTCGTGGAAAATTACGCCGCCAAAGTGATTGGCCATAATAATCGGGTAAGTACCTGATTCCACGTAATCGGCGTAGAGCATTTTGCCGGCAGATTCTGCTATTTTTTCGGCGGCTTGTTGAGAATCCCAAGTTCTCAAGAAATTGGCATCGCTAGTATTACCCGCGCGATCGCCAATTGAGGTACGATTAGCACCATCAGCACACAACAGGTTAAATCCTACCGACTGGGTGAGGCGAATATCACGGGCAAAAGTTCCGTCACTGGCGGCGATTAAGACTTCTTGCCAATCCCGAAAATAAGTAGCACGGCGTGATTGGACATGGCTAGCTTTTTGCTTCAGGTGAGCAGTCCCATCAAGGAGGACTTCTCCCATTTCGCGGATAGAGCTACACACTGGTAGCCACGAATCTTTTCCTCTTTTGGTGGCGTAATCTCTCAGTAGTTCCAGGTTAATTTCGGGTATGAAAGCTTTAGGGGCAGGTAATTGCAATCCCAGGATAGACAGACCTTTTTCTAAAGCTGCTTTCAAACCGGAAAACGAAAGGTCATTAGTGCTGACGTAGCAATCAGCTTTGCCACGAAATACTCTGACTCCCGCACCTGTAGACAGACTTGGTGAAATACTAGTGATGGAATCCTCTTCTGCAAGACAACTAATATAGTTGCGACGTTCTAAAAATAATTCGATGAAGTCAGCGCCTGCGGCGCGTCCTAATCCCAGAAGGGTAGCCAGGGGGGCTTCCCAGGTTTCATCGAAACGCTCTGGTGTAGAGGAATATTGTAAGGTGGGAAGTTGATTCGAGAGAAGTAGCGTACTTGTAAGCATGGGTAGCCTCGTCTGCTGGCGTAATTCAGAGATTTGACTGAAAAATCCTGGTGTGTTCACTCTAGCAAATTTACTCAACTACCATCTTGACCAATTCTTTGAAAAGTAGTGTGGATTTCCCTAACTCTTCTTCAAAAGGGTTGTCAATAAAAAAGCCCGCAAAGGCGGGCTGAGATTTTGAAAATTCCCACCATTGAGGGTAATGGCAGAAAATGAGATACACCTAATATTATGTATTTACTTAGTACTCTTCTCAATGAAGGGAGTCAGGAGCTAGAGATGCTCTAACTCTAGTAATAAGAAAGAAACTTCCTGACGAATAACTCCTACTAAATATGTAATCTTATTTCCTACAAAGGCTTAATTTAATCCAGACTATCACTCTTAGCTTTATTTACGATTTCCCATTTTCAGTGGAATTCTTGCTGTTTGTTGCTCATTGAAAGTCTGACTTAAATTGGAACTTTGTCCTGTAGATAATAGATTCTTAAACAAGAGCTTCAGTGTGCGAGTAATAGTTTTCAAAATTTTCATTTTGCTCGCAGTTGGCTTTTGGTCATATCTCAAAACCATTGGAATTTCTGCGATTTTTGGTCTGAGTACTTTGGCTTTCAATAGTAAATCTATCATGCAAGCAAATCCACTTTCAGTAAATAGATTGTCACCATAATAGATATCTAATTTACTAACAAAATTACGGTTATATAGCCTGTAACCACAAGTGTAGTCTCTTACACCGGGTACACGGGCTGCAATTCTAAACAGCCAGCTAGCTCCATAACTCATTATCTCTCTAAATTTTGATAAACCTATTACTTTAGAGCCTTTTCGGTATCTAGATGCGATCGCAATATCATAGCTACCAGCTATCATAGTGTCATACATCTTTATTAAGAGTTCTGGCGGTTGAGTGTTATCGCAATCCATCGCGGCTAAAAAATCGCCTTCTTGAGAAATTTCTAAGAAAGTCCTAAAACCTGTTTTAATTGCTTCACCTAAACCAGCATTCTTGGGATGTTGGACTAAGTTAAGTAATACTCCCAGTGATTGAGATTCTTCTAAAGCAGTCTGAGCAGTTGCATCAGTACTACCATCATCAACAAGAATCAGTTTTATCTCCATATTAGAGATTTGCTGCAATGTCTGAAATCTTTTGAACAAGGGGCGAATTGATTCTTGCTCGTTGTATGCGGGTAAAAGAACAAAAAGACTCATAAAGACTCCTGTAATTTTTAAAATAAAATCCAATTAATCAAATTTCAAGAATTCAGCAATGTTGATTTCTTGAGAAATTCATCAACCTGTCGCACAACTGCGTTGTTGTTGACGCTATCATTGACCAACTGTGAGGTATTGACGACGAAAAAATCTTCGTTTTCGGTACTCACTTTTGGAACAAGGCTGGAATAATCTAAAACTTGTAGTGGCTGCACTTTAATAGCTCGATTTATATGTGCTGCTACAATGTCATCTGCTTTGAGTTCTGGGAACATCAAACGTATACCCTGAAAAAATACTTGGCGCAATTCATCATCGGGCTGTTTTAGTAACGGGTCAGTGGAAAGGATATATTTTGGTAGAAATGTCATGTGATATCCTGCTGTTTCTTGCAAAGAAACTAAGTTGCTCATACCGATGACTCCGGTAAAAGGAATAGTTCTATCGGCGATATTTACGACGTAATAAGGAACTAAAGCTTTGCGAGTAATCAATACCATGCAGATTACACCCAGGTATTCTACTGTTTCACCAGTGTCGGAAACTTTTATCAGTTCATCAGCAGCAACTTGTTGCAAAATATTAACTGGGCCAGTAAAAATTACCTTATCAAAATGTTCCTTTTTACCCTGAAATTCTACCCACATTCCACCGCCTGGATGAGACGCGATATATTCTACTGCAACCCCTGTGTGAATACGACCTCCAGCCGCATAAATTAACTTTTCTATATGGTCAAAAACAGTTTTGTAACCGCCTGAAACGTAACCAAGTTGTTCTTTATTTAATGAAGAATCACGCGCTGAAAATAGTCGTTTGATATAAGCCCAAATAAAAACTGCTGATATTCTCTTATAGTTCTCTCCTAATTTGGATAAAAGTAAAGGTTTCCAGAGCTTTTCGTATGTGCTTTTACCACCGAGTTTTAATAGCCAATCTTCCACTAAAATCTTCTCTAAGCGCCGCCAGTTATTCAGACGTGAACCATATAGGAGAGTAAAGGCTAATCTGATTTTACCTATAAGTCCAAATAGAGGAAAGCGAAGAAATTCTATAGTGTTACTGATAGAATAGAATTTTTTATTGTCATAAAATCCTGTTAAACTTCTATGCCAACGCAGTTTATCTCCAAGCCCAATATCTCTGAGAAAATTTATTAAATGAGTATCAGAAGGTAGGATAACGTGATAAAAGCGATCCCAAGTAAACAACCCATAATCATGATACGTGGTGAGCCCACCAAGCTGTTTGTTGCTATCGAAGACAGTTACTATATGTCCTTGATGTGCAAGACGTTGGGCTAATACTAGACCAGTTATTCCTCCGCCAACAATACCTATATTCATAAATTTAATTTATATTTTTGTAGCTATGTTTTTGAGATTTATCTTCAGAGGCTGTTAATAACATTAATAACCTCAATAATTCGGCTCTTTAGCTATCAGTTTACAACAAGAACTACACCAGTTATGATAATAGATATTCCTAACCACTGGCTAAATACAACTCGCTCTTTTAAAAGATAGTGAGAAGCAATTGGGATCAGTGCATACATTAGTCCTAAAACTGGAAATGCTTGACTTAGAGGAATTGTCCGCAATACATAAAGCCACAATACAGTCATAAATGTATAGCAGATAAACCAAATCCAAAAATAACGAGACAATAAAAGATTTAAAATAGATGTGCTAGATCCCTTAGTAGGGCTAGAAATATGAAGTCCATATTTTAGTGATATGTTAGCTGTGGTTCCGAATAAAACTACAACTATTAAAAGTAGCCAGGTAATAATGTTCATGTTCTAATAGGTTTTGTAGAATTTACTATAGAGAAATTTATATAGGCTTTTTCAAAGGAATAACTACTAAAAGAATACCTAGAAAAATAGTGATTACTCCTGCAATTCGAGTTAGTGTAATCACTTCATTAAAAAAGTAGTATGAACCGAAAAGTATACCGACATAATTTAAACTAGTCAGTGGATAAGCAATACTCAATTTTACCGATCGCAAAGCTAGTATCCAATTGACTATTCCTAAGCAATAAACACTAACAGCTAATGCTAATTTTTGAAGAAATACCCAATCTAATAGTCCCTCATCTGTATGACTCATGGTATATTTCATGAGCAATTGCCCAGAAATACTAAATAAAATACTGACAAACAAGATAATATAGGGAATTATTTTAACGTTTGAAATTTCCAATATAGATTTCATCGTACATTTCCCTCAATCGAGATAGTAGGTATGAACCGACCAGTAAACAGCCTATTGTTTTGGACGTTTCTGATTTCGGTGATACTTTCTGTGCAATTCGACTTCCACTTCCTAAAATAGATAACAACATTAAGAAGGCTATTTGGAAGGGACTGATATCAAAATGACCACCAAAAGTTGTGCCCAAGAGTTAGCAACTAAATACTATACAGCTTGTAAAACGGTTGCTATATTATTGCAGCATCCGGTATTGTCGGAGTCAAGTGCTTATAGTTGTATTTTCAGTTTGGCTTTACCCAACTGTGAATTGCAGAAGGCTTCCGTATCAGCCAGCTATGCTTCCAGAGTACTTTGTAGTGCGATCGCAACATCTATGTCATAGTTGATGCAGATATGCGACAAGTTAGGGCTTTGTCAGTTTCCAAGCTTACATACATATCTGTAACCTCGGCTGGTAACTAAGCCGACTAATAAAAACTTGTACTCAGCTTAAGTGTGCATACTTAGTCTTTTTGGACACAAGAACACAATGAGTGATAGAAGTCTGCTTGGCTACGGAAAGTAGAGAGATGAATCAGTCTCAAGTAATGCGCTTTACAGGTCTGTGGGGATTTTACTTAATGTCCAAAGGGAGTTTTTCACGAGACTAACGGCTAATGTAAACTAGCGTTTGGCGATTAACTCACAGCTTACGTTAATTTAAGCAGATTTGAGATGTTTTACATTTAGTCTTAGGCTTGTTTAGATTGTTCTTAATTATATGTAATTTTAACTAGAGCTTTACTCAAAATTTATTGTTACATATAATCACTTACTAGAATACCACGAGAAAAGGGTGTTGCAAATTTATCGGCACACTTCATCAAAAATTCATTTACCGAAAATATACTTAAACAAAAACTTCATAAAATCGAAATTTTCCCATATATTTTATGAATTTTTATTTGTACATTTATAAAGCACTTTCTGGCTAATAAACTTACAGAAGTAGCGATTTCATGTCAGACTCTAGAAGTGTAAAGCAAAGAGTTTGAGAAAAAAGAATTAGCCTTGAACAACAGTGCAGACAAATAGCCTGTATATTATAGTACATTAAAGTATTAGTTAAATACAGCACACATCATAGATGAAAACCGATAGTCTGAATTGTTTTTTATATTATCCACGAAGATATTAAATTTTATACACCTCAAAACAACCCTAGGTTACTTATGATACCTAGTAAGATGGAAAACTCAATTTCTGAATTTTACGATCAAATTTTATTTGATACTATGATTGATTATGAATATATTTTTAAAAGTTTGCATCGCCTTTCAAATGGAAAAGTTCAACAATACTTAACCTAACTATAGAGTTTATTCCCTGAAGTAGAAAATGGAGCCTACCATTATTAGGAAATAATAAATACAGTACAGTTTCAAGAAGTTGTCAAAATTATACACATATCGAGGTGCTTTTCATCAAAAAATTACCAAGTTTTGTTTTTAAAGACATTACTAGGTTAGGTGACTTATGATTTTTAGCAGTTTAAAATTGAAAAAAATATTTTGTCGTGGTTGAGATTATTGAATTTTTCTAGGTTGTTTTCCTGTAGCCTCAGTTTGTTTGAACTCATTTTTCTGCAAAAGTCTGTTCGTAATGATTAAGACAGCAATTAATAATCCAAACTGAATCTGCCAAGGTGCCAATACTAGACTTAAAATCAAGCTAATAGCTGCGAATACACCTGCAAGATATGCAATTTCATCAGTACTCTTTTTAAACATGTAGCCCGTGGCTAAAGCAGTACACAGTGGTATCAAGAAAAACAAAGGCATCTTAGCAAACCTCTGAATGAAAAGTTATTTATTGTGCTTATAAAACAAATTGTTTTGGTAATTGTGGTCAATTTTACATCCAATAAGCTTTTAGGCACAACAGTCGAACGAAATAAATATTAGAGAAAATCAAGATTAGGCAACATTATATCTTATACCAATTTGAATAATTATTGCGATAGATGAAGCATCCAAAAGCTTGGCGAATAACTCCTTCATTTGTGGTAGATACTGCGTGTAACAAGCTTTCAAAGTAGGGATATTAAGACACTATGCGTAGCAATGTTTAAGTGTATGCTTATACAAGTGTCTTGGCGATGCTTGTTCTAACCCTCTCCCGACTCAGGATAGCTGCGCTATGCTATACAAACTCTCCTTCATCTACGCGGATTAATAGGGTTTAAAACTTACTTGCGTAGGTGGATTTTGTCTCTTCGGCTTCTACTCTTGTGAGCAATCATCTGGTAAATTAGCTTAAAACTTTGGCCTTGCGCCAGGATAAGGATCTAGCATATTACCTTTAGAAGTAGCATTTTTATTTTTTTGCATTTTACACACCTAATGCTGAACATTCCTCAACTACTGGCGACTGAAATAAACCTCAAACCTCATCAGGTGCAAAACGCGCTGGAACTTTTGGCGGAGGGTGCAACAATTCCCTTTATTGCACGTTATCGTAAAGAGCGCACCGATGAAATGAATGAAGTGCAACTACGTGAACTGGCTGATCGATATACTTATTTAACAGAACTGGAAGAAAGAAAATCGGTGATTTTAAGTGCGATCGCACAGCAAGGTAAACTCACAGATGAACTCAAAGCCAAAATCTCATCCTGCTTACAAAAAACCGAACTTGAGGATTTATACTTACCCTATCGGCCAAAGCGCCGCACCCGCGCCACTATCGCTAGAGAAAAAGGACTCGAACCACTGGCGGAATTCATCAAATCTTTAAATATCAAAAATGCTGCAACGGCTTCACTGGAGGAAGAAGCAGCTAGGTATATTTCTGAAACCACGGGAGTCAAAACAGCAGAAGAGGCGCTTAAAGGTGCTGCTGATATTTTAGCGGAAGAAGTCGCTGAAAAAGCGGAATTACGGTCATATATCCGCGATTATCTTTTAGAAGAAGGAGTATTTGTCTCCCGCATCAAAGATGATTATCCCGAAGGTACAACTAAATTTGAGATGTACCGTAACTATAAAATTAGGGTAAAAAATATTGCACCCCATAATATGCTGGCGTTGTGTCGGGGTGAAACCGAAAAAATATTAAGCTTTGAAATCGCTTTCGATGAAGATACGGTACTTTACTATCTGGAGTCGAAAGAAATTAAAACCAAAGTTCGGCCAATTCGTGATTTTTATCAGGCGATGTTGAAGGATGCGTTCAACCGTTTGATGAAAGTCTCTCTAATGGGAGAGGTAATTTCTGAGAAAAAAATCTACGCAGACATAGAGTCAATCAAGACATTTGAAACTAATCTGCGAGAGTTGTTGCTGTCTGCACCAGCCGGAATGAAACCAACCTTGGCCATAGACCCTGGATTTAGAACTGGGTGTAAAGTTGCTGTCCTCGACCAAACAGGAAAATTTTTGGAATATCAAGCGGTTTTTCCTCATCAAGCGGCTGAACAACGTGCTAAAGCAGCACAAACTGTCAAGAATCTGATTGAAAAGTACAAAATTGAGTTAATCGCCATCGGTAACGGTACAGCTTCCCGCGAGACAGAAGAATTTGTGACGCAAGTATTGCAAACAATAGAACGCAAACCAGTTAAGGTAATGGTGAATGAGTCTGGTGCATCTATATATTCTGCGAGTACTGTAGCGTTAGAAGAGTTTCCCGATTTAGATATTACCGTGCGCGGTGCTATTAGCATCGGCCGGCGTTTGCAAGACCCTTTAGCCGAACTAGTGAAAATCGATCCCAAATCCATTGGTGTGGGACAATATCAGCACGATGTCGATCAGAAGTTGTTGAAAAAGAAATTGGATGACACTGTAGAAAGCTGCGTTAACTATGTCGGCGTAGACTTGAACACCGCCTCCAAAGAACTTCTGACTTCCGTCTCTGGGATTACAGCAACAGTTGCCAATAACATTGTCACCTATCGCAACCAGAATGGAGCCTTTAAAAATCGCCGCCAACTTTTGAAAGTTCCGAAGCTAGGGCCAAAGGCTTTTGAACAAGCAGCGGGTTTTCTACGGATTCGCGGCGGTGACAACCCATTAGATAATACAGCAGTGCATCCAGAAAGTTATTCTGTAGTAGAAGCGATCGCATCCGATCTAAATGTGCCATTAAATCAGGTGACACAAATTGCCGAAAAACTCAAAAAGACCAACCTGAAGAAATACGTTACCGATAGCGTCGGCGAACCTACACTGCGCGACATCCTCAGCGAACTAGAAAAACCAGGTAGAGATCCCCGTGCAGAGTTTAAGTATGCCACCTTCAAAGAAGGAATTAAGGAAATCAGAGACTTAAAGGTAGGAATGGAACTAGAAGGAATTGTGACAAATGTCGCCAACTTTGGGGCTTTCGTTGATATCGGCGTACATCAAGATGGCTTAGTGCATATATCCCAACTTACTGATAGATTTGTAGACGATCCCAACAAAGTTGTCAAAGTCGGACAAGTAGTTAAAGTGCAGGTGTTAGAAATCAACGAAAAACTGAAGCGGATTAGTTTGTCGATGAAAGCAGTTAAACAATAATTACGAAACAGCAGATGGCAGTTTATCAAGTTCGATTCATCAATCCTACACTTGGGTTAGATCGCACCATTCAAATACCAGACGATCAATATATTCTAGATATAGCAGAAGAAGCTGGTATCCGTTTACCATCTGGGTGTAAACAAGGCGAATGTTCTGCTTGTATTGCCAAACTCATTAGCGGTGAAGTTAATCAAAGCGAGCAAAAATTTCTGCGCCCAAGTGAAATACAGGCTGGTTATGTTGTTACTTGTGTAACTTACCCCTTGTCTAATTGCACTTTAGAAACCCATCAAGAACAAGTCTTATATAAGTCAGCTCTTTACTACAAGCCTGAGTCTGGAAAATCTGATTAAATTAATCTTAAATTCGTAGGGTGCATTAAACAAAAAAATTAACGCACCCTTGAAAACATGGCATCACAGTAGGGGCGCATCAATATGATAACCACTATAGTTTTCTCAATAATAGACCTAATGGTAGAAGGAAATTCTATCTTGCAAGAGAGGTGAAAGTCTGTCACATAGTTAAAGATGAGATAAGAAGTTACAAACAAAAAAGATTAGGTCAAAAAAATGTTGACACCATTATTAACCGCCCTAGCTACAGCTTTGAGCCTGTTGATTGTTGATTTAGTTGTTCCAGGCGTTAATATTGCTAATTTCCCCGCAGCTATGATTGCTGCTTTAGTAGTTGGGCTAATTAACGGTTCAGTTAAACCAGTTCTGTCTGCTCTCTCCCTACCACTTAACTTTCTATCATTTGGAGCATTCTCGCTCGTCGTCAACGGTTTATGTTTTTGGTTAGCAGCAGTACTAGTTCCTGGTTTCTCAGTAAATGGGATTATTGGTTTCCTTCTTGGGCCAGTGATTCTAACCTTTGCTAACACTTTCATTAATAACTACTTTGTTGAAAGAAACCTTTTAACCAGCAGTGGTGATGTAAAAAGCCAAAATGAATTACCTTCTAGATAAATATTAAAAGGGGTAGAAATAGTAATTTCATCACTTTTCTACTCCATAAAAAATATCTGAAGGTGGATTTACTAAATCGGCATCTTCAAAGAATGTAACTAAAGAAAATCACAAAAATACAGCAAAATCATGAAATTAGTTCGTTATCTTCTAGGTTTGTTAGTGCCTCCTTTAGGCGTTTTCCTGACAGTTGGAATTGGCCCTACATTGTTTATCAACATTTTGCTCACAGTTCTAGGCTGGCTACCCGGCAGTATTCATGCAATTTGGGTCATTGCCAAGCATGATGAACAACTAAATCGAGAAAGTGGTATTTACTAATACGCAAGAGAAAATTGGTAAATATCAAATATTAAGTATGGTGCGTTACGCTTAAAACCGTAACGCACCATTTCATTTTGTACCAATTCCAAATTTCACTTGCATAATTAGTGGACAATTGGTTGTGTGTAGAATTCAAAAATTAGTCCATACAAGTCTAGAACAGCAGAGTACTAAATCGAATTGTTAGTACTACATACAGCATTATATAATAAACTTTGCGGCGTGGAACCTAGTCTGACTCAAACACTAGTACGATAAATGGCTAATGATTTGCGTCCTGCTACAACCAAAGGGAACTTGCGGTTTGAGTCCGTCACTTACTTACCCCGGCGGTAAGTGTAAGGTAGTTCGCTTGTGTTGTATCCCTTACCCAAAGTTTTTGAGAGGTGAATTGCAATGTCTAATCTTCGAGAAGGAATGCCCGTACTTGCCCGTCATGAGGGAGATTGGGTAGGAACTTATACATTAATTGATACAACAGGAAAAATCCTCGACAGTTATGAGTCTCACTTAAGCTGTCAATTTCCAGAAAATGGCCCTCATCCCTACTATCAAATCAATCGCTATAAGTGGTCTGATGGGAAAGAAGAAAAGCATGAATTTCCAGGAAGCTATAAAGATAATAAACTCTGGTTTGACACCGAGCGCATCCAAGGAAAAGCCTGGGAAATTGATGATTCTGTTGTGATTTTGTGGTTTAGTTATAAAACTAACCCAGAAATGAGTTTATACGAAATGATCTATATTAGTCCCGACAGCAATAATCGTGCCCGTACTTGGCATTGGTTTAAGAATAATAAAATCTTTCAACGCACCTTAATTCAAGAAGAACGGCTAAGATAGTAATTTCTGTTTTTCGAGATCATCAATCATTATTCTCTAGTCCGCGCAGGCGGACTTTGCTTGTGTAGCCACAGCTTCAAATGGTTAGGCTTTTCTCTCAAATTTCAACTTAGTAAGGTACACGCATGGCAAAAGGTGACAAAATAAACTTTTCTACTCCTAGTGGTTTCCCAGAATTCCTGCCTAATGAAAAGCGTCTAGAATTATATTTGCTAGATATCATCCGTAGAGTTTTTGAAAGCTATGGATTTACACCCATAGAAACACCTGCTATAGAACGTTTAGAAGTGCTGCAAGCTAAAGGAAATCAAGGCGATAATATCATTTATGGCATTGACCCCATTCTGCCACCAAATCGACAAGCTGAGAGAGATAAATCGGGCGAAACTGGTTCAGAAGCAAGAGCATTAAAGTTTGATCAAACAGTTCCTTTAGCAGCTTATATTGCCCGTCACCTGAATGAGTTAACCTTTCCCTTTGCCCGCTACCAAATGGATGTGGTTTTTCGAGGAGAACGTGCAAAAGATGGGCGTTTTCGCCAGTTCCGACAGTGTGATATTGATGTAGTTGCTCGTCGTGAACTCAGTTTACTCTACGATGCTCAAATGCCTGCAATTATCACTGAGATATTTGAAGCAATAAATATTGGTGATTTTTTGATCCGCATCAATAATCGTAAAGTTCTTACAGGTTTTTTTAAGTCAGTAGGAATTACTGAAGATAAAATTAAATCGTGTATTGGTATTGTTGATAATTTAGAAAAAATTGGTGAAAATAAAGTAAAACAAGAATTAGAAAAAGAGGAAGTTTCAGGAGAACAGACTCAAAAAATTATTGATTTTATTAAAATTCATGGTTCTGTTGATGAAGTATTAAATAAACTTAAGCATCTCACCCAAAATCTGTCAGAAACCGAGCAATTAAGCCTGGGGATTAGCGAATTAGAAACGGTAATTACAGGCGTGCGTAATCTCGGAGTGGCCGAAAATCGTTTCTGTATTGATTTATCCATTGCTCGTGGTCTTAATTACTATACTGGTACAGTTTACGAAACAACCTTATTAGGACATGAAGCTTTAGGTAGCATCTGTTCTGGCGGGAGATATGAAGAATTAGTTGGGATATTCTTAGGTGAAAAAATGCCTGGTGTAGGCATTTCTATTGGTTTAACTCGCTTAATTAGTCGATTGTTAAAAGCTGGTATTCTTAGTACCTTAGCTGCTACACCAGCCCAGGTTATGGTAGTGAATATGCAAGAAGATTTAATGCCAACTTATTTAAAAGTTTCGCAACATCTGCGTCAGTGTGGAATTAATGTTATCACTAACTTTGATAAGCGTCCCTTGGGTAAACAATTTCAGCTAGCCGATAAACAAGGAATTCAATTTTGTGTAATTATTGGCTCTGAGGAAGCAGCAACACAAAAGTCTTCCCTGAAAGATTTGAAAACAGGTGAGCAAGTAGAAGTGTTACTGGTAGATTTGGCTGAGGAAGTTAAAAAAAGGCTTGCTTCATAAGCTACAAAATTTGGATTTCATTCGTGATGCTATTGGTGAATTATTTCTTAACATTGTAATTCAACGATAAACCTGTCGTCTCTAAAAATATTGGTTTTCCCTTAGCCAAAGCAAACTACGAAAAAATCAGGTTTTTTGCTGCTTTAAACTATAAAGTTATATTTTGCCAACAGTATCAGGAACAAAGCCTAACCTTGTATCTTAGAAAAAGTGTAGACCGTCACAAATTGATCAACAAAGACCCCTTTTACAGGGTTCAACACAACAATCTCCTACACAAAACTCGAACAGTCTCCGGGTTCAAAACACTGATTCGCAAACTTTAGAAATCCAGAGAAATTAGCGGCTCTTTATTGCCTCATAAGAATTATGAGTAAATTTGATTATATTAAGTTTAAGAAATTAAGTCAGAATATAGCTTAATGTTTATATCCGATATTTAGAAGATCAAATAGTAGTATAGATAGATTGTTTTTAGTGAAATTTTATCCTTCAATAAACTAAGACTATACAAACTTTGTAGTAAAATAATTCACCTTACTTATCTAAAGTGCAATCCTCATACTCAAATCCAACCACTTTGACTGAGTAATCGGTGCACTGCTAGAAATATAGTCAACACCAGTCTCTGCCACACTGCGAATCGTCTCTAAAGTCACATTCCCTGAAGCCTCTATTTTCACCCTGCTATTCCGCTCACGAATCAACTGCACCGCCTCACGCATCATATTCACAGGCATATTGTCTAACATAATAATGTCAACATTGTGCTTCAAGGCTTCTTTCACCTGCTCTAAACTTTCAGTCTCTACCTCTATTGTCAAGGGATAAGGTATTTGAGAACGAATACGGGTAACTGCTTTTTCAATTCCACCTGCCGCCGCAATGTGATTATCCTTAATCATCACTGCATCATCCAATCCCATACGGTGATTAATCGCTCCACCCACAGCAGTCGCATACTTTTCCAACAGTCTCAAACCTGGTGTAGTTTTACGCGTATCCACCAACTGAGCAGGTAAATCAGCAATTTTCTCTATATATATATTAGTGAGCGTAGCAATCCCACTCAACCGCATAGCCAAATTGAGAGCAACTCGTTCCCCCATCAGTAGCGCATCCAGCGAACCATGAATTTCAGCTACCACCTGTCCCGGCTCACACCATGTACCTTCAGCCGCAACCGCCGCAAAGCTGACTTTTTCATTCAAAATCTGAAACACCCTAGCTGCAACCGATAAGCCAGTAATTATGCCTGAAGCTTTCGCTATCCATTTAGCCGAGCCTAGCGTCACATCTTCTACTAGTAGCGTATTTGTTGTGCGATCGCCCCGACCAATATCCTCCAACAACCAGCCACGCAAAAGAGGATCTAAAACCAGCCAAGGCGGTAAAACACCAGAACTACTCACAAATATATTGCTTCCTTAGTAACTTCCAGGAATACTATAGCTTAAAACTCTTACACTCTAAGGCTTTGATGGCGATAGAAAAACAGTCCAAAATTATTTTGGAGAAAATAGTTGACACAAGGGAGTGTGTTCGCTATATTGAATAAGTGCCTGAAGCGGAGAGCTTGAAGCGACTCGCGAAAAGGGA
>NZ_JACJSF010000250.1 GCF_014698035.1 Desmonostoc muscorum FACHB-395
TTGTACTTTGCTGGGGTCTTTGTATTCAGCATCGGGCGATCGCATCCAACGCAGATATTCTACAAAGCTAGCAGATGGATCTGGACGAGGTTCATTATCTGCATCTAACCAAGGCGAAGGTGCTGGGGGTTGACTTCCACCGTTACCGCCACCAGAACCAGGGGGACGGCCACCACTACCCGAATGATTCCCACCACTATTAATTACTTTCTTTGGTTTATCTGGTTTTGCAATTGCAGGAGATAAGGGTAGCGGTTTTACTGGTTTTTTTGGTTTTTCAAACGTCATTGGTTTTATTCTCCTTTAATATCCCAATAGACAGCACTAGCCCAAAAACTAAACTCTTGTGCCAAAGCCAGTCCTAATCCTGTTAAACCAAGATACGCCTCTGTAGTGATATTTGCTTGCTTTAACACCTGTAAACCATTATCACTAGCCAAGTTTTCTAAACTAGATAATCTTTCTAAACACTCAAAATATTTTTTTACTACTTGCTTTTTTCCCTCTTGAGTCAAAGCTTTTTCTTCAGCCTTCAGACGCAACATCCCCCAAGTAGAAAGATATGTATATAATTCTACTGCTTGATTCTTTTGCTCTTTGAGGCGTTCTTTATTATTCTCGTTATCTGTTCTTAGATTTTGCAATGCTTCGTAGACAGGCTCACCAATAGTCCGAGGGTCAAATGTCATGATTATTAATTCCTCAATTTTTATTTAGGATATTCATTCACTAATTATTTGCTATCCACTGTTGGACAAAGCCCCGTCCTAAACTTTCCTGTCCACCAATTTGCAAAATCTGATTAGCTGCCAATAAATCTGTAAAATCTACAGAGGATTGTTTTGCTGTTCCATTGGCTTGAGATGTTACTCCCCAAGACAGATACATTAATGTATCTGGGGGGATTGCTTCTTCATAACGGAACCCACCATCTACTGATTTCTGTTCATCCAATTTGATTTTTACTTGCCGCCATAAACTCATTTGAATTAAGGTCGTACAATGCTGATCTGGCAAAACTAACAAACGATTCATGGTGCTAGTTTCTGATGTTTGCGGAACAAACTCCTTCCAATTTATCCACTGTTTTAAGTGTTCAGCTTTGATAATTGCATCTTTTAGGTAAATTGGAGATTGAGCATTAGTAAAATTACAGCTATATTCCGCAGGTAATTGAAAAGTATTACCCTGTAGACGTTGCCAACGATGTAATAACATCGGGCAACTAATCCAAATTACACTATGACTCAAAGAAGGTACAGGTAGCCAGAGTATAGAAGCATCACCAATCCAAATGTCACCCTGTTCTAATTCTTTTCCATCCTTTAAATCAGTACCAAATAATTTAGATTGAATTTCTTTTTGCTCTGCAATGCTTGACCGTAACTTGCCTCGAATCGTACTTGAAGGAATGTATGGTAAGTTAGTATGCGATTCTCGGGCAATTCCTAGTAAATTACCTTCTTGAGTTGTCCCGCCCGTATGTAATGGAGAAAGCAAATATAAGTAGATGTGGTCAATCATTAATTTTACCTCTTTTTATTTGTATGTCAGCCAAAGTAACTCAGAATAACCAAGTTGTCTCCAACTATTTACCTTAGTATTGGAATCATCCTGAAACAAACTTTGGGGTTGATTCAGATAATACAAACTCCCTGGTGGGGCAGCGAACACTTGTGGTGCAGGAATACTTTTAGTTGATGATTCTTTATCTCGAAACCGACAGCTTATCGGTACTGGCTTCTCAGTGGCTAAACTAACTAAATTCCCTGGTGTTTGATTCCCATTCACTGTATGCGCTAATTTCCATTCCCAAGGAAAAGCACGACATAATGATGAACTATGTAAGTTATCTTTGTGTTTTCGTTCAAACACGCCAGGAGTAACCAAGTAAGCTATAGACTTATCACCTTGCTGAAAATTCTGCTGAGAAATCTTTTGCAGACTA
>NZ_JACJSF010000251.1 GCF_014698035.1 Desmonostoc muscorum FACHB-395
GGAGATGTAGACCCCTATGAAACGGAAACTCCCAAAAATTATCGCTATTTCCCCACTGTTTGGCGAAAGTATCTAGAGGAGTTTACCAACACCTACCCTTATGAAGAGCAGATGGCCGAGGAAATGGCGGAGCCATTACGTAAACTTGCAGATGAATTCCAGCCTGATATTATCCATGTCCACGCTATTGGTTGGCACGCCCAGTGTTGTGTCCTGGCAAATCTAAACCCTCTTGTGGTCTCTGCTTGGGGCTTTTTAAATCATTTGCTACAACCAGAAAGGGAACAAAGCAAGCATAACGATAGGGTTAGCCAAGTGTTTAATAACACTGGTGTGCTGATTGTAGAGACACCTAGTTTGATAGAAAAATCTAAAGCACTGCTGAATTCTAATCAACGGGTAGAATTAATTCCTTTAGGGACAAACCCCCAACATTTTCGCTCTGGAGTCACAAAAGATTTACCAAAATGGCGACGGGAAATATTGAAGATTGATGAAGAAGCCACAATTCTGCTTTCGCCCCGTGGTTGGTCTAAAGTGTACAACCATGAGCAGATATTTACAGCCTATGCACAGGCTTATCCCCAATTCATAAAACCGACGGTACTCGTCTTTTCAAAGCTAGGGCGTGCCGGCGGGGAAGAAGCAGTAGTTATTTACGAAAGCATCCGCAAAAAAGCAGAAGAACTTGGCTTATTAGAAAATCTGCGCTGGATGCCTGGCCTACCTTATAATCTCATGCCTACAGGCTACAACTTAGCAGATGTGATTATCAATTATCCCGTCAGTGATGCCTTTCCTTCGACACTAATTGAAGCAGTTGCCTGTGAACGCCCAGTTATTACCTGTGATTTGTTAGCTTATCGAGGCACTTTTATTGAAGAATTTTGTACTTTGGTAGAACCGGAAAACCCAGATGCTCTAGCAGAGGCAATGATTAAAGTTGTCAATCAACCTCCCCAAGAGCGAGAAGCACATCTTGCACAAGCACGGCAAGTTATTGTCGAGGAATATGATGAAGCAATTTTACAAAAGCGGATATTCCAAATATATGAAGATTTGGCATCTACTACTAAGGTAGTCTCGGCCTAAATTTTCCATCACTCAATTCCATTAGGACTTACTAATAAGTCACGAAATAGCTAACTGTAAAGGATAGAGGCAAGAATAATAGTTTAGGAGAGTTTTTGTGTAAATCACATCAATATATTAAATTTTGTTCATTAAAATCTTTTTTTTACCAATCTGTAAATATAGACTTTGGGGATTTTTAGTTGCAATTTTTGAGAGCAGAAAATAGTAATAACTTTACATAAAATTCATAAACCAAGTAATCTGAATTATTGTAATATTTTATAGTCTGAATAATTCCAAACAAGTAAAACACAAAAACAAGGATTGATCAAATGTCTCAATCTGAAAACACGAAAAAAAACTATTCAGAACCTGAATTGAAAGCTCACGGTAAAATATCTGGTTTGACACAACAAGTGGGTGGTAGTGGTGGTTTTGGTACTACTACTATTGTTTTTATAACTTCCCCCCCCATTACTGGTCTTCCTTAAGCAAGCAGTATAAAAACATAATGACAGTAAATTTGAATTCCTGTCATATAAATAATGGGAAGGTAAGGCTAGTTTATTAGGTAGAAAAAAGTGCCTATAAATCTAGACTAGAAGGGATTTTTTACCTACCTTTTTCTTTAACATTTTGTGAAAATAAAGTGTGTAATTTTGTCCTTTCCAAAAGAACCCCGACTTTTTCAACAAGTCGGGTTTCTGAAACTCATAAGTTTGCAGATAAAAATAAATATAAATGCAAATGTCGATTAAAAACGATAATTATTGCTATCAATTTTATGGACTCAACCTGTCTATTAATCGACTGCTCCCAGGGTTAGTTACTGTTAACAGTTCTGCACCGATA
>NZ_JACJSF010000252.1 GCF_014698035.1 Desmonostoc muscorum FACHB-395
AATTTTTTCTTCCAGCAGAAAATTAAGGGGAAGAGTTATCAAGATCATCTTAGTGCCACTGAAATGCAAATTATCTCTTTGATGGCAGATGGTTCTTCTAATAAGCTGATTGCCGAGCGGTTATTTATTACTGAAAGTACCGTTAAAGGCCATATTAACAAGATTTTTGCGAAGTTAGATGTCAAGGATAGGGTCAATGCTCTGATTAAAGCTAGTAAACTTGGATACATCGAACAAGATTACCTGAAGGTAGGTTAGCTACTTACTTACCTACTTGAATTAAACAATAGCCCTGGGTTTTACTCTGCTGTGTTTGACAGGCTTCAATTGCTGCTTGATTCTTCAAGATTATTTGATACATTTGCTTACCCTCTTGGGATTTTGCCCATTGGAGAATCTTTATCTCGTTACGTGAGACTACTACTGACTGATTCGTTCCTATATTTTGCACCAGATTCCATGTGGTCAGCGAACCCAGCAAGGTACTGCCAGCCGCGACTAATCCACACACAAGAGATACTGTGCCCAATCCCCAGCCTGCCTGCACTTTCATACCTGTGCCGGTGGGCTTGCTTTTTTTGATCTCATCACGCACAGCACTGGAGACAACCGTATAGTGCATTGACTCGGCTTGTTTGCTTGTCTTCTCCAGTTTTTGGTCTATCAGTGCCGCCCATGCTTCTATCATTGCCTCCATTCTTGCCTGGAGGTCTATGATCGTTTCTTCATATCTGCCCAGTGTCGCCATCATCCTAAAAACTGGATCGTCTGGTGTAATTCCTAGTTGATATGCCCCTTCAACTATGCGTTTTTGTTCTGATGGGGAGTAGCCTTGTAATATGTCTTGTAGTGTCATAAAGTAGGGGGTAGGGTGTAGGAAAAATTAGTGGGGGCTTGTACGAATGGCACGCTTGTTAAGCTGAAATCTGGTCAGGGCAAGGGGTAGAGTTGCAGGTTCGTTTTAAGACAATTAAATTTTAGTTGCGTCAAGGAGTTCAACATCTTCTTAATTCCCTACACCCCACACCCCACACCCAACACCCTAATTTTTGTCATCAATCAAGCCCTAGATATTTAATAGCCAAATTGTTATTCATCACTGAATGATGAAACTTTTTAATCCACTGAAAAATGAAGCTTCTCCAAAATAAAATTATTGAGAAATCCTGGCAAACTTGTGAATATGGTTTATCAGCCTTTTCCATTGCTTGATAATGATTCCGATGTAGAGCCATTAATTCTACTTCTGTCCCTCCTATTATTAACAGTTTTTTCCGTATCTTCTCCTCATATTCTCTAAACTCTGGTGCAAAATGGTAATTTTTCACTACCACGTAGTTAGCGTTATTGGTCGCATTCTGGATGATTGCATTTAAGTAATATATACAGTCTTCCCTGTGAGAAATAGGTTGAAGAAATGTTAAATTCCAACCAAATTTTACTATAACCTCAAATAAGCTAGCACTCTCGATATATTGAATTACTTTTTCAATATCTTGTCCGGGCATATCAACAATTATCACATCTAACTCAGGATGATTTAAGTCATCTGCTATTGCATCAGCATCGTCATTTGATAAATTAAACTTCTTAATGGTTGCTAATTGTTCATAAGCTTGAAATACAGGGAATGATTCTTGGTTATAAACCTTTATCCGTTTTCCTTGTTGGGCTAACATTTCTAGCAATAGCTTGATAACTGTAGACTTACCCACCCGCGCATCTCCTACAGTTATAATCATTCTCTTTGACATCTTTATTCCTATTCAGATAAAATCTTC
>NZ_JACJSF010000253.1 GCF_014698035.1 Desmonostoc muscorum FACHB-395
TGGAGCGCCAGCCGATTTGACGAGTACCAACAGTGATAATTAAAGTATCTACGCGACTGGTTTCAGTTACTATATTTGTCATAGGGGAAAAATTTGAATAGAATTACTTAATGTTTCCAAATATTTTTTGCGAGGGTCAGCACTAGCACCAAACACTGTCACAACTTGATAATCATCTAAATCTGCAATCCATACAGGAGAAGGTTTAACTTCTCTGCCCACTTTACCGCATAGATTACCATCATAATTTTCCTTAATCTTAAAATCTCCACTATGTAGTACTGCTAAAGCATAGGGTTTACCAAAATCTGCTTTTCCACCACAAACAACTATGCGGCAGTTAGCGTCTATGGCTTCAGTCCACTTGTTATCACTGACTGCACCACAAGTTTTAAGTGAGTGGTAATTACAATTAGGATCTAAGGCTTGCAATGCCGTATAAAAACTCTGTAATCGTTGCTGAAATACTTGATGAAATTCTTTGGCAGTTTCAGGTAAATACCAAAATGATTCATCGCTTTGAGGTATGAGGGTAGAACCCCGCCACCAAGGTGCATACTGACGACTTTGACGAGAATAGCAAGGTCTTCTCGCACCTTGACCAATACCGCCTAGATGGAACATTAGCCAGGTAAGATTTTGACTTAATTTTTTTAGGGTATTTTGCTGGTTTTGGGGTACTGCTGGCGAAAAACTTAGCGTGAGAATTCCTTGTTGTTCACCACAATCATCATTTTTACCTTGAGGTTCTCTTTGGGTATTTCTACCTTCTAATATCCTCACCATTAACCAGCCATATTCTTTTTGAGGAGTAATTGTCCCAAAAATTTTACCTTCCCATTCCTGAACTTTTGTAGCTGATAAAACCCCTAAACCAATAGCTCTAAACCAATAGCGAAGCATAGATTTAAAAGCTACAGGTCGCACTTCAGCAGAAGATGTTGTGTCTGATCTTAACTTCCCTTGTTTATCAAATCTAAAACCTCCCTGATAGTCTTTCTGGTAGGGTTGTAAAACATTTTTAAACTTCTGCTGCCCATGAATTAGTTGCCCTTGTAAAATAAATTCAATTCGGTAAAACTCGTTTTTATGGGTGACTTTGCCTGCTGGAATTAATTGACCATAGCCAGTGTTAACTTGAGAACCAGCACCAGCTTGTAAACCATCAATTAACCATTGTCTAACTTTTTCCAATATTTGGGTATCTTGACAGCCGCTTACTAGACGCAAGCCAATTACAAAAATCGGCTTTTCTAAACTAAGAAATGGGTTAGGATTAGGGCTGTATTCCAGTGAGTTACTGTCCCATTTCCAAATGTTATTGGCCATGTCCACTGCCAATACTTTTTGATCAGGCTTTTGATTAGGTAAGGGATAAGCATCTAGAAAAATAACTTTACCTGCGCGATCGCTTCCAGATGGGTGTAATCCATCACTTTTGTTGTTACTCTCTAGAGAACCAAACCAAGGCGCAACCTCCTTTTCTGCTTGTTTCCAGGATATCTGCTGTTGCGTCATGATTTCCCTAATTGCTTGGGTTCTGGCTAAACCTCGCAGGGTACTAGAAGGAATATAAGGCATTCCCAAAGCATCAAAGGCAGGTAACAGGATACTTTCTGGACCACGGTGTCCACCTACCCTGATTCGCCAAGGACACTGGACTTTAAAGGTATTTTGAGCGATTAATTGGGTACGTTGGGTCAGTTGTTGCAGG
>NZ_JACJSF010000254.1 GCF_014698035.1 Desmonostoc muscorum FACHB-395
AAGTTTGGTGATGGAATTATGAGTGCTATTGATTTTACTTTGAATGTAGACAAGGAAGAAAACCCAAAAGGCGAACGGGTGAAAATTGTTATGTCAGGTAAATTCCTGCCTTACAAAAAATGGTAATTCTCTTGAGCGTAGATACTTTCAGTTGAATTGCAAAGCGCCTGCAAGTGTTTGTTAATATACATTAAACTTCATAAAAATTTCTCAGAGCAGATTTCCTCTGTTGGAGAATCTTAATAACTTTACCAAGTTTTGGTATCAGCAGTAAAAGTAAATCGCACCCCCAACCATGACAAACAGAGCGATGGTATCGAAGAGTACCACCATAGGCGATCGCTCGGGAGCATGTACTAGATTGCCGACGCACCAGAAGACTATCGCTTGTATGTGAGTCTTGCGTATAAAGTTATGTTAAAGTGTGTGCGAGTCTGAAGTGCGTTTTCCTAAATGCGAATGCTATTAATAGCCAATACTGTTTTTGAAATAGGAATTGGTTGCGTATTTCTCTTGTTTCCAACTTTGCTTACCCTGGATAGTCAACTGTCTATTTCTTTACTGCGGGTAATTGGATGCGGTGCTTTTTCTTTGGGGACTTTGAGTTTTTTAATGCTGGATTTGACTGATAAAAAAGAACTAAAACCAGGATTAATCGCTTTGTCTATTTTTCATAGTCTGGTAGCGAGCGCCCAAATTTACAGTTTTGTTGGCAGCATGATTAATACACTTGTAATCATTGTACATTCAGTGTTTGCAGTGTTATTTCTCAGTGTTTTCTGGCAGCGAATTAAATAATTAAAAGCACTTCAGTTCATAGTACATCCGTGTAGAAGCGATCGCTATGTGGTAGTGAATGACTTGCCGAAGCTGGCTAAACTTCAAGCAAAGTTCCCTGATATGTATAGCAAGTAAGGAGATTTATAACATTCGACTTTTAACATCCCCTCAATCCAGTAAAAGATTAGCCTATCCTGTAAGATGCTCGTCCATGCTTCTTTCGATATTGCTGATGATACTCTTCTGCTCTATAAAATTGTGATGCAGGTACAATCTCCGTCACAATTGGATTTTTGTGATAACGAGAACTATTTTCAAGCCGCTCCTTGGAGGCTCTTGCTAATAATTCCTGCTCTGGAGTGTGGAAAAATATCACTGACCGATATTGATAACCAACATCTGTCCTCTGGTGGTTTGATTCTGTGGGATTGTGCTTATTCCAAAACACATTTAGCAGTTCATCATAAGATACTATTGCTGGATCGTATTCCACTTCCACTGCCTCAGCATGTCCAGTTTTGCCTCTACAAACATCTTCATAGGTTGGATTCTCAAAGTGTCCACCACTGTAACCAACTACTGTAGAAGTTACTCCCTTTACTTGACGAAATGCTGCTTCAACTCCCCAGAAACAGCCTGCTCCAAATGTCGCTTTTTGTAGATTAGCATTTTGCATATCTTTGACAACTCTTTTATGATAATTTTAAGTGAAACTTATCGAATCACACAGATACTTTATAAGGAAATATTTCCTCAATACTGCCTGATTTATTTTAATTATTAGAGTGGCAGATTATTCTGAGATCTGACTTTTCACGGGATGTGGAAAATAAAGATTGGTTCGCGATGTTTTATCGCGAACCAATCACTATTCTTTATTATATTTGGAAGTTTCTTCGACTAAATCTTTTA
>NZ_JACJSF010000255.1 GCF_014698035.1 Desmonostoc muscorum FACHB-395
GCTAGAACAGGAAACTTAGAAAAATTTAGATTGATGACAAATAATCTGCCATTCTAGTCAAATAATTTGTCCTTCTACAAGGTTAGCCTCTGGAGGGCTTATTATTGCAACAATCGAATGATAATTTATTTTGATAATAAAAATTAATATAAATTTTTCCTGAGTTTATCCTAAATTTTTATTTATCAATTCACCTAGCAAATTTTAATCAAAATATCAGTCCCATCTTTGATAAAAACGTGATAATCCATATAGCAAATTAACTAAACTAAAGTGCAGATATGCACAGAGTGAGATGATGACAACTCCAACCCAAGAAGAAATCAGATTTGCAAAAGCCTTACATCACATAGCCTATTGGCGCATATGGGTTGATATTTAAGCGATCGCCAATGGGAAGGGATGTGCGAAGACTACAGTCCTAACATTACTGGATGGAACTATTTCACCCATGACCAAGCCAGTTCTCGCGCCTACCGTTGGAGTGAAGATGGTATTTTTAGTATTTCTGATAATCATCAACAGCTTTGTTTTGCGATTGCTATTTGGAATGGTGAAAATTCTATTCTCAAAGAAACCTTAGCTTGGTCTATTAAATAAAGGAATTCACAACCGAATGTCAATTCATAACTTTACTCTATCCCGCCAGTTATTACGCAACTTGTCCATCATTTCGCTGACTGTTTTACTCCTGTATGGTGCATCTCGTGTGATACTTCCTGCTCCGGCCACTGATATCTCGACTGCCATACCGCAGGGAAAGGAAGTAGCGGTTTTCGCTGGTGGGTGCTACTGGGGAATGGAAGCAGTTTTTGAGCATCTATTAGGTGTTTCTGATGTTGTTTCTGGCTTTTCTGGGGGTGATGCAAGAACCGCAGACTATACACTTGTCAGTGCTGGATTAACTAATCATGCTGAATCCGTAAAAATCACTTACGATCCATCAAAAATATCATATAACCAGCTTCTGAAGGTCTACTTTTTGGTAGCGCATGACCCAACAGAGTTGAATCGACAAGGCCCAGACTCAGGTAAGCAATATCGTTCGGCGATCTTTTTTGCTAACAATGAGCAGAAACAGGCTGCACAAGAATATATCGCTCAACTCAACAAATCACGAATCTTCGACAAGCCGATTGTGACAAAATTAGATCCTTTGAAAGGTTTTTATCAGGCTGCGGCATACCATCAGAATTATATAGGGCATCATCCAAGCGATCGCTATGTGGTAGTGAATGACTTGCCGAAACTGGCTAAACTCCAAGCAAAGTTCCCTGATATGTATAGCAAGTAAGGGGATTTGCAGCATTCGGCTTTTAACATCCCCCTGAACCAGTGAAAGATTAGCCTATCCTCACTGATTGTAATTTGGAATTGATTTGACAAATTGCTGAAGGTTTTCTGCAACACCTACTGTCTCTAAATAAATAGCTTTCAATCTACAATATCAACTCGCTTTAATGGAGCCATCAATTCTGTCATAAACTCAACAAAGACGCGAACTTTAGCACAGAGATAGCGTTTTTGCGGGTACAACACGGAGATCGGTAATCCAACTTGGGTCGTGTAGGATTGAAGAATTGGTTGGAGGTCTCCACGCGCGATCGCTTTGGCTGCGATAAATTTAGGAAATTGAACTACACCGGCTCCTTGAATGACTGCCTCTAAAATGA
>NZ_JACJSF010000256.1 GCF_014698035.1 Desmonostoc muscorum FACHB-395
TTTTCTGATTCTTTTATGTGCTGCCCCATTTTCTCCACCAGTTCTTTGACCCTGGCTGGAGTTTTTTCCCAATCTGACTCGGAAATCTCAATTCCGTAAGCGAGGCAGTTTTCATCCATGCCTCTTAATCTACCACCTCAGTAACTCATTTTTGACTGTAGCGTTTTAGATCCTGTGAACGGTTACCTTTTGTAAAACATAGCTGACAGAGTGGAGGCTGATATGTTTTGAAGATTAATTCTTTTCCTTCGCTAGCCTTCGTGCTTCACTATAGGCAACAAATACAATACTTAAAACTTGTGCTTGAATTAACTACGAATGCAGATGGGCGGCCACCAGTTAGCAATAGCATGACTAAAACCCAATACCGACTTGAGTTGTTTGTTTAACTAATGAACTGGGGCGATCTCTGACATCAAAAAATTTCATTCATCCTCCTAAACCAGGAAAAAACTTACTCCAAACACTTTGGTCTTTTGAAGCTAATTCTTCTGAACCTAAAACATTCTGTAACCCTTGCTGATTAATCTGAATCTCCTGCATATTGAAAGCGTAAATAGTTTGGGCGAACTCTGGATTGTCTTCTAACAATTCAGCCTCAAAGCTTAACTCTTGCTGCAACAATTGAGCATTTCGGCGCAAGAAAATCTGCTGATTATGTCGCCGTCTGATAAGGGATTCAGTCAGATGTAATTGCTCTTCAAAACTTAAATCATCGTATTCGCTGTTATACATGAGAATTCTTCTCCGATTAGCTTAAAACTTAATTTCTAGGAAAATTAACGACACTATTCAACTAATTAAAAATGTTTGATTCCTCCATAAAGTAGCTGATATCCCAGCCTCAATCTCGTAATAAATTCGTCAGTATTGCGATTACCCCAAACAGGATTACTACGGCTTTTTATCCAGTTGATTGGACTATGACAAACCTCATTATGACAACGGTAGCACGTAGGAAATGTAGATTGACCAATGATGTCGTTGCCGTAGTAAGCGTGATGGATTTCTTCACTTTTCTTAGTCAGGCAAACGACACAATAATTGTGAGTTTTTCGGTGAGCGATCGCTACTTGTTTCCTATACTCCTTGGGATTACCATATCGAGCGTTCCAGTTTAATCGTCTGTGTAGCCGAGATTTTCTAATAGTAATGTCACCCCTTTTTTGTTTAACTCTTGCCCCGTTAATTCGTACCACTTCTGTTTAATTTCCTGAAAATGCGGTCTTCTCCCTAATTCTGTTGCCCATTTTCTAATTTCTTGATACCAGTCAACTTGCTGCTGTGAGGATTGCTGATTATTTTTAGAACTATTAACAGTGTCAGCATTCGGTTTGGAATCCTGTTTTTGTTCCAGACCTTTGATATCAAATTCCGGGATTAGGGCAACGAAGGGATTAGACCGAGTGGGAATTACTAAGGCATAACGTACACCAGCTTTATCTAGTAGTTCGCAAGCTTGGCGTAACATCTCCAAAATCTCTTTTTTGACATTTACAAAGTCTTGGGGATGGTCAAGAATATAAGAGGATGTTTGCCCTGTGGCAATAAAACAGACATTCTTTAAGGACGGGCGGCTAAATCCGGTTTCTCCAGAGAGTGGGGACTGGCCCATAAATAAACCATGACCCTTTAACCCAGCAGTGAATTTGATGACATAGTTCCAAAAACC
>NZ_JACJSF010000257.1 GCF_014698035.1 Desmonostoc muscorum FACHB-395
TAATTGGCAGAAAGTACTAGCTGAAGAATTTAAACAACCTTACTTTACTAAACTTCAAGAGTTCCTAATAAGTGAAAGGTTATCTTATACTATCTATCCAGCTAAAGCAATACCTTCGCCAAAAAAAGAGCATGAAGAGATAGGGCTGCCGTAGTAGAGTTATTGTCTCTCACAACGACAACTCAAAACTTACAGACAGCCCATGTTCGATATCCTATCACTGCTACAATGCTTGCTACCACAAATAAATGCTACGACGATGCGGCAATTAAACCAGATAATTCTGGCGATGTTAGCAATGAGTGGAAGAGTCACTATGTTGGGAATTTCTCGTTGGGCAGGCATTGGTGGTAGTTATCGGACGATGTTACGGTTCTTTCATACAGTAATTCCTTGGGCGACGTTATTTTGGCTATTTTTCCGTAAGCATTTGTTTCGAGCAAATGAGGTATATTTACTTGCAGGAGACGAAGTTGTAGTCAGCAAATCAGGGAAACATACTTATGGGTTGGATAGATTCTTTTCCAGCCTAGTAAGTAAACCAATATCAGGACTATCTTTCTTTACATTATCATTAGTAAGTGTCGAACAAAGACATTCATTTCCGATTCAAATAGAACAGGTGTTAAAGAGCGATATAGAAAAAAGTAGTGTATCGCCAAGACCAGAAATAAAAGCCAAAGAAAAGCGTGGACGAGGACGACCAAAAGGGAGTAAAAACAAAAACAAGACTGAAGTAATTCTCACATCTGAATTACTAAGAATTAAGAAGATGATTAATGAGTTAGTCTTGTTGATAGCTAACTTTATCCCGCTTACTTACTTAGTTTTAGATGGTCATTTTGGAAACAATAATGCTTTGCAGATGGCTCGACAAGTCAACTTGCATATAATTTCCAAGTTACGCCATGATTCAGCATTATACATCCCCTACCAAAATCCTGACCCTAATCACCATTCACGCCGTAAATACGGAGAGAAACTAGACTGGCGTAATATTTCTGATGAATATTTGCATCAAAGTATTATTGAGGAGGATATCCAAACCAATACTTATCAAGCTAGTTTACTACACAAAGAATTTGCCCAGTCCCTGAATGTAGTTATTTTAGTGAAAACCAATCTCAAAACTAATGCTCGCAGTCATATTATTCTTTTTTCCAGCGATCTAAAATTGTCATCTGAGAAAATAATTGACTACTACAAATTGCGCTTTCAAATCGAGTTTAACTTCCGTGATGCCAAGCAATTTTGGGGATTGGAAGACTTTATGAATATCGGTCAAACTGCGGTGACTAATGCTGCTAATCTAGCATTCTTTATGGTTAATTTATCTCATCATCTTCTCGCTGATTTCCGTACCCTTAATCTCGACTCCGGGATTATTGACCTTAAGGCTCATTATCGTGGCTTTCGATATGTCCATGAAATCTTAAAAATGCTTCCCGAAATCCCTGAGCCTATTTTATTAACCCAGATTTTTGCCAAACTTACTGCTTTAGGACGTATTCATCCCGTTTCCACTGGCGTTGAACCCTCGTAAATTGGCAGAGGTATTGCTAAAGAAGAGACATTTTCTGCTTTTGAACTGACACCTTACGACCAAGTAAAAGTCGTATTGCTGGGACAAGATCCATATCACAATGAAAACCAAGCACATGGCTT
>NZ_JACJSF010000258.1 GCF_014698035.1 Desmonostoc muscorum FACHB-395
ATTTGACGCTCGGCTAAAAACAAACTATGCCCAAGACTTGGAACATCAAGATAGATAACTATTTTCAAGCCAACCCCAATTGCATCATCGCCACCGCCCATGTAGACTCGTTCCCGATAGACCTGCCGCTAGAACCGAATATCCGCGAACCGAACCGCAAAAGCGCGACCTACAGACAAGTCTTCGACTCACTGACAACCGAACCCGAAAAATTCTTCTCTCGTCATAGCGGAATCGTTCTGTCAGCCAATAAAACTAAACCTGTCAAGAACAAAACTGAACTGGAGCTAGAAGTCTTAGAAGCTAACGAGGGCGGTAGTGATGGGATTATCAACGGTGGGCACACAGTTTTAGCTTTTGAGCAAGCGAAAAATTACAAATATGACCTAACCGAAGCCAGAGTAAAAGTTACCATCCACATCGGACTCTCGGAAGACGAGGCTAAGGATATAGCCCTGGCCTCCAACACGACAACGCCAGTAGATTCTCGCTCCAAAGTCAACGCTAGGGGTGATTACAAATTCATCAAGCAGTACTTAGCTCAGTTAGAACAGAAAGAAGATAGGAAATTCCGCATCGCCTATTACCAGAATCAAAGCGGCGCTCCCAGAAATGCCCAGTGTAATGTCACCCATTTGCTCAAGCTCATTTACTGCCTCGACAGAAATAAATACAACCCCGACAGCAATAAACGAACCAAACACCCAGCAGGGATGAGTCTTCCAAGTAACATCACAGACGCAGAAAGAGAAAGATTAACCGCCTTACTGCCTCTCTTGACTCATGCTCTGTGGATAGAGCAAAGACTCTATGAAATAATTCAAGAATATATCAGCAACCCCAGAAGAAAGGGTGCTAACGACCTAGCATCAATAGATATACGTAAAACTACATTGTTGCCTGACAGCAAGTATTCATTCGGGTTTGGTGCGCCAACTGACTTGGCACTACCGATAATCGCATCATATCGGGTATTTCTAGATAAGGAATATAAATGGATTATTCCTTTTGACGAATTTGCTGAAGATTTTCTCCAACACTTGTGGAATAACTATTTCCGCAAATATTTGGTGTCGGAGAAAACAGCAGGAAATACAGTAGGTACGAAAATCAGCCGCAATCAAGAGATTTGGGAAAGTCTGTATATTTCAGCGCAAAGTTATCTAAATCAGCACTTGGTGAAAATGGTTAACTCCAGTAAATCTAAAGAATTAAAGCTAACACCAGGCTAAAAGTTAATAGGAGCAAAGGAGCGGTAAATAATCGCTCTTACATTACTCTGGTCAAAAAAATCTTAGCCAAGTTTTAAAAAACAGACAGAAACTGGGTTTTGAGCTTCATGTGTTGAGTTAATGTATGCTTGTTAATGTATAAATCTAATTCTATTTACGTTCAAATGTCCATTCCTGAAATTACCCAAAAACTTTTAACAGCCAAAGAAAACAAGGGGCTGACTTTTGCAGAATTAGCAGAAGTTCTGCAATGTAACGAAGTATGGATTGCCTCTGT
>NZ_JACJSF010000259.1 GCF_014698035.1 Desmonostoc muscorum FACHB-395
AAAACGGAGAGTTTGATCCTGGCTCAGGATGAACGCTGGCGGTATGCTTAACACATGCAAGTCGAACGGTGTCTTCGGACACAGTGGCGGACGGGTGAGTAACGCGTGAGAATCTGGCTCTAGGTCTGGGACAACCACTGGAAACGGTGGCTAATACCGGATGTGCCGAGAGGTGAAAGGTTAACTGCCTAGAGATGAGCTCGCGTCTGATTAGCTAGTTGGAAGTGTAATGGACTCCCAAGGCGACGATCAGTAGCTGGTCTGAGAGGACGATCAGCCACACTGGGACTGAGACACGGCCCAGACTCCTACGGGAGGCAGCAGTGGGGAATTTTCCGCAATGGGCGAAAGCCTGACGGAGCAATACCGCGTGAGGGAGGAAGGCTCTTGGGTCGTAAACCTCTTTTCTCAGGGAAGAACAAAATGACGGTACCTGAGGAATAAGCATCGGCTAACTCCGTGCCAGCAGCCGCGGTAATACGGAGGATGCAAGCGTTATCCGGAATGATTGGGCGTAAAGCGTCCGCAGGTGGCAATGTAAGTCTGCTGTTAAAGAGTCTAGCTCAACTAGATAAAAGCAGTGGAAACTACATAGCTAGAGTACGTTCGGGGCAGAGGGAATTCCTGGTGTAGCGGTGAAATGCGTAGAGATCAGGAAGAACACCGGTGGCGAAGGCGCTCTGCTAGGCCGTAACTGACACTGAGGGACGAAAGCTAGGGGAGCGAATGGGATTAGATACCCCAGTAGTCCTAGCCGTAAACGATGGATACTAGGCGTGGCTTGTATCGACCCGAGCCGTGCCGTAGCTAACGCGTTAAGTATCCCGCCTGGGGAGTACGCCGGCAACGGTGAAACTCAAAGGAATTGACGGGGGCCCGCACAAGCGGTGGAGTATGTGGTTTAATTCGATGCAACGCGAAGAACCTTACCAAGGCTTGACATGTCGCGAATCTTCTTGAAAGGGAAGAGTGCCTTCGGGAGCGCGAACACAGGTGGTGCATGGCTGTCGTCAGCTCGTGTCGTGAGATGTTGGGTTAAGTCCCGCAACGAGCGCAACCCTCGTTTTTAGTTGCCAGCATTAAGTTGGGCACTCTAGAGAGACTGCCGGTGACAAACCGGAGGAAGGTGGGGATGACGTCAAGTCAGCATGCCCCTTACGCCTTGGGCTACACACGTACTACAATGCTCCGGACAGAGGGCAGCAAGCATGCGAATGCAAGCAAATCCCGTAAACCGGAGCTCAGTTCAGATCGCAGGCTGCAACTCGCCTGCGTGAAGGAGGAATCGCTAGTAATTGCAGGTCAGCATACTGCAGTGAATTCGTTCCCGGGCCTTGTACACACCGCCCGTCACACCATGGAAGCTGGTAGTGCCCGAAGTCATTACTCCAACCATTCGTGGAGGAGGATGCCTAAGGCAGGACTGGTGACTGGGGTGAAGTCGTAACAAGGTAGCCGTACCGGAAGGTGTGGCTGGATCACCTCCTTTTTAGGGAGACCTACACCCCTTACATATCGAAAAACA
>NZ_JACJSF010000026.1 GCF_014698035.1 Desmonostoc muscorum FACHB-395
TTCGTATGCTCCTACTATTTTTTGCCGTAAATCTACAGAGTATGCCTTCATCTTTTTTTGATTCTCATACTCTGTTAGTGTACCTTATCGTTACGCAAAGTGCTGTATCTCCGTTAACGAGTATTTGAACCGGATGAATCCACCTTTGAACTCCATTCACGAGTATTTGAACCGGATGAATCCACCTTTGAACTCCGTTCACGAGTATTAAAGGCTCATTAATAAGCCTTTAATACTCGTGAAGCATTATAAAAATTCATCAAACAAGGCAAAAGTAAAAAGCAAAAGAAATATTAAATTCATCTTTAATTTTTACTTTTTAATTTTTAATTTTTAATTCTTCAAGTGCGTCCAGTGAGGTTGGCAACTACAACTGCTAACTCGGCGGGATTTACTGGCTTGGGGACGTGGAGTTGAAAGCCTGCTAACAAAGCTTGCGTGCGATCTTCTGCCCTAGCGTAGGCTGTCAGCGCCACTGCTGGAATCCGCCCTCCTTGATCTGTTGGTAGCGCCCTCACTTGACGAATTAGTGCGTAGCCATCTTGTTGTGGCATACCGATATCGCTCACCAGTATATGGGGGCGAAATTGTTGCAAAGCAAGCAGGGCTTCACAAGCAGATGCAGCTGCTATGACTTGCGCCCCATACTGTCCTAGAATTGTGGTGAGTAAATGACGCGCGTCTGCCTCATCATCAACAATTAGCACTCGCAAGTCATCTAATCTCGGCAGGTAATTATTAGCCTCTGGGACATCCACCAGAGATGAAGGCTGCTCTGCTGTATTAGCCTCTACATAAACGGCTTTCATCGGCAGATTAACAATGAATGTCGCTCCCTGTCCAATTCCTAGACTTTCGACAAAGACTGTGCCACCGTGTAATTCTACCAAGTGACGGACGATCGCTAACCCTAATCCTAGTCCGCCATGCGATCGCGTGCTGGAACTGTCAGCTTGACGAAAACGTTCAAATACATGGGGGAGGAATTCGGCAGCAATTCCCGCTCCTGTATCACTCACGCGAATTTGCACGGAAGATTCAATCCGCTCTAATTGCACATCAACTCTTCCGCCTTTGGGTGTAAACTTGACGGCGTTGGAGAGCAAGTTCCACACAACCTGTTGCAAGCGGTTGGTATCACCCACAACTACCCCAACTTCAGGATCGAATTTACACTTGATGTTAATCTCTTTAGCCTCAGCTGCTGGGCGCACAGTATCGATTGCCGCCTCTACAAGTGGTACAAGTTTTATCCGATGGATACTGAGATGAAGTGTGCCTCTAATAATCCGTGACACATCTAGGACATCTTCGATCAGTTGTGTCAGGGATTTAGTGTTACGCTCAATTGTTTCTAACGCCCGCGCAGTAGTAGCCTCATCAAACTTACGATTTCTCAGTAGCTGCGTCCAACCTAATATGGCATTTAAGGGTGTGCGGAGTTCGTGGGAAAGGGTGGCGAGAAACTCATCCTTCATCCGGTTTGCTGATTCTGCATCGGCGCGTGCTGCTTTTTCGCGCTCAAGCAGTTGTTCACGTTCTTGCTCTGCTTGCTTGCGATCGGTAATATCGAGCATAAACCCATGTAGTAGCTGCGGCCCATTCTCATCCCGCACGACATTAACAATGTCATACAGCCACACAACTCTGCCATCAGCAGCCAACATTCTGTATTCAAATTCGTAATTATTCAGTGACAGCGAAGATTCTTGGCAATATTGAATAACCCACTCGCGATCTTCTGGATGTATATGTTTTGCCCAGAAATCATCGATATACCAGTCTGATAATGGATAGCCAAGAATCTCAACGGTTTGCGGCCCTACATAAGTAAAATTTCCGTTAGTGGCATTCACCTCCCAAGGAATTATGCGGACTTTTTCGGTTAGCGTCTTTAACCGTTTCTCGCTCTGTTTTAGTGCTGCCTCCGCTAACTTGTGAAGTGTAATATCTGTGATTAGGGCAACAAATCCTTCAACTTTTCCTTGCTCACTAAACTGGGGAACGTAACTTACATTTATGTAATGGTTTGTGCCATCTTTATGAGGTAATTGGGTTTCATAAGTGACTTCCTCTCCAGAAAGTACTGCTTCTACATAAGGAAGAATTGACTGATAAACCGACTCTCCCAGAATTTCTCTAATGTGTTTACCATAAATTTCGGAAGCGGGAAGCCCAAACCAGTCTTCATATTTCTTGTTATTAAAGCGATAACGCTGCTGAGTATCAACATAAGAAATCTGGACAGGCACAGCATTTGTAATTAGCCGCAGTTCATCTTCTCGTTGATGTAGTGCTGCTTCTGCTCGTTTGCGTTCTGTAATGTCGCGTTGAGTTCCCCATGCTCTGACTAAAAGCCCATTTTCGACAATTCCCACCAGATTATTCAAAAAATATTTGGAATTACCTTGCTTATCTATTTCGTGAGACTCTGCATCGATTAGTCGGTAATTAGAACGGATAAAATTACGCAGGTATGCAATATTATGTGGATCGGAGGGAATGAGAAAATCTCCTAGTCTGGCCTTGATAATTTCTTCGGCACGAGAACAGCCATACATCTGTGCCATTACATTGTTGCATTCGGCTAAGTAAACATATTGATAAAAATGTTGAATTTGTTCATCTTCTGGACAGTCTACCGAAATTGGTACTTCTAGTTCAATGCACCAAATACCTTCTGAACTCTGCTCTAAAAAAGCGCGGTAGCGTTCTTCGCTTTGGCATAGGGCAAGCTCTACCTGTTTGCGTTCGCGTAGCGCAGCTTGCTGTTCGCTTAAATCAAGGACAAAAGAGATAATATCGTTAGAATTATTTTCTAACAAAGCAGAACCTAGCAGGATGGGAACACAGTTCTGATCTTTGCAGATGTATTCGTTCTCAAAAGGCTGACATACACCTTTGGCTTTGAGTTCTGCGTAGGCGTAGCCCGCCGTAGGCATTGCACTGTTGTTTGCTTCAATATATTTTGGTGGGATCATGTCGCGCCATTGAACCCGCCCTGCAAGTAAATCTTCTTGCGAATAACCTACCATTCGTAAAAAAGCATCATTAGCTTCTGTGATCGTTCCATCCATATTGGCTACAATTACCCCAATAATGTTGGACTCTACCAACCTTCTCAACTTTGCCTCACTCACTTTTAACTTCTGTAAACTCATTTGAAGATGTTGTTTGGCAGTGCGTAACTCTGAGTTGAGCAAGCTGATAAATGTTGTCACCAAGACAAACAAGCCTAACCGTCTTATGTTGTCTAGACTTGCAACCAAGAGCGAAAAGACTGGCTCTAAGAAAAAATAGCTAACGGCTAAAGTAGACAAAGCAGTAGCCAGCAACCCTGCTTCCATACCACCATACCAAGCACTAACCGCCACGGCAGCAAAAAACAGCAGGAAAATAGTTGGTTTTAGTAGTGGCTGTAGCAATAGTGTTAGTAGCAACGCGCTACCAACAGCCAATAGTGCAACAGCATAGGGTGCTAGAAGGGAACGTGTTCCTTTCAATGTGGCTTCTCCTTTTATGCAGCTAGCTAAAGGATTATTCCCAAAATCAGCTAGAGAATGCGATGCGTTAGCCAGTCTGCGTTCGCTTCTAGCGTCTCGTAGAGAGCATCACAGCCCGTCGTAGACATCGCTCAATATTTATTATGCATCGAAATAATACACATTAAAGCAGTTATTTGCTGTGAATCTATCTAAAGGATTAAAGCTTAGTTTTAGCAGAGGTTAAATAGCTAAGATTTATCGCTCTAATTATATATTTTATATTTCTCTGTATCCGTCAAACAGCATAGCTGTAATTAATTTTTAAAATTAACTTCTTTTAGGATATAAGTCATCATTTCTCCTTTGCCTTTAACCTGAATCAAACCTCGTTTATCGAATAAGTATTTATCTTTTAAAAGCTGATAAGTTGCTTCACAGACCTGGATACTACCGGCTATTCCATGTGATTCCATTCTACTAGCAGTATTTACTGTATCTCCCCAGAGATCGTAAGCAAATTTTTTCAGCCCAATCACTCCCGCTACAACTGGCCCTGTACTAATACCAATACGGATGCTAAATAATTGATTATTTTCTGCATTAAAGATAGCTATAGCATTTTGCATATCCAACGCCATATTAGCTATTGCTGAAGCATGATCGTTAGACTGATTTGGCAATCCGGCAACAGCCATATATGCGTCGCCAATAGTCTTGATTTTCTCTACTCCGTGAAGTTCTGCTAATTGGTCAAACAAACAGAATATTGTATTTAAGAACTCAACTAATTCCGTAGGAGATGTACGAGCTGAAAGCTCTGTAAAACCAACAATATCGGCAAATAATACCGTAACTTCCATAAAACTATCAGCAATAGTTGTAGGCTGTTGTTTTAATTGTTCTGCAATCATCCCTGGCAGAATATTTAGTAGCAGCCGTTCCGATTTTTGCTGTGCCAGTTCCATTGCTTTACGTGCATAAAATTCTTTTTTTCGCAAGCGTTCGTATAAGAATACAGAAAATACACAAATTATGCAAGTCCAAAAGAAGTATAATCCTTGTTCAGCATAAAAAGCTGATGGATTTTTCAATATAGGATTATATAAGAAATATAAGGTTAAATAGCAAATTATTGTTCCGAATTGAGATATTAAATGCATCCACCATTGAACTGGTATAATTGTAGCCTGAGTGAGAAACATCAGAGTCCAAATATTGCTTCTAGGTTCCAGATTATTAAACAATAAAGCTATATCAATTTGGACAACACAAGTTACAGCCCAGCATAAACTCAAAAAAATTAAGTCAGGATGGCGACGACCGATAGAAGTTTTACATAAACCCCAACAAATAAGAGTGAATAATTCTACGACAATCCCAATTTTAAAAGCGTATATCTTGGCTTCTAAATATGAATTTGCCCAAAGGAAAAAAGCGATTAAAGTCAAGCCAGCTACCAGCATAATCTGCGCCTGCAATTGTAGCCGTTTCAGTAGAAAGCTCTGTCGCTGTTCTTTATAGGATTCGGCAAGGTTATTGTTGGTTTGCCGATTGGACATTCCGTGACTAATGAGGGCATCTAGTTGGGTTTTATCTGAGTTACTTGGATGAATCATGCACTTTTTGCGTTATTAGTAATCAATAGACTAGGGAGTAAAGAAGGGAATAGGTTACAGGGTACAGATTATTCCCTATCACCTGTCACCTGTAACCTAATCCCTATGCCCAATTCCCAATTCCCAATCCCCAATTCCCATAAATGGCTCGTACCCCTACACTAAATTTTGATCGTGGCACATTAATTTTGCATCCACCACCACGCGGCAAAGGTTGGATGGATTATGCTACGTGGGATGATAGAGTTGAAAAATTCCGCATTCCAGCAATTAGATACCGATCGCTAGTAGAAGCACTACAAGCGGAAGATGTGAATTTTATCGATGAGGCCAAGCAATTTTATCCTGTAGATTTGGTTCCTACTCTGGAAATGGAACCCTATCCCCACCAGACTGAGGCGTTAGCGGCTTGGAAACTGGCAGGTAGGCAGGGAGTCGTTGTGCTTCCCACGGCGGCGGGAAAGACTTATTTAGCACAAATGGCGATGCAATCAACGCCGCGAACAACGCTAATTGTGGTGCCAACTTTAGATTTAATGCATCAGTGGTATGCACATTTGGTAGCAGCTTTTCCCGATGCTGAGGTGGGATTGCTGGGAGGTGGTTCGCGGGATAGAACAGCTATCTTAGTTGCAACTTATGATAGTGCAGCAATTCACGCCGAAACCTTGGGAAATCAATATGCGCTGATTGTTTTTGATGAATGCCATCATTTACCGACAGATTTTAATCGGGTGATTGCTGAATATGCGATCGCGCCTTATCGTCTGGGACTCTCTGCTACACCGGAACGCACTGATGGTAAACACGCTGATTTAAATATTCTGATTGGTGAAGAAGTATATCGTAAACGCGCCGAAGATTTGGCAGGGAAGGCGTTAGCAGAACATGAAATTGTCCAAATTAAAGTAAAGTTATCGCAACTTGAGCGGGAAAGATACAATCAACTCATTCAAACCCGCAACGACTTTTTGAAGCAATCGAAGATTTCTTTGGGGAGTCTGCAAGGTTGGCAAATGTTTGTGCAAATGAGTGCTAGATCGCAATCTGGACGTAGGGCGATGTTAGCGCACCGGGAAGCGAAAGATATCGCTTTGGGGACTGATGGGAAGTTGCGAATTTTGATTAATTTATTGGCAGAACATTATCCAGCAAGAATTTTGATTTTTACTGCTGATAACGCAACGGTTTATCGCATTTCTCAAGAGTTGCTAATTCCGGCGATTACTCATCAAACTCCTGTGAAGGAACGGCATGAGATATTAACTAAGTTTCGAGAGGGTAAATATAATACTTTGGTTGCTTCTCATGTGTTGAATGAAGGCGTTGATGTACCTGCGGCTTCTGTGGCAATTATTTTATCGGGGACGGGTTCGGCTAGGGAGTATACTCAGCGCTTGGGAAGGATTTTAAGGAAGGGGAATATTGAAAATAAGCAAGCGATTTTGTATGAGGTTGTGGCGGAGGATACAAGTGAGGAGGGGACTTCGGCTAGAAGAAGAGGGGAGAGGAATAACGAACCGCAGAGGCGCGGAGGACGCAGAGAGGAAGAGGAGAGGAAGGGGAAGTTAGAGGTTGTGTATGGGAGTGGGAAGGAAAGGAGTTTGAAGGCTGCGGAACAGTTAGAAATTAATTATTCAACGGGAAGTTCAAAATCTAAAATCCAAAATTCAGATGTTACCGACAGACTTACTGATGCATCGCCAAAACGGGGAGGAGATCATCCCGAAGAGACTGAAGATTGATCAAAAAACTTCGGAGTTGGCGATTGAGTTAATTAATTATTTTCAATCAGCAGTGGGGAAGACTCAGGGTGTACTTGAGCGACAACTGACTGATTTTGAAGGAGATTCTACAGATTATCGGGTAAAGCGGGGATTAGCTTATATTCTCAAAAGCAGTTTTTGCACTTTTGAGGTGGTTAGTCCTTTGGAACCACAGATGTTAAGAGAACGGGTGTTTTCGTTGGCTGCAAAGTCTGTTTCTAGTCGAGAATCAACCCAAGTTACTCTGAGTAAAATTGCTGATGAGTTAACTCAAGAACTTGAGCGGGAAGTTCTACTAGAACAGGTTCGGAATGGACTATACGCTGATTTATCTGAAAATAAAATTTTGACAGTTTTTGATGCACCAACAGCGCCAGATTTGTTAAATCGATATAACTTATCTCAGGTGCAGGGTGTGTTTTATAAGGCCAGTAAACTGGTGTTAAATGCTCATCGCAATGTTCCAGGTGAATATAAGCTGTTATTTCGCTATCTGAAGTTGTTTCAATTGATGGCTTATATTGAAGGTGATGCTGACCACGGGTTTACCATTACCATTGACGGACCGACGAGTTTGTTTAATCCTAGTACACGATATGGGTTAGCGATCGCTAAACTTATTCCCGCTTTACTTCACGTTACTAAATGGAGTCTTTCTTCCATTCTCCAAACCCGCGACGCTTATACAAATACTTGGAAAACTGGACGTTTCACCCTCAATTCCGAATGTGGTTTAGTATCCCACTATCCACCGGGGAAGCCTTACGATAGTATGTTAGAAGCATCTTTTGCTGATAAGTGGGATGCTTTAAAAAGTGGTTGGGCATTAGAGCGAGAAGTTGATTTAATACCGATTCCCGGTAGTGTAATGATTCCCGATTTTCGCTTAGTGCATTCTGATGGACGCACTTTCTTATTAGAAATTGTTGGTTATTGGCGGCCAGAATATTTACAAAAGAAATTTTCTCAGGTGCGGCGGGCTGGACGCGATGACTTAATTTTGGCAATTTCTGAACGGCTTAATTTAGAAAAGGCGGGAGTAAAATTAAATGATGTCCCCGCCAGAATTGTTTGGTTTAAAGATAAGTTATTGCCGAAAGCTGTCTTAGCTGTAATGGATTGATTATGGAGACTGGGTAATTGCTATTGGATATTTCATAATTGGAAAAGTCTTCCCTCATTCCCAGTCCCCAGTCCCCAGTCCCCAGTCCCCAGTCCCTACTTAGAACGACGCGATGCGGACGAACGAGCCCCAGGCTTCTCGCCGTTAGTCGCGGGTGGCGCTGCTTTACGTTTAGCTGATGTCCGTGGTAAAGGTTTAGGAGTCCGAGGCGATCGCTTTTCACCTCCAGATTTGGGTCTGTGTTGCCGTCCATTGGGGATTGGTTCGGCCGTTATATCGGGGTTAGGGCCAAAGCCAGCCACTACTTCCCTTGGTAAACGCTGCTCAATCAGTTTTTCGATATCTGTCAATAGACTGTATTCATCTACGCATACCAGCGATACGGCTTCACCTGACGCACCAGCACGACCAGTTCGCCCAATGCGATGAACATAATCTTCCGGTACATTGGGTAGATCGAAGTTGACTACATGGGGTAGTTCACTGATGTCAAGACCTCTAGCTGCAATGTCTGTCGCCACTAATACCTGTAAGCTACCATTCTTGAATTTTGCCAGAGCATTGGTACGCACCGGTTGGCTCTTATTCCCGTGGATTGCCAATGCTTGAATGCGGTCTTCACCCAACTGCTTAACTAAACGGTCAGCGCCATACTTGGTACGAGTAAACACTAGCACTTGATACCAATTATCTCGCCGAATTAGGTGAGCAAGTAATTGACGTTTCTTGTCACGATCTACTTGGTAAATTTTTTGGGCAATTGTCTCGGCGGTGACGTTGCGGCGTGCCACCTCAATCATCTTCGGGTTATTGAGTAGTCCGGCGGCTAGCGCTTTAATTTTGTCCGAAAAAGTAGCGAAGAATAACAAATTTTGTCGCTTTTTGGGCAAAAGTGCAAGGATGCGGCGGATATCATGGATAAAGCCCATATCCAGCATCCGATCTGCTTCATCTAGAACTAAAACCTCAATATGTGACAGGTTTAGCGTGCCCTGCTGTACGTGATCCAGCAGTCGCCCTGGAGTAGCCACCAAAATATCCACTCGGTTCTTCAAACGCTGTTTTTGCAGATTAATACCGACTCCGCCAAACATCACCATCGAGTTTAGCTGCAAGTATTTGCCATACTCGCGCACGCTTTCTTCTACTTGGGCGGCGAGTTCACGAGTCGGGGTGAGAATCAGTGCCCGGATCGGGCGGTATCCATTAGATGTAACTTTGACGTTCTTTTCGGACGATAACCGATGTAGAAGTGGTAGGGTAAAACTAGCGGTTTTTCCAGTGCCAGTTTGTGCCCCAGCTAGTAAATCGCTACCCGATAAGACGGCAGGAATCGACTGTATCTGAATTGGCGTAGGTTCGGTGTACCCTCGCTCTGTAACCGCACGGATAATTTCATTGGACAAGCCGAGAGTAGAAAAATTCATAAAACTCCAAAAGTAACATCGGCCTGTCGCCAATGGCGGCGTCAGTCTTAGGCGGACGGATAAAAAAGTCTTGAAAGGCTGGATGGGCAGTAACGCAAAGACTGAAGAGCGAGTGCCACAGTCACACATTCTAACAGAATGTAGCCCATTGTGTGGTTAAAGTTGCTCTGATTCAGTGTTGTGTTAAATTAGCATTACTTGGGATATAAAGTATTGAACAATTAGGAGAAATTCGTTATCGCAATCCAAAAGCAACTGATTAATTCACAAATCAAGTCACCTCATGTCTTCTTGATTGACCATGAGAATAACAATCGTGGTCTAATCGACACCAATGAGGCGCTACAGTTAGCCGAGAGCCTAGAGCTTGACTTGGTTGTAGTCTCTCAAGGCAAAGAGGCCCCAATCGCCAAAATCCTGAATTATGGCAAGCTTCAGTATCAAAAGAAAAAACGTCAGAGCCAGAGTGCTAGACCTACGGTAAAAGAAGTTCGTTTCGGTTTAAACGTGGGTGTGGCTGATTACAATTTACGTATTGAAAAAGCAGTTGGGTGGTTGAGTAAAGGCGATTCGGTGAAGTTTGCCATTCGTTTACGAGGCCGAGAACATCAATATCGTGACCAAGCAGGAGAACTGCTAGACAGAATTGCAAAAGACCTCAGTCAAGTAGGTAAAATCCAGTCACTGGATAAACGCTCACTAATTGTTCAAGTCATTCCTGCCTAGTTAATCTTGCGATCGCTGGAGGATGTATTTGTGCCAGCTTTTAAAACTCCCACGGCCATGAAAACATTGCTATAGCTCGTTTTCAGATCAAGCCGTGGGATTTTAGCTCAAAGCTCAGAAACCAAAAAAGCCAGAGGATAGGCAACAGCACTCCATCAGCTAAGAATGGGACATGACCAATCAATCGGCGCATTTAGTGATTAGGTGTGTCAACGCATCAATCAGGCGATCGCTTTCCATTGGTATAATGTCCCTCCCATGCATCACATCTTGAGTAATATGAAAATGCACCAATGCCCCTAAGAGAATTCTTGCTGTTGCCTCTGGGTCAGGTATTTTTAGCTCAGGAGCAGCCAAGTATTGAGTGAGAGTCTCCGTTACTGGCTTAATCATGGCATGAACACAAATTTGAGCTAACTCAGGAAAACGACCAGATTCTCCTATTAATACTCGCATAAAGGCACTATGCTCTTGGTCGCTATTCATCAGTTCTAATGCTTTGGTTCCTATACCACGCAGTACGGCTCTTGGTTCTCCCTCGATGGGTACTGTGCCAAAGATAGAGTTATTCTTTTTGCTTGCTAGTTGCTCTATCAGAACTTTAAAAAGTCCTTCTTTATCTTGAAAGTGGCTGTAGACTGTAGCTTTAGAAACACCAGCCGCTACTGCTACCCGATCCATACTTGTACCAGCATAGCCATTTTGGAGAAACTCCTGCATTGCCCCTTGCAGAATTTGCTCTACTTTATCAACCGAATTATCTCGATCAACTTCGTCAGTTTTTATGCGTACCATTTCTTAATTATCCTCTCTTATAAAGAATTTTAATGATTTAATCGGCATTTAATGCAGGAGACAGGAGTTATTTTTTTCTCCAAATCCCTCACTTTCCTTGATCCCCGTATTCTTGTTTTCATTTTGGTGGGGAAGGCAGGGAAAACTGTTTAATTGACGAGTTGCACTTTTGACTATTGACTAAACTACTCCGTTTAGTTTAGCATTAATTGAACTGAACAGTTTAGTTCAATTAATGCTAATGGTAAAAGGTGAACAGTATGGTGCAGAACTGGAAACTAGAGGATTTAAAGTCTTCCCAAAATCTTTTGCGATCGCCTCTTACACTAGCAGTAATTACATCTTTGCTAATCGGTGGAGCTAGTGTTTATACGGTACTAAAGTTTCAGGCTACGGCTAATGAGAAGCCAGCCACGCCAGTAGCTGTTCAACCAGTGGTAAAAACAGTGACAGCATTGGGACACTTAGAACCAAATGGAGAAGTCATAAAACTATCTGCAACTTCTTCGACCGAGGGAAGTCTGCTTCAGAAACTATTGGTGAAAGAAGGCGATCGCGTCAAGGCTGGACAGGTAATTGCAATTATGGATAGCCGCGATCGCTTGCAGGCAAGTTTAGTTGAGGCCCAAAAGCAAGTTCAAGTTGCCAAATCTAACCTTGACCAGGTAAAAGCGGGAGCAAAACAGGGAGAAATTGGAGCAAAGCAAGCTGCTGTCAGCCGTCTGCAAGTCGAACTAGAGGGAAACATCAAAACTCAGCAAGCCATAATCGATCGCCTAACAGCAGACTTGCAAGGACAACGAGAGAGCTTACAAGCAACGGTGGATCGCATCGCCGCCGAAAAACGTAACGCTCAAGTAGATGTGCAACGCTACGAAGCTTTATACAAAGCAGGGGCAATTTCCAGTCAGCAAGCCGATCAAAAACGCTTGAGTGCAGAAACTTCTACTCAGCAGTTAATCGAAAATCAAGCCAACAAAACAAGAACTGTCGCAACTTTAGAACAGCAGATTAAAGAAGCCAAAGCTAACGGCAATCAAACCATCGCTAGCTTGCAACAGCAGATTAACGAAGCCAAAGCCACTCTTAACCAAACAGCTGAAGTCCGTCCGACAGATATTGCCAACGCTCAAGCAGAGGTAGACAGCGCTCAAGCGACTGTGGCAAAAATTAGAGCGCAATTGGATCAAGCTTATGTCCGCGCACCCGAAGCGGGACAAATTTTGAAGATTCATACACGAGCCGGAGAAACCGTTTCTAGTGACGGGATTGTAGAATTAGGTCGAACCGACCAGATGTATGCAGTTGCAGAAGTTTACCAAAGTGATATTAACAAAGTGCGATCGGGGCAACGGGTCAAGGTAATCAGCGATTCCATTCCCGAAGAATTACAAGGAACCGTTGATTGGACAGGGATGCAGGTACAGCGACAAAATCTGGTTAACAGCGATCCTTCTAGCAATATTGATGCCAGAGTAGTGGAAGTTCATGTGCAACTAGATCGAGCATCTAGCGCCAAAGCTGCCAAGTTTACCAATCTGCAAGTAAAAGCGGTGATAGAACTATGATTGGATTTATTCAACAACTGCGGCAGCGAACCCCTCTAGGATGGTTGCAATTGAGTCATGAAAAAAGCCGTTTGTTGGTAGCTTTGTCAGGCATTGCTTTCGCTGATATTTTGATGTTCATGCAGCTAGGGTTTCAGACTGCCTTGTTTGACAGTAATACTAAACTGCACAACAGTATACAGGCTGATATTTTTCTACTTAGCCCTCAAGCCCGTAACGTCTTAAATGCGTCCACCTTTACACGGCGGCGACTGTATCAAGCAATGGATATACACGGGGTGAAGTCAGCAGAACCAATGTATGTCAACATTGTCGATTGGAAGAATCCGAAAACACGCCAAAAGACATCTGTCCTAGTTATTGGGATTAATCCTGAAAAACCAGCTTTTAACTTACCAGATGTGAACAGCCAGATAGATCGGGTGAAGCTACCAGATACCCTGCTGTTCGATCGCGCCTCAAGAGGAGATTATAAAGAAGCGATCGCTCAAGTTGAACAAGGTTTGCCTGTAACTACTGAAATTGACCGCCGCACAATTACCATTAGTGGCTTATTTTCAATCGGCGCATCCTTTGCGGCTGATGGGAACCTAATTACCAGCGACCAGAACTTTTTGCGATTATTTCCTAAACGAGAAGCCAGCAGTGTCAGTGTAGGTTTGATTCAACTCGAACCAGGGTACGATCCAAAACAAATTAAAGCAGCTTTAGAATCTCATTTAGATAATGATATTAAAGTTTTGACCAAAGCTGAATTTATCGAATTTGAAACAGATTATTGGAAAAAAAATACAGCCATCGGGTTTATCTTTAACTTGGGTGTAGGAATGGGGTTTATGGTAGGCGTGATTATCGTCTATCAAGTTCTTTCTACAGATGTGAATTCCCATATTAAAGAGTACGCAACCTTCAAAGCAATGGGGTATAACAATCTCTATTTATTGGGTGTGGTGTTTGAAGAGGCAATAATTTTGGCAATCTTGGGCTTTATCCCAGGAATGATCGCACCTTTAGGACTTTACCGTCTAACTCGTAATGCCACTAATTTGCCACTTTACATGACCGTAGCACGAGCCACCACAGTGCTAATACTAACTATGATTATGTGTATTATTTCTGGTGCGATCGCCACTCGGAAATTACAATCCGCCGATCCCGCAGATATGTTTTAAATTTGTCATTTGTCATTTGTCATTTGTTACTCAAAAGGACTAATGACAATCATCACGAATAATCAAGCTATTTATGAATAGTCAACCTGTAATCTCTGTTAAAAATCTCGATCATTACTTTGGTTCTGGTCAACTCCGTAAGCAAGTTCTATTTGATATCAACCTGGATATTAACGCCGGCGAAATTATTATTATGACTGGGCCTTCTGGTTCTGGTAAAACTACACTTCTCACCTTAGCAGGCGGGTTGCGTTCTGCCCAATCTGGCAGTTTGCAGATATTGGGACAAGAACTTTGTGGCGCTAGTACAGCACAACTTACCCAGGTGCGACGCAATAACGGTTACATTTTTCAAGCGCACAACTTGCACGGTAGCCTGACAGTACTTCAGAACGTCAGAATGGGCTTGGAAGTGCATAATAATATTTCACCAGCAGAGATGAAAACCCGTTCAGCCCAAATGTTAGAAGAGGTAGGATTAGGGCATCGGCTGAATTATTATCCTGATGATTTATCTGGGGGACAAAAACAAAGAGTTGCGATCGCTCGTGCGTTGGTAGGTCGTCCTAAAATAGTCTTAGCAGATGAACCCACCGCCGCCCTAGACAGTAAATCGGGACGAGATGTGGTCAACCTCATGCAAAAATTAGCTAAAGAACAGGACTGTACTATTCTCTTGGTGACTCATGACAACCGCATTCTAGATATTGCCGATCGCATTGTCTATATGGAAGATGGCAAATTAGTAAATGACGGTGCTGTTGTTGCAGCCGGTTAGTTAGGCTGGTTGTTTTTTATTAAACTGATTCTATTCCTGAGAGGATCACAACATTACTCTTGATGTAACCCATTGCCAAAGGAGATTGACCATTTAACAACAACAGAATCTGATTAAATATTTGTGGAAGAGTTGCGCCATATAAATGCCAAAGCTTTTTCCAAAGTTGAGTTAATATGCGATCGCCTGCAATATCGTCAGTACCGGGTCGTAGCAACCAATGGGTTCGCAATATCTGAAAATGACGAATATCATTACTCTGCATAACTTTATAAATTTCTTGAGCAGCATATTCCACCAATTCATCTGTCACCACTTTCATTATTAGGGGTTGCAATGTAAATGAGGATTCATAATCGCTGACCCATTTTTCTAAAAGCGATCGCCTTTCTAAGGCTACAATGCCCTCTAAAACCATCGCTGGGTCAACGGATATCAGCAAATGGGTTTGCAATCGAGAGAATGACACAGGTTCTTGCCAAATAGCCAGCCAGTAGAGAATGTCTTGCTCTAAGCCGGAAAGTTGCTCAAATTGCTGCTTGAGAATTACACGCAAGCGATCGCCCACAATTAAAGTATTCTGACTCAAAAAAGCAGCAACATTCCCCCCAAATACAGACTGAATCAAGGGTGTTACCAGTTTCAGCGCCAAGGGATTACCGCGATAAAGTTGAATTAATGCTGATAACCCTAGTTCTTTGCCTGTAAATCCCCTTGATTGTAATAATTCTCTAGCCTCTGCTTTTGGCAACCCTTTGAGATTTAAACAGCGAGATGTTTTTGTATTAATTTCAATATTCTTTAGTTGTTCGCGGCTGCTAATCAGAATACAGCTTTGATGCCGTTCTCGACTTAGTTGTTGGATAAATTGACCATAGCTGAGGTTTTCTGATTGTGAGAAAATAGCCTCTAATCCATCTAATACCAACAGACAGCGACGTTTTTGTAACTGCTGTATAAGCTGTGCCGTACCTTGTTGAATATTCTGCACAACGCCTTGCTCAAAAGAATTTAGCAGGCTATTCAGCAGAGAAATCAGAGATGGGGAAGTTTGCAGAGACTTCCAAATTAAACAATCAAATTTTGACTGAATGCGGTCTACTAAAGCCAGTGCTAGGGAGGTTTTGCCAATACCAGCGATACCGTTAATAGTGACTAATTTACATTTTTGGCTAGTTATCCATTCTTCTAATTGTGCCAATTCCTGATTTCGTCCATAGAAGCTTTCGATATCAGGTGCTTCATTCCAATCTCGATAAGGCGTGCTGATGTCTGCAATAGTTTCTAAATCTGCGTGGGATAATTCTGCGATCGCTTCCCAGTTTTCAATACCAACAGCTTGACAGATAGCGATGAAGATTTCTCGCTGAATGCGATCGCCTTGCCAAAATCGGCGTAAAGTAGCTCTAGAGGTATGAGCATCTTGCCACCAACGCGCCGTGCTAGTTTTTGTCCAACCTAGACGTTGACGAGATTTGTCTACAATTGCTAATCCTGAATCAGATGCTTTCAGCGAGTTTGACATACATCTACAATTCTAGATCCCCGACTTCTTTAAGAAGTCGGGGATCTGGGAATGATTTTCAAACAATTCTAATAAACCAATTGTACCCACAAAAAAAGTATAAATTCCATATTGAATTGGCTGATGATTTTTTCCAGGTGCATAACAAGCGGCAATGATTCCTTCAACGAAATGAGCCGACAATGCCAAGTGAGCAATTATCAAAACTAGATTTAAGATAATAGGTAGATGATTGTTAGTTGCTAATGCTTGAATATCCCATACTTCTAAGCCTATTGCACTTGTTGCACTTGCGATCGCTACTATTTATATTATTTTTATAACTGGGAATAATTTTTCTTTTATATCTTTCAAACTCATGTTATTTACCAATATTTTGTTTCAATTTTTCCAATCTTCTAAAGCTACAGGTTCTGTTGGATTTTCATAATTGTATGGCTGTGTATCGTGCAAAGGATAAAGATTTGTATTTGATTGGGGTTTTAGTGCTACTTGGTTATCTAGAGTTTTAGCTTCCAGAATAATCACTTCCACAGCATCCCCTGCATGAAAAGGTAAACCCTGTAATGTCAGGGTTCCATCTTCAGTTAACACGATTTTTATCTTGTGATCGTTCATATTTTACATCCTTTCTAATGTATAGATAGATCAGTCAAAGTTATCTTCGTATGAACACTGCTTCCAGATAGTATTATCCAATAGAGGAAGACTAATCTCATCAATTTTTAAAATGGCTTCAAGCGCCCCTAAAACTACAGTTTGAGGATATTTATTTCGCTGGATAATAAAAGAGGATAAATGCTGTCGCAGTTGCTTATGGCTAAGTTGGTATTTGGGATCAGCCGCACTGGAAAAACGCCTACAGAGTTGACCCAATATCCAAGGTTTATTACACATACAGTTAACAACCTCTGGTTCTAACCAAAATGAAAACTCTTCAAGGCTAGGATCTAAATTGAATAGCGTTTGACAACACATATAAATTGTATCATCACTATTTAAATAACTAGATGACTCAGCTAATAACCGATCCCTTAAACGGCTTTGAATTTTCTTGTTAAGTCTTCCATTAGAAGCAATTGCTATTCCTAGTCTTAAAGCACTAGCACGACTACTACTCAAAAGTTTTTCTAAAAGTTGATTATGTTCTTCTGAAAATTCGTTATCTGGGAAGTATATGAAACGCGGTTTTCCTTTCTCATTCTTTTCCCAAAAATCAAGTAAAATATCTAGATTGAGTTCAGGTGTATCTAAGCACAGTCTTAAAGTAGCACCTGCCCAATCACGCGATAGAGGTGGCAAAGTATTTGCTTGGCACAACAACTGCTCTAATTCTTTTTTTGTTACTAATTGTATCTTACGTCTCCATAAGAATCCATACAATTCTCTGGCTTTACTGATACGTTCAATACCTTCGCTTTCAATAATATTGAAAGCCACATGCAGTATTTTATTAAAGGGAATATCAGGTAGGTCAGAGGACATCATAGATACACTTTGAAAAATACTAAGTGGAATTATAGGAATTTTTAGAATACGACCTAGTGGTGTATTAACAAGATATTTATATTCTTCTTCTGTGATGATTTCTTCTTTAACTAGCAATGGCCAGTGGTCTGGATGAAAAAACAAAGCTGTCCATAGTAATGGTTTTTCTTGGAAAGAGAAAATTTTGGTAATCCACTTAGACTCTTCTTTAGAGATAATACTCAGTTCTTGCTTAAATTCCTCCCATTTTTTAACTGAAGAAAATGCTGAAATAGGAGGTCCCAAAACATTTTCTGTTCTCCAGTTAAAAATAATTTCTTCCTGAATTTGATTCTCTATTACCCTAACCTTGTTATCTAAAGCACTATTTATCGGGTCTTGTACTGCTTGCACTATAAGCGTTAAATACTCTGCATATACACCTTCAATTTTACCAAGTTTATTACTCAATGAGTTTAGAACTTCTAATTTTTTAGAATCTCGACATAGATAAGGACTAATTTCTAAACTTATTTCTCTATTAAAAAATGATAATTCGATGTCTGGAAATATAATTTTTAATGCAGACTTATTAATTAAACTGAATTTTCTGTCAGTCCAAAATCTAACTTGAAGAAGTATTAGTTCACATTGTTTTTCTTTACTCTGACTAGACGATATTTTTGGTAAATCATTATTATCTAAATAATGCTGCTTTGTTATTTTTTTATAGAAGTATTCTTCCAGAGCTGTTATCATTTCAGATGAAATACATTTGGTTAATGTCACTTTTAAATCATTCTGTAAAGCAATGCTCATGGCAATATATTGTGTATCTCTTGTTTCTAAAAAATGTTGAATTTTTTTAGAAATTTTTGTCAAATCTTCTGGATTAATAGAAGATAATCTAGCTAATAGCCAAAGTTCTACAGCTAATGTTGCTTGATCTTCTGTTGAAAAATTATCAAATAGTTTCCAAAGTATTTTGCGATTAAAGTTGGAACGAAGTTGCAAAATCTCTATAGCTGATTCTTGTTCTAACCATGTCCATCTGGTATTTTTGCTAAAGATTATTTTTATAATACGTTCTAAACCAGTATTTGACTGAAGGCTAAATTCAGGTAAAATATTGAGAACAGCTCGACGAGTTCTAGTAGCCTCAACAATTGCTTCAGTATGGTTTTCATTATCATCTTGATCATCGATATTTCTAACCCAGCCTAGTTGTTGATTAGGACTTGCTTGTGCAACATAGAACTGAAGTACGTAAGCCCAGTAAGCACCACGACGAACCAACATAGCAAAAACTTTATCCGGATCAGCATTAGGATGGTTAAAAAGATATACAGCAGCAAAATACTCACGAAATTGCTGTAAAACAAAGTCTACATCTGTCTGATCTTTACCTTTGCCCACCAATAAGCAGAGACGATCTGTTGCTGCGTCAATGATTTCGTCTGCCACATCACGAAGTGTTTTTTTACCAAGTTCTGTACCAGAATAGTTTTCTAGAACGTTTAAAACATAGTTACGGAAGGTATCACGATCTAGCGCTTCAATACGTGTTTGCTCCATCTTGCAATGAAGCTCGTAACCAACTCTCTCGTGTAGACGCAATAGATCGTTTACTCTCTCACTCACAATTTGTGACTTATTTTTCTCTCTATCGAAAATAACTTCAACATATTTTTTGTAGAGTATATGTCGCTGATGTGGTATCTCAATCTTGCCCTGAACAATAGTGAGTATAACAGTTGCCTGTAAAAGGGACTGAGCTAATCGCTGGACAGCCTCAGACATCATGCCACGACTGATTCGCTCCTTTGCTTCGGAACGTTCGTCTACATCACGAATCCTATTTTTCAACCATTGATCACAGTACTCGTCAAAATCTGACCTTTCCAGTTCGTTGAGTTCCCATGTAAGGGGTTCCAATCCTTCAAACTCACCAGAATATCCTTTTGGACGGCTTGATAGTATTACTTGGATGTCTCCATGCTCTGAATCAATACGACGCAAAAAAATCTGCAAATTTTCTATAATTTGCCGCCGTGTTTCTGGGTTAGGAACCTCATCTAGACCATCAAGAATTAGTAGAATTGGATCTTTAGATGCTAAATCAAACACATCATCCATTTCTAGGGTTGATGAAGTATTGGCATTGATTAACGCCTCAGCTATATAGCGAGCTAGTTCACTAGTACGTTGATTCTGTTGTTGCTCACTCATCCATCGCGCATAGCGACGTAGTTCAACTCGAAACGGAAAACGCGGACGAACATAAGCATCGAGATCCTTAGCATTCACCCCATCAGGTAACTTGAGTCGACCTGCAAGACGTAAAGCTAAATCAGAAGGAAAGGTGCGTGCTGCTTGATAGAGAGTCAAAAACTGAGTTAGAGTACTTTTTCCTAATCCAGGTCCACCTAAAAGCAAAATATAGGGTTCATCTGCGAAGAAGAGGGCAAATGATGCACGTACTTGTGTCAAATTTTCTGGTAATAGAGTTGAGGTGGAAGAATCCTTGAGTCTATTTTCTTCTTTGAGCCATTCAATAGAACGTTCGCGCTTACTGTCCCGAATTTTTAATGTTAGATCAATGAACACTTCAGCCAATGGTAAATCAGGTTTGTCACCTGCTTCTTCTGCTCTAGCTGTACCCTCGCGTTCTGTAACAAACTTTAAATAACCTTTGAAGGCACTTTTTCTGCGATCTCCCTTAAAATTAGCTTCTTTGTATATGGCTTTGAGAGTATCACCTGTCAGTATGGTTTCTATGTAAGCAGTCCGAACGCTCTCATTTGCATCTAGCATCCGCGAAAGATCAGCTGCGTCCCATACATATATATCTGGAATATATTTCTTCCACTTTTTAGCAATAGCTGTTACCTGATCGCGAGTACCAACGTTTATTGCTCCAGTGAATGGGACATTAGTGATCATCACGTAGGCATGGCAAGGTACTTTATATTTGTGGAAAATCTTTTCTAGTTCCTTTTCTAAATCGTCAATTACTGCATCCCTAGCAACAGACCAACCGCGTTGATCAAGATCACGGTATTTAACTTGAAAAACCCATTCCTTTGGTATATCTGAATTTTGGTTAGCTGGTCTGGAATACTCAGGATGATCTGAAGGCTGTGTCCATGTTGCTTCTCGTCCACCATCTTTCCCAGAGCCAAACTGAATCAGGTTGCCACCGATACGATATGTTTTCTCTAGAAGTGCTTGTGCCATGCCTTCAAATTCTAAAGGCTGCATACGGGCGAACGAGTACTTTGACATACGGATAATCTATAAGATGTCTAAATTATACTTCGTAATAAACATATAATTAAACCAAGCACTGAGCATATAGTGAGCATAAAACTGAGCATATCTCCCTGAAAAACACACCTACGCTAGAGACAGCAAACAAAAGCGTCAGGTAAATATTATGACTCAAACCCTAGAACAACAAACCAGTGGTTTATATCTGCAAAAATCTAGCCAACAGATTGCTTTTCCTCTCAAACACACCGAAGTAAAAGCCAAAATTGCTGGTAACATCTCACGGGTGGAAGTTACCCAAAGCTTTGAAAATCCCTTTAGCACAACCCTAGAAGCCGTTTATATTTTCCCCTTACCCGATGAAGCCGCCGTTGATGATATGCTGATTCGCATAGGCGATCGTACAATTCAAGGCAGCATCAAAAAACGCCAAGAAGCTGTAGCCATTTACGAACAAGCCAGAAAACAAGGACAGACAGCCGGACTCCTCGAACAAGAACGAGACAATATCTTTACCCAATCCCTGGCAAACATCAAACCAGGTGAACAAATCGATGTGATTATTCGCTACAGCGACAGCCTAAAATTTGAGGGAGGAAATTATGAATTTGTCTTCCCAATGGTTGTTGGCCCCCGTTACATTCCCGGAATCACCATCGTAGAAGATGCAGTAGGGGGTGGTTCAGCCATTGCACCCATGACTTTAAATCAAGATACCGATTTAGTTCCAGATGCTTCCCGCTTAAACGCTCCCATTTTACCGTCGGGGATGCGCTCAAGCCATGATATTAATGTCACCATAGAAATTAATGCTGGTGTTGAGATTCAAGATATTAACTCACCCTCTCACCAAATCCAAATCATCCGTGAAGGACAGTTGGTAAATGTCAAGTTAGGTGGTGGAGACACCATACCCAATAAAGACCTAATTTTACGCTATCAAGTTGCCAGTAATAACATCCAAACAACCACGCTGACTCAAGCCGATGAACGCGGTGGACACTTCGCACTATACCTAATTCCCGCTTTTGAGTATCGTCCTGATGAGATTGTCGCCAAAGATATGGTGTTTCTCATCGACTCCTCCGGTTCTCAAAGTGGCGAACCACTGATGCAATGTCAAGAATTGATGCGTCGTTTTATCAATGGACTCAACCCTGACGACACCTTTAACATTATTGATTTTTCTGATACCACACAGCAACTCTCACCCGTTCCCCTTCCCAATACTTTCCAAAATCGTTTATTAGCAATCAACTATATCAATCGGTTAAACGCTGGCGGTGGAACGGAGATGTTAGGCGGTATTCGCACCGTCTTAAACTTAAAAGCCACAAATCCGGGACGCTTGCGAAATATTGTTTTACTAACTGATGGCTATATCGGCAACGAAAACCAAATTTTAGCAGAAGTTAAACAGCGTCTTCAGCCAGGAACCCGCCTTCATAGCTTTGGTGCAGGTAGTTCGGTAAATCGTTTCTTACTCAATCGGATTGCAGAATTAGGACGGGGTATTGCTCGGATTATTCGCCACGATGAACCTGTAGATGAAGTGGTAGAAAAATTCTTCCGCCAAATAAATAATCCAGTCCTCGCCAATATTCAATTGCAATGGGAGGGTGATGGGGAATCCCCAATTATGTATCCCTCTACACCACCAGATTTATTTGCAGAGCAACCGTTAGTGCTATTTGGACGCAAACCAGACGCGCATTCGGGAAAGTTGCACATCATTGGCATTGCTGCGGGTGGTAGGCGTTATCAGCACACCTTTCAACTAAATTTTCCCCAAACAGGTAATCCCGCTATTGCTCAACTTTGGGGACGTTCCCGCATCAAGGATTTAATGAATCAAATGGTTAGTGGAGACACAAAGGGAGGTGTGGAAGCAGTCACAGATACAGCTCTGACTTATCAACTGTTATCGCAATATACCGCTTTTGTTGCCGTCAGTGATGATATTAGAGTCAATCCCAATCAGGATTTCATCTCTGTGCAAGTACCTGTAGAAATACCTGAAGCAATCAGTCATGAAGGTATTTTTAGTAACGTGACTTTTGGTGCTGCTCCTGGCGGTGGAATGGCAAGAAGTCGCAGGGAAGCAAAGAAACAATCTGCACCACCCGTATCATCCCCAATGTCTGTATTACCACCACCATCCCCAATGTCTGCACCAGCAAAACCGATGCAACGGTTTGAAGAAATGGAGTCATTGGCGATGGAATGCGATATTCCAGCATCAGAGCCAGAAATCGGATTTGCAGATGATGATTTTAGTAATTTTGATAGCCTGTTATCAGTTCCCGAAAAATCGATGCCACAATTGGAAGATTTAGAAGCTTTACGGAAAGAAGAATCTTCTGTCCCTCATTTACAGGTTGTGAGCGTGACGGGATTGAATCAGCAGATGATTTCTCTGCTGACTCAATACTTGCAAGCAATTCAACTCCCTAGAGGTTTCGGTGGTGATTTGGTATTTGAATTCCAGGTTAGCCGGGGACGGGTGAGACAGTTAGTACTGGATGAACAGGCTTCATCTCTGAAGGAACAGACAGTGATTGAATTAATTAAGCGATCGCTTTTGGCTTGGCTACCCTCCCAGACTCTCACCAGTACTGTGCTGTTAACACTTCGGATTCAACCGTAATCGCTCCAGCGATCGCTAAAAGGGTTGGCGTAGGCATCGCTACCCCCTCACAGGTATAGGTATTTAACAAATGTGGCTGAAATGAAGTTTTCCTGTTGGTTGAGACTCAAATTTTAATTTCTGATTCCCCACCCAAGAATGAAATTTCGTTATTTGAACCACCTTTATAACTCTGTTTGAGAGTACCCACTCATGCTTAAATAAAAAGCCTATATCTGTCAGGTAGAGTGCAATACTTTTCGAATCAACCCCTTTTCAAAAAAACTCTAAGTGGTAATGCAAGATAAGTCAATACAGTTTTTTTAGCAAAAATACTTGATATAAGTACTTTTGTCTAGATTAGTTACTACCACAAAAAAAACTGTCATAATTACAATCAGGTAAACACTCACTTCAGAAATATATTAAGAATAGAGATTCAATAATTTCTCCATACTGAAGTCTTAAATGCTATTAAAAATTGGAATATTTGTCTGCGAGCAACAATTTCAAAAAGCGTAAGACAGACTTCTGATGTATTTTCTTCGTAGTTATGGTTGAAATTATTAAGTTTTATGTTGAAACTAATGGTACTTGTTTTTGTAGTGTTGTCTATGTTTTATATTCTAGTTTTAAAAGATGCTGACACGTCTATGGTTTATATGCTTGGTGCAATAGTTTGTACACTTTTATCAATAAATAATAAACTCTAATCTAAAAATCAATGGCTCTTCAGTACGTATAATGTACAACACCTATTCATTGCATGAATGCGAAAATGCACAGGTGTAACGAAAAATTCCTAGTATAAATTGTAGAATTTTACTCCTTAATTGTCACAGAAATATTGAGCCAACACTGTAAAAGGTATCCCTTTAATGCTTTGGGATAAACAATTATTCTGGTTGCTTTCGGTATCTGATTTGATGGTAAGACGAATAGCAGATTAATATTTGGCGTTGCTGATTAGATATATGAATCTTGGTGTAGAGACGTTGCAATGCAACGTCTCTACAATGGTTTTGAAATTACGCAAAATCATTTTCATACCTGAATTCAGCAACGCCTAATATTTTATTTACAAATCAGCTCTCAATGAACACCCCACCGTTATGAATGTGGTTCAAATACATGAAGACTGCTGTAAAATGAGTGAACCAACAGATATTAATTTGCATCAAGACTACCACAAAGATGAGCATCTCTGCGGTAGTTCATAAGTCAAAGACTATTGAAGTAAAACAAAAAGAGGTAGGTCTAGCTTAATTTGCTACCCTCAATTATCCCCCATTCTAGAAAGTAGAGTTCTTAGACTTAACTAACCCATCGCTTCCACAGCACTTAGCATGAAATTAATTCGCTGCTCAAACTCTAGATTTTTGACCAATGCGACAAATTCATCGGTTTCACCAGGAAGTTGATAGTCGGAGGGCACTTGAATTATGCTTCCATCTTCCATTCCTTGTGCCAGCAGGAACCAAACGTCTAATTTAGCATTGGGACTTAGACTATTATAGGTTTGGCTGATATCGTTAGCTGCACCATTAATAATGTCGCGTTGTGCTTGCAGTTGCTGTTCTTTAGACAAGTCTAGGAATTTGTCAAACACTGCTTTGGCAGGAGTTTCAACGCTTAGAGGAGGTGCTGGCTTTAGCTGTTCTTTAAGATCGAGATAACCAAACCAAAGTAGGGCTAGCTGAGTATCTACATCAAAGCGTTGAAAAGTTTCTAAAGCTGGTCTTGTTGCTTCATCAACTGTGTAAGTCATAAAAAACTCCAACTAAGTTAAGGGTATTCCGATTTCCTCAGTAAGTAACTGAGGAAATTGCTTTCAGTGCTTCATACAACTTAACGAACAAATCCAGATAGATAACCCTACTTAGGATAGGTATAAGACTCACCACATAAGACAGATATACATAACTCAAGTTGCTAGTTACAAAAATGCCTGCTTCGATGTATAGAAAGCAAAGATATTCGATGTCTACAAACCTTACAGCAGTTTTCATGTATTTGAACCACATCCGTCGTTCGTAGTAGGGGCGCAAGACCTTGCGCCCCTACCCTATGGTCTATTTACCTGAAAATCGCTGTAATTAGCCTTTGGTGTTTCCGAAGCATTCTGTTACGCAGATAAAGCGCTAATGTTATAGTAGTATAGGAAATGAGCTAACATTTCCCTCAATTCACGGCATTTGCATATAAGATAGATACTCTAATCTAATGCGTGAATAAATATCTGGAGAGGTGTCCGAGCGGTTCATGGTGACGCACTCGAAATCTTAAAAACCACCCTCTTAACTACGACAATGTAAGGCTTGTAGACAATCGAATAACTAGACATCACCTTGGATTGACGTTTCTAATGTCTGAGGTGAAATAGTAATGGTACTTAGGGCAAAAAAGGGTAGTGTCTCCATTAATGCTAAGGCAGGTAAGCTCCGCATTGTCCTTCCGCGTAGCATTGGAGACGGACAACAACATTTTATATACACAGGTTTTGACGATACATCGCAAAACCGTAGAAAGGTTCAAATGGTGGCGCTTCAGATTGAATCTGATGTAGAAGCCGAACGCTTAGACGGTAGTTTGGAAAAATATCGAACTGCGTTAGGAATTTTTAAAAATCAACAGCGTCTACAAATAATTCCAAAAGCACCCAACTTAAAACAATTGTGGGCTAAATATTGTGAATTTAAAGAACATCAAGTCTCAGCCACAAGTTATATACAAGACTTTTTAGGCAGATATGCGAGGGCAATAGAGAACTTACCCACAAAAGAGATTAGTGACGCGATCGCAATTAGAGATCATTTACTCCAAACTTATCCGCCATATACGTGTAAAAGGTTTCTGACTCAGTTTAGTGCCTGCTGCAAATGGGCCGTAAAGTCAAAGCTGATTAACTCAAACCCATTTGAAGGTCTAGCTGGAGATGTCCGGGTCAAGCGTTGGGACACCGACAAAATAGACCCCTTTACCCCAGCAGAGCGCGAAGCCATTATCCGCGCTTTTGAAACTCACGCGGTTTATAACGGGTATACAGATTTTGTAAGATTTCTTTTCCTTACTGGTTGCAGGATCGGAGAGGCGATCGCGCTGCAATGGGGACATATAAACCATCAATGTACGGAAATATATTTCTCTGAGAGCCACAACCGCTACGGAAGGACGGGTACTAAAACGGGCGTGAGTCGTAAATTTCCATGCAATGCTCGTCTACAGGATCTCTTGCTAAATATCAGACCTGACGATTATCACAAGAAAATGCTTGTATTTTCATCTCCCACTGTGAAGAAGGAAATAAGTGTGAATAGTTTTACTGGTGTTATATGGCGTGGGGGGATGAATGGCAATCGCTATTATCCAGGCATCGTTACCCAACTGGTTGAAGTTGGTGAAGTAAGTAGATACCGTCCTCCGTATTGCTGTAGGGCCAGTTTTATTACCGAATGTTTAGAGCGTGGTGTCCCAGTTACTCGCGTTGCTAAATGGTGCGGACATTCTCCAGAGATAATTTACAAGCACTACGCAGGGGTCTTGGGTGAAAACTCTGTGCCTGAATTCTAGAGGTTTATTTTCTTCCGTGCAGGGGTTCGCCAGAGTTTTTGTGTAAAAACACTCAATAATTACGCTAAAAACCCCTAGAAATAATACTTACTACTAGGCTATACTTAACGTATAAAAGAACACACTTCTTTATGACAGCCGCAAAAGATTTTACCTTTATCGCCGTGAGAGTGACAACAGAAGAACGCGATCTCATCCGAGAGGTGTCCACTCAAACACAAACCACAATTTCAGACATTATGCGTGCAGGTTTCGGTTTGCCACCAAAGGAAAAAACCGGACATAGCTCAGTGGTTAGTAAAGAATCACGCCGCGCCGCGAAAGTTGCCAAATCTTCACAAGTTTCAAAGTCTTCACAAGCTTGACAAATTAAAAAGCCCCTTTCTGGAGTCGTTATCAGAAAGAAGCTTTTAATTTTTTCTTATTCACCCTTGCCCAAAGTTTCGCGGCTGTAAGCAAGGATTCACTAAATTTACGAGGTCAACTATGCACGATTTACGTAGTCAACTTAACACCAATCTTAAAACAGAACAAAAACGCAGTCAAGACAATTTAGAAACTTTCTTACATTCTAGCATAGAAAACAGCCAGAAGCTAGACGGGACAGGGGTTAGTCAGAGAATTATCGACAGGGCAGAGCAGATAATCTACTCGCCTGATCCAGAGAAGAATTTAGTTATCCATGAATTGTTAGAGCTTGGTGTTTCACCAATGCCGGTAGCGCCGAAGCAAGACCCGCGTAGGACTGGGTACGGCTATAAATTCTCTAAAGACAATGAGAACCCTGATCCAGCGAAGAGAAAGTACGATCGATGTGAGTTAGAAGGCGACTGTACAACACCTGTTACCTTGTTCGGTGGTAAGAATCCATCCTTCTTAGAAAAAGATAGAAAACCCAGGTTCGTCAAACACCGTAGTTATCAAGACGCTTTACCAACTAGCGAGGAATTGGCGCAATGGTTCGTTAATCCTGACACTGGTGTAGGGGCGATGTGCGGGATGTCTGATATCTACTGGATAGATATAGACAAAAAGACCTTTGACAGTGCCGAAGATTGCGACACCGCAGCTACAGCGATTATCAACAAGCTAGGACAATGTACCTGGATAGAGCGTACTGGTTCAGGCGGTTGGCGCGTAGCGGTTCGCTTAGATGATAAGCCAGGTTACACCAATTTTGCGTTAGAAGAAAATGGTAAGCATCGGGGTGAAGTTCTTGGGCACGGTCGTTACACGGTTCTAGCTCCAACAATTCACCCGAACGGGAACCCTTACGAACGCATCGGCTTTGGTGAAATTCCTTATATTGATTCACTGGAAGAACTAGGAATTTACCCATCGGTAGATGAGGGTAAAAAGTCTACAACTACGGCTACAGACAAGGAACACAAACAAATTGAGCGCAAGGAATACAAGCCTGGTTCGTTCAGCATTGACCCGAACGCTAAACCCTTGCATTGGTATTTAGCTAAAGAAGCTAAGAGCCTCTATAAAGAGGGTGTAGGGGATGGTGGACGCAACAATGCGGTTTTTAAACTGGCTGCACAGCTACTCGGTGCGAAGAATGATTTAGATCGCTTGGGCATTCCGTTTACTGGCGATCCATACGAGATGGCACTAGAGTTCGGCTCTCGCTGTAATCCACCAATGGATGACTATGAGATAGATACCTGTTTTAACTCAGCAGATAGCCGTGATTGTGTTGGTGCGCTGCCAGACGAAATTTTAGTTGCGATCGCTGGTGGGGGTTCTAAAACTAAAGCCGAAACTAAGTCTAAACCTACGCCAGAAGAAGACGCGCTACAGCTTGAGCTAGAGCGCCAACTTTATCACGATCTCTCTAAAATCGACTTCAAGAAGTGTGAGGAGTTAGGGATTAAGGTAACTTTCATTGAGAAGTCACACACAGAGTTTTCACCCAGTGACTTGAATATTGAGAAAAACAAGATATCGATTATTTCTTCTGGTATGGGCACAGGCAAGAGTGTTAATACAGGGAAGGGGGTTATTGATTACTCCTGCCTTTATTCTTGGTACAGTCGCCGTGTCTTGGCTCAGTCGGCAGCTAAAACACTGGATCTAACCTACATAGATGACCTTAATAAAGATACGAAAAATAGAAACCGTTTGAGTTTTTGTTCCCAGCGTTCTTACCAACAGAGCCTTACGCCGATGCGGTCGGATGGTGCGCTAGTTATCGATGAGTGTGACGATGTATTTGATTACAACTTTGAGGAATTATGCAACCGCGATAATATCAGACCGATGATACTAAAATCTCTAGAAGCTCAGTTGGAGGCGGCATTACACAACGGCACTGCGGTATTTATGAGCGCCGATGTTAGCCAGAAAGAAATTGACTACATTCTTGCGATCGCACCAAAGGGAACGCCGATCGAATTAGTCGTGAACACATACCAGATGCCGAAGGGGAAGTGCTATTTCTCTACCGATGCCAGTCCAGAAGGTCTAGTAGAGAAGATAGCCGAACTAGTAAGGGCTGGAGAAGCAGTATATTTATTAGACGATTTCAAGAACGGCTACAAGGGATGCAAAACTCTTTCTGAGTACATTCGGCAACAAATGCCAGGGCTGTCAGACAGTGCGTTTCGTACTATCCACGGTGATAACTCTGGAAGCCATGAGAACCGAGACTATATCGATGACATCAACGAGTCCTCACTAAATACGACATTGATGTGCGTCTCGCCTTCTGTTGTTCAGGGTGTATCGCTAGAAAATGGGCGTTTTAAACACGTTTTTGCAATCATCAATGGCATACTGACTGACAAAAAAGTTACCCAGGGGATTAGCAGAGTGCGCGGTGTAGAGAATACTTACATCTGGGTGGCAGAGAAGGGTGTTAATAAAAGAGACGGCGACGGTATAACGGCTGGAGACATTAACAACCACTACCAACGCAATTACAACGCCAGGAATATTTATCTTCACTCCTACGGCATCACTTACAACGTAATCAAGGATGAATGGAACTCACCGCATTGGGAATTACGTTGTAAAAATGTTGCATACAACAATTTAGTGATGCGTCGTTTACGCTACTGGGTGCAAGCAAGACTCGAAGGCTTAGGTTATGAGTTAATTCCTACCGAGTTTGGTAACAACAAAGATTTGGATCTACAACTCAAGGATTTATGGAAGGGAATTGGCGTTATCGAAGCTAAAAGGATTGGTGACGCTAACGTTTTAGATAAGGCGGATAAGGATAAGTTAGTTGCTAAAATTAAGCGCGGTGAATCGTTATCGCCAAAAGAAAGGGACGACATGGCTAAGACTCACATTCACGAAATGTTTGGAGAGGAGCTAGTCAAGAAAACTTATGTAGAGGCATCGTTGAACGCCAAGACGGTTAGTTTAACTGGATATGCGGCTGTAGCTTACAAAAACAGAGATCGCAAGTTTGAGCGCAATCTGATGCGTAATTATCGACTATTTCATGGTGGTGCTGAGGAAGCGGCCCAGCGTGACATAGCCAAGGAAAAAGCGCAAGAAAAGGTAGGTGAAAAATTCGTAGGAGATATCAAGTGGAGTTTACGCGAATTTAAGATGTGGGAACTCTTTGATATCAAGAAGTACTTCGAGCCGATGAAAAAATATACACCTCTTGATTTTTATACAACCTTCACTCAAATGCAAGAATTAGCGCCACATATTAAGGATGCGGGGTGGGTGGATATATCCGAAAAGAATTGCGGAACAGTATTCGGTGAACTCTTACATGATTTCGGGTATGAGACAGAAGCAAGACAGATCACTGCATCTGATGGAAAACGAGTTAGAGAACGTTGGATTACACAAGAATCGTTTGATTATGTGGCAGAGTTTTGCAAATACCAATTAGCCAAAAACAATATGGACAACCGAAAAGATGAAACACCAAAAACTGCTGCACACCCCCCCCATACTTTATTAATAAACCTTGTTTTTGATAGGGGGGGTGTGCAGGGCACTCAAAACATTACACAACAAGACTTACAACCACTTTGTGAGGCATCAAAACTAGATAACTCAACAGTCTGTAAACTGGGGGGTGTGCAGGATGTAAAAAAGGGGGTGTGCAGCAGTGATATAGATAGTAATTTATGTCAACAAGAAACCGTAAATCTAAGCCCAACAGATAAGATGATGGCTAGAATTTCTACCGAAACTCAAACAACCGACACCGAACTCCAAAAGCGTTTTTTAGCGAGAGTTGCGGCAATTAAAGCCAAACCACAGCCGCAGTACAACCCAGACATGGCAATAGCCTTCTAACTCCGCTTATTTTGAGCCTTAGCCCACATCTGAGGCTCAAACCATATAATCCTACAGCTAGGGCTATAACCCGCCTTCCTGCCTATTTCAGAGGCTCTAGCTTATGTTATGCTGGTATCATCCGGCACTAAGCTTGGTGTCTTAAATTTTTATACTTAATAAATTCCTTTACGTCTTCGTTAGCCCGTTACCCAATCCAGTAGCGGGTTATTTTTAGTGATTATTCTACCGATGGAAGAAAATAAATCTTATTCCTTAGCTCTTAGCTTAAATTCCTTAGCTCTTAGCTTAAATTCCTTAGCTCTTATCAAAAAAACTTGATAAGACAAATTCCTTAGCTTAAATTCCTTAGCTTAATTCCTTAGCTTAATTCCTTAGTTTAAATTCCTTAGCTCTAAGAGAAGTGATTTAAAACTATCTGCTTTTGCATAAAGTTATTTCTATATTTTCACTGAGTTGGTATCAACAATAACGCGGCTAGTAGCGGTTTTTATGCAACATCAGTACAATAGGAGTATAGGCGTAAATTCTAATACTAACGGGTAGGTAAAAATGGTAAGCAATCTTAGTCGTTCACCTTGGTTTTTCGATTCTGAACTTGACACCAGCCAAAGCTATGAGACTTTCTGTTGTTTCCGTGATATGGGAGCCAGCCGATCTCTATCCAAAGTAGCTAAGGACACAAATAAAAATCTAAGCCTAGTTCAAAGGTGGTCGAGCAAAGGCAATTGGAAAGAGCGGGCCCTTGCCTTTGATGTCTACGTGGATGAGACGATGGTTGATATGAGACTAAAACAAGATGTTAAAGAACACGTTAATAAGATAAACCGATACAGAGAAACTCACGAAAGTCTTGGTTGGCAGAGCTTGGATGTTGCTCAGAGTTGTTTAGAGATTGCAAGAAATGCACTTTCTAAGTGGATCGATAATCCTCATTTAGATTTCAAACCAATGGATGTAAAGCTGATTGCATCAACTGGGGTTTCAGCCGCAGAAATTGGTAGTACTCTATTGTCTAATAGCTTGGCCGTTGGCAGACTTTTAGAAACACTGCCGATCGATGCTGAAAGCGAAGAAGTTTGAATAAATTGAATAGTTAGCAACACTAATAATATTAGAAAAGTTATTGTTATGGCATTAGATTTGGGTCAGTTAGTAATTGAATTAGTTGGAGACTACTCCCAGCTTAAAAGAGACATAGAAGAAGCCAAGAGGTATGCTTTAAAACAAGCTATTGAGCTTGAGAAAAGCTTTAAAATCTCACCAACTTTCGATGCAAAATCTTTACTTGCTAGTGCAGAAATAAGTGGATTAAACACGGGCAAGGCACTAGGCAGAGGTATAGAGAAGAGCCTTAACTCTTACAAATTCTCTAACACTTCTTTCAAAGTCGCAGGCGAGGCGATCGCTCAAGGTTTAGTCAGTGGCATGAAGGCAGGCGATAGCCAAGTTAAAGCCAGTGCATCGAGGATGGCTGGTTTAGTCATAGATGAGACTAAAACAAAACTCAAGATTCATAGCCCGTCTAAAGTCTTTCAGGAAATTGGTAGTGAAATTGTAGCTGGTCTAGCGGCAGGCATCGGCGCAGGTGGCGCTCTCTCAATCTCAGGTTTAATCCAGGGCATTATCAACGATGCAAAATCGGTCATAGCCTTTGCTGGCGATTCAATCAATAAGTACAGCGATTTTAAAGCAACAGAAGCACAATTAACTTCTCTCACTGGTTCTACTACCAAGGCAACGGAAACGTTAAAGTTTTTGAGAGCGGAGGCAGATAAACTAGCTTTACCATTCCTCGATTCGACTAAAGCTTACGCCAGCCTGGTTGCCGCAACGAATGATACAAAACTCGCTCCGGTTACTAAAGACATTTTCAGTGGTTTTAGTGCTGGAGCGAGAGCCGCGCAGCTTAGTACCGCAGACTTTAACGGCGCTTTCCTTGGTTTAGTACAGTCGATAACGAAGGGCAAGCAGACAACCCAAGATTTTCGCCAAATCAGCGATCGCATTCCGCAAGCCATGTCTGTTGCAGCAAAGTCTATCGGAGTCACGAACCAAGAATTTAAAAAGTTACTTGAGAGCGGCGACCTAACCTCGACCGTGTTTATCCCTGCCTTTACAAAAGCCCTGGGCGAAGCGAGTAAAACTACTCTCGCAACAGCAACAGACACCTCTACAGCTAGCCTCACGCGCTTAAACAACAGACTTGATGAGGTAAAGGTTAGCCTTGGAAAGGCATTAGAACCGGGATTATTGTCCGGTTTGGGATTTATAGAACAAGCACTCAACGAAATTGGTAAAGCTGGGCTTTTTGATGATCTCAATGCTGGAGCAAAAGAGTTTGCAGCCTATCTAAAAACCAACCCACAGCTAGCCCGTGAGCTTGCTCAAGAGTTTAGATCCACCGTTCAGGCTGCACTCAAAAATGTAGTTGGTGCAGCTAGAGATTTAGGCGATTACTTGCAGAAAAATCCCGATGCTATCCATAGGTCAGTAGAAGCTGTGGGCGGCTTTATCAATAGCTTAAAAGATGCGGTAAACGTAGCTTCAGAACTGATCAAACCATTTGCGGATATAGCTAACTTTGCGCTCCAGACCGAGCAGAGGCTTAGTAATGCTGTTAAGTCTGTAGCTAAAAACTCAAACTCAAGCCCAGCCAAGGATATCGAAGATGTTTCACCGTTTTTACGCCCAGTAGTTAAGTTCTCTCAATTGTTCGGACTAAACAAAGAAATTGGCGATCGCGCATTTGATTACAGTAAGAATCCGGTTGTCGATCCGCGACTGAAAATCATTGATTCTAACGATTTAAAACCAATCCACAGCTACGCAGACGTTACAAGGCATCATGTTAACCGTGGGATGGAGTCAGATCGAGATTACGATACGGTCGCAACCAGGCTAGAAGAAGTTCGCCGCACAGCATACGGGAACCTCGTTAAAAAAGACTTTATTCTACAGAATGCGGCAGGCTCTCAAGCTGTGGGTGTACCCTCGCCTGTTTCTGGCTATGTCCGTAACTCGGCAGATTATGGGAAATCTGGAATTTATAGTCAGAAGCAAGGGGGTGTACTGCTTGGGCAAGTATTGCACCTCGATCCAAGTTCGTTTCGTTTTAAAGATGGAGAGTTAGCTGAGTATGGAGAACCACTAGGCACACAGGCGGGGACTGGGGCAGGCGGAAAGAGAAACGCTTATGGTGTTCACAGTCATGTAGAAGTTGCTGTTTCGCAATTCAAGAAGTACATCCAAGACATCCAGGATGGGGTTTTTGATGGGATAGTGACTGATGCAAAGACGGCATCAGAAAGTGTTAAAAAAATGCCGATGCAGCATACTGGTAAGTCTTTAGCGCAAAGACTTAGTTTGAGCGCTAGCGATGGATGGATGAAGACGATAGCTTCTACTTACGGCGCTGGCGATGGCTTTGACGGACAACCCACAGCTTCAGGCAGGAAATTTAATCAGAACGAACTCACTGCCGCTATCAACGAGAACCTTAAGCGTAATTTGGGCGTTAAGTGGGGAGATAAGGTAGAAGCAATCAACCCAGCTAACGGCAAGGCTGTTACCGTGACGATTACAGACCACGGGCCATACGAACGTGGGGCTAATGGAAAGTATGTACCACATTCAACTCGCGGTTTAGACTTAAGCACGGCGGCTGCAAAACAAATCGGTATTAGCTTAGGTGAGGTGGCGTTTAGAGTTCTGGGCAAAGGCACTAACCAAGCTCAAGCTATTGCCAAAGCCCAAGCCCAAGCCACTACAGCTACGACTTCTACAACTGGGCAACAACCGCCAGAGATACGGGCAATACTCGAAGGGGAGAAGCTCAAGGATGCTCAAGCCCGACGGGTAAAGCTTAGAGAGGCAGCCGCCCAGACTCAAAACTCTATGCGATCGCTGCAAGACCTGGACTACAGCACAATCAAGAGTCCATCGCTACTAGACAGACAGGCGGAGGAAGCGAGAAAGCAGCAACAACGTTTTGACGAGGAAATCAAAGCCGCCTCGCAACGCCGAGAAGATGCACAATCTAGAATTGGGATTAATTCAGCCCGTTTAAGCAGTGGATCTGTCCCCGACGCGGAAGCTAAAGACCTTCAGTTACAGATTGCACTAGACAAGCGCTCTGTAACTGAACTGGATGGAGTAATACAGCGTTTAGCGATATCTCGCGCCAATGCAGCCAAGCAATTAGCAGTGTTCCAGTCTGAACAGCGCAACATTAGAGCTAGAAGCGTAGATTTTGATTCTCGCGCTGTTGATAATTCCATACTGGCAGATCGGATTAGTGGCTTGAAAGGCTTAGAATCGCTTAACCCTACCGATGCTCGTTTAGGCTCGTTACCAGGGCTTGAGCGGGAATTGGCTCTAAAAACAACTCAGCTAGAACTAGACCGTAGACTAGCTGCGGTCACAGATGCGGAGAATAAGCGAGATATAACGCCTACCGAAGCTAATGCCCGTGTTGTGCAATTGCAAAAAGAGAATGATTTATTGGTAGCTAACATTAATATCCAGTATGCAGCCGCAACCGCAGCGCGAACCCTTGCCAAAGCAAAGTTAGAGTTAAATTCTCTAGTCAGAGATAATTCAAGTAAATCTGAGTTTTTGCGCCAAAACTCACAGTTAAGTGAGTATGGTTTCGGCGGGAATAAGTTTGCATTAAACAGAGATGCTAACGGTTTGGATTTACAAAGTAAGTATGCTCAAGATAAAGTTTCATTGCTAGAACGAGCCAGATTAGAAGGACTAACGCCAGAGCAAACTAGTGGGGAGAAATTACGTTTAGCCCTTAGATTCAACCAAGCTAATTTGTTAAACAACGCTCAATTCAAACGCGCTAGCGATGATGAGGGTTTTAGTAATTCTCAGAGCTTAGGCAGGAGTAACATAGACTTACTATCTGCTAGAAGTGAGCAATTGCAAGGTTTAGGTCTTACTTCTAGCGATAAGTCAATTCAAAAACAGATTGCTGTAATGCAACAAGAACTAAGCTTTAAAGATGCGTTACAACAACTCCAAAGACTCAGAGAGACAACAAATTTAAGCAGTAGCGATTTCATGAAGCTGAAGAATAATTTAGAGCAAATTAATACAATAAAATTAGATAGTATAAATCAACAATTTAGTGATTTAAGTGATGTTATTAAAGGCATACAAGGCGATTTTACATCAATTACTAAAGATTTTCTAATGAATACGAGTAGTATCGGTGATAGTTTAAAAAAGCTCTTAAGTTCGGTTCTTAATCAATTTGCAAATTTAGCCAGTCAAAAACTCTCTGATCAACTGTTTGGTTCTATCCTGGGCGGTAATAAACCATCTGCAAGCAGCAGTGGTAATAATGGCTTTGGCTCTATCCTCTCCATCTTTGGCGGTTTATTTGGCGGAGGCGGTAGCGGGGGGAATGGCGACAGTTTCTTGGGACAAGGCGATATGGGGAACCTGTATGGTCTTATTCCTGGGTTTGCTTCGGGAGGCATGGTAGGAGATATCGCAAGGACTATGAGCAAGGAGCGCTCAATAAGCGGATATGAACCCCGTTTAATTATTGCGAATAGTGGTGAACGTGTGCTTAATCCAGAAGAGACGGCGATTTGGAATAAAATTCAGAGTTCGGGTAAGCTCCCGAATTACGCCGATGGTGGAATGATCGGAGGTTCGCCGATGCCTGTGATGAGTAATAGAAGCGGGGGAGACGTAAACCTGGGCGGGATAAATATAAACATTGATGGATCTGGCGATAACTCCAACTACGATGTACTACTTTTGCAGAAGGTTCTAAAAAGTCAAATTCAATCCACACTTAAACAAGAGCGTCGTCCCGGCGGTTCACTTAACCGTGGGAATCCTTACAATCGCTAAACAACGTCAAGCAAATCTCACAATTTAACGTCAAGCGAAATGATTTTTTCTATTATCTATGGAATTTCGCTTGACGTTTTAATATTTTTAGTCCCGTAACAATGGCTGAAACCCTTATTCTTTCGTCCACTTGCGCTCAAAGCTTAGTTTCTGGATGTCACGCGGATATAGCCATTCACTCTTTCGCCAAAAGTTTGAGATATGCTCATAATTCGAGATTGAGTGGTTGGAGTAAATCTAAAAATACCTCTCTGAGTATGAGAACCGAGAGTTAAGACGGCTTGGGCTTCGGTTTCGAGGTTTACAAAATCTGGTAGACTTGCTCCAATCCAGTTGTCGCCCCAAACTGATTTAGAGACTATCTTTCCGACTAAAAATAAGTCCGTTGTACTGATTCCAGGCAGTTTGTAAAATTCTGGATTACTTTTCTTCTTCACGGAAGCATAAAAAATATAGTCGGAAGTTTTTTCTATAGGGTTGCCGTTTTCGTCTTTTGTAAAAGTCCCCTTACCCTGGCGGATGGTAAGTACTAGATTCGGAAAATTAAGCTCTGACATAAAAGCCTTTTTCCTTTAATTATAAGAATTCCAGAACTATCTTCAAATTTTAGTCTGATAAAACAATCGCTCAAGCGTTTACCCTGTACGATCACTAATTGGAATTAGCTTCAAGCTTTTTCCGAATATCGTCTAAAGGTGATTCAGGTTCCTTAACTTCATCAGGACAAAAATCTAGAGAAACGCTCCCCGATTGGTCGGCAATCCTTTTATTTATTTGAATTTTTAGTCTTCCTTTTTGCCAGCCCTTACCACTAACTCTAAGAATCTGGCACTTTCTAATAGAGTGAAATTGAATTTCGCTTAAGCCAAAACCTTCTTGTCCAATAGGAAGCGAACTGAATGAGTGAATAACATAATTATGACTTTTTTGAGTTTCTTGATTATAGGTAAGTTGGTTTAATTTTTTGCTAACTTCTAGAAAGAGGATTTCTTTAAGATTACTGATTTTAAATGTATCTTTTTCAAAAGAGATAACATCATCATCACAGTCTAGAGGAATAAAATTATCATTCATATTAATGCTAAACGTATAAATATCTAGCTACTTAGTCTAATCTGCTTTTTACAAATTCAATACAGTAAAAATAACTGAATAGCTTTGTATATAAGGTTTTTAGAGATTATGTAATTTACATCTAGCCAAACTAACAAACGTAATGTTATGATTTTTGCATTCGATAACCGAACTTTAGAAAACCAAATCCCTACTAGGGATTGAAACTTATCTACGGCTGTTTGTACGTCTGCGGGTACTGTCCATTGCAATCCACTAAATCCCTATTAGGGATTAATCCATAACCCATCGAGCAAATCCCCACAACATTAACGTCAAGCGAAAACATAAATTTTATATCTCTATGGAATTTCGCTTGACGCGATCGCCTAGAAGTCCTATTCTTACGTTAAATCAGAAATCGCCTGACGTATCAGAGTAGAGTTAGCTTTCAATTAAAACCATGCAAGAGTTTTATAGAATTATCGGATCTGCTACGGAAGAACAGCGAGAAAACTTTGCACTTTTGACAGATTCAGCTTTCGGCAGTTCTCCTGAGACTCTTTGCAATCACATACGATATCTTAGGGCTGGGAGCATTGGTCAGCTTTTTTGGAACAGTTCTTGGAAGCAGGTTGTAACAGACGTTGCTGACCACATCGGTATTGATTGGTCAGCAACATTAAACGGTCGTAGTTGGCATAATTTGGAAACTCAAGAAATAGAGACTGCCGTTGTTGCCAAGCTATTCCAAAATATGCTTGAACAACTTTCACCCGAACAACGGCAACAAATTGTTATGGAGATGACAAGAGATGCTAATGCCCCACATCTTGCGGGCTTGCTATTAGGCGGCAGTACAATGGCTGTTGCAAAATTGAGTGGGTTCGGCGTGTATTTATTGGCAAGTACTGTACTAGGTAGCCTCACTAATGCTTTAGGAATCACCCTACCCTTTGCTGTTTATATGGGTATGAGCCAAACCATTGCTTTTATACTTGGGCCAATAGGATGGGCTGCACTAGCAGGAGGCATCCTCTTTACATTTAATCAAACCAACTGGAATCGTCTAGTGCTAGCTGTTGTGCATATCTCAATGCTCCGACACTCAGCATAGGAGAACGCTACAAAGTTCTCTCAGTCCGGCTTCTGGGAATCCTTATCTGACTCTAAGTTTAAATCTTTCTGCTTGCGCTTTCTTGTTTTTTTCAATGGAGCTAGAGATGTATCTTGTTCTTTGCGGGATAGTTCTAGTTTTTTGCGTAAAGATTCCCTACCGTAGGCGATTGCATCATCTTTAATGCTCTGCCAAATATTTTTTTCCATGCTCTTTACCTGAAGCTTATTTTCCACTGGTTTAGATTTATAAGGAGGGCAGGCTTTCAGCCCTACTGATGAAAAAAACAGTATACATAAAAAACAAGCCCTCTCCAGAATCGTCTAGAAAAGGCTTGTTTTTATTTGGTGATGTGTTTGTACCTTCACTTTCACCAATCATGCGGCTTTAATTGCTGTAAATCTAGAATGAAGCGCTGATTTATTCCATCTACTCCCTCGGCTTGTAGTAAAGCCTTCGCTATTTAAAATCTCGCATACTTTATCTAAGCTCAATCCTGCATCTCTCAATTCAAAAGCACGGGCGATCGCGTCTTTAGTGGCATCTTGCGCTTTAGCTGAATGAGCTTGCCTGCCAGCCTTGCCCAGTTCTGCACCTTGGGCTTTCTTTACCGCCAGCGCTGCTTTAGTGCGATCGCTAATTAATCGGCGTTCTTCCTGTGCAAGACTGGCCCGTAGGTTAATTTCAAACTCAGAAGCGTTAGGGTTTTCGGCAATTATTAATTTTGGGCAATTTTTAATCATAAATCCATTTGTAAATTGAGAGATGTAAAAAACGTCTCTACTCAATCTATCAAGTTTGGCTACTAACAGCCGTGCCCCATGCTTAACAGCCGTTTCGATTGCGTTTTTAAACCCCTCTCGCTGCATCGGATCAGACTTACCGCTAACTACATCCTGGAACGTTCCAACAACTTCTAGTCCTTCATGTTCTACCAATCTCTGACACGCTTCTAGTTGTGCATCTAACCCTAAACCTGATTTACCTTGTTCATCTGTACTAACCCTGGTGTATATCACAACTGCGGTTGTTGAGTTGGTAGCGCGTGCCATGTTTTCTGCCTCTCCTCTGGTTGTTTATGCACTAATCGTACAGTTCTAACGGTAGTTTTGTCAAGTTCTAACGACCGTTAAAAGTAAACAGAGCAAAAACAAACTGGCACATATCAGGATAAGTCTATGCAGATTTAAATAAATTCCGTAGCTAGTCTATGGTTAGGCACTCATAAGTTAAATCTAGCGATCGCTCCCTCCAGCTATAAGCTACGCTTGTGCATAACTTTAAGCATGGATTTGCTGCAAAGCAATAAATCTGGTTTATGCTTACTCACGCAAAAAACTGCGGTGTCAGCGCAGGTTAGGGGGTAAAGTTTTGAATTTTTAATTAAGTGCAAACTGTTGAATATTCCTTAGCGGCTGTCTGTGCAAAACGTAATCCCAGAGCGAACATCTTGCGGGGGACTCTCAGCATGAATACAGTTTCAAAGCGCGGCATCTCTGAGAGTATAATCACGATTTGTTCGCATTCATCTAAATTACAAAATCCTGGTGTGAATGAGATTGCAAACTTTTCTTCCCAACCTGGCAGGTAGGTTGATACGTGACCGTCTGAACTGACTCCGTTCTCAATACCGTTTTCTATTAGTAATTCTATTAGTTCTTTCATAGTGTTTAAGCGTTTTTAATTAAGAGCGTTAGTTCCTTAAAAGTGGTGATACTTTCTTCTTTTACCTCAAACGGCACGTTTGCTTTGGGCTTGTAATATTCAAGCCTTAGCTCCATCGAATGCTCATATACGTGAAGTGTCGCTGCTATCTCTAATTCCTTGGTATTTTTCGCTGTGAAACAATACGTCATTGCCCCATCTTGTTCAAAGAAGTCGGGAACAATGCGGTAATGATTTTCCATCAACTTCTCGGTAAGTCTTATTGTTGTAGCTTCCATTGTTTTTGTGTGTACCGGTGAATGTAGGGAATCCGGTAACGCCTCACGCCCAAGTCGATCGGGTAGCTCTAGCCTTTGATGAGGCAGTTTTCTATCGTTAAAAACTCACCAGTGAACTGGTTTTAAAAGTCTACGGCTATTTACAAGGTGGTTGAAATGCTAAGTCTACCAACAGTAACGTACACTGTCAGACGCTCGTTTTACTTACGTGGTGTACGAGGAAGTGACGGAATCGACTTGTTTAACGTGGACGTTCATTAACACGTGAGCGTTACTTTTCCGGTGTGTTGTGACCCTATCGTTGATTCCCCGTTCTGTGTCGTTGGAATCTGGAGTTAACTTTTAGTTTCCCTCCCTCACCGCCCATATATACAATATACCATTGTTAAACAACGGCAGACAACAATTTATTCATACGAATTTCGCTAATTTTAAACTCTATTTTCGCGTTTTCAATTAACAAAACTTATCCGTTGTTAAACAGTGGTTAAGCTGTTAGTTTAGTTAAAGTTAATTAGGGTTTTATCATGCAGAGAGATAAAGAATCAGGCAAGTTTATCGTTAGCGACGACAGCCTTTATAAGATATTCGCGCTAAGAGTTGATACAGAATTACACCAATGGATAAAAGAGCAAGGCGGCAGTAGTTTTGTGCGATCGCTAATTCTTGCAGAGAAGGCAAGGCGGGAAGCAGCAACGGTAAAAGAAAGCGGCATGGGGTAGGGGGGGTCGAGAGATTGGCGGGGTCTTATTTTGGGGTGGGGTGTACTTTTGTGTCACCTCCCCTAGCAAAAAAAATCTCCAAAACTAAAGCCCCATCTTCTACTTTTTAATAGTTTAGAAGATGGGGCTTTAGTTTAAATTCTTAGTTTATTGCTTTGCTTGCTTATACTTATTATAACATTTTTTCATCCGGTAAAGGGGGGGGTCTTTATATAGGCGATCGCCCCAGAAAAAATTTAAAATTTTAACTCCAAAATCCAAAGGTTGACGGTGTAAAGGTTGGCATTTTATCTGGCTGATTCTCAAGAAAGTTTCGTAATTTTAGCTTATTTTTGATGGTTCCAATTATCTGAATACCTCCAAATTTACCGCGTACACCCTGGTGAACTGTAGCCTTATAATCAAATGTATCGCACTCTCTAAACCTCGGTGTGAAATCGTCAAAGCGATCGCAGTCTTTGCAACCATCTTTAGTAAACATTTTTTCTTCCCAGCAAAGAGCTTCACTTAATATACAATCCTTTTCTTTTTGAGAAAGTTCACCATACGTTCTATTCTTCCGAACGGTTTCGTAGGTGAAGGTTTTTACCTGATTAAACTTGTTAGTGACAAAGTTATTTTCCATGATACAATTACCTTACATCGTCAAATACTAATACTTAATACTATTCTAATACAGCCGTACTGTTTCCAGCAATGCGGCTGTATTTTTGCTATTTAAGCAGACTTTAATTTAACAGAATGCTTGAACTTAATCATTCTGTAATCAAGCTTTTGTATTCTGTATGTGCTGCCTTCCAAGCATCGCTACCGCCTTTCTTTACGCTCCATAGATGCTCTATTATTTGCGTCTGATTCATGGTTTGGGATAGAACTCGGTTCAGGTTCATGAACTGCTCTTTTGATAGGTTCAGAGGCGTGAACCGCCCTGAACCGTCCGGTTCTGAACCGTGAACCGTGTCATGAACTGAACCGCTACAACCCTTGTCAGATGGTTGGTTCAACGGTTCACGAGGGTCTGAACTGGGCGGTTCAGAGTCTTGCTCTCGTGAACTGGACGGGAGCTTGAGAATGTCTTCTAATTTTTGGCGATCGCTTGAGATTTCCTCTCCGAAATTTGTAATTTTTTCACCAACCTTCGGAGTAGTAATTCTTGTCCATGTTTCTGAACCATCTAACTTTATTAAAGCTTCACCGCTAGCTACTGGCTGGCTGGTTATGGGGTCAGTTGTTGGTAATAGCTGTATCTGCTGCATCCGCGAAATTAAATTAGCTAATCCTTTAATTTCACCTAAGCAACTCTGAGTATTATTGTGAGTGATAAAAACACAAGGAAGCTCTTGTTTGCGCGATAAAGTAGCGGCTACTTTAACGAACTTGGTTAATAGTTCTTTATCGGTTATAAAATCAGCATACGTAGTCATTTCTTCGCAAATTACAGTTATTGCCTGTCCGTTATCCCATAACTGTTTGCGCCATTCAGATTCAGATATTTCAGATTTACCAAAACGACGATATCGGCTCTCTACTTCATCTACATACCATTGCATCTTAGCTTCGATATCTTCGTAAGTGTTGTATAGTTCAACGCCTTTCCATTCGCTCTTGTTTGAGTTAGGGTCAAATACTATAACCCTATATCCTGCTGCTTTTTTCCGCAGTGCTAGAAGTCTTACAAACCAAGACTTGCCAGAGCCTTGATTACCCCATACGAGACAGGTAGAACTAAGAAAACCCTTTATCCAATTGTCGGTTGTTTCTATTACGGCTTGTGGGGTATTTGATTGAAGTACAGTTACCGCGTTAGTTTGGGTTTGTAATACTGTGGGTGCAGATTGATTTAAGATAGGCGTAACTGTGGTGTTAAGGTTTTTAGCTCTATCTAATAACTCAGTCCTGGTTATGCCCAATCTCTCAGCGCAGTAATCCACTGCTACGGCAAGAGGATTTTTGCCATCGTTTCTAATCAACTCTCCTTTGTGATTAATGTTCCCCTTACTAGCGCTAGTCATTGACTCCAAAAACAAATCTGTTCCGGCAATATACCAGAGTGTGGCCCAATCTTTACTAGAACTAGAGCCAAGAGCCAAAGCATAGCGTTTGAGTTTTGGTATTTGCTGAGATAATTTCTGATTGTGGAGGCAAGCTCCGGCGATAACCGTAGCCGCGCTACCTACAGCCGTAAAGCCTACAGCTACAGCTAAAAGCGGATTTAACAGGCTCATGCCAGCAAGGGAAAGACAGCCAGAGAAACCACTAAAGATTGAGACAGCGTAGAGGTGGGTTGTTTGGTTCTCAGAATTGCACTCTAGCTCTTCGAGTTCGTGCTGAAAGCGCTGTATTAATGCTGTTTTGGTTGCCAGACTTTCACAGTCTTGGTCTTGGATATGGGCAATAAATAAGATTTTTAGCGGGTTGTTGGGCAGGGATTTAGAAATATTTGATAGCATGGTGATAACTCCTATAGTTCAAAAAAGCCCACGCAAGCGTCAATCTTGCGTGGGCTAATTTTATTTTTAGCCAAAACTTACGTGGTCTTTCTCTGGCTCAGTATCATCTATTGTCGCTGAGACTTCACCAAGCACTGAAATCATAGAAGAAACGAGCTTTAAGCAGTACTCTGGCAGAATTAAGCTAATTCCGGCTGTAGCTATAGCAAAGAAGTCTAGCCCAGTACCAAAAACAGCGTAACTCAATACCAATGCGGTTTCTACAGCAAAGGAGACTAGGCGAATCTTCTTTAAATTACCGTGCTTGATGCTATTCCAGTTTTCATCCAACGCTCTAGGCGTAGAATCATGCTCAAGCCCATCTACCTCTATCCCCATTTTGGAATAAGCGATCGCCCATGAGCGCTTGATTTTGTAGAGTTCGGGTGTTAACTGGAATACATTGATACCAATCCCTAAGAGTAAGCCGCAAGTGCCAGAGCCTACGCCCCATAATCCTTTCAAGCCCAGGAAGTGCCCAAGCCATAGTCCGATCTGCACCCATTGAGCAGCAGCGACCGCAGACACTAACAGGAACAGGCATAAGCTAACGATAATTCCAGTGTTGGGGTGAGTTAATTGATCGGTGATTATTCTAAAAGCTTCAATCACCAATCGCATAGACTCTTGGATTAAATGCGAAATGTGCCGTAAAATTTCTCTAAAGATAGAGAAAACTTTCTTAATAAACTTCGAAATGGCTTGCCCTTGCTGGGGTTTAGCGCTTCTTTCAGTTCTAGCTCTCATTAGTTGTTCTCCTGTTTGTGTTGTTGTTTTAAGATTGAGATTTGATTACGAACCTCACGACGGGAATAGACTTGGTTTACTACCAGTTGACCGCCGCTATATGCAAGAAAGATGAATTGTTTTGTTTGTGGATTGTAAATGCAGGATGTAGGCGATCGTCCATCTTCTGACCCGTCTAAGGTTATGGAATCGCCCAGCTTAAACGGTTCCGGTTGGCTGGATTTCCAGCAAGTATCAGATAGTACGTGTTTGGCGAGGACGCTTAGAGATTTTGCTCTGTCTGCGATCGCTGTATCTGATTTGAGTCTTTCGCTAACTGTTGCCGCAGTTACCACACCGAGGCAAAGCACATTTCCTGCTAGTGCTGCCCAGATTACGGGTGAAATTGGGAATTTCATCGTTGATGTTTGAGTTGATTGATGATTGCTTCTGCTAAAGAAAGTTGGTCGCTAGCTGTCAAGTGCTTATTGATGTCAGTCTGTATTTTCTGAAAGTTATTGATAGGCGTGTTCGGCGGAAAAGTGTGTATCAAATTCACTGTTATCGAGTTGAGCAAATGCCACTTTTCGAGCGGTGTTAGCCCTTCTAGCGAACTCCCGAAAGTTTCTTGAAGAGAGTCTAAATAGCTGCCGTCTCCCGGTGTGACAGCACAGTAATATCCCAGTGGCTTTGTCATGGTTGTAATTCTTGTTAGTTTCTAAAGTTTGCTGTTCTCTAACCCATTGCTTGAGCGTCTTGCCCTTAGCTAACAATTCGTCTCTAACCCATTGCTGATAAGAATCTATTGAGTCGAAATGAAAGCTTGCGCCGAGGGTATCGCTAATCCAGCAATCTTCAACACCTTCGGAATACTCAAGATAATCCTCTAAAGTCTCAAACTCATGTCCGAACTGGGGACAAACAAAAACGTACTGATCTGAAATCGCTAAATTCATTCGCTTTCCTTCCGCCCACAATTAAACTACTCAACAAGGTTCTCAAATAGATGCGTGTGGTTCTTGCAATGCCCAGTCCAACGCTTTTACAGCGTGGATTGCATCACCAATCATTAGATCCGGGTGGTAATCTAATGCCTCAAATTCATGATGCTGCCGAATTTCATCTAAGATTTGTTGGGCTTCTACTACTAGTTGTTGAAGTGACTTGGTATTAGTCATAGCGCTAACGCCAGTTGAACGTATTGTTTAGAAACCACAGAAGCTTTGGTACTCATGCCTTCTACCGCATATACGCGCCTAGTTAAGGCTCTGTGATTTAGTTGTAAATTGGCTTTTTTCCGTTGTCCAGCTAAAGGCTTGAAAACGTATTGTGGAGCGCGGATCGAGTCTGTTTCATACATGAAGCGGTAGAGGGTTCTATCGATTTGATAGACTTTCGACCGTGAGAGAAGCGTGGAATCGAACACTAGGCTAAGATTGTTCATGTTCATTTTTCTTATTGGCTCACCGCATAGGTGCAAACTATACGGTGAGTGTTCCTTAGTTTTGAGCGCTTATATCTTGTGTGGGGGCAGTAGCTCTGAGTGTTGCTTGCCCTAACTGGAACGTGAAAAAGATTAATGAGCAAGTAGAAAGGAAAAACAAGAGCGTTGCTCCCCTGCCCACGTTTCGAGCGTTAGTTTTCATAATCTCAATCCTCCGAGTAGTGCCTTACCTTTCGGCTTGGGCTGTGTATCTTGCTGTGTATCTTGTACAGGTTGGGTTGTAATAGATGGGGTTTGGGTTTGGCTTAGGCTTGGTGGGGTTGTAATGGGTGCAATGGGCTTGATTTGGACATTCAAGCCCGATAAATATTCACTCAGAACCAAGTTGACCACAGCCGATACGTTTATGCCCCGGTCGTGTCCGTATTGGGTTATCCAGTCCCGATGTCGGTCAGCGAGTCTAATTCTTGTCTCTTCTGTCCCAATTTGGGACAAATTAGCCAGATTTAAGCACCACTGACCACGGATTGCATCAAGTAGAAGATTTGTGGTATCTGAAAGGCTCGGATAGGACAAAAGCGCTTTTATTCCCTCAACTTTTGCGGCTACTTGAGCCGCTAGACGTACTCGCATTAGATTAGAGAGCTAAAAGCGCTTCGATGTTGGTCAATTCTGGCTTTTCGGGAATATAAAACCCAGGTTTGTTTATTAACTTGGTTCTGACTAGATTGGCATTCCCGCCTATCAGCATGATGTTGGTTACATCTGAGAGGTAATCATTAGCGGCTGTGCTGATACTATCCATTAAATTGTTGAACCAGTTCTCTAGCAGAGCGCCAAAAACCTGATTAAAAGCGTATTTCCTCCCGTAGGTGAAACTGCCATCAGCGATCGCATCCATTAGTTTTGGAACCTTAAACGCTGCGCCGTCTCTCTTTGCAAAATTCTGCATCAAGTCTGAGTTGATAATGTCATTTGCCAGTGATACGCCGCCAACTTTCGGAATCGAACGACGGGTTAAGACGCTGGAATCTGGCGACATCACAACGTAGTTTGTTGTACCGCCTCCGATATCAATACAGAGCGTGTCGCCTTCTATATCAATGTGTCTTTTCTCGTAGGCGTGGGTTACAGCAATGTCTGTTTCTAAGAAAAATTGAACGTCTGTAATGTTGTGGGAGTAAAGTTTTCCGTTGATTTCTACCGAGTGAATGCCGACCAGAGCTTGTTTGATTGAGTCTTCCGTCCAGTGATTACGCTCTGGAACGAGGTAGCGAATAGAACCGTAAAAGTCTTGGCGCAAACCTTGCAGAGTAAATGGTCTGACGATTTCGGGAAGCTCTTTCCCTCGTTCGCAAGAGGCTTGAGGGGACTTAGATTTAATAGCGCGATCGCCAAGTAACAATGTCTTACCATCAATCTTGATACTGGGAGAGTCTTCGGTATCAAAATCTCTAGCGCTGGAGTAGGTTACATCGGCTAGAACCGAGCGTAAGAACCTTGGCTTATCGCCTTTCAATGCTGTAATTGAGGAATAATTACCGATGTCGGTGCAATATATAGCGGTCATTGTTTTAAATCTTCGTGGGTGTTGATTGATTAGCTAGTAGCTGCCGAAGCCTTAGTGTGTAAGGGTTTGAGGCAGTTGCTAGCCGTTTAGTTTTTAGGCTAGTAATCTCAGCTATCTTGAGGGTTCTTTACCTGGCTTTGCCTTATAGCTCTTGCCTTGTGCTATTCCCTCTACTCGCTGAAAACGTGTTTCTTGAGCGACGTTTGACGCTTTGGTTTTGGGTTGATGTTTTTGTGAAGCACGGGTTGGTGGTTCGCTTGCTTCATGTCTTTATCTTAGATGATAATGCCATTATTATGCAAGTACTTTCATATCAAAATTTCCTTGTCAGATACTAATAATGATAAAAATTGGTTATGTCAAAATGCCACTAGATTCATGAATCTAGTGTTAAAATACTTGCATTATGATTTAATGGAGAGTAATTAAGATGATGTCCGCAGTAAAGTTAATGCCACGGAACAAAAGAGAAAAAAGGGAGGAGTGGAAAGTAAATTATCGACTCGCGCCAAATGTTAAGTTGGCAGTGAGTAAGAGTGCTGATATAGCAGGAAGATCCGAGAATTTGCAGGCTGAATATCTATTAAAAATTGGATACCTGCATACTAGGGGGGTTAATACTTATGGAATGTCCGATCTACAGATAGTAGAAAAATTTGAAGACGTAGCGCCGATTGTAGAAGAAGACGAAGCTGATGGTTAAACCTGCAACCATCGGTTTCGCTATGAAAAAATTACTCAGCACTGAAAAAATATGCTGTTATTTTAAAGTCATGCTAGTGTAATAAGATAAATTTTGTGATGTCTATCACGATGTCTACACGCCCGAAGCATTCTGTTACGCAGATAAAGCGCTAATGTTATAGTAGTATAGGAAATGAGCTAACATTTCCCTCAATTCACGGCATTTGCATATAAGATAGATACTCTAATCTAATGCGTGAATAAATATCTGGAGAGGTGTCCGAGCGGTTCATGGTGACGCACTCGAAATGCGTTTTGGGGAAACCCAACGGGGGTTCGAATCCCCCCCTCTCCGTTTAAAAATATTTCTGAAGAACTGGACAAACAAATTGTGTTTGGCTTGAAAACTGGCACGTATAATTAGTTGCAAGTGAAACGTTCTCATATTTACGTGTCTACTGAGTCAAATATTACCCAAAAACACTAAAATATACAGCGCCAACACAAATTTTTGGGATAAACTAATGCCATTGTGTGAGGAGTGAACGATGGCAAATCTCAGCCTGGAGAAAGGGTTTTCATTTAGTTTTATCAGTATCTGTTTATATCTGGGTATTAGTGTAGGAGTCGTTATTCGGCTTGGGCAATCACAGCAATTAAACGCTGCGACTACACCCACTGAACCTGTATCATTACCCTTTGCTATTCCTGAACCTAGGTTATTAACACCAAAACAGCAAATTTCTTCAGGTATTATTACTATCAAAGCTGTTGGAGATATTATTCCCGGCACTAATTTTCCTAACTATAGATTGCCCCGGTTCCGAGATCAATTATTACCAAAGTCAGTGAGATCCCACTTGCAAGGATCAGATATTTTATTTGGTAACTTTGAAAGTAGCTTAACTAATTATCCTTACACTACTAAAGATACTAGTAGAGGACAAGTCTTTGCTTTTCGCTCTCCACCTGGATATGCTCGGCTATTTGCTGAGGCTGGTTTTAATGTGTTTAATATGGCAAATAACCATGCAATGGATTTCGGCCCGGTAGGATTCAAAGATACAAAGAAAAATCTTGAGGCTGTGGGCATTGCAACATTAGGTCATAAAAATCAAATTCTCTATTTGAAAGCTAACAATATCCCTGTGGGAATGGTTGGGTTTTCTCCTTATGAAATGTATAATTCCATCCATAATTTAGGAGCAGCCCAAGCACTTGTAGCAGAAGCAAAAAAGAAAGCAAAGATTGTAGTAGTATCGATGCACGCTGGAGCCGAAGGGACTGGGGCACTACATGTTAAGAATCAGACAGAGTTTTTTTATGGAGAAAACCGAGGTAATTCAATCCAGTTTGCTCGAAATATGATTGATGCGGGAGCAGATTTAGTACTAGGACATGGGCCTCATGTTCCGAGAGCGATGGAAGTTTATAAGGGAAAAATAATTGCCTATTCTTTAGGAAACTTTCTAGGATATCGGACTTTATCTACAAATGCTCAGACGGGTGACTCGATGATTTTAGAAGTCAAACTCAACTCTGTGGGAAATCTGATATCAAGTAAAATTATCCCTGTGCGGATGAATCGGCAAGGAATCCCTCAAATCGATCAACATTTTCGGACTGTGAAACTTATACGTTCTTTGAATAATCAAGCTTTTCCAAAAAATACTGTAAAAATTAATAAGAAAGGGGAAGTTGTTGTACAGAAAAGGAAATCAGGAATTTAGCTAGCAAGAAAACAAAATTCACTCGTGACTTTTATAATAAAAATTACATAATGAAATATTAATTTGATCAGTCTTTATAAAATTAATTTGGAATCACGAAAAGCACCATCAGGAAAATCCTGAAACGTTTCAGGATTTTCCTGATTAGCTGATATAATTACGGAGGAAAAACTGATAAATATCAGCAGCAATAATTTTTCAGGCTATAAAAAGCTAGCTCGCAGCAAGAAAAATTGTTAAGCAATGGCTCTTTTATAAAGGCTAGTAAGAACTGGTTTATGTTCATATACAACAGAATAAGTCCAGTTTGAATTCACGTATAAATACGGCGTTTATTTTGGAAAATATGGCAAATAATATAAGTAATAATTTTCGGAAGATTATAAAACTTAATTTGTAAAATCGTATGGAATAGTAGTTTTATTTAATTTAGATTATCTTAGATTTTGTAATGATAACTATAGACGTATCGAGGGAGATATCTACTTAGTAAAAGTGAATATTACAGTCAAAAATAAAATCAGAAACTCTCCTAATTGAGTAGCGCATTATGGTGGAGAATAATTTGCTGGAGTTATTCGCAATGCTGATGAATATAGCTGAGAAATATAGATTTATTAAGTAAAAATTATTGTTCATCGGCTAACCGGAGTATTTAAAAGTCTTGAAACCAAGTTTTGTAATTTATTGGGTACTGATAAGGGCGATAGCACACTTCAGCATTGCCAGTTTATAGGAGTCAGCAGTTATGTCTTCCTTTTCAAAAAAAATCATAGCTCGTAGCTTGATTCACCGTTTGCCATTGCGATCGCTCTTGATTGTTCCATTTGTCCTGCAAATCTTTGCAGCCGTTGGGCTAACGGGATATATTTCCTTGCGTAATGGGCAGAAGGCAGTCAATGATGTTTCTGGTCAGTTACGTCAAGAGATGAGCGATCGCCTCAACCTGCAAGTGCTAGATTATTTGCAAAGACCTTATGTGACTGGACAAGTGATCGTCGCAACTGCTCAAGAGGGACAGCTTGATTTAACCGATGTCACCAAACTAGAACGGCCTTTTTGGCGGTTAGTCAGCCAAGATATAGTTGAATTTATGCAAATTGCGATGGCTGACGGCACGAGTATACAAGTAGAGGATTTACCGAATAAAGGCATCGTGGCTTTGATTGGGAACAAAAAGGATCTACCTCAGCGCAAAATCTACCAACTTGATGATAAAGGTCAACGGACTGCATTGATAGAAACTATAGCCAATTTTGACCCTCGACCTCGACCCTGGTATAAAACTGCACAGGCAGCCGGAAAACCAACCTGGACAAAGCCTTTTTTGGGCAACTCGATTAAAATCCCTTCAATTTCTTTAACCCAACCCATATACAACAACAATGGCGTGTTCTTAGGAGTTCAAAATAATCTTTTTCGGATTAACAAAATTCATCATTTTCTTAATACGCTAAAGGTGGGTCAAACGGGACAAACTTTTATCATTGATCGCTCAGGTGACCTGATCGCAAGTTCAAGGCTTCCAGACCCCTATATCATCAATCTCAAAGAGAAGACTTTGCAACAAATTCCTGCCGTCAAATCTGAAAGCCCTCTAATTAGGGCTACGGCACAAGCTATTCTTGATCGATTTGGTAGTTTCAATGCCATTCAAGAGAGTCAACAGATTGATTTCAAGCTGCCAACTGGAAGACAGTTTGTGCAAGTTTCAGCGATTCGAGACGGACGCGGCATCGACTGGTTGAGCGTAGTTGTCGTGCCGGAATCGGACTTTATGGCACAAATTAATGCCAATACGCGCAACACGATTTTGCTCTGCTTGGGTGCGTTGGGTTTGGCAACCATTATAGGTATCTATACCTCGCGTTGGATTACCGATCCCATCCTCAAATTACAGCAAGCGAGTGAAGCGATCGCCACTGGGAACCTCGATCGCACCGTAGAAGTGAAAGGCATCAATGAACTAGAAGCATTGGCGCGATCGTTTAATCAAATGGCGGCCCAACTCAAAACCTCCTTCACCGAACTCGAAGATCGCGTTGCCGAACGCACGGTTGAACTTCAGCAGGCGAAAGAAGTAGCCGACAGTGCAAACCATGCCAAAAGTGAATTTCTGGCCAACATGAGCCATGAACTACGTACACCGCTCAACGGAATTCTCGGCTTTGCCCAAATTCTAAATCGCTCCAAATCTCTACCCGATAAAGAACGTCATGGGGTCAATATTATTCATCAGTGCGGCTCTCATCTTCTCACACTGATCAACGACATCTTAGACCTATCCAAAATCGAAGCCCGCAAACTCGAACTCATCCCCAAAGCTATCCATTTTCCCGCCTTTTTGCAAGGAATTGTGGAAATTTGTCGCGTCCGGGCTGACCAAAAAGGTATCGACTTTGTTTATCAGCCAGATGATAACTTTCCTTTAGGCGTTGAGGCTGACGAAAAACGTCTGCGCCAAGTTTTGCTCAACCTTTTAGGCAACGCAATTAAATTCACTGACCAGGGCTGTGTTACTCTCAAAGTCGAGGTGCTGAAGACCAATGCAGATGTTTCCATACCCCGAATCAAATTTCAAATTCTAGATACTGGAGTAGGTATCGCCGCCGATCAGGTACACCAACTCTTCCAACCCTTTGAACAAGTTGGGGAGCAGAAACGCCAGTCAGAAGGCACTGGCTTAGGGCTAGCAATCAGCCAAAGCATCATCCAACTTATGGGTGGGAAAATTCAGTTGAAGAGTGAACTTGGTGCGGGGAGTGAGTTCTTTTTTGAAGTGGAATTACCGATCGCCACCGATTGGGTGCAACAAAGCGCTCACAGCTCTGGCAAGCAAATCATTGGCTACGAAGGGTCAAAACGCAGCATTTTAGTCATTGACGATCACTGGGAAAATCGGTCGGTGATTGTGAACCTACTAGAGCCTCTGGGTTTCAATTTGCTAGAAGCGGAAAATGGTAAAGAAGGGTTAGCTCAAGCTCAACAGCACCACCCCGATCTAATCATCACCGATCTTGCTATGCCAGTGATGAATGGCTTCGAGATGCTGAAACATCTCCGCAAATCAGCCGACTTACAGCATCACAAAGTGATTGTCTCTTCAGCATCCGTGGCAGAAATCGATCAGCAAATGAGCATCAATGCAGGCGGGAATGACTTTTTACCGAAACCCGTCCATGCTGATGAGTTGTTCGCAACTTTGGAAAAGTTTTTAAATCTAGTTTGGCAGTATGAAACCCCAACCAATGGAGAAACTGCAAATATCGAGGCTAGTTGGCTGAAGGCTGACTCTACAAACTTTGCACCCGATCAAGTACCACCGCTAGAAGACTTGCAAAAACTCCTCAAACTGGTGCAACAAGGGCGGTTAAAAAAAGTCATTGAGATGGCGGAACAGCTAGAGCAACGCGATCGCATCTACCAACCCTTTTCTCAACAGATAGTCAAACTGGCTCAACAATTTCAGCCAAAGCAGATTCACCAGTTGATCCAAGCCTATTTAGGGGCAGGAGCAAGTTAATGAGCAATGGCTTGATCTTGATTGTGGATGATATGCCCACCAATTTGGAAGTCATTTCCAGCACCTTAGAAGATGCTGGCTTTGAAGTAGCGATCGCTCTGGATGGACTTAGCGCGATCGAACAAGCACAGCTTAATGAGGAACTCGATCTGATCTTATTGGATGTGATGATGCCAGGAATTGACGGCTTTGAAACCTGTCAACGCCTCAAAAGCAATCCCGCCACCAGCCATATCCCGATTATTTTTATGACTGCACTCTCGGATACCACGAACAAAGTCCGCGCTCTAGAATTGGGAGCCGTAGACTACATCACCAAACCTTTTTCTGAGCAAGAAGTCCTCGCACGAGTCAAAACTCAAACCAAGCTATATCGACTCAGCCGTAGCTTAGAACAGCAAGTGGTCGAGCGCACAACCCAACTATCTGAGGCATTGGCAGAACTCAAGACCTCACAAATCCAACTCGTGCAACGCGAAAAACTATCTGCTTTGGGCAACTTAGTCGCAGGAGTCGCCCATGAAATTAATAATCCCATTGGGTTCTTGAGCGGCAACATCGAGCCGGCTCTAGAGTATATCAACGATATTTTTGGATTAGTTGACCTTTATCAACAGGAATATCCACAGCCCAGTACTACAATTCAAAACGAGATTAAAACCATTGACCTCGATTATATCCGTGAGGATCTTCCTAAACTAGTCGGCTCGATGCGTGAAGGAGTGAGGCGAATTACAGATATTAGCACTAGTCTCAGAACCTTTTCTCGTGCTGACACCGAGCGCCCAGTCTTTTGCAACCTTCATGATGGCATTGACAGCACAATTTTAATTTTAAAACATCGTCTGAAAGCAAATGAAGAACGCCCCGCTATTGATGTGATCACTGATTATGGTGATTTGCCCCAAATTGAATGTTTTCCGGGTCAGTTAAATCAGGTATTTATGAATATTTTGGCAAATGCCATTGATGCATTAGAAGACTCGAACAATGGACGCACTTTTAAGGAAATTCAAGCCAATCCTAACCGCATTATCATAAAAACTAGAGTCAAAGATGACCAAATTCAAGTTGCAATTGCGGATAATGGTATTGGGATGAGCGAACAAGTCAAAGAAAAAATATTTGACCATTTATTTACTACTAAAGCTGTTGGTCAAGGAACCGGTTTAGGGTTAGCGATCGCTCATCAAATTATCACAGAAAAACATAACGGGTTGCTTTTTGTGAATTCTACACCCGGTAAGGGAACTGAATTTTTGATTACCATACCGATTCTGGCTGAGATTCGGAGTTAAAGCAGAGCAAAGGTATATTTATTCTCTGTCACAGAAGGGTAACTCCCAAGTATTTCTTGAGACAGTAAATCTCCTTGTTAGACTTACACTGATTGCAGGACTCCAAATCAGAGATTTTGAAGTGAGGCTTCAACCCTTACTCACTTCTCTGCGAGACGCTGCGCGAACAGTCGTTGCAGAGGACAGGAATCAGAATTCCCTCCTGCCTCCTGCCTTTCTTGCTAAAATTGATTAGTTATTGTCATCTTGTAGCTTTTCGGGCAATTTGCGATCGCTCTGGGGTTGATTATCAGTTGGTGAATTTTGCTTTTCCAATGTTGGTACTACTACAGCAGAGGGATCTGACTGTTTGGATTGTGTCGGTGGTGCTGCTGGTATAACCACAGAATTTGGTGGAATTATCGGTTGAGGGGAAGCAGAATTCTGATTAGAGGCGGGTGAGTTATTTTGTGGCAATGGTGCGGGAGAAGCACTACGAGATGACCGGATCGCCCGTAGTTTTTCTACTAGCGAGGGTGTGGGGGAAACGCTAGGTGAAGCTCCAGATTGCTGCAAATCGCCCCGTTGTGACTCTCCTGTAGGGCTGCTAGGAGTTTCTTCGGGGGAAGAACGGCGATTACGTCGGCGCTGCTTGGAATTAGAAAGAGGTGTTGATTCTGTTCTTGAGGTGGCGTTAGTCTCTGCACCATTTTCTAAGCTAGGTGCTTTCGCAGCTGGCTGTTGAGTAGGCTGTTCAAAAAGCGGCTTTGTGGTTGGCTGCGGCTGAGATTTGGGTAAAATGCTAGTGATGCCAAAACCTGCTGTAGCAGCAACCAAGGCTACACCTACACCCATGAGTATTTGAGATGATCCCGGTTTTTTTGCCAGTGGATTTTCTTTAGCGATGCCTTGGTTGGGCTGTGCTAACACAGATGGCTTATGAAGGCGATTTTGGCCAGTTTTTCCAAGTAAAGTTGCAGCTTGTTGGGCAGATATATTGACAGTTGGGACTGCATAAGTTGCTAAGGCTTCCGATGTCATCAGCCCCTCATTTCCAGGTAGGAGTTGTAACCACTCAGCAACTGTCGCTGGTCGAAAACGAGACTCCACCGCCATACCACGCATTATTGCCTGATTGACAGCAGCACTCAAGTGTGGTTGCAATTCGCGGGGAGAAGGCATTTGTTCGCGATCGCGCAATAATGCTGGCATAGGTACTTGTGCTGTCAACAGTGCATACAAAGTAGCGGCTAAACCATAAACATCTGTGGCGGGTGTGCGCGGCGCTTGCGTCAAATACTGCTCAATTGGAGAATAACCTTCAGAAACCAGACCAGTGTGAGTCTGTCTGACATTGCCATTAAATTCCCTGGCAATGCCAAAATCAATTAGTACTACTTCTTGTGTTCCTTGACGAAGAATAATATTATCTGGTTTGACATCTCGGTGCAGCAAACCATTGTTATGTACTACCTGTAAAGCTGCTCCAATTTGCCGAATGTAATGAATTGCTGTGGCTTCAGGCAAAGTTATTCCTGGTAATACAAATGCGTCTCCCAACGTTTCGCCACGAATGTATTCCATTACCATGTAAGGCAGTCCAGCTTCCACAAAAAAGTCACTGACTCGGACTATATTTGGATGAATACACGTAGCTAATCGTCTGGCTTCATCTTGGAATTGGCGCTCAAATTTCGCAAAATCAGGATGTTGTCGCAGCCGTTCATTGATGGTTTTCATCACCACCTCCTGGCCCAAGTAGTGATGGGTAGCTTTAAATGTAATACCAAAGCCACCCCGCCCTATTTCTTGAATTAGGGTATATTTTCCATCTTGCAAAATTGTGCCTGCTAACATAAAGAGTCCTGAATCCTGAGTGAGCAGATAAATAGCGAGTCCTGAGTCTTGAGGAATTTCTATTTCTAAAATTTTTCCGTATTTTTTATGAGGCAGGGTTTATTACCTGTCTATTTTACGGGATGATTTAGTTGTCGGAACTCCCTAAGCGAGAAAACCTCCCCACCTCACAAAAGTTTTATCTTTTTCAGATGATAACGCGGGAGTAAAGAAATTCTGAAGTAGGAAAAAGACTTAAGCTATCTGCTACATCCGTAATGTCAAGGAGAAAATACGACTTGACGCGCTAGTTGCTACAACATAGTTTCTTAATTGACGCTTTAATTTCGTCCTAATTCAGGACATAAGTAATCTTACAGTAGGTCAGAAGCAAGCAGGAAAGCTATAAAAGCGATAAAGCTTTGGAGTCACTAACAAATGACAAATCATGAATCGCCAGATTTTAACCAAGAAATCCTGTTGGAAAGGTATCAAGTGCAACAGGAACTAAGCAAAAAAGCCGGACGGCGATCGCTGCTAGCTCGTGACTTACAAACTCAAGAATTAGTAGTAGTCAAAATACTAACCTTTGGTAATGAGTTTGAATGGAACGACCTCAAGCTGTTTGAGCGCGAAGCTGAAACTCTCAAAGCACTCTCCCACCCAGCTATTCCCCACTACCTTGACTACTTTGAGCTAGATTCACCCAACAGTAGAGGATTTGCACTCGTACAAAGTTATATTCCAGCCCAATCTCTAGAAGCACAACTCAAAGCTGGGCGTAGTTTCAGTGAAGAAGAAGTTAAAGAACTAGCAAAAGCCATTCTAGAAATTATCAAATATTTGCATGGTCGTCAACCGGCCGTAATTCATCGTGATATAAAACCAAGTAATATTCTATTAACAAATCGCTCTGCTAATAGTGTGGGTGAAGTCTACTTAGTAGATTTTGGTTCAGTGCAAACCATCGCCAGAACAAGCAGCACTATGACAGTTGTGGGAAGTTACGGCTATATGCCACCAGAACAATTTAATGGTAGAGCTACCTGCGCTTCTGACCTTTACAGTTTGGGAGCAACTTTAATTTATTTAGTAACAGGTCAGCATCCAGGCGATTTACCACAAACAGACCTACGAATTGAATTTGAACAGGCTGCTAATATTAGTCTTGGTTTTAGCAGTTGGTTAAGGCAGATGACAGAACCTATTATGAGTCAACGCTTGCCTTCCACTGAAGATGCTATGCGAACCTTAGAGGAAGGAGAAGAGGATAATCAGAGTCAGCTTAGGGGAAGGGCAATTAATTCAATTCCTAAAAAACCTCTTGGTAGTAAAATTTTGTTGAAGAAGAATGCTAGTTTTATAGATATCATCATTCCAGGGGCAGGATTATTATCTATTCAAACACTTACATTTATAATTCTCTACTTTTTTATACTTTTTATGATGGGTATTCCGCTTTTAGGAGGTGATGGGAGTAGTTTACTTAGAGGTATTTTAGTAATTTCCCCAGTAGCTTTTATTCTGATTTGTATATGTGTATTTGGGCGAAAGCGACTTTACATAAATCGGCAACAGATTTATTTGATTTATAAAATATTTAAGCTTGAGCGTCACAATCCGCTTCCAAGTTCTAGACAAGAGATTCTACGTTTAGATATAAACAAAAGTGATTTCAATAAATATTATTTAACGATATGGGCTGGTATAAAAAAATATGTAATTTCCAGTAATGAACTCGATATTTTTACTGTAACTCTTTTGGAACTTGATTGGCTAGCTCATGAACTTAGCGATTGGCTAGGCTTACCAATTACAAAAAAGTAAACTTTGTAGAGTAATGTGCTTACTTTTACTGTTCAGTCTCTTCATCATTAATCACAAACTAAATTCGGCTGCGCTATCCTCATCTGCAACTGCATTCTTACCCATAGCAGTAGGTTTAAATTTAGAGCCATGAATTAATTCAGCAAACACAATTCCTGGATTTTGGTGAAGAATATTCAGCACACTCATAAAATCTCGCACAATTTCTCCTGGTGTCAGTAATGCTTCTGCACCCAAGCGATTAATAATTTCTTGCACAAACTCCTTTAACTCAATATTTTTCAAAGTCTGTTCATACCCAAAATTGAGTGCATGAATCTCAGCTAAACGTTGTAAAAGGGTCAATATTTCTGCTTCACTCAACGGATTTAGCCGAATCACTGGCCCTGAATTTTCTTGAACATTAGCTTGGGCAACAAAACGACTTTCTTTTGTGCGTCTTTGCCAAGCTTGGTCTGCAAAAAGTCCGCGTTTGGGGTCTTCTAAAAATTTAGTTGTTCCACCAACAACAATGCCAAGATGTTCAGCTTTGCACTGCATAGTGTCGTTAAACATTGCCAGGAGTCGATTATAATTTTTTTCCCGCGTTACCGTAGTAGATATTTGATATAGATGTACGGCTTCATCAACTAAAATTAATAGTCCTTTATAACCAATTTCAGCGACAAATTTCGCAAACAGTTTTATATAGTCATACCAACTATCATCATCAATAATGACGCGAACTCCTAAAGCTGCTTTCGCCTCAATTTTAGTAGTAAATTCTCCGCGCAGCCAGCGCATCGCCGCATTTTTTAAATTATCATCATCCATTCGGTAGCCACGCCAATAAGCGATAATCACGCTACCAAAATCAAAACCGTGAACTAAATCTTCAATATACTGAACTACTTCCCTAATTTTTGATTCAACTTTGTCATCAAAACCATCTTCATTGGGACGCATTTCAGTTTCTTTAACCACTTCTTGTTGAATTTTATTAATCCATCCTTCTAAAATCGAGACTAAAGCACCACCATCAGGGCGAGTTTTTGTAGCTAGGTGGCTCATTAATTCTCTATAAGTCGCTACACCTTCATTATTGCTCCCAGCTAATCGGCGTTCTGGGGATAAATCAGCATCCGCTACTACAAAACCTTGCTCCATAGCGCGGTTGCGAAGTAGTTGCAATAAAAAGCTTTTCCCGGAACCGTAGTTACCAATTATGAAGCGAAATGCTGCTACACCTTCTGCAATATCATCAAGATTTTGTAATAGGCTTTTTAGTTCTTTTTCTCGACCTACTGCGATATATTCAACTCCTACTCTTGGCACTACCCCCGCACCAAGGGAATTGATTAAACCAGTGGAGATTTTTTTCGAGATTTTGAGCTTTGCCATGTATTACACTTCTTTTTATTCTAAACGCATAAGCACGCAGTAAATAGGTAAGGTACATATTCACCTTACTACTAACCTGACGACGGCAATAATATTTTAATTTGGCGACGCATGTCTAGCCATGAGACTTTCATGCGTTGCGATCATTTTTTTGACATGGGTAATATGCTCATGATAAACTTCTGGAATTTCCGAATCTGAGTTAATTATTAATTCCCCAATAGTATCATTTGCCCGTTCATTTATAGAATCGATTAAAAGATTCGGCATAGTGATATTTGCTTCGGCAATTTTTTTAATAGCAGCCTTGGGATTATCTTGCTCAACTATCGCTTTTAATACTTGTAGTTCGTATTCTGGAAGATTTTCTAAAAAATGAGTCCATTCTTCAGGTATATTCTCTGATGTATCAATTTCCGATTTATTTATGACTGCTGTAGTTTCCATTATTTCAGAAAAAGGAAACAATTCAGTATCATCTTCTTGGAAATTATCAGCTAAAGGTTCTTGATTAAATGTTTCTAGTTGTTGGAGTAATTCCCATACTTGATTTTGCAATGAATCTCGTTCTTCTTGCAATAAGGAAATTTGCCCTTGCAACTGCTGTAATTCGGCTTTGTGTTCTGCTAGTTGGGTTTGTGAAGAATGTAGGATAGCTTGAATATTTTCTCTTTCGGTTTTTGTCGCTACCAGCAACTGATTTTTTTGGGTTGTCTCAACTTCTAACTCTTGAATTGCAATTCGCAGTTCGTATAGTTTTTCTTCTAATTGGGGTTTGAGTCTGCCTAAAAGAGTTAAATTACTTTCAACTTCTTGTTTCTCTTGCTGGAGTTCTGAAATTTGGCTTTGCAATTGCGTGATTTCAGCACGAGATACATTACAATTCGACTCTAGACGACGCTTTTCTGCTGTAAGTATAGAAAAAGCATTATTCAATTCTGTTTGATTTTTCTGCAAGTTATTAATTTCAATTTGCAGAGTATTTATTTCAGTTTCTAGCTGTTTTTTTTGTCCGGTAAATGTTCTTAATTCTCGATGCAAACTATCTCTTTGGTTACGGCTTTCTGTAACTTGATTTTGCAGTTGCTGTGACTCTGCATATAATAAATTATGATGTTGTTCGATTTGATTTATTTCTCTGACAACGCGAGCTTTCAACCCCTCCATTTCTTTAATTCGTTTGCGGAGAGAACCTAAAACAAACATTTCATAATTTCTCCGCCGCTTATCTACAAATAATGCTGTTGTATAGATAGTAGCGGCAGTAATTAAACCTGTGAGAAAAGCTTTATTAAAATCCCAGCTTGGGACGAGACTAAGACCAAAACTCACACTAAAGGCAACTATTCCTAGTATAAATCGATTGCTGATCGTTACTGATTGCATATTGCTCGTTTTTAGCGTAGTGAAATTATCAGAATAAGTAAGTTTCATACTAATTCGTAATACTCGCCATTGGCGTAGCGTCTTGTAGAGAAGGCGAGAAGCAAGCTACGTAATTCGTAATTACATTCGCGTATCTGCCAATGTAATTACGAATTAGAATACACAGGTAATTCTGTTTGGTTAAATAAGGCATTCTTCCAAAGTTTTGTATCATAGTAGTTATGAAATATGTAGTTTTAGTTACTGGTGCATCATATTGTTATGTAACTAACAAAAATTTTTAATCATCAATAAATTAATTTTAATCAGAAGTATTGGATGTATTGTTATTTGCAGAAAAAAGTCTTAAATCTGCTTTTAAAAAATCAACAAACTGCCGTGCTGTGCGTCCAGAACGACCGTTGTGGCGAGTTGCCCACTGTAATGCTTGAAATTCCAAATCTTCTTGGGTAATATTAATTTCAGCTTGTGCTGCTAGATGTTGTACTATCTTCAAATAAGTTTTCTGATCGGCTGGTTCAAAGGTCAAGGTTAAACCAAAGCGATCGCTAAATGAAAGCTTCTCCTGCATCGTATCCCAAGCATGGACTTCCTCATTATCCTTGGGGGTAGGTCGATCCACAAAGAACTCCCGAATCAGATGGCGGCGATTGGAAGTAGCATACACAACTACATTTTGCGGCCGCGCGGTTAAATTACCTTCTAAAACTACCTTGAGCGCTTTAAAGGCATCATCATCTTCTTCAAAGGAAAGATCGTCGACAAAGATAATAAATTTTTGTGACACTCCTCGTAAATGTTCCACAATTTCTGGTAATTCTTTTAAATCAGATTTTGTCACTTCCAATAAGCGGAGACTACGCTCGCTATATTCATTTAACAAAGATTTCACTAAAGAAGATTTGCCAGAACCACGACTACCGTAAAGTAATACATGAAGTGCCATCTCTCCTGATAATAAAAACTCTGTATTTTTTAACAAAGCATCTTTTTGAGACTCGTAACCTACAAGCGCACTCAACTTAACCGGATCAGAATATCGGATACCGATAAATTGCCCAGTTTGCCAACGTAAAGCGCGATATTCTGCAAATAAACCAGAGCCACATTGCCGATAATAAGCCGCCAACTCTTCTACAGCATCACCCCAATTGTCTAAGTCTTGTAAATATGTAGCGAACTTTGTCTCTACTCCTACGAATTCTTGCTCTTTATACCACACTACCGGCGAAATCGGCATGTGAGCTACGCTTTGTATCCACTCACTCAAAGAGGCGCTGCTACATTCATAGAGACTTTGTAATATTTGTAAATCATGCTGCACTGCTGCTACTAAAGCTGGGGGTAATTCTTCAAATTCTTTCACTTGGGCCAGTTTTGTAAAAGGATTATTAGAGAAAAGAAGTTGAGTAATTAAATAGTCTTCCCAGTTTTGATTTTTAGCAGCTAAAGCGTGGAAGTAACGACCGTAGGCTTGGAGACAACCCCGTGCATCAGAGTCAGTGTAACGTATAGCTTGCAACAGTTCCAGAAATGCTATCCCCACTTCGCCTTGAAGAACAGACTGGTACAGTAAAAGTGAGGCCGCTTGACGCTGGAGATATTGGACTTTTGTATATGAGGTAGTACTTGTTATTGGCATCGCTTGATTATCCATCAATCAACTGTGTGGTATAGCTATTTAGCTATGGTAAATTGTCGGCTGACCTTGGCAGTAAAGTCAAAATCTACAGATGTATTAACAATGAATTTAAGTATAATTGCTGCTTTTGCCTACGGCATATTAGCGATCGCTGGTGGCATTATTGGCTATACTCAGGCTAGAAGTAAGGTTTCACTGGTAAGTGGTAGTATTAGCGGTTTATTACTAATACTCGCTGCTTACTTTCAACTCCAAGGGCAAACCTGGGGTTCGATTTTAGCAGTGTTAGTTACTGCTGTTTTAGTTGTAGTCTTTGCAGTTCGACTAGCTAAAACACGTAAGTTTATGCCGGCGGGATTAATGACGATTTTGGGGATGGTGGCATTGGCGGTGATGGTGAATCAAATAGTGGCTTTAAAGTAGTATCAGTCTCCAAGCAATAACCAACTTCTTGTTTTTATCCTTACGGTGTACACACAAGTTGAATTACCCCCCTTAATCCCCCCTGTAAAGGGGGGAAATAAGAGATTCTAGTTCCCTCCCCTTTACAAGGGGAGGGTTAGGGTGGGGTAATTCGAGGACTGGTAGTGATTCGATAAGGATATGCATTAACAATGCAAGCCGACGCATTCACAAGGCAAGCTAACGCATTAACAATGCAAGCCGACGCATTAACAATGCAAGCCGACGCATTAACAATGCAAGCCAACGCATTCACAATGCAAGCCAACGCATTCACAATGCAAGCCAACGCATTCACAATGCAAGCCGATGCACTAACAAAGCACGGTATTGTCAAATTTAATTCGCTACGAATTAATGAAATGCTGTAGTTAGCGCAAAATCTGGTCAATTATTCGGTTCGCCTGGGAAGCATAACCGCCGCCGAATAAATTGAAGTGATTCAAAATGTGATAAAGGTTATAGAGTGTTTTTCTCTGCTCATAGCCTGCATCTAAAGGAAAAACTTCGTTATAACCTTTGTAAAAAGCTGCGGGGAACCCACCAAATAATTCTGTCATGGCAATATCAACTTCGCGATCGCCAAAATAAGTTGCTGGATCAAAAATCACAGGTTCTCCTGACGCAGTACACCCGGCATTTCCACCCCATAAATCGCCATGTACTAAAGAAGGTTGTACTTGGTGCGCCAATAGTTCAGGGATAGCTGCTAGTAATTTTTCTTCCTGGGGAAAACTTCCTCCCCGTCGCCTTGCCAACTGAAATTGATAACCAAGGCGATGTTTAATATAAAATTCTGTCCAGTCTGCTGTCCAAGTATTGATTTGGGGCGTTGAACCAATGGTATTGTTAATTTTCCAACCAAACCCTTGGCTACTGCTAGCTTGATGCATCGCCGCCAACTTGCGCCCCATCTCTTGCCACGAATTGCTGTTGCCATTACCAAGTTCTAACCATTCCAGCACAATGTAGCTAGAGTTTTCAGCTACACCCCAGCAAATAGGTTTTGGGATGCGAATACTAGCTGTTGCTAGCATTTCTTTTAAACCCAATGCCTCAGCCTCAAACATCGCAACTTGGGATGCAAGGTTGAGCTTGGCGAAGTAGGTAATCTCACCATTGGAAACAGCATAACCTTGGTTGATACATCCACCACCAACCGATCGCCGTTGCTGACTCTGAAATTTTTCGCCAGTCACCTGGCTGATATGGGTGTCGATTTGAGTCCACATGATTGAACTGGGGATATGGGAGTGGGGACGAGGGAGCAAAGGACAGAGAGCAAGAGCAGAGGAAAAATTCTTCTTCCAACCTCCTGCCTTCTCCCAAGGGGAGACGCTAAAAGCGATCTGCCTCCTGCCTCCTGCCTTCTTCACTTTACGGCTTAACGACAACTACACCATAAGCATCTGGGGAAAGATACTCTTTGGCTGCTTGCATTAAGTCAGTTGCCTCTTGACTCTGAATATAATCTGGGTAGTTAAAGGCGGGTTCTAAATCTCCCACCAAGGAATGATAGTAACCATACAACCCAGTGCGATCGCTTGGTGTCTCATTTCCAAAAATAAATCTGTTCGCTACTCGCCGCCGTACACGGGCAATTTCTGACTCTGTGATTAACTCGGTTTGGACTGTGCGAATATGTTGAGCGATCGCATTCTCTACTTCTGCTAAATTTTCTACTGCACATTTAGCTGAAATATAAAATGTCCCTTGCAGCTGATTGCTCATATTGCTCACAGAAATTGAAGAAACTAATCCCCGTTCTTCTCGTAAATCTCTCACCAGTCTTGATGTCCATCCGTGTCCCAAAACTCCAGCTAAAACATCCAATCCATAGGTGCGATCTAACTGCACCATTCCTGGAACCCGCCAAAGCATCAATAGCCTGCCTTGCTGGAGACTTTCATCTATAAATTCTCGACGGACAATTTCTGTAAATGGTGACTCAGGATTTAGTGAGGAGTGGGGGGTGGGGAGTGGGGAGTGCTGAGTTTTATTAGCTTTTGTAAATCCTTCAGCCACGATCGCAATTAATTCTTCCACAGGCAAATTGCCTACAGCTACAGCAGTAATTGACTGGGGTTGATACCAACTATGATGAAAATCCCGCATCTGCTGGGGTTTAAGTTCGGCAATTACCGATTCTGGCCCCAATACCGCACGACGATAAGGTAGCTCATTATATGCTGTCTCCATTGCCCGGCGAAATGTCCGCCGTTGGGGATTATCTTCTGAACGCCTAATTTCTTCTAAAACTACTAATCGCTCACGTTCAAAAGCATCATCGGGAATACTAGCATTTGATACTACATCTATTTGTAATGGAGCAAGCTGGGCAAAATCTTTGGGGGCAGTAGTTATATAGTAATGAGTATAGTCTTGGCTGGTAGCGGCATTGGTGACAGCACCCCGTTCTTCAATTCGACGTTCAAACTCGCCGCTAGCCAATCGTTCTGTTCCCTTAAAAATCATGTGTTCTAAAAAGTGAGCCATACCGTTAATGGCATCAGATTCGACGGCTGAACCAACTTTAATCCATAAGTTGAGGTTTACAGCTTCAACTGGCATCTGCTCCGCTATGATTGTCAAACCATTGGGTAACTGATGCAGAGTTGGGCTATGAAGACGAGTAAATTTCCGCAGGGTTGAAGTCATTGCTACTTGTGTGAGGAGCTACGTTACCTCTTTATCTTATCCGCGACGCAAAATCTATATAAAAAGACCTCTCCCTAGCTTTAGAACTTTCAAATAAAAAATATCCCCAAGTCGATTGCAAAATCTCTCCATTCCTCTTCACTCTGTGTTCTCTGCGCCTCTGTGGTTCGATAATTTATTTCTTGGAAATCCCTCACTACACAAAACTTGTCCCTCACCGACTCGGAGAAGGACAAGTTTTGAACTTTAGCTTAAGACAGAGAGAGGTTACGCGAACTAACGAGAGTAAGGATTATTAAAGGTTTCCCAAGCTGCAATAGCCGCTTTTTGCAGGCGAAAATTGAAGTCCACTAAGTCTTTCATCAATAAATACCAGTTTCTCTCAACTTCATCCTGAATTACCGTCCAAGAGTCCTCTAAGCGATCGCGTTGCATCAGTTTTCTGCCTTCAACCAATTCCCGTGCTTGTTGCACAGCTTTCAAATAGGTTTCACGTGTGAGAGTACCTGCTGAATCAGCCTCAGCTTGAGCGCGTCTTTTTAGTGCCTCAATCAGCGCTTTAGTTTCGCGCTTCACTTCATCACTTTCGTTAGCCATTTCGGTTTCTACTAGTTCGTCGGTTTGAGAACTAATTTCTACAATTACTATGGATTCTGTAGATTCAATGACTGTGCTTTCAAAGGATTCGATGTTGTTAGCATTCATAGTTAAAACATCCTTAAATTGCAAAATTTACTCTTGGATGAAAACTACATCAAATGACAAATCAATAAGCTTTTGTTGGCAGTTGTTGCTCTAATTTCAATAATGCTGCAACTCTTGCTTCTGTAGCAGGGTGACTGGAAAATAAGTTACCTAAAAACTGTCCAGAGATAGAATTGATAATTAATAACGGTTCAAAAGCTGGATTGGCATTTAAAGGGATCTGTTTTGCTGAGGCTTCTAAGCGTTGTAATGCCCTAGCTAATGCACGGGGATTACCAGTTAACCTAGCTGAACCTGCATCAGCAGAGAATTCTCGTGTGCGCGAAATTGCTAGCTGAATAATCGTTGCAGCTAATGGCGCAAGCATTACTGTTAACAAAACGCCCAGAGGATTACCGCCTCTGTTGTTATCTCGTGAACCACCGCCAAACCATAAGCTATAACTCACCATTTGCGCTAGGAATGAGATCGCACCAGCAACGGTAGCAGCAACAGCTTGTGTCAGGGTGTCACGATTAATAATGTGGGTGAGTTCGTGGGCGATAACACCTTCGAGTTCATCATCTGGCAATATATTCAAAATGCCTTCGGTGACAGCTACAGCAGCGTGTTCGGGATCGCGCCCAGTAGCAAAGGCGTTAGCACCTTGGCTTGGGACAATGTAAACTCTAGGCATAGGAATGTTAGCGCGATCGCTTAGTCTCTGCACCATCCGATAAAGTCCTGGTGCTTCTCCTTCACTCACAGGCTGGGCCTGATATACTGCCAGAGCAATCTTATCTGATTGATACCAGGAAAATAGGTTTGTTGCTGCTGCCAAGCCAATTCCAATTATTAAGCCACTACTACCGCCAATTACCCAGTAACTAATTGCGATCAAAAGACCACTTAATGCAGCTAGTAAAGCAGCTGTTTTCACTTGATTTCCCATATTTTCGCTCTCCTATTAATGCTGTATGAATTTTCTAGAAAACAGCATTACTTAAGCCATACTTTGATTGTATCCAGCTAAACTTAGATATATAGTACAGAAAACCTATCAGACAAGTACGGTTTTCCTACTTAACTTTTACGAATACTAATTTATTTATTCTTGTTATCTATCTATAGGAATAAATTGTTTATTCCAGATAGAAATTGCAAGTGCCATGCCTAGGTTGGGCTACGTCTACGCCATTATGGATTTCCAATAAATAAGATTATGAGTCTATACCTTCTGCTTCATACACCTGTTCGCTAAATAGCAGAAAATCTAATTCACACGCCTTAAAAGCTTCAATGGCTTGAGAGTATCCTTGTGCATCAAACAAATCGCGAGCGTGGATTTTAGGCAACCAAGAACGCAGTTTATTTAGTTCCGCCTCGTTCTCTTCTAATTCTGCAAAGGTGAGATTACCTATTTTTCGTTCCTCGCTCAATTCGCTATGCAAATCCCGACATTGCCCCAAAAACTCTTGATATTCTTGATCTGCCTGCTGTTGGAAACGATTTACCAACATAGCGTTTTGCTCAGGCTGATCAATCCAAATAGTCAATAAATCCGCTTCACCACCACCTGCTGTAATGTCTGTTTTTAATTCTGCCAAATGTTGTTGCAAGTCTTCTCTATGCGGTAGCACACACACTGACTGCTGTAGATAAAGTGCGCCCCAGCCCTTGAGTTTACGCCAAACATACACCCGTTGCGTCGAAGGCTGTGCGGGTACTTTGTACACCAATAAGTTCCAACACTTTCTGTCCATAGATAGATTGTAACAGGTGTTGCATTAAATTTATTTTATTGCTAGTCTACTTATGAAACACATGTTGCATTTCATAAAAATTATGAGTCTGAATCATAAAGTTGGAAGCATTGATTGGAGTCCCATTATCGGTAGCATGGAGCTTCGGGGAAATTGTCACGTACCCACATATCTAGGGGATTTGAAGGATGTTCTGCTGAATCATGCTGGTTTGGCTCAACATCCTAAAAGTGAGAAAGCCTACCAACTTGCCAGAGAAATTGCTAGATTGACTACTTTTAGCGATCCAGAAATCACCTATTGGTTCTCAAGAATTACAGAGTTGATGTAGTAAATGCCAGTCAGGTAAACAGGAAATATGCAACTACAAAAGAAATTTTTCCAGACAATTCCCCGCACTGTTTGGGTATTGGGATTTGTCAGTCTGCTGACAGATATTAGCTCTGAGATGATTCATTCTGTATTGCCCTTATTTTTGGTGTCAGTTTTAGGGGCAAATGTTTTGACTGTGGGCATTATCGAAGGCATTGCAGAAGCAACAGCTTCAGTTTTAAAAATCTTTTCGGGAGCGTTGAGTGATTATCTGGGACATCGCAAGGGATTAGCAGTGTTTGGGTACGGCTTATCTACCTTTGTTAAACCACTATTTGCTATAGCTACAAGTCCAACTGGGGTGTTAATAGCTCGATTTGGCGATCGCATTGGCAAAGGGATTCGTGTAGCACCCCGTGATGCTTTAGTTGCCGATTCTACTAATCCAGAGGTACGCGGTGCAGCCTACGGATTGCGTCAATCTCTCGATACTATCGGAGCATTTTTGGGGCCTTTGGCAGCATTTGCCTTAATGACTGTTTCCAAAAACAACTTCCGCCTTGTTTTTTGGCTAGCACTCATCCCTGGTTTCTTGGCGGTGGCTTTATTAACAGTAGGAGTGCGAGAACCAAGGACAAAGCAAACTCAAGTAAGCCGAAGCAATCCTCTGCAATGGGAAGGTTTACGCAGTTTGGGTCAAAAATATTGGGTACTTGTAGCAGTGGCGCTGCTATTCAATTTAGGAAACTCTAGCGATGCCTTTTTGTTGCTGCGAGCCGAGCAAATAGGGATTTCTGCCTCACTCATCCCGTTGACATTAGTGGTGATGAATATGGCTTACTCATTCAGCGCCTACCCATTAGGAATACTTTCCGATCGCTTGGGTAGATTTTGGCTACTAGTAGGCGGATTTTTCCTATACGCTCTAGTATATCTGGGCTTTGCCTTCGTACAAGCACCTTGGCAAGCCTGGGGATTGTTTGCTCTTTATGGTCTACATCTGGGCATGAGTCAAGGATTGCTGTTAGCGTTAGTGGCAAATAGCATACCTGCAAATCTGCGCGGTACTGCTTTTGGATTCCTCAACTTAGCTGTAGGACTAGCGCTTTTACCTGCCAGTTTCCTAGCTGGTGGGTTGTGGCAAACACTGGGAGCAGAGGCAGCATTTATCGCTGGGAGCTTGTTTGCGATCGCAGCTATATTATTGTTAATCACTCAAAGAAACAAATATTAATTCGACCAAAAACAAATTATTTTTATACCATCCACTGCCTATTTTTATTTACTAAATCATCGCTTCCAATTCTTCCAAAGCTTGAAAGCTTCCTACTTGCCAACTGCGTTCCACGGCAGCAGGGATAATCTGAGTAATAGCTATATCTTCAAAATTAGGACTGGTATTAGATTTTATGTATTTCCCATCTGTTAGCAAATAAATAGAAAGGTTTCCACTGTCGTAAACCCATAATTCTGGAACTCCAATGGCTTCATAAGCATCAAGAGTAGTTTTCGATGTGACATCAGTTTCAATGGCTAAATCTGGGGGCGGATCATCAGGTTGTAAGCGGCGATGACCAATCATTTGTTGATAATTCTGAATATAAAAGCAAGCATCAGGTTCAACTCCTGCTACACCTTGCCGTTTAAAGGTGGTGGAAGCAAAAGGTTGATATCTGATATTTTTAGCCTTTAGCAATATTTTGACAATATCAGAAATTAAATCTTTGGGAATTTCATGTTCTGGTAAAGGAGCCATAATTTCTAAAGTACCCTGGCTGTAGGCAATTCGTGTAGTTCTTTTTTCTCCCAATTCTTGTAAAATAGATTCAAATTCTTGCCAGCTAACATCAGGAATACTCACCGCGCTACCAGGTGCTAACTGCATCCGGCTAACAGCTTTGAAAACGGGGATAGCAGCAGTCATGTCGCTTCGCTCCAATTCAAAATTGAAAATTCAAAATTGAAAATTCAATATCTATCAGGTTGCGGTGGATAATACAGCCCACCGTAACCTTTAGACTAATAGATTGAGTTTAACAAAAGCGATCGCTCTACACCTTAAACTTCTCGGTAATCCGCTTCATCGCTTCTTCGACATTCTCCCGGCTGTTAAACGCCGAAATGCGGAAGTAACCTTCACCCGCAGCACCAAAGCCAGAACCAGGTGTCCCCACAACGTTGACGGTTTGCAGCAACTTATCAAAGAATTCCCAACTGGATAAACCATTAGGCGTTTTTACCCAAACGTAAGGTGCATTCACGCCACCATAAACTGATAATCCGGCGGCTGTGAGTTTCTCGCGGATAATTTTGGCGTTTTCTAGATAGAAACTAACCAATGCTTTGATTTGTGCCTGTCCTTCCTCAGAGTAAACCGCTTCGGCTCCCCGTTGAACAATGTAAGAAACACCATTAAATTTGGTAGACTGGCGACGATTCCAGAGTTTCCACAGTTCGACATCGGAACCATCGGCGGCTTTTCCTGTGAGTGTCTTCGGTACAACGGTTAAGGCGCAACGAGTTCCTGTAAAGCCTGCATTTTTGGAAAAAGACCGAAACTCGATCGCAACATCTCTTGCACCTTCTATTTCATAAATTGAGTGCGGAATCGATGAATCGGTAATATAAGCTTCGTAGGCTGCATCAAAGAAAATAATCGAGCCATTAGCTTTGGCATAGTCCACCCATGCCTTTAAATATTCCTTAGTAGCAGTTGCGCCAGTGGGGTTATTGGGAAAGCAGAGATAAATTAAATCGACTTTCTTTGAGGGAATCTCTGCGATAAAGTTGTTATCAGCCGTAATTGGCAGATAAACTAAACCCTCAAACTCACCTTTATCGTTGGCATCTCCCGTATTACCCACCATCACGTTAGTGTCTACATACACGGGATAAACTGGGTCAGTAACGGCAATTAGATTGTCATGACCAAAGATTTCTAAAATATTGCCAGTATCGCACTTGGAACCGTCGGAGATAAAGATTTCGGAAGCATCTATATCGGCTCCCCGTGCTTGGAAATCGTGAGCAGCAATTTTCTCCCGTAACCAAGCATAGCCTTGCTCTGGCCCGTAGCCTTTGAAGGTATTGCGATCGCTCATCTCTTCCACAGCTTTGATCATAGCTGTGCGGCAAGCCTCCGGCAGAGGTTCGGTAACATCGCCAATGCCCAGCCGGATGATTTTAGCATCAGGATTCGCTTCTGCAAAGGCATTCACCCGCCTAGCAATTTCTGGAAACAGATAACCCGCTTTCAGTTTCAGGTAGTTGTCGTTAATAGTTGCCATTATATAGATTATGAAAAACGCCCTCAAATAGCTTACTGCTAATTTATGAGGGCGGGGAGTGGGGAGTGAAGAAGGGAATAGGGTAAAGGTTACAGGGTACAGATTATTCCCTATCACCTGTCACCTGTCACCTATCACCTATCACCTATCACCTCTTCCCAATTAGACATTTACTGGCTGTTTATTCTCGGCTGAATAATTGTTGCGATCGGTAATTACAAACTCCGTGATTGATTCTTTACCTGTAATTAATCTTGCTCCGCGATTACGGGTGAAATAATTCCATGCCCACTGAATCATTACTACTAATTTGTTGTCAAATTCAATTAAGAAGTAGATGTGAATCACTAGCCAAAACAGCCATGCAAAGAAACCTTTTAGCTTGATAAAGCCCAAATCGACTACAGCAGAATTATGCCCAATCATTGCTAAACTACCATGATCTGTATAAGCAAAGGGTGGCAAACTTTTACCTGCAAGTCGCTGTTGCACTAATGTTGCTACATATTCACCTTCTTGCTTGGCTACAGGTGCAACACCAGGTAGGGGTTTACCATTTTGATGAGAGAAATTTGCTAAGTCGCCAACTACGAAAATATTGGGATGTCCCTTAATACTTAAGTCAGGTTCGACAATAATCCGTCCAGCGCGATCGCACTCTGCACCAGTGTGTTCTGCTAGCACTTTCCCCATTGCAGAAGCTTTTACACCTGCTGCCCATAATACCGTTTTTGAGGCAATCTCTTTAACTTCTTCGCCTTGTTTGAGGGTAACAGTATCATTTTCAATATTTGTTACCAGTGTTTTTGTCTGGACAACCACCCCTAAGCGCGTCAAGGATGCTTCCGCTTCTTGTGATAACTCTGGTGCAAAGGGTGGCAAAATCCGATCCAAACCTTCTAATAGCAAAATATTGGCTTCTGAGGTGTCAATGTTGCGGAAATCTTCTTTGAGAGTTTGGTTTGCTAATTCTGCGATCGCACCCGCTAACTCTACACCAGTTGGGCCGCCACCCACAATTACAAAAGTTAACCAAGCACGGCGTTTTTCTGGATCGGTTTCTTTTTCTGCGGCTTCAAAGGCTGAAAAAATCCGGCTACGCATTTCTATGGCATCTTCTACAGTTTTCAAGCCTGGGGCGAATTCTTCCCAGTTATCTTTGCCAAAGTAGGAATGCTTTGCACCTGTGGCAACAATCAACGTATCGTAAGCTATTGCTTCGTCGCCCACAGTCACTTGTTTTGCTTCTGGATCGATATTATTCACCTCTCCCAGCAGCACTTTCGTATTCTTGCTCTTGCTGAGGACAGAACGCAACGGTGAAGAAATATCAGCCGGAGATAGCGCACCTGTGGCGACTTGATATAAAAGGGGTTGAAATAGATGAAAGTTACGTTTATCGATGAGAGTAACGTTTACTGCTGCCTTGGCGAGTGTTTTTGCCGCATACAGTCCTCCAAAACCACCACCAACAATAACTACTTTATGAGGTGGATTATTGTCAAGAGAATTTACCATAAGAAATATTATCCGGTATTCTGACTATTGTAACTATTCTTAACAAATTTGTATCAAAATTGTCATCATATATTTTGTATTCCTGTTTACATTTGAAGAATGATTAAAGCAATCAAAACTACAAGATAAATAGAACTTTTAAAGATAGAGGGTTAGACAATAAGATTTGGCAATATTTAACATACTCTTTGCTTATGTAAATTTATCAACGGTAGATGTAGGATTTATGCAAATTCATTCAGAACGAGTTGATTCTGGTGTTTGTGTCAAACGTAGTGAATGAGTTCGCCGCCAACGGTTAAAGCCATAGATAAGAGCAGCAAAAATTAACAAATAGGGACTGTAAACAATTAACCAAATACCCAGTTTGAGTAAGCCAACAGAAAATGCACTCAAAGAATGGGTAGAGTTATTCCAAGTTTCCTGAACTTGCAAACCAAAAGCAGGTTGGGGACTGGTGCTAGAAACTGCTGCTTCTAGGTTCAGCGTAATTGTGGAATAAGCAACTTGATTTTTGAGGTTTTTCAGTTGGGCATCAATTTGTTCTATTGTTTGTCTGACATTACTCAATTCTTGGGAGACACTAAGCACATCTCTAACAGAACCCGCCCGATCCATAATTTTTTGCAAATTGGCTTCAGTTTTTTGCAAATTTGTTAATCTGGCTTGGAAATCCACCAGGCGATCGCCTACATCTTCGGCAGTAATATTACGACTCTCTACAGTGCCCAATTTAGCTAGTTCTTCCAGGGTAGGTTCTAGCCGATTCTCTGGTATCCGCAATTGGATTGTTGCTGTGTAACGCGGGTTGTCACTTTTGGGTTGTTGTTGTTTCAACCCGATTAAATCCCCTTGCTGTTGATTGATAATTTGCGAAACAGCATCAACAGTTTTATCTACAGAGTTGACAGTCAAAGAGATTGCTGCTTTTTTGATCAGTTGGGGACGAGAACGGGTTATTGGTGCAACTTCTGCCTTTTGGGAAATACTGTTTTCACGAGTAGATAATTGATTTACCGCGCCATTGGCTGCAACTTGAGGTGCAGACTGATTTGTTGACCGATCCGAAGAAGCGCAACTAGTGAAAATCAACCCTCCTAATAATGCACTCACAAATAAAGCAGATGTGCGCGGCAATTTAGTCGAAGCGTACATAATCTATCCTTAGATGGATGAAGTTAAACCTAGTATTGCTGAAAGAATACTCAAATCCTGTATTGTTGCGATTTATGTAACAGGTTTGTGATTAGTCATTAGTCATTAGTCCCCTGCTCCCCTTAGTCCAAAGAGATAAAATTGAATTATTTATAGTCATCTGTGTTACTCAATTTGAGGTACAATCGTAAGCCTGCCAATAAATGACGATGCTTGCTGACAGGAGATGCTTCTATGGCCCGGATGTACTATGACGAAGATGCCAATTTAGACCTTTTGGCTGGAAAAACTATTGCTATCATCGGCTATGGTTCTCAAGGTCATGCCCACGCTCTCAATCTCAAAGATAGTGGTTTGAATGTGATTGTGGGACTATATCCGGGTAGTAAGTCAGTAGCAAAAGCTGAAGCTGCTGGGTTAACTGTGAAGAATGTCGCAGATGCTGCCAATGCTGCTGACTTTATCATGATTTTGTTACCTGATGAAGTCCAAAAAACGATTTACAAAAACGAGATTGAACCAAATTTAAAAGAAGGGAATGTGTTAGCCTTTGCCCACGGTTTCAATATTCACTTTGGGCAAGTTGTACCACCAGCTAACGTAGATGTGGTGATGGTAGCACCTAAAGGGCCAGGGCATCTGGTACGGCGGACTTATGAACAGGGTGAAGGTGTACCAGCGCTGTTTGCAGTTTATCAAGATGCCAGTGGTCAGGCACGCGATCGCGCCATGTCTTATGCTAAAGGTATTGGTGGTACTCGCGCTGGTGTTCTCGAAACCACTTTCCGCGAAGAAACCGAAACCGATTTATTTGGCGAACAAGCAGTATTGTGCGGTGGTTTGAGTGCTTTAATCAAAGCCGGATTTGAAACTTTGGTAGAAGCTGGTTATCAACCAGAATTGGCATATTTTGAATGTCTGCATGAAGTCAAGCTGATTGTTGACTTGGTTGTAGAAGGCGGTTTAGCTAAAATGCGCGACAGCATTTCTAACACAGCTGAATATGGCGATTATACCCGTGGGCCAAGGATTGTTACCGAACAAACCAAAGCTGAAATGCAAAAAATTCTCAGCGAAATTCAATCTGGGCAATTTGCACGAGAATTCGTTTTAGAAAACCAAGCTGGTAAACCAGGATTTACCGCCATGCGTCGCAAAGAATCTGAACACAAAATTGAGGAAGTTGGTAAAGATTTACGCGCTATGTTTAGCTGGTTGAAAAAAGCTTAAGCAAAACAAGGATATGAATGTGGAGACGTTGCAATGAAACGTCTCTACAATGATTTTGAAATTACGCAAAATTATTTTTCATACTGCTATAGATGTTATTTAAAATGCGTAGAATAGGTGCATTTTAAATAACATCTTTTGCTTTAGATTTTGAGATAATCTGCAATGTACTCTCCATAGCGATCGCGCAACATTTGTTCGCGTAATTTGAATCCTAATGTTTTTCCTCGACAGGATAGAGATTTGCACAAGCACCGCGAGACAGCTATTGATTCATATTCAGTGGTTTCGTAGTCCCAGGTAATTTCGTCACCTGCTTCGATATCGCCCAAAGCAACGAAGTCATATCCCCCAAACTGATTGTTGCTTACACCAGTATTTGGATCGCAAGAATGATTAATTACGACAGCAGGCTCATCTAGGTTGACATACAAATTAAAATCCATCTGAAAGGAATAAATTGTTCGTTGGGGAACTTCTTCAATTGGGATACCCACCACAACAGTTTCCCCTTTGGCAAATTTTTTCGTAGCAAATACTCCTCTTCCTTTTGCTGTTTCCTGAATCGTGACATGAAAATTGAGCTTTACAGCTGAAATTGACTCTATTGTATTCATAGATAAAAACCCACTATGTTTAAATTTCTTGCTTCCAAATTTCAAACTTGGCTTAGTTTGATTTCACTTTCGAGGTGAAAGCTCGTTAACTGCTCTGTACCTCAACTTTCGCTTCCGGCTCAAGCTTTTGAGAGCTTTGACTTAGAAGCAGAGCAACTAAGACAAGAATCGCGCCAATTAGACCGCGTATTCCCAGATGTTCTCCAAGTAGCCAAAACGAGAAAATTGTGGCGAACAATGGCTCAAGTGTATAAAGTAAAGCTGTTTCGTCGGCTGAAACCCATTGCTGTGCCAATGTTTGCAGCCAGATAACAGCAGCCGTCGCCAACAGCCCTAAGTAGACAATTACTCCCCAATGCTGGTGAATTACCTCAAATTGGTTAAGAATTTGGGTATTATTCCAGAGCAGACCTAGCACCGCAATGAACAAAAGTTGAACACTGGTAAGCGTTAAGGTGGGGTGACGAGACGCAACCCGGTCTAGGAAAATTATGTAGCCTGCATAGACAAAAGCATCAACGAACATCAACAGATCGCCAATTCCTAGTTCTCCCCCTTCCCAAAACATCACGCCAATACCGATCACAGCGACTCCAGCAGCTAGGAAAGTTCTCAACGGTACGCGCTGACCACTCAGCCATGCTAGTAGCGGGACGATGAGTGCGTTCAAACTGCCAATGAATGCAGCTCGATTCGCTGGTATAGTCTTGAGTGCAATTGTTTCTATAGCTAAGAAAAAGAACAGGAAAAGACCTAGTACTGTACCATCACGAAGTAAAAGTGCGTTAATATTGCGTAAATTTACAGCAAAAACTGCTGCTGCTATGACAAAGCGTGTAGCAATCAATGCACTTGGTGGAAGATTACTAACGATGTCTTTAGTCAATGGAAAAGTTGTAGCGCTAATTACATTAACAAGGATAAGCAGCATTATTCCTTTTAAACGCAACGTATTTTCAATTTGCATCAAATTAATTGATTGAATAATGTTTCTTTACATCCATAGAGAATGCGATCGCATAGAGAATGTTGGTTTTGCTGCATCCAGTCAGCGCCTTCTGAATTGAGGATTTTTAGTTGGGAAAGTTCTACGAAGTAAGTTGGCACAATAAAATCAAACTATGTAAATAAAAATGAACTAGGCTAAAACCCTTATACCTATTGACTATTGCCTATTTTCTATTGCCTTATCCCAACGACAATTATTTACGCCCACTTACTTAATCTGATTTTGGTAATTTCATGTCTTTTTTAACATTGCAATTAAAAGGTAAAAGAAGTTCGCATTAATCCAATCCGAATTGTATCATTTGCTGCGTTATGTTTAAAATTTCTAATCACTAAAAATCTCCTAGTCACAAAAATTCTGTTACTAAGTAGATAGCGATAAAATAATTACAAATGTTAGTAGACTGAAAATTTTTGCGATCGCCTAATGGATACCTGCAAATCAGATTACTACATTGCGCTTATCATCCACTGCGGTAAGCTGCTACACATCATCTATGGATGCGATGATTTTGGTATCACTTCCATTTCTCTTTCCTAAAAGGAGAGAGGGTTTGAGGCTTAGTCACCAACGCTAGCCGGAAGGGGCTGTTCTTATCCTATACAATTGAGAAACCCTATTTATAATCTGGTGAAATCCAAAAATAAATAATTTATACTTGCAAAAAGGCTTTAATTCCCTAACTACTAAAAGGATGCAGGTATGAGAAAGTTTTTTAATTTCTGCTTCGAGGTTGAATTTTATCTAAAAATTGCTATTACTTGCACTATTGTTCAGCAAATATTTTATTGGTTGTTGCACAATATAGAACTCAATTTTATAACTCAAGTGCTGTTATACTGGCTTGTTGGTTCTATTTCATTTTATAGCATTGGTCTTTTCATCGAAAAGGTAATTAAAAATAATGATAATTTAAGAGAGAAACTAACTGCCAGAGTTAAGAAAGTCAAAACACAACCATTTCCTTCATTTACTGCCAAAGGCATCATTACTGGAGAAATCAAAAGTTTCATAGCAGCTTTAATTATCCTCTACTTAGCACCAGAGGTAAATAGAGGAAATAGTTTGCTCTCAAACCTTGGATGGTTTTTGATGAGAATAATTGTTGCTGATTTCTGTTTTTACGTTTCCCATTCGCTACTTCACAGAAAATTTTTACAAAAAATACATTTAAAACATCATGAGTTTGCCGACTCATCAAGTTTTGTTGCTGGACATAAGAGTTTGACTGAATATATTATTGTTACTATTACAGACCTTTTGCCTATCTTTATATTTGGGTATGACATCACCCAACTATGTGCTTGGACTATTATAGGTAATGCTTACAACCTTGAAGGTCATAGTTCCTTATCAATATTTTTTGTTCCATCAGATTTTCACGATCTTCACCACAGTTGTTTCAAGAGAAACTATGGAATTCAAGGATTTTGGGACAGGTTATTCAACACACTAAACCCTCCGACAAAGAAGCCAGGAATTATGTTCCCTGTAGCTTATTTGGAGCATATCACCATGAAGTTGTCTAAGACTTTAGATTGATTAAGAACTTTAAATATAGAGAACCCATCTTTTGATTTTTGGCTACAGTGTACACACAAATATTTTAAAGTTCTTCCACAAGCTTTTGATTCTCCCAACTCCCCTTTTTAAGGGGGAAAAGTCTCTTAAAGCCCTCCAATTTATCGGAGGATTTAGGAGAATCTGAAACATTTCTTGTTGAAAAATGTGTGTACACCGTAGCTGATTTTTGGAGAGATAAAGCGTAGTTTGACGGGGTTGGTTGCAATGAATCTAGGAATCCTAAATAATTGTCTAAACTCGATATTCATGAGGCAAAATTTTCAAGAAATTCTGACTCATTAATTTTATGTCAAAAATTACCACCCCATTGTTCCTGGACTACCTTTAAATGGCCCGACAATATCAGAGGTAATCCATCCTCCATAAAAATCACCAGGTTGAGACATAACTAGCTCATCATTTACATAGCAAGCATCCATTAAACTAGGGTAAAAAGCATAGTATTCTTGAATTGTGACAAAATCAGGTGTGGGGTCAAAATATCGCCAAGCAGCGTTATTTATATACTTATCACCGATGCTAATATCATAATATTGACACTTACCTTTCCATTCACACCAAGTTTTTTTAGGTGTTTCTATCAGATATTCTAATTTAATGTCTTCTGAAGGAATGTAATAAGAAGGAGGATGGCTAGTTTCTATGACTCTTTTAGCTTTACTTGTTTCTGCTAAAACAATATTATTAACAATTATCCGAATTGATTTATTTGTATCTTCTAAACGAGCAGGACGCGGATAATCCCAAACTGACTCTTGACCGGGTTGTGGAGGAATAGGATTTGGTCTCATAGTTAATAATTTCCTGTTTTTACGTTGCCATTAAAATACAAAGGTAGTTCGCATGAATCCAATTCCATTCTAGGGTAATTTTTCGTACTATTCCTCTAGATTTTAGGCTAGTAATATGTTTGATGTCTCAGCAACATATTGAGCCTGATCGCTACAGGGAGAAATGGAAGATGTAAAAATTGCTATTCTGTAACTATTACTATCCTGCAAAAAATTATTTTTCTAAAACCTCATGTCAACGTTAATGCTTGATATCTTGAACAATCCTAAAACCGGCGTGTTGATAAAAATTAGGACGGAACCAGTTGCGATAATATTTTAAAGCTTCTGTACCGTTAGTTATCCAGCATCCTCCTAACATCATCTGATGTTTATTATCAAAAAATATGGCAGAATTATCTTCGTAAAGGAAATGAGGCTCATATCCTGATAAAGGATTTAAATTATCACTCAAGTGTTCCCAAAGATTTCCGCGTAAATCGTACAATCCAGAATAACTTTTGGCGGTTTCTAACATTCCTACTGGACTAGGTGAGCCAAATTTTAAATTGACATTGTAATTGTCTATATCTTCTACCAAAGTGCTACTATAAGTTGCTAAATGATATTCAGCTTCACTCATTAAACGGGTATTTTTACCTTGCCAACGACAGTAAGCTATTGCTTCATAGTGATTGACTTCTACAGGCCAATCTAAGGGTAAGTCGATTTCATCAAACATGGCTCGATACTTGTAACTGCCATTTTGAGGTATCCAAAATTTGGGATATTTGATGTTGTTTTCAGTTTTCCAATGCCAAGATTCTTCATCCCAATATGCTTGATTTTCGTAGCCACCAGCCTTGACAAAATAACTAAAATCGGCATTGGTAATCAGATATTTACTGGCTAAAAAAGGTTCTACTTCAACAGTGCGATCGCCATAATCAATATCCCATCCATAGGTCGGATCGTTAAAGGCTTTGCCAAGTTTGACTACCCCACCTATAACTTGTATCATTTCGTTTTGAGCAGTGTAGCCATTAAAAGGGGCATATTGCCAGTTTTGGGGGCGTTTCACTCTCTCAACTGGTAGTTGGCGAATTAACATCGAAGAGGTTTCAATATGAATACGCTGATGTTCAATCCCCATTATTAAAGCCCAGAGGGGATGAGTAGGGTGAATTGGTAGCGTAATCGGAGTAGTTTTAATTACTTCGGAAATTACTGTATATGCTTGTTTTCGATACTCCCAAGTTTGTGCAACTTGTGGCCATTCCAAATGAGCGATCGCTTGATTTAATTCCTCTGGTACTTCTGGATCAACTCCAATTTCAAACAGAATTTCATAATTTGGATTAATCCTTTTTTCTAATAATCCAACGCTAATTAATTTATTGATGTAGAAAACAGCCGAATGTCCCAGATAAAAAATTAGAGGGTTTCTCAAAGAATCGGGATTGAGATAAAATGTATCTTCTCCTATTAAAGTTTTCATCAGCATATCTTCTAGCTGCCAAGCATTCTCAAAATAATTGAGGATAACTTGGCGATCGCAACTATCTAGTTTAGGCGGATGAGTAGATTGAAGACTGTTCATGATATAACTCAATTGCTATTATATAGATGATTAACTCTGGTTGATTTACTTGACATTAATCAAAAAGCTGTTAATGTTAATTGTTGATTGCATTTCGATTCTTTGTATGTTTTCTAGATATGTTGAATTTTGCTAAATGAAACATATCCATGAACAAACAAATGCCACTTACTTAAGCATTTATAAAATGGCTAAAAATACTGAGATATTGTAGGATGATCAATGCCTATCCGCCTTAAGTAAGTGCCATTCATGAACAAACCATAAGCTATGGAAGTTAAGGTTTAAAGCCTAATTCACGGATATGTCTATTTAAATTCAAATTTGGGGAAGCAAAATTTAAGCTTGGCAAAGAATTAACCCGAACCACTGATTGGGATCTGTCCAAGTTTTCAGAGTCTTGAGTCCATGTGTCTCCAGTTGTTTTTGCATAGTTACTAAATCAAACTTGCGAGAAATTTCGGTGAGAATGCTCTCTCCATCTGCAAAGCCAACTTGTAAATCTAGCGCTTCTAAAGATACCTCATGACTCTTTTGGCAATGCAGATACATTTCTATTTGAGCATCATTTTGATTATAAATAGCTTGGTGAGTGAATAAGCTGATGTCAAAATTACCTTGAAAACGCCAATTTAAATGAGAAAGGATATTTAAATTAAAAGCAGCCGTTACTCCCTGACTATCATTATAAGCTGGCTCCAAAATTTCCTTGGGTTTTTGTAAATCAATCCCCAAAAGAAAGTAGTCACCTGCTTGCAAAGTCCTAGTAATTTGGCTTAAAAACTTATCACATTCTCGTGGATTGAAATTTCCAAGAGAACTGCCTAAGAAAAAAATCATCCGTGATGCTACAAATGTTGATTCTAGCTTTGTCAAGGCTTGTTCGTAGGTTCCTATTAATCCCTCAACAAAGAAATTTGGATATTTCTGTTGTAATTTTATTACGCTAGATTTAAGGATGCCATGACTAACATCAATGGGTATATATCTACAGTGGCTTGCAATTTTTTGGTAAGCATCTAGCAAAAAAAGAGTTTTTGTAGAACTGCCACTGCCTAACTCTACAAGTTCACAATTACCTGTTATCTGAGCTATTTCATCGGCATATTGGCGTAAAATCCATGCTTCTGTTCGTGTTGGGTAATATTCTGATAATTCACATATTTGTTCAAATAGTTCTGAACCGTAATCATCATAAAAATATTTAGGGGGTAAAGTTTTGGGACTTTGAATTAATCCTTGGATGACATCTTCACCTTCATTGTTGAGAACTCGATCGTTCTCATTAAGAGATTTTAGATATGTAGCTAACATTGTGTCAATATATTTAGTTCTGAATGAAGTACTTAATATGACATATTTAGTACTTTAATAGCAAGGCTTATTTGTAGGTAATTAACAATGAATTAAAATACGAAAAATCTCTCGATTTAGTGTGGTATTAAAGCAGCTTTTACTAATTTCATATTTGTTAATTAATTGAAATGTGGGCTGATAAATAAGTCGATAGGAATAGACATAACTACACTGTTAGAGTTAAACATTATCTACTACTAAAAAATGGCAAAGTACATAAGTTAGCTTTATCGATGATAATTTAAATTTTAATTAAAAATAATTAAAGCTTTGGTAGCGATCGCAAAATTCAAAGAACTCTTAATTTTTATTTTAATAGATAACTAAAGTTTATCGAAAATCAGTTTTATCAAATGCCAAGCTATCTATTTTCTTTCATAAAATTTAAATTATTTACGTTCGCCTAAATTAAAAAAGTTGTGTTTTTATACCGTTTTTTGCTTAACTTTTCTCCTGTCAAAGACGCTCGCTATGCTAGGCTGTATACACAAGTATTTTAAAGTTGTCTCACAGCATTTAGATTCCCCCTACGGTAAGAGGAGCCAAGGTCTCACTTTTTTAGGTGGATTTAGGAGGATCTAACGTCGTTTTGTACCTTGTACAGAGTTGTATATACACCATAGCTTAAAAGGAGAAAGGGTTTGAATTTTACTGCCCTTCTCTACAATTTCAATGCAATTGATAATCGCTATATGGTATTAAGTAGGTAATTAAAATTAAAGATAATAGTAAAATTAAACATAAAATAAAATCCTACTTTTGAGGGATGAATCGCTCAAAAGTAGGATTGTTAGGGCTAAAGCCCTTACTACAAACTTTAATTTATTTAGGCTTAGTTACTTATCTTTTATAGTCATCAGAGAGATTTACAAGTATGAGTTTTAATAAATTTCGTGCAACTAATTTTGAGAAGCATACGGCGATGCCTTCACAGTAGGCATCGCGGATTTTAGATAAAATCTAAAATCCCAAATCGAGTTACCGATTCACCGCCGCAGCTTCTCTTGCTGCTGCTGCTTGATCTGGGTGGATACCCAAGCGGGTGAGATTAATCCGACCTTTGTTATCAATTTCACGGACTTTGATAATCACTTCATCGCCCACCGCTACTTCATCCTCAACTTTGCCAACGCGGTAGTCAGCTAGTTGTGAGATGTGGATCATCCCTTCTTTCCCAGGCAGAAATTCCACAAATGCACCTATCGGTATAATCCGAGTAATACGTCCTGCATAGACATCCCCTTCGTGGAGCTTGCGGGTCATACCTTGGATAATGTTTCTGGCTCTCTTCGCCTTGTTCTCATCCACAGCCGAAATTGTCACGGTGCCATCATCTTCGATGTCAATTTTTGCACCAGTTTCTTCTGTGATGCCCTTAATAGTCTTGCCTCCAGGCCCGATGACCAGACCAATCATGTCTGAGTCAATCTTGATTGTTAACAGACGTGGGGCATAAGGTGAGGTTTCAGTCCGTGGCACGTCGATGCAGGCGAGCATTTTCTCCAGGATGTGCAACCGGGCTGCTTTGGCTTGGTGGACGGCTTGGGAAATAACATCCAACGACAAACCGGGGATTTTCATATCCATTTGCAAGGCGGTAATTCCGGTATCCGTCCCGGCAACCTTGAAGTCCATATCGCCCAAAAAGTCTTCAATGCCCTGAATGTCGGTGAGGATTCGCACTTCGTCCCCATCCTTAATCAGACCCATTGCTGCACCACTGACGGGTTTGAGAATTGGTACACCAGCATCCATGAGGGCGAGGGTAGAACCGCAGACTGAACCCATTGAGGTGGAACCGTTGGAAGAAAGTACTTCTGATACGATGCGAATCACGTAGGGAAATTGTTCTTTTGACGGTAACACAGGAATTAGCGATCGCTCTGCTAATGCCCCGTGACCAATTTCACGCCTTCCTGGAGAACGCATTGGCTTGGTTTCCCCGACTGAGAACGGCGGGAAGTTGTAATGATGCAGATAACGCTTATGTTGGTCTAACTGCATATCATCGTTGAGGTTTTGAGCATCCCCAGGTGTACCCAAGGTACAAGTGGATAATACTTGAGTTAGTTCCCGGTTAAATAAACCGCTACCGTGGACTCGTTTTGGTAAGACACCAACTGAACAAGAAACACGACGCACTTCATCGAGTTTACGACCATCAACGCGAACGTTATCTTCGATGATTTGCCGCCGCATGAAGTACTTGGTAATATCTTTAAAAGTGTTACCAAGTGCCTTGCTATTTGCAGTTGCGGCAACTCGAATTGGGTCTTCTTCTGGCAGTTCTTTAATCGTCGTGGCAATTTCATCCTTGACGACATCTAAAGCTGCATCGCGTTCGGGTTTGGTAAAGGTAAATTGAGAGAGGATTTTCTTAATCTGACCGTTAGCGCGATCGCGGATATAATTTTCTAGCGTCTGGTCTACTTCTGGTGGTGCTTCTTGCACTATCACTAAGCCCAGTTCTGCTACTAAATCTTGCTGCGCTTTGATTAAGTCCCGCACTGCTTCATAACCAAAGTCAATCGCCTCGATGATATCTCGCTCTGGCAACTGATTGGCTCCCGCCTCCACCATGATTACGCCATGTGGAGAACCGGCTACTACCAGATCCAAATCTCCGGCTTCAATTTCTGCATAAGTGGGGTTAATAATAAAATCATCTCCCACTAAACCAACGCGAACTGCTGCCATTGGCCCATTAAAAGGAATCTGGGCAATCAGGGTAGCGATGGAAGCGCCTGTAACTGCTAATACATCGGGTGGAACCAACTCGTCCATCGATAGCGTTAAGGCGATAATTTGCAGGTCATCCCGTAACCATGAGGGGAACAAGGGACGCATGGGACGGTCTATAAGACGGCTGGTGAGAATTGTTTTTTCTGGTGGACGACCTTCCCGCCGCATGATCCCTCCGGGAATCCTACCAGCTGCATACAGTCTTTCTTCGTAATCTACTGTGAGGGGAAGAAAATCAATGCCTTCTCTGGCTTGCGATCGCGTAGCTGTCACTAAAACGGATGTGTCCCCTGATTCTATCAAAACCGACCCACCTGCCTGGGGAGCTAGTAAGCCTACTTTCAGTCGAATATCCCTTCCATCGAAGGATATTGACTTATCAACTTCTGCCATTCAGTTCTTTTTCCTTCTCTTTCGCTATTCTCTTTCTGTGGCAATCCTAACATTTATGCACTAGGGCTGACTTCTAATACATACAAAGATAAGAGTTGTCATCAATCCAAAGCACGATACATCATCAGCGCGTCTACCACCTGTTCATTATCTAGCTTCGCCGCATGAGGAATTCGCCCAATAATCTCAAATCCTAACGACTGCCAAAGGGTAATTGAAGGTATATTAGTTTCAAAGACCAAATTGAACATTACTGCTTCGTAGCCCAGGTTTGCTGCTATCAAGAGCATAGCCTCCCCCATGAACCGCCCGATACCCTGACCGCGCAACCCAGGTTGTACAATAAAACCAGCGTTGCAAATATGGCAACACCGACCGGGGAAGTTTGGTTTTAAATAAAACGCCCCCAATATTTCTTTGGGCTTGTGTGTAGCATCCAAAACAGATGTCCTGACAACAAAGGCATCCTTGCTTAACCAGTAAGTTGAAAATTCTGCCTGAGATAGAGGTTGCCTTTGGGGATAAGTTTTACCTTCAACAATTACAACATTGAGTAATGCTCTTACAACCTCCTGTTCTTGAGGATGAATATAATCTAGTTCTACTTTTATGTTATTTTTTATAACTTTAACAATGGGGAAATCCATTACTAATAATATTGATGCAGAATGATTATTTGAAAATTATTTGTATGCAATGATTTGATTATAAATGCTATTGGCAAGATTTAATAGTTAGAGCTTTGCGAGTTAAATTATTTAATTTTACAAGAATCTGAGTAGTTAGCAAATGGCGATTTTACACGGTAATTGGTTACTAAAAAGTCAAAAGGGTTGTTTATTTATTTGGGGAGAAACTTGGCGATCGCCACGAGTCAATTTAGAATCTAGTGAAACTGGAGATATCCCACCACATCCATTGGCAATGACATCAGTGGAGTTGAGTGAGTGGTTGGTTTCTCAGAAGATGGCCATTACCAAATTTATCCAGCAACCCCAAGTTGCAAATGCTACTACTGGGCGAACACGAAAAGCCGCCAGTGCCACTGAGATCAGTTTACCAACGCATTCACATATAATTGCCCTACCAACTTATATTCCCGAAGAGAGTACAGAAGGAACATCTGCAATTTTCCCTGTGCATTCTGCCAGCTTGGGGCTAGAAACAGACTCTCCGCAATATTTGCAACCGTGGCGGGTTGAAGGTTTTTGTCTCAACCCCAGCGAGGCAGTAAAATTTCTCGCTGCTATTCCCTTAAATGCTGCAAAAGGTGAAGATGCTTTTTTAGGAGGAGATTTACGTTTTTGGTCGCAAGTTTCCCGATGGAGTTTAGATTTAATTTCACGGTGTAAGTTTTTACCAAGAATTGAACGGCAATCAGACGGTGCATTTGCTGCTAAATGGCAAGTACTTCTAGACAGTGCTGTAGATGGAACTCGCCTAGAAAAATTTTCTGCGGATATGCCGTTGGTTTGTCGGACTTATCAGGGAGATGGGGGAGACAAGGAGACAAGGGGACAAGGGGACAAGGAAAATAACCATGCCGAATGCCTAATATATGTAGACTTTCCAGCCGAACCTCAAGAATTACTTTTGGGATTTCTCAACAGTACGATAGATACGCAAGTGCGAGGGATGGTAGGTTCTCAGCCTCCAATGGAAGCTAAAGCGATGGCATCTTTACCCGGTGGGGTGCGACAGTGGTTGCAAGCTTTAACTAGTGCATCTCATACAGTTAACGCAGATTCAATTGAAGTGGAACGACTGGAAGCAGCATTGAAAGCTTGGACAATGCCGCTACAGTACCAATTAACTCTTAAAACTCTATTTCGTACCTGTTTTCAACTGCGTTCTCCAGAGTCTGGTGAAACAGATTGGACATTGGCGTATTATTTGCAAGCAGCTGATGATCCTGAGTTTTTAGTGGATGCGGCAACTATTTGGAACAATCCAGTTGAACGATTGGTTTATGAAAATCGGACAATTGAGCAACCACAGGAAACCTTTTTGCGAGGTTTGGGGCTAGCTTCTCGATTATATCCAGCGATCGCACCCAGTTTCGAAACCGAATATCCCCAATCTTCTCGAATCACCCCTATCCAAGCTTATGAGTTTATCAAAGCTGTAGCTTGGAGGTTAGAAGACAGTGGTTTAGGAGTCATTTTGCCTCCTAGTTTGGCTAACCGCGAAGGATGGGCGAACCGTTTGGGTTTGAAAATTTCAGCCGAAACCCCAAAGAAAAAGCAGGGACGTTTGGGGTTGCAAAGTCTACTAAACTTCCAATGGCAATTGGCAATTGGTGGACAAACTATTTCTAAAGCCGAGTTTGATAAACTTGTGGCTTTAAATAGTCCGCTAGTGGAAATTAACGGTGAATGGGTAGAATTGCGACCCCAAGATATCAAGACAGCCCAAACATTTTTTACCACTCGCAAAGACCAAATGGCGCTTTCCTTGGAAGATGCCTTGCGTTTTAGTACAGGAGATACCCAGGTAATAGAAAAATTACCAGTGGTCAGCTTTGAGGCATCCGGGGCATTGCAAGAGTTAATTGGGGCATTAAGCAATAATCAAGCGATCGCACCTTTACCCACACCAGAAGGCTTTAAAGGGCAGTTGCGACCTTATCAAGAACGAGGTGCTGCTTGGCTGTCATTCTTGGAACGTTGGGGCTTAGGCGCGTGTCTCGCCGACGATATGGGACTCGGCAAAACCGTGCAGTTCATCGCTTTTTTGCTACATCTTAAAGAACAGGATGCACTAGAAAATCCAACACTATTAGTTTGTCCAACTTCGGTTTTAGGTAACTGGGAAAGGGAAGTCAATAAATTTGCACCAAGCCTGAAAATTTTACAATATCACGGCGACAAACGCCCAAAAGGGAAAGCGTTTTTAGAAGCAGTAAAAAAGCACGATTTAATCGTTACCAGCTACTCACTGCTTCATCGAGATATCAAGTCATTGGAAAGTGTCTCTTGGCAGATAATTGTTTTGGACGAAGCTCAGAATGTGAAAAATCCAGAGGCCAAACAGTCAAAAGCAGTGCGGCAATTAGAAGCTACATTTCGCATTGCATTGACGGGGACACCTGTAGAAAATAGACTGCAAGAACTCTGGTCTATTTTAGATTTTCTGAATCCTGGCTATTTAGGCAATAAGCAATTTTTCCAACGTCGGTTTGCCATGCCAATTGAAAAGTATGGGGATACAGCTTCTTTGGGTCAATTGCGTTCATTAGTGCAACCATTTATACTGCGGCGATTGAAAAGCGATCGCGACATCATTCAAGACTTACCAGATAAGCAAGAAATGACCGTATTTTGCGGTCTGACTGGTGAACAAGCCGCACTTTATCAACAAGTTGTAGAACAATCTTTAGTAGAGATTGAATCTGCTGAAGGATTGCAACGTCGGGGGATGATTTTGGCTTTACTAATCAAACTCAAACAAATCTGCAATCACCCAGCCCAATACTTGAAACAAGCGACATTAGAGCAACATAATTCGGCTAAACTTCTGCGGCTAGAAGAGATGTTAGAAGAAGTTTTAGCAGAAGGTGACAGAGCTTTAATTTTCACACAATTTGCTGAGTGGGGTAAATTACTTAAACCCTATTTAGAAAAACAGCTTGGGCGAGAAATATTCTTTTTATATGGTAGCACCAGCAAAAAACAACGAGAGGAAATGATCGACCGTTTCCAACACGACCCTCAAGGGCCACCGATTATGATTCTTTCTCTGAAAGCGGGTGGAGTAGGACTGAATTTAACACGAGCAAATCATGTATTCCACTTTGATAGATGGTGGAATCCAGCCGTGGAAAATCAAGCCACAGATAGAGTATTTCGGATTGGTCAAACCCGGAATGTGCAAGTACATAAATTTGTTTGTACTGGCACTTTAGAAGAAAAAATTCATGACATGATTGAAAGTAAAAAACAACTAGCTGAACAAGTTGTGGGTGCTGGTGAAGAATGGTTGACAGAACTAGATACAGACCAACTCCGCAACTTGCTAATACTCGATCGCAGTGCAGTAATTGACGATGATGCAGAATAAGTTCGTAGTAAAGACTTTAGTCCTTGATTTGAGCGCTAAAGCGCTCACTACGAACTCACACTGATATAGCAGCAGACTACTAAGTTTTGAAATTGACTTATGACTAATTACACATTACAAGCAAGCCGAGAATGGTGGTCGCAACAATGGTTAGACTTACTAGATTCTTATCGCTTTAAAAAACGTTTAGAACGTGCGAGAAATTATGCCCGTCAAGGAAATGTTTTGAGCATCGAATTTAAAGGCGCAAAAGTATTAGCTAGGGTGCAAGGTAGTGAAGTAGAGCCTTACAAAGTTTCCCTTTCCCTTGAACCCTTTAGTGATGAACAGTGGGGTTATGTAATTGAAACCATGTCCCAAAGGGCAATTTTTGCTGCCAAGCTACTAGCAGGAGAAATGCCACAAAATATAGAAGAAGTGTTCACGGCAAATGGTCTTTCGATATTTCCTTTTACCCTTGGTGATGTCCAGAGTAAATGCTCTTGTCCTGATAAAGCAAATCCCTGTAAACACATTGGTGCGCTGTACTATCAGTTAGGCGATCGCTTCAGTGAAGACCCCTTTGTATTATTTCAATTACGCGGACGCACCAAAGAGCAAATTATCAGCGATTTACGTCACTTACGTAGTGCTAAGATTCAACCCAATACTACAGAAACGCCCGATATTCAACAGTCAATTCCTAATAACAAATACTCGGTAAAAATTGATTCTTTCTGGCAATACAATGAGCCACTAGAGTCATCATTAGTAGTGATTGCGCCTTCCACTAATGAGATGGTATTAGATGTATTAGGAGCAATCCCCCTAGCGAAAGAAGAGGAAAACGCAGTAAGTTCAACTTCAAGTGATGTGGTAATGAAGTATTTGAATACGATTTACAGAGATGTGAGCCAGAAGGCTTTTTTAGCAGCAATGAATGTGGGAGGAAGTTGATACTAATTCGTAATTCGTAATGGGCTACGCCCCGCGACGCTAACGTAATTCGTAATTATGAATTAGGTTGATTGGGTAGTTCAATCTTCACCCATTCCCGCACTGCTTGACGAATTGCCCTTCTACCATTTGCCCGATTTTGCTCAATCAGTTTTGGCAGATACCGAATTGCTAAATTAGGAAACACTAGACTATTTTCTGACTCGACATATTCCCCATTTTGTAGGAGATAAATCTTGAGTTCACCAGAATCATAACACCAGAGTTCTGGTACTCCCAAGCGGGCATAAATGGGAAAACGATTTAGCGACTTACTAGTAACATCAATTTCCAGTGCCAAATCAGGCGGTGGGTCTTGTCTCAAGTCTAGATCCAATCTACCCCGAATCGCAGCTTCATTCTGGAAATAGAAGCAGTTATCTGACTCTACCCCTGCCATTCGGCTTTCTCGCTTCCAAGTAGTCGAGCCATAACTTTCATAGTCTATAGCCAACTCTTCAGCGATATCTTGAACTGCGATACTAATTACCTCTTTGTAATATTCGTGTTCTGGTAAAGGTGTCATAATTTCTAAGGTAGTGCGATCGTAAGCTAACCGTGCTGCCCGATGCTCTCCCAAGTCTTTTAGAAGATTTTCAAACTGTTGCCAGCTAATGTCATAAAGCATTACTCGGTCTGCTCGATTCTTGGCGACTGTCATTGTTACGACCTCCAGAATATTTTATTGTCCAAACTCAAGCCTAGCCTGTTCTACCAAATCAGCCGTCACAACCTCTTGGCCTGCTTCACGAGCCAGTTGTTCAATTCTGGCTTTAGCTTGAGAACGGACAAAAAAGGGAATATTTTGCAATTTTTCCTTAGCTTCAGATGTCCATCGCAAAGTCTCAATAAAATTAGAGTCGCTCATAGTATTAATTACCTTGGTAAGTTCCTCAATTTAATCAGCAGATTACTAATTTTCCTATAAAAAAAGCCCTTGCTTTTACGCAAGAGCTTTTAAATTATTTAGTTGTCAGTGATGAAATAAACTTTACAACCTAATCTAGGTCGTCCATGAACATCACTGGCTCAGTATCACGGTTAATTCCTTTCTCAAAACCACCAGCCGCAGCCCGTGCGCGACCAGCGTGCCACAAGTGACCAACTAGGAAGAAGAATCCTAGTACGAAGTGAGAAGTCGCCAACCAAGCGCGAGGAGATACGTAGTTGAAGGAGTTAATTTCAGTAGCCACACCACCCACGGAGTTCAAAGAACCCAGAGGAGCGTGGGTCATGTATTCAGCAGCGCGACGAGCTTGCCAAGGCTGAATATCGTTCTTGATTTTTTCCAAGTCAAGACCATTGGGGCCACGTAGAGGCTCCAACCAAGGACCACGGAAATCCCAGAAGCGCATGGTTTCACCACCGAAGATGATTTCACCAGTTGGAGAGCGCATCAGGTATTTACCTAGACCTGTGGGGCCTTGGGCAGAACCGACGTTAGCACCCAAGCGTTGGTCACGAATCAAGAAGGTCAAAGCCTGAGCTTGAGAAGCTTCTGGACCAGTAGGACCAAAGAATTCGCTGGGATAAACGGTGTTGTTGAACCAAACAAAGATGGATGCAATAAAGCCCATCAGTGAAAGAGCGCCCAAGCTGTAGGAAAGGTAAGCCTCACCAGACCAGATGGATGCACGACGTGACCAAGCAAAAGGCTTGGTAAGAATGTGGAAAACGCCGCCAGCAATACAGATAAAGGCAATCCAAATGTGACCACCGACCACATCTTCCAAGTTATCAACGCTAACAATCCAGCCTTCGCCACCGAAGGGAGACTTGATTACATAACCGAAGATAACTGCTGGGTTCAATGTCGGATTGGTAATAACACGAACGTCACCACCGCCTGGTGCCCAAGTGTCATACAAACCACCGAAGAACATTGCCTTTAGAACCAACAGCAACGCACCGCATCCTAAAATAATTAGGTGGAATCCGATGATGTTGGTCATCTTGTTCTTGTCTTTCCAGTCGTAACCAAAGAAAGAAGAGTATTCTTCTAAGGTTTCTGGGCCACGGACGGCATGATAGATACCGCCAAAGCCAAGAACGGCTGAGGAAATTAGGTGGAGTACACCGACAACAAAGTAGGGGAAGGTGTCGATAACTTCACCACCAGCACCAACGCCCCAACCTTGGGTAGCGAGGTGAGGTAACAGGATCAAGCCCTGCTCGTACATGGGCTTTTCCGGGACGAAGTGAGCGACTTCAAATAAAGTCATCGCTCCTGCCCAGAATACAATCAAGCCAGCATGGGCAACGTGAGCGCCCAGGAGTTTGCCAGATAGATTGATTAAACGCGCGTTACCAGACCACCAGGCAAAGCCAGTAGATTCTTGGTCGCGTCCAGTGCCGCCTAATATATTTGGTCTATTAGAGAGCGTTACCACGTGGTAATACCTCCTCAGGGAATACAAATTGTTCGTGGGGTTGATCTTGAGGAGCCATCCAAGCGCGGATACCCTCGTTCAGCAAAATGTTTTTGGTATAGAAGGTTTCAAACTCAGGGTCTTCCGCCGCCCGTAA
>NZ_JACJSF010000260.1 GCF_014698035.1 Desmonostoc muscorum FACHB-395
ATCCCTGGCACCGAGCTATTTTTGCGTAGGGCGACCCCTAAACTATCGTTGCCGCAACAGCGTTTCACCTCTGAGTTCGGGAAGGGATCAGTGTGGTTCCACCGCGCAATAGACACCAGGAAAGATTGTAGAGTCAGAAGACCCTGAAGACTGCACAGAAACGCGAAACCAAATGATTTTTGAGGTCAAGCCCTCGGTCTGTTAGCACGGCTCGGCTACATACATTACTGCACTTCCACCTACCGCCTAAGAACGGGTGTTCTTCCCGTGACCTTACCCACTTACGTGGTGAGAGCACTCATCTTGAGGTGGGCTTCCCACTTAGATGCTTTCAGCGGTTATCCGCTCCGCACTTGGCTACCCAGCGTTTACCGTTGGCACGATAACTGGTACACCAGCGGTGCGTTCCTCCCGGTCCTCTCGTACTAAGGAGGACTCCTCTCAATGCTCTTACGCCTGCACCGGATATGGACCGAACTGTCTCACGACGTTCTGAACCCAGCTCACGTACCGCTTTAATGGGCGAACAGCCCAACCCTTGGGACGTACTTCCGCCCCAGGTTGCGATGAGCCGACATCGAGGTGCCAAACCTCCCCGTCGATGTGGACTCTTGGGGGAGATCAGCCTGTTATCCCTAGAGTAACTTTTATCCGTTGAGCGACGGCCATTCCACTCTGCGCCGTCGGATCACTAAGGCCTACTTTCGTACCTGCTCGACTTGTCAGTCTTGCAGTCAAGCTCCCTTTATGCCTTTACACTCGCCGCACGGTTTCCAAGCGTGCTGAGGGAACCTTTGCGCGCCTCCGTTACCTTTTAGGAGGCGACCGCCCCAGTCAAACTGCCCACCTGAAACTGTTCCCTGACCGGATAACGGTCATGGGTTAGAATTCTAGCTTCGCCAGAGTGGTATCTCACCGTTGGCTCCATACTCCCCACAAGGAATACTTCATCGCCTCCCACCTATCCTGCGCAAGCCAAGCCCGAACACAATTCCAGGCTACAGTAAAGCTTCATAGGGTCTTTCTGTCCAGGTGCAGGCAGTCCGTATCTTCACAGACATTCCTATTTCGCCGAGTCTCTCTCTGAGACACCATCCAGATCGTTACGCCTTTCGTGCGGGTCGGAACTTACCCGACAAGGAATTTCGCTACCTTAGGACCGTTATAGTTACGGCCGCCGTTCACCGGGGCTTCGGTCGCTAGCTTCAAGGTTTCCCCCTGACCAACTTCCTTAACCTTCCGGCACTGGGCAGGCGTCAGCCCCCATACTGCGTCTTAATGACTTTGCGGAGACCTGTGTTTTTGGTAAACAGTCGCCTGGATCTCTTCACTGCGACCCACGTCTTAGGTGGGCACCCCTTCTTCCGAAGTTACGGGGCCATTTTGCCGAGTTCCTTAGAGAGAGTTATCTCGCGCCCCTTGGTATTCTCAACCTCCCTACCTGTGTCGGTTTCGGGTACAGGTAACTGTAAGTTAACGTGTTTAGAGCTTTTCTTGGAAGCTAGACTATGCCACTTCCCCACCGTAGTGGGTCGTACTCACGCCTCAACTCGAAACGTTTTCGCCGTCTCTCAACATCTTGACGCTTGAACCGGTAACCAACATCCGGCTGACAATTATCTTCTCCGTCCCTCTGCACAACCTACAATCAGTACGGGAATTTTAACCCGTTGTCCATCGACTACGCCGTTCGGCCTCGCCTTAGGCCCTGACTAACCCTCCGGGGACGAACCTGGCGGAGGAAACCTTAGGGTTTCGGGGCATTGGATTCTCACCAATGTTTGCGCTACTCAAGCCGACATTCTCACTTCCGTTTCGTCCACAGCTGCTTGCCGCTACTGCTTCTACCTACGACGGAACGCTCCCCTACCGATTAATCGTTTATTATTAATCCCACAGCTTCGGTACATCGCTTAGCCCCGTTCATTTTCGGCGCGAGAGCGCTTGACTAGTGAGCTATTACGCACTCTTTCAAGGGTGGCTGCTTCTAGGCAAACCTCCTAGTTGTCTGTGCACTCTCACCTCCTTTATCACTTAGCGATGATTTGGGGACCTTAGCTGGTGGTCTGGGCTGTTTCCCTCTTGACAATGAAGCTTATCCCCCACTGTCTCACTGGCAATGTGTGCTCTGGGTATTCAGAGTTTGTCTCGATTTGGTACCGGTCTCCCAGCCCGCACCGAAACAGTGCTTTACCCCCCAGATATAATCATTACCGCTGCGCCTAAACACATTTCGGGGAGAACCAGCTAGCTCCTGGTTCGATTGGCATTTCACCCCTAACCACAACTCATCCGCTGATTTTTCAACATCAGTCGGTGCGGACCTCCACTTGGTGTTACCCAAGCTTCATCCTGGCCATGGTTAGATCACCAGGGTTCGGGTCTATAAACACTGATTATCGCCCTTTTCAGACTCGGTTTCCCTTTGGCTCCAGCATTCTCGCTTTAACCTACCAGTGCCTATAAGTCGCCGGCTCATTCTTCAACAGGCACGCGGTCAGACTTTTAAATAGTCCTCCCACTGCTTGTAAGCTAACGGTTTCATGTTCTATTTCACTCCCCTTCCGGGGTTCTTTTCACCTTTCCCTCGCGGTACTGGTTCACTATCGGTCACACAGTAGTATTTAGCCTTACGAGGTGGTCCTCGCTGATTCACATGGGATTCCTCGTGCCCCATGCTACTCGGGATTCAGCTACTATCCTTGAGTTTTCAACTACAGGACTTTCACCTTCTTTGGTGCAGTATTTAGCTGCTTCGTTTAACCGCTAGATTCGATATTGCTGTCCCACTACCCCAATCGGTAAACCAATTGGTTTAGGCTCTTCCCCTTTCGCTCACCACTACTTAGGGAATCTCTGTTTTGATTTCTCTTCCTCCAGCTACTAAGATGTTTCAATTCGCTGGGTTGGCTCTCTCCTGCCTATATATTCAGCAGGTAGTATATAGGGTTGCCCCATTCGGAAATCTCCGGCTCAATGTTTGCTTCCAACTCCCCGGAGCATATCGTCGGTAACCACGTCCTTCATCGCCTCTGTGTGCCTAGGTATCCACCGTTAGCCCTTATTAGCTTGACCACTCAATTCATTTGGTGTTTCACAATTTGCATTCACAAAAACAAATAGTTAGTTCTGCTTACCTCGTCACTTCGCACTGATTTTACTCAGCACTCACAACTCAGCACTCAGCACTAAGAATGTCTGTGTCTGCCTGCTATTTTCGCGTTTCTATGCAGTTTTCAAGGTTCTGGCTGAGATA
>NZ_JACJSF010000027.1 GCF_014698035.1 Desmonostoc muscorum FACHB-395
GATTTTTTCAACTTCAAATGATTGTTAATAATCTGACTTGCTCAATTTTTCAAAACTTCAATATCCCTTATTTCTATTTTTCCTCTGCCTAGAGTGACAAAAGAGGGTTAATGTCAGAAAGCAAAATTACTGATAGTTTAGGAACACTCTAAAGCATAGATCCAAATACTAGTATCCAGGTATACTTGTGTTCCTTGAATAGCATCTAGAATTCCCATGCATCTCGTTCTTGGCGAATAAACTTATCCACTTTTTCCGGTGTGGCAAAATTGCCTTTAACAGATCCGATAAAGCTAGTTAGAGGTTTTTCAGAATGCTCTGGGGATGGTTCCATAAGTACTATTACCTCGACAGTTGCACCTGCTGGAAGTTCTGGAAAACGGATTTTTACTATACCGCCAGGTTTGACTATCGCCTTTTGTCTGAGTCCATTAAGCATGATAGTTTATCCTCGTTAGTGCCGGAATATCGCAGTGCTTTTTCTAGTTTAGCGCTGAGGTGCGATCGCGTTACTTGCCATCGACGGCATTTTTCTGAGCGTAGTTAATATTTTTCTGATACTCTATGATTTTTTGTTGAGCGATTGCATAATTTGGGCTGGAAGATGGCACAGTTTTCATAAGTGCGATCGCAGTTTCCCACTGACTTACAACTGTTTTCCACTCATCTGGAGATTTTGCTAATTGAGTTAATTTGGCAGCACTGATTGCTTGATTAACAGCATCTCGGAATGTATTAGTTTGAGGTATGATTGCTGCTGAAAATGGAGTTAGCGAAGTAACTTGAGAAGCTATAGAAGTTGTTGGTTTTTCTTCCATTTTTGAAATTGTTGCCAATAAATATATTCCGATCGCAACCAAGGGAATTAACATAATTATCAGCAGCTTTTTATTTAAATTTTTAGGCGTTTGGTAATGATATTGAGATAGTGATTTTATGAGCAAATGCTGTTTTTTGCCTTTCTTTATTTGGGTTAGACCCATATCACCACGCAATCTGTCAATTTCTAAATCTGTGCGATCAACACTGTAGCTTTTAGGTCTAGTTTGCAAGCTTTGTAGTAGAACTTTCAGCTTAGGAATGAAGCGTTTTATTACCAAATGTTCTAATTGATATAGATATGCGGCAGTAAAGATCCAAATCATGAACCAGCGTTGACTCAAAAAATCATTATTTTCAATACTGTAAAAAATTCCGTTTGTTGCGCGTCCTGTTAAATGTCCTGTACAACCATTGAAGTACTCCGGTATTTTATTGTAAAAGTTGCAACTAGAAAAAGCTAATTCTGAAAAGATAGCTAGGATTAGCATAAAAGATAATCCCATTACTAATGTGCTATAGAAACCTGCCCATAAGCTATTGAAAGTAGGCATCCATTTTGGTAATTTATTAGATGAGTTAGGCTTTTGCCAAATAAACCAGAAAATATGATAGACAAAGGCTAAGAAAGCTGTTGGTATTAATAAGCCGAATAAAATAGAAAATATTAATAATATAGGGCTGTTACCGATAACTGATATAAATACTCCAGCCAATCCAAAGACTATTAAACGTGTGCCAGGAAATGCTATGGGAACTAGAATAATTGCCCTGAGCCAAGAACTAGGATAAGGAAACCAAACTGGCCATATTTTAGAGAGAGTTTCATATTTTCCCTGTTTAGCTAGTTCGAAAATACTAGAATGTTTTTTAGTCTCATCATTTACTGAATTCAAATTTAAATTATCTATCCAACTTACTGAGGTGTGTCCTTTCTTTTTCCCATATATTTTTACAGACTTAATAGGTGGAGCTTCCAACTTAATTATTAGTTTATGAATGAAAGTAACTGATGATTCTTGCTCCGGTACTTGAAAAGATTCGAGGATTATCTGTAAGCAGCTATCTTTCAAGATTGCTTTGGCACTAACACCTTTTGGTTGCAAAAGGTAATTGATTACTGAAGCAATTGCTTGTGCATCTCCCTGTTTAGCAAGTTCTAAAAGATTCGGCTGCATCATAACCAATAAATCTGAAAAACTGATAAATTATCGTCTATCTCAGGGTTCCCAATTTATACACAAAAGCAACATTTTTAGAAAGTTCCCAGCCCTACATATCAAACTTGCTTGAATTTATTATATTTTTTACAAAAACCCTAGCTTTAAACTTTTTCTCTGTACCTATGTATCTCTGGATTAGGAAATTTAAATATTTAAATACTAACGTTCCTTTGTAATTACAGAGCTACCATTACTAATACTTACTTTTTGAATAAAAACGTCAGTACAAGATGATAAAATATCAGAGCTTATTTTATTAGCAATAGATTCAAAATCTTGGTTTGTTAATCCCCGCACTGTATCGCCACTTAAGTTAATAAAAATAGTTAGAAATTGATGTTCACTAGAAGATTCTTCATTATCTGCTGCTATTTCATCTTCTACTATGCCTAGATTAAACTCTTTAGTCCAAGCTGGAAACTTTTTACCCGTTTGTTGTCCGTAAATTTTCACGCTTTCAATAGATGCAGCCCCTAAACCAGTTAAACCTTTGCGGATGAATGTAACTAAAATTTGCTGATTTGGTACTTGGGCAGATTCTAGCGTTACCTCTAACCAAGCATCTTTAAAGGCAACTTTTGCAGTGATCCCTTTGGGGTGTAGGTGGCGGTTCATCAGAGATGCGATCGCATCTACATCTCCCTGTTTTGCAAGTTCCAGAATATTCGGCTGTGTCATAACCACTAAAAGAGAAAATCTAGGAAAATAAGCTTATATTCTTAGAATTCCCTCTTAACAGCCTTAAGTAACATTATGATGCAAAATATCAACTAACTTAGGCTAAAATATTTAGTATAAAGATAGTCTTTCATAGACTTTTGTAAAAAATATATTTCCCTGGATTAACATCGGTTTTTGCCCTTGCCAAATTAACAGGATTAATATTAATCAATTAAATTCCCATTTTCAATATGAAGTTTTATCGAGATCATGCTTGGCCTTCAACGCTGGAAGAAGCCATAGTTATCCAAGAAAAGCTGCGAGATCAAGTAATTACTGAGGATCAACTAGAAGAACCGATCCAGTACGTTGCTGGAGTGGATATGGGTTTTGAAGCTGATGGAACTATTAGCCGTGCAGCTGTCGCAGTACTGAGTTTTCCTGATTTACAAGTAATTGAGACGAGCCTAGCACACCGTCCTACTACCTTTCCTTATGTTCCTGGATTCCTCTCATTTCGGGAAATTCCAGCTGTTCTCGATGCCTTGGAGAAAATTCAAACAACACCAGATATTATCCTGTGTGATGGTCAAGGAATTGCTCATCCCCGCAGATTAGGTATAGCTAGCCATTTAGGGTTACTTATAGATATGCCAACAATTGGTGTAGCTAAGTCCAGGTTGGTAGGTAAGTATGATGAATTGGCAGAAGCCAAAGGCAGCACGCAACCACTGATATATGAGGGTGAAACCGTTGGGGTTGTTTTGCGATCGCGCACCGGGGTAAAACCTTTGTATATCTCCAGTGGCCATCGAATTAGTTTACCGACAGCGATTGACTATGTATTACGCTGTACGCCCAAATATCGACTGCCAGAAACTACACGTATTGCTGATAAATTAGCGTCGGATAGATAAAGCTTGTTGAAGTTTTTTCTAAATACTTGCTTCCACCGACTCAATCATGTTAGGAATCGCACAGAAAGAAGTTGAAGTAGCTAAATACGATTTACGAAGTTAGAACAATGAACGCACTAACTTTACAGTGGCACGATGCAGGTCAAGATAAAACTCAGAACATTTACGAACAACAACCAAGTCAAAATCCTGGTACTGTCCGCATTGGTCGAGATCCCCTCCGGTGCGATATTATTTTGAGTCATCCTACTGTATCTGGTCTGCACGTTGAAATCTTTTTTCATCACCAGCAACAGCGCTTTTATATCAGAAATTTGCGATCGCAAAATCCCCCCCTTGTCGATGGACGGCAATTAGTCCAAGGTGAAATGCTGTTAACAGAGGGTACTACTATCTCTTTGGGACAAATAAAACTCAACGTTACTAAAGTTTCCACAGGCAGCATTCCAGCAACAATTTTAATGCCACCGCATCCCGGACATCATCACCATTCACCAACACCTCCCGCGCCAGCGCTAGGAATTTATGGTTTAGAATGCCCCAAATGTCATAAAGTTTCCCCAGGAGAGAATCTGCAAATTGGCTGTAATTGGTGTGGGACATCTTTGGCTGCGGCTGTGAGTGTTTTAGTAGCACCGGGTAGTTAGGAACAAGGGAGACAAGGGAGAATTATTGAACAAGTCTAATGACCAATGACAAATGACCAATGACCAATGACAAATGACAAATGACAAATGACTTACAAATTCAATTGAGTTGGGAAGAACCAGCGACAGGAGAACGGCGAGAACCAAGGTTGAATATACCGATCGCTTTTGGTCGAGAATTCCCTCGCTTACCTGCCGAACTCAGAGGGATGCGCGTTTCTCGGATGCTGCTTAACAGTAACGAGGTTTCTCGCTACCATGCCCTAATTGACTGGGAACAAAACCAGCTAGTAGCGATTGACCAAGGCAGCGTTAACGGTGTATATGTCAACGGTAAACCACAAACGCGCAGTGTTTTGACTAATGGTGATACATTGCAAATTGGTCCTTATGTAATCACAGTGAAATTTGGTGCTAGCGCCTCTGAACCAGATACCAGCCCACCTTCAACGATTCACTTCAACGCAAATACCAATCTTCCAGACCCCACATTACCTGTTGCCCAGCCGCTAACGCCCTTGGCAAGTAATTTCCCGCCACTAGCGTTTCAAGCGGAAAATGTCGCCGTGCAAGCGCTTCATGCTACAGGTCTATCAGTAGATGAATCTGATTATCTAGCGATCGGGGCGGGATTGGGTAGCTTTGTTTGGGCTGATTTACTGCGAATTAGTGGTGTGCGTCCTGACAAGATTGTAGCTTTGGGATTGGAAGCAGAGCCTTATGCTCGTTACAAGCGCCTTTGTTTGAATTCGCAAATTCCCTTATATGAAAGACTGCGTTCTAATTCTGACTCTTGCCCTGATAATATTTGGGGTTGGCCTAGTTATGCCTTGCGCGAGGCTTGGCGTGATTGCAGCAAGGGACAGATAAACTCAGCATTGAAGTATTTATGGCAAGTGTTTGCTGAACCAACATTTGCCGAAACTTATACACCCCGTGCGGGTAATGTCTTTGATTCCATAGACAGGGAAGCGAAGCGCATTGGTTGGAATCAAATTTATCGCTATGGGCGAGTTAGGGCAATTCGCAAAACTGATGATGGCAGATATTGCGTAGCCTATTCTCGCGCCCCAGGAAATTATGCTTTTTTAGTTACTCGTTATTTACATTTAGCTACTGGATATCCAGCAATTCAGTTTCTTCCCGATTTGCAAGCTTATAGAGAAAAATATCAAGATTTTAAATCTGTCGTCAATGCTTATGAAGCCCACGATCATGTTTATGAGCAACTAGAGCGACAAGGTGGTACGGTATTGATTCGGGGACGGGGAATTGTGGCTTCGCGGATTATTCAGCGCATTTATGAAGCCAGAAAGCGAAATCGGAATATTGCAGTTTTGCATTTAATGCGATCGCCTAAACCTCAAGGCAACAAATTTCAAAATACCCAACGCCTAGTCAAAAATCATTACGAATTTCAACCCTTTAACTGGCCTAAAGCCTGTTGGGGCGGCGAACTCCGGGCAATGTTAGAAAAAGCCACCCCCGATGAACGCAAGCGTTTACTAGCAGACTGGGGTGGAACAACCACCGCCGACCGCCAAGACTGGCAGCAAATTACTGCCCAAGGCATTAGCGAAGGCTGGTATCAAATTACCTTTGGTGAGGTGCTAGATGTAGAACGAGATGCCCAAAACCGGACTATTACCAGTATCCGAGAGCAAAGCTTTGGGGAAATAAAATTGCTAGCTGATTTTATTGTTGATGCGACTGGACTGGATGCGAAAGTAGATGCCAATCCTCTGATAGCAGATTTAGTAAAACATTACAATCTTCCAGTGAATCATCTGGGGCGATTGACTGTAGCGAACAATTTTGAACTAGTAGAAATGCGTAGTGGCAAAGGTCAAATGTATGCTGCTGGGGCTATTACTTTAGGTGGCCCTTATGCTGCCGTTGATAGTTTTTTGGGCTTGCAATATGCTGCATTAGTCGCCATTGATGGACTCGCCGCCACCCGTGCGCCTGGAGTCCATCGTTTGAATACTATAAATTCCTTTAGCCAGTGGTTGAAGTGGGTATTAAATCAGTCACCTTAGTTTAATAATGCACTAGGCAGGAGAATTGAAGGAGGCAGGAGGCAGAAGGTTTTACCTCAGTTGGGGATTCAAACCCCTCCTGAAAAAGAGCCACCCTTCGGGTTCGCCAGTCCAACACCAGTCGCTCATGGGGGAAACCCCCTTGGCGCTAGCCTCTCCCTTTGGGAGAAGACCGCGCTGGCTCCTCTTTGTTGAAACAACAAGACCGGGCTGGCTCACCAAATTTTCAATTTGGAGTTCTTGTCTTAAACCCAAGACCCTATGGTCGCGGCAAGAGGCACCAGCGCTGTTTTCCTCCAGCAAGAGCTGCCCGACGCTCACGGACTCGCTCTAAGCGAAGCCATGCCGAAGGCTTTACGCTCCGCTATCTGCCTCCTGCCTTCCTTGATAAATTATTTAACTGTTGAAAGTTTTGCTGCTTGAAAATTTTTGAGGGGAGATAAGAACGATCCGAAGAAGATTTTGAAAAAGTTAGAAGCTAAACTTTATTCTTAATTCAATACCTTCGCCAATTTACGAGGGTGAGATGATGATAATTTAATCATTAACTCCCATTTCTTTGAGGGTTGGCAAAAACAATCAGTCCTAAAAATTCCTTTAAGGTTTCCCACAAGGTTTTTTTAACGTATTGACGGCAGGATAAGGTTTCAGATGACAAACCACATTTTTATCAAACCGCTTATATATGCTTAGTTTTGCCGTTTTTGCCAAAATTATATCTAGGCTCTTATTTTGGCAGAGGTATTGTTAATTAAGAAATTATAGTAATTAGGCGATGTCTACAATCCTCTACGCCTAAGCATTTCGCCAAACATCAAAATTTTACAACCCGCTTGTGCGGGTTTTGTTTTTTAGCTGCAATAATATAGATAAATAGCTATTTAACTATAAAAATATATTACAAAAAGTTTACAAATTGGTGAGCAAGTACTTTTATGTAAAGTCAACAATTACAAAGAAATATTTCGTTTTTTATATCGATTTGTGTCATATAAGGGATAAAATGCCTACTGGGCAAGCGTTTTCTGATAAAAAACAGATATTGCCTAAAGATCACAAGTTACCTGTGGCTGATGATGCCGCTAGGAACTTCCTTCAGAGAACACGCATCAAAGGAGCCGAAGAAGCATGTTCACACACGTCAAGTCCACCATTAGACACATTGCGCCTGATAACTTACGCGGACGTAGTTTAATCAAGGTGGTCTATGTCGTGCTTGAGTCCCAGTACCAGAGCGCATTGTCGCAAGCAGTTCGCACTATTAACGCGAACAATCCCAACTTGGCGATTGAAATCAGCGGGTACTTGATTGAGGAACTCCGCGACCCCGAAAATTACGAGGAGTTCAAACGAGAAATTGAGAATGCGAATATCTTCATCGCTTCCCTCATTTTCATCGAAGACTTAGCACAGAAAGTAGTAGCAGCAGTAGAACCACACCGCGATCATCTGGACGTTTCTGTTGTCTTTCCCTCCATGCCAGAGGTAATGCGCCTGAGTAAAATGGGCAGCTTTTCCTTGGCACAGTTGGGTCAGTCAAAAAGTGCGATCGCCCAATTCATGCGGAAACGCAAAGAAAAATCCGGTGCGGGATTCCAAGATGGGATGCTGAAGCTTTTGCGAACCCTACCGCAAGTTCTGAAGTTTTTACCGATGGACAAGGCACAGGATGCCCGAAATTTCATGCTCAGTTTTCAGTATTGGCTAGGTGGTTCTCCAGAAAACCTGGAAAACTTCTTGCTGATGCTAGCTGATAAATATGTATTTAAAGGTTTAGAAAAACAAAATTTTGCACCTTCTACATACGAACAGCCGGTGGTTTATCCCGATCTAGGGATTTGGCATCCTTTGGCTCCCAGTATGTTTGAAGATGTCAGAGAGTACCTCAATTGGTATACAGCTCGTAAGGATATTTCTAGCGATCTAAAAGATCCCCTAGCTCCTTGTGTCGGGTTAGTATTGCAACGCACTCACCTAGTTACAGGCGATGATGCCCATTATGTGGCAATGGTGCAGGAGTTGGAAGCACTAGGCGCACGGGTACTACCTGTGTTTGCTGGTGGTTTGGATTTCTCCAAGCCTGTTGAGGCTTACTTCTATGAACCAAATACCAACACACAGTTGGTAGATGCAGTGATATCGCTGACTGGTTTTGCTTTAGTGGGTGGCCCAGCCAGACAAGACCATCCTAAGGCAATTGAAGCACTCAAACGCTTAAATCGTCCTTACATGGTGGCGTTACCCTTAGTATTCCAAACCACAGAAGAGTGGATGGATAGCGATTTAGGGTTACATCCGATTCAAGTAGCTTTGCAAATTGCGATTCCTGAATTGGATGGGGCAATTGAGCCAATAATTTTATCGGGTAGAGATGGGGCTACAGGGAAAGCGATCGCACTGCGTGATCGCGTTGAAGCTGTAGCCGAACGCGCCTTAAAATGGGCTAACCTCCGCCGCAAGCCGAAGCTGGATAAAAAAGTCGCCATCACCGTTTTCAGTTTCCCGCCAGATAAAGGCAACGTGGGAACCGCCGCTTACTTGGATGTATTCGGTTCCATCTACGAGGTAATGAAAGCCCTTAAAAATAACGGCTACGACTTACCCGAATTGCCAGAATCAGCCGAAGCGTTGATGCAAGAAGTCATTCATGACGCTCAAGCGCAGTACAACAGCCCAGAACTGAACGTTGCTTACAAAATGTCGGTTCCAGAGTATGAGGCGCTGACCCCATACTCTCACCGCTTAGAGGAAAACTGGGGCCCACCTCCCGGACATCTCAACAGCGACGGGCAAAACTTGCTAATTTATGGTAAGCAATTCGGTAACGTCTTCATCGGTGTCCAACCTACATTTGGTTACGAAGGCGACCCAATGCGGCTGTTATTCTCGCGTTCAGCTAGTCCTCACCACGGTTTTGCTGCTTACTACACTTACCTAGAGCAAGTTTGGAAAGCTGATGCTGTACTGCACTTTGGTACACACGGTTCCTTGGAATTCATGCCAGGTAAACAGATGGGGATGTCTGGAGACTGTTATCCAGATAACTTGATTGGCTCAATTCCCAACCTGTATTACTACGCAGCCAATAATCCGAGTGAGGCGACAATTGCCAAACGTCGGAGTTATGCCGAAACAATTTCTTACTTGACACCGCCGGCAGAAAATGCTGGTTTGTATAAAGGTTTGAAGGAACTCAGCGAGTTAATTGCTTCCTACCAAACCTTGAAAGATAGTGGACGCGGTGTTTCCATTGTCAACAGCATCATGGATAAATGCCGGATCGTGAATCTGGATAAGGATATTCACCTGCCAGAAACCGATGCCAGAGACATGAGTGCCGATGAGCGGGATAATATTGTTGGCAACGTCTACCGCAAGTTGATGGAAATCGAGTCTCGCTTGTTGCCTTGTGGTTTGCACGTCATTGGTAAACCCCCAAGTGCAGAAGAAGCGATCGCAACTCTCGTCAACATTGCTAGTCTAGATCGTCAAGAAGAAGGAATTCAAGGCTTGCCGGGAATTATCGCCAATAGCATTGGACGTAGCATTGACGATATTTACCAAAATAACGACAGGGGCATTTTAGAAGATGTCCAGTTATTGCAAGATATCACTTTAGCAACCCGTGCAGCAGTTACCGCCCTTGTCCAAGAGCAAATCGACGCGGAAGGACGAGTTTCTTTAGTTTCCCGGTTGAATTTCTTCAACATGGGCAAAAAAGAACCTTGGGTAGAATCATTGCATAAAGCAGGTTATCCCAAAGTCGATAACGCCGCCCTAAAACCCCTATTTGAGTATTTGGAATTCTGCCTAGAGCAAGTTTGTGCCGATAACGAACTCGGAGCATTACTCAGAGGCTTGGAAGGTGAATACATCTTACCTGGCCCTGGTGGCGATCCCATCCGCAACCCGGATGTATTACCCACAGGTAAGAATATCCATGCTTTAGATCCGCAATCCATCCCAACAACAGCAGCAGTCCAATCAGCTAAAATCGTCGTAGACAGGCTTTTGGTACGTAACAAGGCAGAAAACGATGGAAAATGGCCAGAAACCATCGCCTGCGTCCTTTGGGGAACCGATAACATCAAAACTTACGGTGAATCCCTAGCGCAGATTATGTGGATGGTGGGCGTGCGTCCAGTTCCCGATGCCTTGGGACGGGTGAACAAGTTGGAATTGATATCTCTAGAAGAGTTGGGACGACCCAGAATAGATGTGGTAATCAACTGTTCTGGTGTATTCCGCGACTTGTTCATCAACCAAATGAACCTGCTAGACCAAGGCGTGAAGATGGCAGCCGAGGCAGATGAACCCTTAGAAATGAACTTTGTTCGCAAACACGCCTTGCTGCAAGCTGAGGAAATGGGGATTAATCTGCGTCAAGCAGCAACGCGCGTTTTCTCCAACGCTTCTGGTTCCTACTCGTCAAATATCAACTTGGCAGTAGAAAACAGCACTTGGGATAGCGAAGCCGAGTTGCAGGAAATGTATCTCAACCGGAAATCTTTCTCCTTCAATTCCGATAACCCCGGAATTATGGACGAATCCCGGCAGATTTTTGAAAGTACATTAAAAACTGCTGATGCAACTTTCCAAAATCTCGATTCTTCCGAGATTAGCTTAACGGACGTTTCCCACTACTTTGATTCAGATCCCACTAAGCTAGTGGCAAGTCTGCGGGGTGATGGTAAAAAACCAGCATCTTATATTGCAGATACAACCACAGCTAACGCCCAAGTGCGGACATTATCAGAAACCGTGCGTTTAGATGCGCGTACCAAATTATTAAATCCCAAATGGTACGAAGGGATGCTGTCTCACGGTTACGAAGGTGTGCGCGAACTCTCCAAGCGGTTGGTGAATACAACAGGTTGGAGTGCAACAGCCGGCGCTGTGGATAACTGGATTTATGAGGATACTAACGAAACCTTCATCAAAGATGAAGAAATGCAGAAACGGTTGTTGAACCTTAATCCCCATTCTTTCCGCAAGATTGTATCAACTTTGTTGGAAGTGAATGGACGCGGTTATTGGGAGACTAGCGAGGATAATTTAGATCGTCTGCGCGAGTTGTACCAAGAAGTTGAAGACCGGATTGAAGGGATAGACTAGGTTTATACATAACCAATAAGACAGGAGGCACGGTAATACCGTGCCTTCTGCATTTATCTGACTTTTCAAGCAGAATCAAGTTAGTGCTAGGTTATTTGTAGAACAATGTTTTGAGATAAGCGGTAATTTTTCAGTAGCTAACCCTGTGGGCTATCTTGGTATAAACTAGCTACTCTTTTTTAGCTAAAGTTGTATCGAGTTTGACTATCTTAACTAGATAAGAAAAGTCCAAAGACATGAAACCCAAAGATCAAACTTCGCAAGGCAGTATCCCAAGCCGTGAATCAGCATTAGCAGTTCTAGCTAGTCTGCGAAGGCAGTATGGTGATAAAGGTTCTAATCTCTGCGGAGAAAACGAGGCTAAAACTCGTCTTTTAATCATTGATAAAATCCTTGAATCTCTAGGATGGAGCAAAGAAGAGTTTAATCCAGAACATCCGGTAAAACACGTTGGATTCACAGATTATCTAATCACAGCAGATGGTATTCCACGATTTATCGTAGAAGCAAAACGCATTGGACAAACGTTCATACGTCCACAAACAGGGCTAAAGAAAACAATTTACCAACTCAGTTATATCCGCACCTCTTTTGGCCCTTCAGTTGGTGAAGTAATTAACCAAGCTGAAGGTTATGCAAAAGAAACTGGAGTGCCATATTCGGTAATTACCAATGGTGCAGAATGGATAGTCATGCAAGCAATTCCAAATAGGAATAAAACTATCAATGATTTGCAATGTTTTTATTTTGGCAATCTATTATCAAATGTATCGCACTTTGATCTGTTTTGGGATCTCCTTTCTGAACCTTGTGTAGTTAACAATTCCCTTGAAGAGCATTTTTCTGAACTTAATTCTCTTCCTTCAGATTTTTGTGGTATTCCTAACTCAAAACTTCCTGAAATCAAATGGTCGCGCTCTAATGATACCGAGAAATACATACGAGAATTCTACGATCACTTTTTTGGGGAGATTGTTGATCCAGGCCGGAGAATGATGCTCAAACAATGCTTCGTTACAAATCCAAAATTAGACCAGTATCAAGGAGAGTTAAAACGTACCCTTCAAGACACATCCCCGATTTATATTCCAGAGGCTACCGACATTTCACCCGATTATGATAGTCCACATTTTTTGCCTACTGAATCAGGTGATAGAAAAGGACGAGTAGTTTTAATTGCAGGTTCTGTTGGATGTGGAAAGTCTACCTTTATTAATAAAGTTTTGATTGAAGCACATCAAAAAAGCAGAAATAGATTTAATTATTTAATTATTGACTTAATTAATGAATTCGATGGCACACCAGAGAGCATAAATGAATATCTTTGGCAGCAAATCAATAAAAAATGGAAAAACTTGCGTCCAGAAGCTTACGAACATGAAACTCTCAGAAAAATTTTTGGTAGAGAGTTGCAAAATTTACGCAGAGGCTCATATGCCAAAGTTTTTGAGCAAGACCCATAGCTTTTAGCTCTTAAAGAAGCTGAACTATTAGAGCAGCTTTCTGACTCACCCAATGAATTTTTAGAGAAAAGTTGGAGATATTATGCAAGTCAGAATAAAAAAGGTGTAGTAGTTTTTCTAGACAATATTGATCGAACATCAGATAGATATCAAAGAATAGCCTATACATTTGCTCACAAGCTTGCTAGTCAAACTGGATCAACAGTAATTATTACGATGCGTGAGGGGACTTATTTTCGAGGTAGAGAGTTTGGATTTCTTGACGTGCGTTCAGATGATATTGTCTATCATCTTCAAACACCTGATCTAGTACAAGTACTTTCTAAACGTATTGAATATGTGGAAAATTTGGAAGCACCAAAAGAACCAACCAAGAAAGATCATCGTTTAGCTCGTTGGCGTAATCAACCTAACTGGCCAGAATTTTATAAGTTTTCTTTGAACTATACGCAAGTAATTAAATTAACTTTTCTAACGGCTAGTACTGCTAATCAATCTCTTAATTTACTTTCAGCAGTTTCATGGCATAATGTTCGCTATTTTCTTGATATTCTGCGCGATCTTCATTTAACACTAGGTAGTGAACCAGAAGCTTGGTCAGTCTCTTATATAATTTCAGCATTGCTATCAGGTAATAGCATCAGTGGAGGTAAATCTGTCTTACCAAACTTATACTATCCAGTATTTCCAAGTTATCCATGTTATTTCTTAAAGCTTAGATTACTACTTAGGTTACTTTATGGAAGACATAGCTCAGAATCACGACGTGGAACAACCCTAAAAGAAATTCTAAATTTCACACGAATGTATGCTTACCATGAGAGATGGACACGACTTGCAATTAGGGAAATGGTGCGTGAGCGGCTTTTAGAGTGTATGGAAATACCTTCCGAAGCTGATTTCACGAAAAACTATGAATTGGAAGAATCTCATTCTTTTCGTACTTCTCCACTTACTGTCGTTATGATTAAACAGGTTTATTTTGACAATATTTATCTTTCAATGATAGGGCGTGAGTTACCTTTTCATAAAAGTAAAGCCTTTGAAAAATTTTGTGATGCAGTTCGGGATGTAATTACTATTGTCTCAGAAGAATCACTCAATAAAACTGGTGTAGATCTCTTATCTGAAACTGAAGCAAACAGTATTGTAGCACGTTATCTAGTCGAATCTTTTGAAGAAGAGAAGCCAATAGGTGAAGTTTTAATGCACTTTCCTGAAGTTGCTACAACTGAGGAAAAGCTTAGGGATATGATAACTAAACTGCTCAGGGTTGCAGGCGTAGCCTTACCAAATCGACTGCCTGAAACTATTAGTGAAATTGTTTCTACAAAGAAGCAAGAAGCACAAGTATTTCAACTCTCCTTATTTGAAGATTTTGAAAAACCTACGCTTTTGCAAGAAACAAATAGTATACAAGTTCCACATGAGCTAGCTGATATCCAAACTGCACCACGGAGTTTAGCACCAAAAATTTTTTGGGCACTGGTAGAACTGAGGGCGAGAGGAAAAAAACAAGTCACTGGCTCAGAAATTGCCAATATAATTAACCAGTATCTTGTAGATGATATTAATAAGGTAGAACCCACTAATATCTCAAAAGCTTTGCGAGGCAAGGCTCTGCAATCTCAATCATGGTTAAACACTGAAGAAATAGCATCCCGCAAGAAACTCTATGGACTTTCAGATAACTGGCGTAGTTATTGGGAACAAACTTTCAATGAGCAATCACCTACACTGGATTAGTGTACTGAAGTCCAAGTGCAATTGCTGCTCTTATAGATTGAGTTGATGTCAAAAATTAGCTGATGTTGAGCCGTTAGAGCAGTATTTGCAGCTTCACAAAACTGAGAATTGAATGCCTAGATAATGCGATCACACTCAGTCTACCCTTAGTTTTTGAAGTTTTCTGCAAAGCTATCGCACTCACCCTTCCACAACAGGCGATCGCTTAGTTTTTGAGGTTTTCTGTAAGGCGATCGCTCATTCTTGGACAACAGGCGATCGCTTGATTTTTGAGGTTTTCTGTCAAGCGATACCTACGGTGAGCTACGCTAACGCACTTGGGGAAATTTTGGAGGTGTAGTGTACCCCAGCTACGCATACGCTTCTATATTTTCAACGATATCATAATATGATATCATCATATCTCTGACTATATTCAAGTTAACTGTACGATGGCTGTAATTGTATTGATTAAATGGATCTCAATAACAAACAACGTCAAATTTTAGAGTTAATTTTTACAAATCCTGTACCATCTAATATTCTTTGGAAAGATATTGAAAGTTTATTTATAGCTCTCGGTGCTGATATTACTCAAGGTAGAGGTTCGCGGGTTCGTGTGAAATTAAATGATGTGAAAGCTGTTTTTCACGAACCGCATCCTCAAAATGAGACAGATAAAGGAGCAGTCAAATCTGTTAGAGAATTTTTAATTAAGGCAGGAATTGAAATATGATGACTTATAAAGGATACACAGCTAGTATAGAAGTAGATGTAGAAGCGGGAATACTTTTTGGCCAAGTCCTAGATATTAATGACGTAATTACCTTTAAGGCAAAAACTGTAGACGAAGCGCGTCAAGAATTTCAAATTTCTGTTGATGATTATCTTGCTTTCTGTGAAGAATTAGGAGAGGAGCCTGATAAACCATTCTCTGGTAAACTTCCATTCCGCACAACTCCAGAACACCACCGCAAAATATTTATTGCTGCTAAAAAGGCTGGCAAAAGCATAAATGCTTGGATGGATGAGATATTAACTGGTGCTGCGGATAAAGTAATCAATACTTAGAGTCAATAATTCTAAATATGTTCTTCAGGAGTTAGGCTTTGAGCTTGCAGATTACCCCACCAACGGCTTCCGTCCGCTACTCTGAAGTGTAAGGTAGCTGGCAACATCAATTGGGATAAAGGAATACCGTTGTGCGTTACGCATAGTCTTGAGTTTTAGCAGCTTGTAGCACTTTTAACATAGTATCTGCGGCTTCAACTGCATCATAAGGCGACCACACAGGATAAGACTGATCGGGCTTAATCAGATCGGTTTCCTGTTGGGCTAACTCTGAGATTAAAACCTGCATAATGTAAAACTTATCTGCTCGACTAAGTTCTCGCAAAGTAGAGATTAATTCTGCTGAAACCATGCAAAGTACTCCAGTAAATCAAGTCTGCTTCTCGATCATAAATTATTAGTTGGGTTTCACTGCGTTTACCCCAAGCTACAACTAGAATAATCACGTCTGCAACTTACAGATGAGACAATTCAAGGAGCTAATAATGCGTAGGCGTAGCCCGTCGTAGACATCGCACTCACTCTTTCACAATAGCGATCGCATTGTCTTTGAGGTTTTCTGCAAGGCGATACCTACGGTGAGCGACGCTAACGCATTTGACATTTAAGACAGTCGCTACATAAATATATCTTTTAAAAAACCTAGGTTTCAACATGGATGAGGTTTATTTAGATAGACGAGTCATTTCAAACAATTGCTGGGCATTACTTCCTAAAAAAGCATCGAAAAGTATCTGCTTTCCAGGCTCGATTTCGACTAGATAACGCTGGGCAATTTCATAATAAGCGTAAGTCCAGGGGATCTGAATTTCTGCGCCACTGTTATCATCTAGCACTGTCACCATTTCTGTTACAGCTTGAGTTGCAGTTTGTCGCAAACCACAGGCAACATTTCCCTCTATCTCTGATTTCATTGGTACACCCAGATGAGCCAAACCACTAGCAGTAGTATCAATGTCTGGATATTTTGGGGTGTTCTGTCCGTTGACGTAGCCTGTAAAATGGTTGACACCATATCCGTGCAGCAACACCCAAGCCCCATACTGAGTAACCTGATTGACCTCTTCGACAACAGAATGCCTGGGAGGTAGCCAAGGACGGGTGAAGACTTGCTGAAGTTGTTTGGCAATGGTTTCAATCTCCGCGTCTTTTTTGAGAAGAGTAACGGGTGAGGTTAGTTGGTGTGGGATTGCAGATACTGTTTTAGAGATGAGTTGAGCAATATTAGCAGGCAGTTCATCAACAATCAACTCGCTAATAAAGAGTTTGGGTAAGTTAAATTCCTCTTGTTGTGGATGGCGATAATGACGGGCATATAGATGAGTTTGAGCAAAATTATACTCTCCAGCCGCCACGTAACCCAAAGCTTCTGCAAATTGTGCGAGATAGTCAATTCCTAAATTAACTTGACCTTGCGGACTATCTACTAATAAACGCAAAGACCGAAAGGCGATGTGGTCGTTGGCTACAATTCCACCCGCAGCAGTTATCATTTGCTGGTAGGTACGGGCATGATTTACTCTGGCGCTGTATTTTTGCCAAAGTAATTTCCATAAATTTAAGGCTATTTCGGGTTTCATATAAATTTGTCATTTGTCATTTGTCATTTGTCATCTTTTAAGAACTTAAAATCTCGCTAATAATCTGAAGGGCGATTTGGATTTGTTCGCTGTCGATAACTAGAGGGGGACAGAAACGAATTGCCGCTTTACCGCAACCTAGTAATAATAAACCGCGTAAAAAAGCTTCTTGAATAATGCGATCGCGCAATTTATGATCGAGATTACCCTGTTCATCCAATAAATCCACGGCTACCATCAAACCTTTACCTCGTGGCGGCGATACTCTCGGAAATCTTTGATGCAACTCGGTAAGACTAGCTTGTAAGAATTCTCCCATCTGGGTAGCGTTGGTCATCAAACCACTTTCCAGCAATTGCAATGTGGCAATACCAGCAGCACAAGCTACGGGATTACCGCCAAATGTAGTAGCGTGAGAACCTGGAGGCCAAGTCATTAACTCTGGTCTTGCAAGTATCGCTCCTAATGGCAGACCACTGGCGATACCTTTAGCAGTGGTAATAATATCAGGCATCACACCCCAATGCTCGATCGCAAATAAGCGACCAGTCCGCCCCATTCCCGCTTGCACTTCATCCACTACCATCAGAATACCGTGGCGATCGCAAATATCCCGAATCCGTTTTAAAAAACCATCCTCTGGTACGATATAACCACCCTCTCCTTGAATCGGCTCAACTACGATCGCGGCTACTTCTTGCGGTGGTAAAATTGTCCCGAATAGCTGTTGTTCCAGGTAATCTAAACTGGCGTGAGTGCCGTAGGGGATATGAGTTACCCCAGGAACTAAAGGCCCAAAATTCGCTCGCTGCACTGCTTTAGAACCCGTGAGAGACATTGCCCCATAAGTGCGTCCGTGAAATGCACCTAAGAAAGCCACAATTAGCGATCGCTTGGTGTAATATCGAGCTAATTTAATTGCTCCTTCGTTTGACTCTGCCCCGGAATTGGTGAAAAATACTTTTGCTGGAAATGCACTGTTACTCTGTGGTTGAGGAAAAGGGGCGCGAATCGCTAATTGTTCCGCTAATTCCACCATCGGTTCATAATAAAAATCTGTCCCTGACATGTGCAACAGACGTTCGGATTGTTCTTGAATTGCTTTGACAACTTCCGGGTGGGCGTGTCCGGTGGCGGTGACAGCAATACCTGCGGTCATATCCAGAAATACATTGCCATCTACATCTTCTACCATGCAGCCTTGTCCGCGAGATACAACTAACGGGTAATCGCGGGTGTAAGAAGGGGAAGTTACCGCGCGATCGCGTTGTACAATTGCTTGAGCGCGAGGCCCAGGTAAAGAAGTTATTAAACGGGGTATACGAGGTAAATTTAAGTTAATAGGTATACTTAACATTATTTTTGCAATTTTTTAAAGATTACTGATGATTAAACGCTAAAGCTTGATTGGTTACAGTAGCATTTGATGCCATTGGTATGAAAATTACGCATTTACCGAAAAAGCTTTACAGTAAAAGATTTTTGTATTTTGTAAGACTTTGCCCGTTTTTATAACACAACTTTTGCGATCGCGTCATATTATATTTTTTGAAGCATAACAGCTTCACTATTTAGATATCAGGGTGCAAGCTACAGAACATTTGTTGAGAGAATCTGTATTACGTCCACAGGAGAATTGCTATATGCAAAAATTAATACAAGTCTCTGAGATAATCAACTAATGACTTGGGCATTTGGACAAAAGTTACACCGCGATCGGTATGAAATTAAACAACAGTTAGGACAGGGGAACTTCGCTATTACTTATCTTGCTGAGGATCGGGATGGCAAGAAAGTTGTGATTAAAACATTGGATTCCAATTTGCTGAATCAATTAAGTAACGAAGACCGCGATCGCTTAAAATCAGGTTTTGCAGATGAATCCCGTAAACTAGCTATATGCAAACATCCGAATATTGTCCAAGTCATTGATACCTTCGAGGAAGGTGATTTAAAATGCATGGTGATGGAGTATATTCAAGGAGATAATTTAGCCAAGATTGTCCAACCGCGAGGATTTCTCCCTGAAAAAGAGGCTTTAGATTACATCCAGCAAATTGGGAAAGCACTCATCGTAGTGCATGAACAAGGATTTTTGCATCGAGATGTGAAACCAGAAAATATCATTTTGCGGGCAGGTACGCATCAAGCTGTTTTGATAAACTTCGACTTAGCACGAAGATTCGTTGATAACCCAGTGTCTAGTCGCGGTAACTTGGTTGATAAATTTACACCAATTGAACTGTATTCCAACTCTCCTAGACAACAGGCGCGACGTAAACCTTGGACTGATATTTATTCTCTTGCGGCAACTTTATATTTTTTATTAGCAGGAAAACTGCCAGAAAGTGCTATTGAGCGCCAAGATAACAATAAGCGTTTAATTCCACCTAACGAATTGAATGATAAGATTAGCGATCGCGTCAATGATGCCATTCTCCACGCAATGGAACTACAACCTGACAAGCGTCCCGAAACAGTGGAAGACTGGTTAAAAGAATTGAGTTTAAACACAGCAAGTCTTTCTCTTCCCAAACTTCCTTGGACACAACCCTTGTGGGCGTGGATATTAGAGATTATGGGTGTATTAGCATTATTCGCAGCCTTGATATCAGGAGTCAAAGACGGCACAGATTTATTCAATGATTGGTTTCCAGACAAATCAGCACCTACCAATCCCCCAACACAACAAACGCCATCATCTTCTGCTAAACCACAAAATAGGTAATAGGCTAGATTTACGCAAAAGTTAGTTTTAGAGTTGTATTAGTAGCTTTTGCGGCTCCAATAGTTAGTTTTAGAGTCGCATTAGTAGCTTTTGCGACTTCAATAGTTGGTTTTCAAGTCACATTAGTTGCTTTTACAACTCCAAAAGTTAGTTTTGAAGTCACATTAGCTGCTTTTGCGACTCCAAAAGCTAGTTTTCAAGTCACATTAGTTGCTTTTGCGACTCCAATAGTTACGATCGGGAGTTGCCACAAAACCTTAATCTTCCTCTCTGTGCCTCTGCGTAAGCTTATTCAGCAACGCTAACCACGAGAAGAGAACTCACAAAAAGCGTGTCACAATCAACATTAGCCATTAATAAATATGGGTATATGTTCTGGCAAGACGGACAGCTAATATATAACGGCAAATACAAAATAGAAAAATACTTGGGTGGTGGTGGTTTTGCAGTTACCTACCAAGCAATGCATACCAAGCTAAACCGCCGAGTCGTCATCAAAACCCCCAACATCAGCGTCCAACGAGATCCAGATTATCCCAAGTATGTTGAACGCTTCAAAAAAGAAGCACAGATGCTAGCAATGTGTTGTACAGACTCACATCCTCATATTGTGCAAGTATTCGACTTTTTTGTTGAAGAAGATGGTCGCTACTGTTTAGAAATGCAATATATAGCAGGCAAGAGTTTATGGGAATACGTGCAACGCCAAGGGAAATTACCCGAAACTGAAGCTGTAAAATACATCCGCCAAATGGGTTTAGCTTTGGTAGAGGTGCATAAAAAAGGAGTCTTACATCTCGATGTTACTCCTCCTAATATTATGCTCAACTTTGATGCAGCAATTACTAACTCAGGTAAAGCTGTGTTGATAGACTTTGGTATTGCCGCCGATATGTCCCCACCGAGTACGCTTTCCAGGTCTTTTGGTAACAAAGCATTTGCACCTTATGAGTTAACACGTAAAGGGGTTCGTCACCCAACAGTTGATGTCTATTGCTTGGCTGGATCTTTGTACTATGCCATAACTGGACAACGCCCCACTAATTCCTTTGATCGCAAGTATGATCAAGAGGAATTAGTACCACCAAAGCAACTTGTCCCTAGTCTTAGTGATGCTGTAAATGAAGCGATTCTGCAAGGCATGGCATTAGAGGCAAAAGACCGACCCCAGACAATGGAAGAGTGGTTGAATTTACTCTCCTCCTCGCAACCGGGGAGGTATTTTGTAGAAATTGAGAGTATAGAAGTATTGATATTAGCTTCAGATGTGGGGGTCAATTACCAAAACCTGCAAAATTTACTCAAAGCGGGTCAATGGAAAGCAGCAAACCAAGAAACTACCAGAGTCATGTTGAAAGTAGCCAAAAGAGAACAGCAAGGCTGGCTTGATTATGAATCCATTGAAAATTTCCCCTGCACAGACTTACGCACAATTGATCAATTGTGGGTAAAATACAGCAAAGGTCATTTTGGCTTTAGCGTACAAAAACGCATTTGGCTAGAATGCGGTGGCAAAGTAGATTATGAAACGGAGTGTCTTTTGGGCGATCGCTTAGGCTGGCGCAATAATGAAGGCTGGTTAGAAGAATATGAATACAACTATTCGCTAGACTCTACCCAGGGGAATCTCCCTACGCTTGATACGAGCAGAGTAAAAATATTGGGATTTATGAATCTAAAATACTTCTTCTCTCGCGTCCAGACTTGTAAATTGTAATCTATAAAGGTTTCCGAGATTTGTAAAACTTTGTGAACAAGATATATTCCACGAAGCCTTGCGGGTTCTAGCTTTTCGTTACCTGGCACTGTTTAAATAAGCGAGGTACTCAGGCGCACGCTTTGCAAACACAAAAAGCCGCAATCAATATTAGATTAGGATATAAATTCAATACCCAGTTTTTCAACCATGTAAATACAGGGGTAATAATGACTATTAAAGAACAAATTAACCAAGAACTAGAAAAATTACCTGAACCCTTATTACAGGAAATTTTAGACTTTGTGCAATTTTTGCAAGCCAAACATGAAAAAAATAGTATATCTTCAGATAGCCAACCTGCTCAAACGCTTACAACAGAGCACACCTTAACAGGTTCTACTGCTGAAGATTTATTAGAGTTTGTGGGCAATTGGGAAGGTTCAGATATTAGAGAATGCCTGCAACTAGTTCATGACAGTCGGATACCTCTAGAATTTTAATTATGTATCTACTAGATACTAATCACTGTTCCTTCTTGATGGAAGGTATGCCTAGCGTTGTAAATCACTTGCGATTAATTAAAAAACTTCTCCACGCATCTAACAAATATTTCCACACCCATTCCCAACGCCGTTTCGTCAAAATCAAACCGGGGATGATGATGAGGATACGCCAAATCTTTCTCTGGATTCGCAGAACCTAAAAAGAAATAGCAGCCAGGAACCTCTTGCAAGAAAAATGACATATCTTCAGCAGCCATAGTTTGGCATTCTGGCACAATACCCAACGGGGTTTCTACCACTTCTTCTGCTACAGTTCGCACCAATTCCGCTATCTTAATATCATTAATTACTGGTGGATAAAGTGCCCAGTATTCTAAGTCATAACTCGCACCATGACTTTGACAAATTCCAGCAATAATCTGCTCGACGCGCTGGTTAAAAAAGCCTTTCAAACTAGGATTGAAATATCTAACAGTGGCACTCATTCGCGCTGTATCAGCAATCACATTCCGCTTGGTTCCAGCATGAAGTTCGCCCACTGTTACCACAGCCGAATCAATGGGATTCACATTCCGGGCGACAATGGTTTGCAAGGCATTTACAATTTGGGCAGCAACTACAACAGAGTCAACAGTTTGATGGGGTAGTGCGCCGTGTCCACCTTTGCCCAAAATTGTGCAGTTAAAGCACTCCACAGCAGCCATCAACGCCCCAGCCCGCACGCCCACTGTTCCCAAGGGTAAATTATTCCACAAGTGCAAACCAATAATCGCGTCAACATCAGGATTTTTCAGAACTCCAGCTTCAATCATCGGCTTTGCGCCTCCTGGTGATTCTTCTGCTGGCTGAAAGATAATTTTTACGGTACCGGAGAAGTCTTGGCGATGCTGTTGCAGATAGTAAGCTGTACCTAAAGCGATCGCAGTATGTCCATCATGTCCACAAGCGTGCATCACTCCATTATGCTGCGATTTATAGGGCACTTCGTTGAGTTCTTGGATTGGCAAAGCATCCATATCCGCCCGAATCGCTAAAACTTTCTCTGCACCTAATTTGTTACCCTTGATAGTGGCAACAATGCCAGTGTGAGCAATGCCAGTTTGATGCTCAATTCCCCACTCTTGCAGCTTTTGTGATACGAACTCAGCCGTCAGTTTTTCTTGAAAACCCAACTCTGGTTGTTGATGCAATCGCCGCCGCCACTCTACTAATTGCGGTTGCAATGAGCGAATTGCCAGCCGGATGCGAGATAGATCAACAGATGAGGCATTGGGAAAGGTAGAAACCATTATGAAGACAAGCTAGTTTAAGTACAGCTAACTTAGTCTATCGTAGGGAATGGTGAAGAATCATCATTAGAATCTTCTTAACCAGTTACCAGTTAAAATCAATTCTGCAACCAACCAGCCATCACAGCAACTATCAAAAATAAACCCATCGCCAAACGGTAGAAAACAAAAATCAAGGTGCTGTGTTTTTCCAGGTAGCGCAGGAGTCCCCAAATTGCAGCAAAAGCGGAAATGCTAGCGGAGATTAAGCCTACCAACAAAGTCAACCAACCAGCCGTACTCAACCCTGCTTTCGTAAGAGTATGGAGTTCTACAGCACCTGCCAAAATCACGGCTGGTAAGCCCAACAAAAAAGAAAATCGGGCTGATGTCTCCCGTTCCATACCCAAAAATAACCCAGCAGTGAGGGTGGAACCAGAGCGAGAAACGCCAGGGATTAGGGCAAAAGCTTGAGCAACTCCTACCCAAATGCCATCCCAGAGGTTGAGGTTGTCAAAAGTGCGATCGCGTCCTCCACGTTTTTCGGCGATCGCTAGCAATCCTGACATAATAATTGAAGCTGCACCAATAACTACTAACCCTCGCATCGGTGAGTTGCAAGCGTTCAGAATTGGTTTGAGTAGCACACCAGCCACAGCAATGGGCAAGGTTCCGATCAATAAGCCCAACATCAGTTGCAAAGAACTAGATTGATAATCTTGTCCGCTAATTGCTCTAACTGTCTCTCCTGTTAATTTTTTTAAGTCTTGCCAAAAATAGACTAAAACAGCAGTCAAGCTAGCTAACTGCATTGCTGCTGAAAAAGCAGATCCTGGATCTTTCAGTCCCAGTAGAGTTGGTACTATCCGCAAATGAGCAGTACTGCTAATTGGTAGTAGTTCTGTAATTCCCTGAACGATGCCTAAAATAATCACGTCAATCCAGCTAAGGTTAGCAAAGTCTAGATTCACTTCACTACCGTTGCCACAGACGGCACTCGCCACCACAAAAGAAAGCATCATGATATCAGGCGTAAATAATTTACTTTTAATCAAACACCGACAAAGTAACTTATGTTAGTGACGCTTCTGTGACTAAGACATGGCACTTGGATGACATCTAAATACAAATAAAAATCTCGTGTGTTCGCGCAACGTGTCGTTAGGCAATAAATACCATTTTGTTATTTTAAAAACATCTTTAAATAATCATATTTTGCACATAATAAACCTACTCATGAAGTGTTATTTTAGTCCAAAAATTTAAATAAGGCAGGTAAATCCTGCCTTGTGTGTCACCAAAGTTAGGTTAGCTTCACTTCTCTTACCATTGCACGTCTTATTGACAAAGCTATTACCAAGTTATGTCAGAACTGTGACTGCACCATTTGTAAAAAGTGATTGAACATTCATTCGCTACTTTTTACCCAATGCCCCTCATCAGTGCTGAGTGAGAAGGGATAGACCAATGCCCAATGCCTAATTCCCAATTCCCAATTCAAAGTGTCAGTGTTTCCCAATCTAAATCTGACGCTATTTGAGCAAGCTTATCTAAATCAGTCAGATTATCTAAATAGGGTAAGCAGCCCAAAACTGGCGTGTTAGTGAGTGATTGAATCAATTGCTGTGGTGTCCAGTCGGCTATTTCTGCATCTGTTCGAGGTTGTATGCAGTTCAGAATAATACCTTTGAGATTAACGCGCGATTGCCTAGCTAATGCAACGTTTGCAACTGCTTGAGCGATCGCACCCAATCTAACTGGTACGACCAATACCGTTGGTAAACGCCATTCTCCCGCTAAATCAGCTACGGTTAACTCGTCAGTTACTGGCGAACCTAAACCTCCCAAGGCTTCTACAAGCACAAAATCACGTTGCGATCGCAACTTAGACAAAGCTTGCCAAACTATTGCTAAATCGACTTGGCGATTTTCTCGTGCGGCGGCGATGGGAGGGGCTAAAGGTGCTTCAAAGTATAACGGTGTAATTTCCTCTGAAGATTGTTCGAGCGCAAATAGCTTTTGATACCACTCGCGATCGCCAATTCCCGATTGAATCGGTTTCATGATTCCCCAGCTACGCTGCGGGTAATATTTTTGCCAATAGGCTGCTAAGGCTGTTGTTAAAACAGTTTTACCAGCTTCGGTATCAGTTCCAGTAATCAGTAGTGTGTTTAACATTAATTTCTTTGACCAGAAAATGGTTGTGTTTCATTAACTGGCGGCAAGGTTGGCGTTTCACCAGTGGGCGGAGTTGGAATCGGTTTCTCTGTGGGAATTGGGAAGGGTGTTTCTGTAGGAATTGGGAGGGGTGTCTCTGTAGGAATGGGAATCGGTGTCTCTGTGGGAATTGGGAAGGGTGTTTCTGTGGGAATGGGGAAGGGTGTTTCTGTAGGAATGGGGATCGGTGTTTCTGTGGGAATTGGTTTGACTGGTTTTTCTAATGAAACATTCAGGTTGTAATTGCTTTCGGCAACTCCCGAAGCCAGTGTTAACTCAATAGTATATCTACCAGTAACTAGCAATATGCCTTCATAAGCTGTTATTGGCTGGGTATTCTGAGCAAGTGGTTGTTCATTGGGACTTAAAACTGTGAGCAATACGCTGCTTGTTGGGTCAATCAACGCAGTTAACTTGTCACCTTTCTGTCCAAAAAAAGTATACCGGATGATTTGATTTGTTTTGAGAGTATCTGTAACTGTGGCTGTATTATTTGCTCCCAGATTGAGCCGCCTAGAAATAGGTTGCTCAATGGTGGGTGTGGGTGTAGCTGTGAATGTAGTACCACCAGAAATAACTGGTGAAGGGAAATTTTGTGGAAGCGTTTCAGTTGGTGATGGTTTCGACTGACTGCGGATGGAACTTACCAGTGCCCAAGAACCAAATCCGGCGACAAAAACTACACCAGTGGCAATTGCCGCGATCGCTAACGGATTATCCAAGACTGAACTAGTGGAACTTGGTGGAATCACAGGATCAGGTTGTTTCTTCGGCGAAGCTGGTGGTGGTGCTGAGTCAGGACGACGGCTAACAGCCATTGTCTGCAAATTAGACGCATTCAGGGGAGGAAGACTGACTTGTTCTAAAGGTTGTAGCGCTTGAGATACACTAGCAGCACTCTGATAGCGATCGCTCGGTATATGATTCAACATTCGATTCAAAACTTGAGCAAATCGCGGACTCACCTTTACCCATCGCTGCCAGTTCCAAGTTAATTGGTTTTCGTCAAATAAATCCTTTGGTTCTTTACCAGTCAGCAAAACAATCGCGCTTACCGCTAATGCGTACAAGTCACTGCTAGGATAAGCTCCCCCTGTTTGCATTTGTTCACTCGGAGAGTAGCCTAATTTTCCCACAGTGGTTTCGGGCATAGCGCTCTCTGGCGATCGCAAACGTGTTGCTAGTTCCTTTACCACCCCAAAGTCAATTAACACAGGTTTAGCGTCACTATCGCGCAAAATAATGTTTTCTGGCGAGATATCTCGGTGAATGATCCCTCGGCTGTGAATATGCTCTAAAACAGGCAACAACAACTGTATCAGCTGCAATACTTCCGCCTCTGTGAAGGTTTTACCAACAGCTTGACGTTCAGCCAGCATCGCTCGGTAGGTTTGACCTGCAACATAGTCCTCTACCAAAAATAAGCGTTGGTCTTGCTCAAATCTTTCCCGAAATTTGGGGACTTGTGGATGTTCGATTTGATATAAAATGGCAGCCTCTCGGTGAAAAAGCTCCTTTGCCTTTTCCCAAGCCGAAGCCTCCGTTGCTGTTGAAATCAATTCCTTGATCGCGCACAGTTCGTTAAAGCGTCTCTGATCTTCTGCCAGATAGGTTCTACCAAATCCTCCTTGTCCGAGAATTTGAATTATCCGGTAACGGTTTTGCAAGACAGTGCCAACTGTAATGGGTGGTTGCATGAGCGATTGATTGAGTGTAGGAGCAATTGAGGAAGAAGTCACCCACCAAGATTAAGTCCGAGAGGCGACACAGTTACATGCAGCGATATTCTACCTTACCTAATGGGTATACCCCCAGTTAGGAGTATACGCAAAGTCTCGTTTCAAGTGTCTTATGCAACTTTAGGAACTGTCCACGATAGGAGGTGTGGGAAGTGTGGGGAGTGTGGGGAGAAAGAGGAGGAATTGAATAACTGCACATCAATGAACGCTGCATTGCCTCCCACACCTCCCACACCTCCCACACTTCCCACACTCGAACCACACAATACGTGAGAAATTCGGGTTAGATTCCCAGAAGGTGGCCGGGGAAGAAGAACAAAAATTAGCGCAGCTTGTCGCTGTCAGCCTTGCACGAAAACCACACCTATGAGAGTTTGTTTAAATACAACTATTCTGGAATTTTATTGTGTGAATTAAAACTTAAAATTAAATCTGCCAGTTTACTTATTTATTGCTAGTATCGTAGAATATAATAGGATACAACTTAAACACTTAGTTCCAAATGCTCCTTGTCTAAGAACAAACTTCAATACCACTTAAAGTTATAAATACTTTACTGTCAGTAATAAATGATGTATTTAGAAGAAGCAATCTAGTACACCAATCTTTGATAGCTTGAGGTTGTTTGTCTCAACTCAAAAATTTGAATTATACATTTACTGGACGGACTTGATATCAGTTAAGCTATCAATGGTTTGCTTCCAAAGAAAATTAGACAGTTAGCGAATGATAATTTTATGGAGAAATGCTTAAATTTTGTATGGAAGCTTTAATAAAACTCACAGATGTTTTTTTTAGGCTATTTCTCAGTTAAATCTATTAAATCTCTAATGATAATATTGCTATGAATTCAAATAGAGGATCTGCTGTTCTTAGTTCTGCAACTTTCAAAGTGCAAGCATCTACAACAGGAATGACTGATAATCATCGCTTGCGGCTGTTTTCGGGCTCTGCCAATTTACAGCTGTCTCAAGAAGTCGCTCGTTATGTCGGGATGGACTTGGGCCCAATGATTCGCAAAAGATTTGCGGATGGAGAACTTTACGTTCAAATCCAAGAATCCATTCGGGGTTGTGATGTCTATTTAATTCAGCCATGCTGTCAACCCGTGAACGATCATTTGATGGAATTATTGATTATGGTTGATGCCTGTCGTCGAGCTTCGGCGCGACAGGTGACGGCAGTAATTCCCTACTATGGCTATGCTCGTGCCGATCGCAAAACGGCAGGACGAGAGTCAATCACTGCCAAGCTGGTTGCTAACTTGATTACCGAAGCAGGTGCCAACCGCGTTCTAGCAATGGATTTACACTCGGCGCAAATTCAAGGCTATTTCGATATTCCCTTTGACCATGTTTACGGTTCTCCAGTATTGCTGGATTATCTAGCAAGCAAGCAATTGCCCGACCTTGTGGTTGTTTCCCCCGATGTTGGCGGTGTAGCACGAGCCAGAGCATTTGCCAAAAAACTAAATGATGCTCCCCTGGCGATTATTGACAAGCGTCGTCAGGCACATAATGTTGCAGAAGTGTTAAATATCATCGGCGATGTTAAAGGCAAAACGGCAGTGTTGGTGGATGACATGATCGACACTGGCGGCACGATCGCAGAAGGGGCGCGATTATTGCGTGAAGAAGGAGCGCGTCAGGTATACGCCTGTGCAACTCATGCGGTATTTTCCCCACCAGCGATGGAGCGATTATCCAGTGGTTTGTTTGAGGAAGTCATTGTCACCAATACGATCCCCATACCAGAAAACAATCGTTTCCCTCAACTAGTGGTGTTGTCAGTAGCTAATCTCTTAGGAGAAACTATCTGGCGGATTCATGAAGATACTTCAGTTAGTAGTATGTTCCGCTAACTGCATTCCCATTACAGGGATAAATTACCCACATTGACTCCTTGATCGGGTGCAGTGTGGGCTTTTAGTAGTTTAAAAATTTCTGTACTGAGATTACTACACAAATAGTTTGAGCTTCCAAGCTGGTTTACAGAAAACTTTTTCTCCCCTTATTCACTGCTCCCTGCCTCCTTACCGATACAGCCAAACCCGGAGTAGTGAAAGCAATTGCTCAGTATCTACAGGTTTGGTGATGTAGTCAGAAGCTCCAGCTTCGATGCACTTTTCGCGATCGCCTGGCATAGCTTTAGCAGTTAAAGCAATTATTGGTAGTGAGCGAAACTGTTGTTGCTGGCGGATGGCGCGGGTGGTTTCGTAACCATCCATTTCCGGCATCATGATATCCATCAATACTATATTAATGTCAGGATTATTTTGCAGCCTCTCTATGCCATCTCTGCCATTTTCAGCAAACAGCACTTGCATTTGATAGCTTTCTAAGAAGCTGGTCAGGGCAAAAATATTCCGCAGGTCATCATCTACAATCAAAATTTTCCGATTAGCTAGCACCGGATCATTTTGATGTAGTTGCTCTAGCATTTGACGCTTTGGTTGCGGCAAATTTGCTTGCACTCGATGCAAAAACAGGGCCGTTTCGTCTAATAACCGCTCTGGCGATCGCACATTTTTAATGATAATTGTCTCTGCTAATCCCCGCAGTTGGGTTTCTTCTTGGCGGCTGAGTTCTTTGCCGGTATAAACGATAATTGGCAGTTTTAACAGCCTGGGTTCTTGCTTGATTTGCTCAATTAGTGCAAACCCGCTCATATCGGGCAGACCAAGATCCAGTACCATACAGTCAAAGTGCTGCGATCGCAAAATCAATAGCGCTTCTGCTCCCGTACCCACTGCTGTACTCTGGACATCACCATTACCAATCAATTCGATAATACTTTGGGCTTGTACAGGATCGTCTTCTACGATCAGGAGATTTCTTACCTGACGCTCAATAAAACCTTTAATATCAGTCAATACCTGAGTTAGCGCTTCTGGAGAAACAGGTTTTTGTAGGTAAGTAATTGCTCCTAGCTGTAATCCCCGTTGCTGTCTTTCATCTACGGAAAGTATATGTACTGGTATATGCCTAGTATCTGGCTTATGCTTTAGACGATCCAGCACCGTCCAACCATCCATTTCTGGCATATAAATATCTAGCATAATTGCATCGGGCTTAAACTGTTGCGCGAGTGCTAGACCTTGTTTGCTCTGTAAGGCAACTATAACCTTAAAGCCCTGCTCACGAGCCATATCTAGTAAGATGCGGGCAAATTTATCATCATCCTCGATAATTAGCAAAATGCGATCGCCCGGTTGAATTATTTCCCGGTCATCTGGAATTTCGTGGGGAGAGGTGGTAAGTACTTTTGTGCTTGGAGAGGTGTCCACATTTATGGGTCTGTTTTCTACCAAAGGCACTTCTTTTATAGTCGATGCTTGGCGGATAGTGATTGGTTGAGGGGGTGTAAAAGTACTTTGACTATTCTTTTCTTGTCGTCTGGGTAGGTAGAGAGTGAAGGTGCTTCCCTGCCCTGGTTTGCTGACTATTTCAATTCTTCCTCCCAACAGTTGAGCCAATTCGCGGCTGATGGACAAACCCAAGCCAGTGCCGCCATACTTGCGGCTGGTTGTGCCATCTGCCTGCTGAAACGCCTCGAAAATAATCTTCTGCTTCTCGGCTGGAATGCCTATACCCGTATCGCTAACTGCAAAAGCAATCATCGGATTATCAATTTCGGCTGCGTCAGAATACATACTAATTTCTAACTTCACGCCTCCCCGTTCAGTAAACTTAAAGGCGTTAGCTAGAAGATTTTTTAGCACTTGTTGCAGACGTTTAGAATCGTTATAAATGGTCGGGGGTAACTTACTATCCAGTTCAATAGTAAAACTGAGTTCTTTATTGTGAGCTACTTGCCGGAAAGTCTGTTCTAGAGATGTCGCCAAATCTGCAAAAGCAATTTGCTCAATATCGAGCGACATCGTACCCGACTCAATTTTTGCTAAATCTAGAATGTCATTGATCAATTCCAGCAAATCAGTGCCAGCCGAGTAAATAGTCCGGCTGTACTCTACCTGTTTATCGGTCAAGTTGTTAAGAGAATTATCTGCTAACAGTCTGGCTAAAATTAACAAGCTATTTAAGGGTGTCCGTAATTCGTGGGACATATTCGCCAGAAATTCCGATTTATATTTGGAAGACAAAGCCAGTTGTTCAGCTTTTTCTTCCAAAGACTTCCTCGCCCGCTCAACTTCCTGGTTCTTGCGAGCGACTTCCCTATTTTGAACTTCTAACAGTTCTGCCTTTTCTTCTAACTCCTCATTTAATTGTTGTAATTCTTCGTTAGACTGCTTGACAAGAAATTGTGATTCCTCCAACTCGTGCGCCTGTTCTTCTAAACGTTGATTGCTCTGTTGTAGTTCTTCTTGCTGGGTTTGCAGTTCTTCTGTCAAAGCAACAGACTCTTCAAGTAGTTGCTGGGTTTGCAATTGTGAGGCGATATTATTTAAAAATACACCCAGATTTTCACTCAATTGCTCTAAAAATGTCAGATGTAGATGGCTGAAAGACCCAAAAGAGGCAAGTTCAATCACGGCACTCACCTGCGTCTCAAAGACTATAGGCAAAACAATAATATTTAGCGGTGGTGATTCTCCCAAGCCGGAACTGATGCGGATATAGTCACTAGGAACTTCTGTGAGGAGGATTCTTTGTTTTTCTAGGGCGCATTGTCCCACCAATCCTTCGCCCAAGCGAAACTGATTTGCTAAGTTTTTTCGTTCTTTGTAAGCATAACTACTCAACAACTTCAGTACTGGCTGATCGTCTATAGAGGCCATTGCATAAAAAACGCCCTGTGATGCCCCAACCAGTGGCGCTAAATTCGACAATATCAAGCTAGACGCAGCTTCCAGATTTCGCTGCCCTTGGAGCATCTGGGTAAATTCAGCTAAGTTAGACTTTAACCAGTTTTGCTCTTCATTTTTTTGAGTTGTATTTCGCAGATTAACGATCATCTGGTTGAAGGTGCGCGTCAACACGCCAATTTCATCGTAGCGATCGCTATCTGGTAAACTCACCGATAAATCCCCATCCGCCACTTTTTCTGCCAAACCAGAAACTTGCTTTAGAGGTGCTGAGATATGTCTGGTTAAGGCAAATCCGATTAAACCTAAGATTAAAGAAAATAAAGGAATACTATAAATAATACTGGCGATCGTTTGCCGGGCAGCTGCTCTTGCTTTCTCAGAGCGCTGTTTCAGCAGTGCATTCTCCTCAGTTTTCATCGCCTGGATAACTTTCTGAATCTGATCCATCAGCTGCTTACCCTGGTCTGTCAAGATAGCTTTCTGGGAAGCTTCTAAACCCTGGCTTTGCCGTAGCTCAATGACATCTTTCATTACAGCCATTCTCTGAGTTAGCAGTGGCTGCAAAGTATCAAGTCGATTTTGTTGGTTGGGGTTATCTGCTGTTAACTTTTGAAGTTCCTTAACTTTTTGATTCAGTAATTCAATTGCAGCGTTATAAGGTTCTAAATAGCGCTGTTCGCCCGTAATAATGTAACCGCGTTGACCAGTTTCAGCATTTGTCAGTTGCAGATTCAGGTCTTCAAGCTGACTTAGCACCTGGTAGGTATGGGTTTCTTTGCGCGAAGTTTCAATTAGATCGTTCGTGCTTTGGTAGGAGATTAGACCAATGGTGGTCAGAGTTGCCAAACTCAAGGCAAAACTTACTCCAATCTTGGTTCCAATCTTCAAACGGTTAAACATTATTCCAGGCAGGTATTTAAACTATTTCTGTTTTTCAGACTATTTCGATTATGTTCTAACTATCTAAACTAAATGTATGATGTTTGCTTGACTGGGATATACCTAGTTTTTGGCACGCTAAATATTATCACTTCTATCCTATATATATTTACAAATGTAAGGTTATTTTAAATAAATCTCTAAATAAATAATTTTTTCTAACATTTTTATATTTTAACAAGTCTGAAATTTGCAAATAGCATAACCTCTTTCAAAAGAAGCAACCACTTTTTTGACAATTTAATCTTGCGGTGGATATTTAAACAGTTGTTCTTAGATTATAAATTTAACATCAGACTTTACAAAAACGGGGTGATTTTTATGATCACAGTAATTGACATAGCAAAACCCAAATTCTACAAAGGGCAAAAGGTAGAATTTATTGGTGGATTGGGAACCATAAGAGAATGTCATCCTAACTCTGGAAACTGGTCGTATCTTGTAGAAATGGAAATGGGATCACAACCGAAAATGGGTAGGATTGGTTATGAGACGACTATTTTACTATTTGAAACAGATATTATTTTACTCTAAGGCTAACCTCTTGTTGCCGCTTAGATTTAATTTGACATCATCTTTTTATCAAAAAAACCTTGGAGGAGATTAAATAATTTCACAAGATTTTAATATTCTCTAGTGAAAGTTAAATCATTGTAGGAATAGACAAAAATCATGAATAGTACAATTAAGCAGATGGGATGCAGAAAATTAACTTCATTTTCTATAAACGCTAAATATAGTAGTTTTGGCGGCTGGATAAAATGCCATTACTATTGTACACCACTATTAAGAACAACCTTAATCTTAGTTATCGTAAGCAATTTTATGCTAGAAAATTAGGGTTTTAAAAGACAATATCTACTTACGTAAACTATTTCATCTATATAAAAAAATATACTTTTCCTATAAATTTCACGTTATTGAGTTTAACTAGAAGTTAGTAATACTCTAGCGATCGCTTCTAGCCAGATCAAGTTCAGATTGGCTATGTATACTAAAATCTTGGATATTGTTACTTTCTAAAATCGCTCTTGCACCTGCTATGTAGATATCAGTGCCTTTTATGACTATTAGATAATGTCCGCCTGCGACCTGATGTTCATAATATCTGGCTAGATCGTTAGGAATTCCTAAAGTGGGGTAGATATCTTGGGAACTGCTGATATTCACGTCAGCAATATCACTTATATTGCTGGTAATTTTAGCAATTATTGATACTTTGCTCATCGGAAAACCAGCAGTTCTCAGTTCAGTAAGCGCTCTTTCTAGATTATGGTACTTAGAAAAAACACCAATAGCGTGCTTATAACGGCTATTTGGGGTGGAGTATGGCTCATAAACACCCGAATATTGAAGATCGCGGCGATTAAAAATCCTCTTAGCTAGACGAATTTCTATGTCTATGCCGGTTATCATCACCAAATGATAACCTTTACAGACTAGATCGCTGTAACCCTCTGCTTGCTCTTTAGGAATTCCTAAACTTACCAATACATCCGGTAAACAACCTGCTAGATTGCTAACGATCGCTATTGCTTGTGCGCCGGCTACCATGACTTGGCCTACACCAGGAACTACCCAGAAGACTAGACCAGCTAATAAGTCATTCAAATCGCCTAAAGCACTACCAGTAAAAGCTCGATCGGTGTCTTCTGAGGATGTATTGCTAGTGCTATCTTTAACTTCAACACCAGCAATATCACTTTGTTCTTCTGCATTTCGTGCAATTACAGAAACTTTGTGCATTGGAAAATTAGAAGCTTTTAGTTCCTGAAGTGCCAATTGTGCGTCGGAACATTTAGCGAAAACTACTATAGTTCTTCGCTCTTTTTCTAATGTCATTTTATCGGTTTATTGCAGTTAGAGTGATTCCCAAGACTATTAGTTAATTGAAGGTAATTATACAGCTCGGCGAGTCAGTAAACCCCACAGGAAAATCAGTAGCATAGCACCCAGAACAGCAAATAAAATGCTTCCCAAAGATAAAGCTCCTACAGATGCTGCGGCGGCTGAACCACTCCCTAGTAAAACTTGACCCAAATAACCACCGACTACGGCTCCAAGTATTCCTAATATAATCGTGGAGATAATACCGCCACCTTGGGTTCCTGGATAAAATAACTTAGCTAACGCGCCTGCAATTAAACCCAAAACCAGCCAAGCAATAATGTTAGTCATTGAATCTTTCCTTTGTGAGAATGTGCTTTGTCGTTTACTTTCGACTATTTCATATTAAAGTTTGCCTCTAAAATTACCGATCTATCTAGAGAACTAAAATCAAAAATCTTTAGATATCATTTGAATATTCACTGATTCTCCGGTAGGGGAAATACCCTACCTAAAGCGTCTCTGCATCTACATAAATCGCCCCTACAGGGTATAATTTTGCGTAAGCCCTAGTAGTATTTTTATTAGTGTTTCAAGACTCAGGAGTAACGACCAAAGAAAGAGCTAGTTGATAAAGTTGGCGACGGGGAAGGGAGGTAAATTTTGCTAACTGACGACTAGCTTGCGATCGCGATATTCCCTGACTAATTAACATTTTCAATTCGGCTTTCAATTCCTCTTCTGTCAGTTGAGGCTGACTGGCTGGAATTCCTGCCACGACTAATGTATATTCACCCTGGGGTTCTCGTTGGCTGTAGTGAGCGATCGCTTCGGCAATTGTCCCCCGCCAAAATTCCTCATACAATTTTGTTAACTCCCGTCCTAGCACAATTTGGCGATCGCTTCCCCAAACAAGAGCTAAGTCTTGTAAAGTATCTCGCAAGCGGTGGGGTGATTCGTAGAAAATCAATGTGCGAGATTCTGTTTGCAGAGATTCTAAATATTCTTGTCTCTGTTGAGTTTTCGCCGGCAGAAAGCCTTCAAAGACAAAGCGATCTGTTGGTAATCCAGATGCACTCAAAGCGGTAATTGCTGCACTAGCGCCAGGAATGGGAACTACTGAAATCCCCGCCTCAATGCAGGCTTTCACCAGTTCATATCCAGGATCGGAAATACCTGGCATTCCCGCATCAGTCACAAGTGCGATCGCTTTATTGTTAACTAAATGCTCTAATAATTCCGGGATGCGGCTAGTACGATTGTGTTCGTGGTAACTCACCTGGGGAGTTTTAACTTGAAAATGCTGTAATAATTTCCCTGTGTGACGGGTGTCTTCCGCAGCAATGATATCCACAGTCTGCAAAATTCGCACCGCCCGAAAGGTTATATCTTCCAGGTTGCCAATGGGTGTACCGACAACGTAAAGTGTTCTTGGTTTTGGATCGGTTTGCATGAGAGATTAGGAGTTTTTGTAGAGACGCGATTCATCGCGTCTGTGCAGGAGAGATAGGAGAGACGCGATGAATCGCGTCTGTACAAGAGTTAAAAATAATTATTTATGCAGCTATACGAACATATATGACTAATGGATAATCTAAAATCCAAAATCCAAAATCCAAAATCGGATCATGGGTTATTTGTCGGTTTAGTAACTTTAGATTTGATTTACCTTGCTGAATCTGCCCCCAAAAATAATCAGAAGATTGTCGCTACTGACTATACTGTAGCGGCAGGTGGCCCAGCAACAAACGCAGCTGTAACTTTTAGGCATTTAGGTAATCAAGCTACAGTATTAGGTGTAGTGGGTTCTCACCCAATGACACAGCTAATTCGAGGTGATTTGGCAAATTACAAAGTTGCGATCGCAGACCTTGAGCCTACCACTGATTTAGCACCGCCTGTCTCTTCAATCATTGTTACCCAAGCCACAGGTGAAAGAGCCGTGGTTTCCATCAATGCTGTCAAAACTCAAGCCAGTAGCGCATCTATCCCTTCAGATATTTTACAAAATGTCAACATAGTACTGATTGATGGGCATCAGATGGCTGTAAGTTATTTCATAGCCCAAGCAGCTAAAGCCAAAAATATCCCAGTAGTAATCGATGGTGGCAGTTGGAAGCCTGGATTTGAGCAAATTTTGCCGTTTGTAGATTATGCCATCTGTTCAGCTAATTTTTATCCGCCCAACTGTCAGACTGGAGAAGACGTTTTTGCCTATCTGGCCGGGTTTAAGATTCCTTACATCGCCATTACCTACGGACAAAAACCAATTGAATACTTGAGTTGCACTAAAACTGGTATCGTAGATGTGCCGCAAATACACGCGGTTGATACATTAGGGGCTGGAGATATTTTCCACGGTGCTTTTTGTGATTACATTTTAAGGGAAAGTTTTACTGATGCGCTGGCGCTAGCAGCTAATATTGCTGCTGATTCTTGTAAATGTTTTGGCACTCGGCGCTGGATGGATTTAAAGTGCTGAATGAAGAAAGGGAAAGGGGGAAAGGGGAAAGGGGAAAGGGAAGCAGTAACTTAAAAGTAGGGGTTTCAAATATGGACACTGATTTTTATCGCACTACGTGTCTTAAAAATCTTCTTTTTTATTCGACCTATTTAAAAATAGTGGCTTTATACCTTTTGGGGAAAAGTTCTTTATCTTTTCCTTTCCCCCTTACCCTTTTCCCCTTTTTGGTAATCAGGTTAATAAAGGCAAATTTAATGAAAGACTTACAACAAATATTAGCGATCGCTCGTGAGATAGGTTGGGGTGCAGCAGATATACTGCGATCGTATTACCACGGCACCGCAAAAGACCCTAACTTAGATGTGCAATATAAACAAAATGAGCCTGTTACCGTTGCCGATGTAGCTGTGAGTCAATATATCTTAGAGAAGCTACAAGCAGCTTTGGGTAACGAAGATTTTGCTTACATCAGTGAAGAAACCTATCAGTCGCCAACTACAGGCGCACACCCTTCTGCCCCTTGGGTATGGATAATTGACCCTTTGGATGGCACACGAGACTTTATTGAAAAAACTGGGGACTATGCAGTTCACATTGCTTTAGTCAAGGAAACGCGCCCAGTATTAGCAGTGGTGGCAGTACCAGAGTCAGAAAAGTTATATTACGCTACCAAAGGTGGGGGGACATTTGTAGAAACCAGTGATGGCTCTGTTCCTTTACAAGTGTCGTCAGGTAAACCAATTGAGGATTTAACCTTAGTGGTTAGTCGCTCTCACCGCAACCAGCGCTTAGATTACTTGCTACAAAATTTACCCTGTCAAAATCAGAAATCTGTGGGTAGTGTCGGCTGCAAAATCGCCACTATTGTCGAGCAAAAAGCAGATATCTACATTTCCCTTTCTGGTAAGTCTGCGCCCAAAGATTGGGATATGGCAGCACCAGAATTGATTTTAACAGAAGCTGGTGGTAAGTTTACCCACTTTGACGGCGCTCCGTTGCAGTATAACACTGGTGATATCAATCAATGGGGAGGTTTGCTGGCGAGTAATGGTGAATATCACGAAGCACTGTGCCAGCAAGCAGAAAAGATTTTAGCGCAGTTCGACCATAGCTAATGGGACATTTGAGGATGAATATTTTTTAATTTGCTTTTAAAACAGCTAGTCATGTTATGATTGCACCCACTGCCGATAATAATATTTACCCCTAAGTCCACAGCTTAATTTTCAAAACACTAAATACCTGCGCGATCGCAGATTCAAAGTGTAACTTTTATAGTACAAGCAACAAAAGCCAGTCAATGGAGAAGTCTGCAAACCTGCATAAAGGGTTTGATTTGTGAATAAAATTCACTATTAGACGATATTCAAAGGCTGAAGGCTGTGCTAGACTCATGGACATAAAGATTATTTTCGGTTGAGTAACTAGTTTTGATTTCTAAAAACCGTCTCTCCGAATTTAACTCTCTACACTCCCTGAATTCGGAGATTTCTATGTCAATTTACGTCGGGAACCTGTCATATCAGGTTACAGAAGAGGACCTAAAGCAGGCTTTTGCAGAATACGGAACAGTAAGTCGTGTTCAACTACCCACAGATCGGGAAACAGGCCGGCCTCGTGGGTTCGCTTTTGTGGAAATGGAATCAGACACACAAGAACAAGCTGCCATTGATGCACTTGATGGTGCTGAATGGATGGGACGTGACTTGAAAGTGAACAAAGCTAAACCTCGTGAGGATAGAAGCAGTTCTCCTCGTGGTAGCTGGGGTGGTGGTAATGCCCGCCGCAACAATAACAATCGCTACTAAAGTCGATTTCTAAAAGTTTCACATTTAGAGTCTCCAGCAGATAAAGCCAAAAGCTGCCTCTGCTGGGATATTTTTTGTATCTAACCTTAAACCATTAATCTATTGCAGCTTCATAAAAAATGGTATTAGCCCGGATTTCTCACCACACCTCTTAAAGCCTGTGCAAGTGCCGGAGAGAAGTAATAAGTAATGAGTAAGAAGTAAGAAGTTTTTACTCATTACTCATTACTCATTACTTCTCTTCTGCTCCATCAAACGCCTGGAGCTTGTGAGAAATGCGGGTTAGGGAAGAAAGTTTTTATCTATTTGAGCCTTTTGAATTGCGCGTTGCGCTTGGATGGAAACTTCTCTATCGGGATCATCTAACGCTTGTTGTAAGGGATTAATAGTATCAGGATGAGCTAAATTACCAAGTGCAATTACTGCTTCTTTGCGGACATCTGCATATTCATCTGTTAATGCTTGAATTAATCTCGGCATAACTTGAATATGTGGGATTTTTTGCAAAGCTTGTGCTGCTGATTTTCGCACTTGCCAATGTTCATCATTTAAAGCTATTTCTAATGCTGAAATTGCTTGATGATTCTCATGAATAGCGAGAGATTTAGCTGCATTCCGACGAACTTGCCAATCACTATCATTTGTGAGTGCTTGACAAAGTATTGTAATCACTTCTGCATCTTGTAAATGTTCTAAAGTTAAAGCAGCAGCACGACGTACACTTGCTTCTCGATCAAAAATTAGATTTAAAGCTTGGGGACATTTTTCTAGTTGATTGATATATCGCAGTGTGGTAACGGCTGCTTCTCTTAACTCAGGATTTTTTGATTCTAAAAATGGTAAAACGTAGGGTAAACATTGAATATCATGTATTTTCCGCAAAAGCACTAAAATATTTAATTGGAGATTTACATCATTACTTTGCAGTTTATCTAGTAAAAGTAACAATTCATCTTGTGTTATTAACTCACTTAATGCTGATACTGCTTCAGTACGAATATCTGTATCCGATGAACTAAGGCATTCAATTAAAGCAGGTATTGCTACAGGATTAGCAATTTCCCAAAGGGCGGATATCGCTATTTTTTGAACAGTAATATGTTCATCTTTCAAAGCTATGATTAAAGCATCTATTGTTTCTTCATCGCCTAAATGCTGCAAGGTTTTTACAGCTACTATACGATCATTTATATCATGCGATCGCAGCATTTCTAGCCAATGGTTGAGATCATCATTCATTAATTTTTACCACAAATAGTTAACGTAACAAAAAGGGAATTTGCACAGTAATGGCATTAGTTGGACATTCTTTCTCACAAGGTAGACAAAACCAACATTCATCATATTTCATGTAGGCTTTGCCTGTTTCTGGATTTTTTGCCAATACATCCAAGGGACAAACTTCAATACAGGCTGTGCATTTTTCTAAACATTTCGATTCATCAACGATAACAGGAACATCTATTCTTTGATTAATTAAAGCCATAAAATAACTCCATGATTTTGTACTGAAACTGCTAAACAGTAAAACAATTGGGTAAGCTTATATGAATAATTTCACGATTTTAAGTTGTTTATAGGCATTATGGAATATCGCAGAGCCAAGATAGAAGGAGGTACATTTTTCTTTACCGTTGTTACTCATAACCGTCGAGAGTTTCTTTGTAATGCAGAGAATATTTTGCTGTTAAGAAAAGCATTCAGAGAAGTAATAAGCAAATCTCCATTTATTATAGATGCCATTGTCATATTACCAAACCACATACACTGTATTTGGACGTTACCACCAGGGGACAGTAATTTTTCAGTTCGTTGGCGATTAATAAAAAATTATTTTACCCATTATTGTGATATTAAATATCAAGGGAAAATCTCTGTATCACGTCGAAATAAGGGTGAAAAAGCTATTTGGCAACGCAGATTTTGGGAACATCAAATTCTAGATGAAATTGATTTCATTCGTCATGTTGATTATATTCATTATAATCCTGTAAAGCATGGATATGTTAAAGCACCTAAAGATTGGAATTATTCAAGTTTCATGTTGTATGTAAATAAAGGAATTTACGATATAGATTGGGGTTCAGGACTAAAGATAGAATTTGCTGAAGATGTAGGGAATGAATAATCTCTTCGTAGGTTGGGTGGAGGCGCAAGTTAGGAAATTAGCAACACAATGAACAATTTATATTGCGCCGTAACCCAACATCAGGCGATATACATCTTAGTGAGTAATTAAATATATAACATAGGTTTGACATTGATTTTATTCAATAAATTGAGAGATTATGATAGTGTTAATATTTTCTGTTTTCCAGATATCATGTGTTGGGTTCCACTACGTTACACCCAACCTACAGGAGAGAGCGATCGCACTAAAGTAATTTTTTATGAAAAGTTAATGATTTCTTGATATTGGTATAACCAATTTTCTCATAAAACAAGTGAGCTTCTTTGCGTTTAATATTAGAACGTAACAGAACACTATCACATCCAGCCAGAGAAGCCCACTGTTCAATTTTATGCATCAAAAAACGTCCAATTCCACTATGACGATAATCTTTATCTACAACTAATCCCAAAATAATCGCTGGAGTTGAAATAACTATAGAGTCACAAATATGAGCGTGCGCCCAACCAATTACATATTCGTCTTCTAAAGTGGCAACATACACAATATGAGCATCGTTATTTTTAATTAGTTATTAATTGTTGCGTGAATAAAACGATAGCCTATATCAATCTCTGTCAAATTCTGAATATCACCATATTGTTTTCTCCATTTTGCACTACTTAAATCTGCTGTAAGTAACTTGACTCCTTGCTCTACTAAATCTTGATTAGCTAACGCAAAAGATGATATCCCTGCACGTACTTCTGGTTGAAGATATAACTCTGGTCGTCTCCAGCCTGCTGCTGCGAATAAATCAGATAAATCGTATGGTAATAAAAGGGGTATGGCTTCAACACGCCTTTTAGTATTACTCTGAATTAAATTAATCTGTTCGTTAAGTGGTAAAAATCGTAATGCATCTTCCCACAAAAACGGAAAATATTCATAAAGCCATATCTTCTGAGCTAATCTAATATCAAAAGTTAACAAAATTATTGCCCCATCTCTAATTATTCTGTGCATTTCCTGAAAAGCTTTTTCGAGATGAGAAAAGTGATGAGTTGCCAGGATACTTACAACAGCATCAACAGACTTATCTGGTATAGGTAAATTTTCTGCATAGCCAGTAAACCACTTAATTTGCTGATGTTCTACTGCTTGTTTTTGCATAACTACAGAAGGTTCAACAGCATTAACAAGAAATCCTTTATTAGCTAGCGCTAGACTGTAACCACCAGTACCAGCGCCGATATCAGCAATAATGCTACCTTTGGGTAAATTGAGTAAATCAATTAATTTATTGACAATACGCATATCAGGAACGCGAGTTTTTGAGTATTTTTGACCAATTGAATTATATATAGACATATTAGAAAATTCTTAAAAATAACTTTAGATGAATAAATCAAAAACCTGTTAGTTAAACAATTCCAGCAAATTTAAGAGTTCATTTATCATAAACTTTGGTTTTGCTTCTTTTGGTAAATTTTGATTTTTTCTGTTGTAATAGCAAAAATCAATATTGACTTGTGTTGCTCCTGCATAGTCATGCTTTAGAGAATCTCCAACATAAATAACTTTTGCTGGTGTTAAATTTAACCTAGATAAAGCATGATGGAATATCTCAGGAGATGGTTTCGCAAAACCAATTGCTTCAGAAATTACAACTTCTTCAAAAAAATGCTCAATTCCAGCAGCTTGCATTCTCGGTAGTTGCGCTGATACAAACCCGTTCGTAATGACAGCCAAACGATAATTGTGTGCGAGAACAGTTAGCACTTCATTTACATCAGGTTCCATTACGCCCGAATGATTAAAAATATGCCAAAAACTTTGACTAAGCTTGCTGAGTTGATCTGTTTGTATATCTAATTGAGCAAGTGTACTTCGATAAGACCTCTCGATTATCTCACTAGGAGAAAAGATATCTCGCTGTCTCCAATACTTGGAATTATAAGTTTCAAAGACTTGAAGAAAAATAGTCTCACTGACTCCATTTAAATCTAAAGATACTGCACAATCTTCTAATGCTCCTAGAATAGCTTGGCGTTCACATAGCTCAAAATTCAACAGTGTATTATCGAGATCAAAAATTATTGCTTTATAGAGCATTTTCATGGACATTCATTTAACAGCAACATTGTAGACTTCTTTGACTGCATCTACTTCCACGATGTAAGGCTCTACAGGACGCTTAAACAATACCATTTGCTCTAATTTATCTTTCTTTAAATTGACATGACAAAACCATTCTTCATCATTCTTTTCTGGATAATCTAAGCGGTAATGATAAAGGCCCCAACGAGTCTCTTGACGATATAATGATGCTCTAGCTGCCATTTCTGCACAGTCCCGAATAAAGTGAACTTCTAGACTACGCATCAATTCATGAGGGTCACGAGCGCCCATTAAATCTAATGTTTCTTGATATTGCACAAAATGTTTTAAACCAATCTCTATTTTATTGCCTGATTTTGGTGGTTGCAGATAATCATTAACTAAGCGTCTTAATTTATATTCAACCTGGGTATGAGGTACACCATTAGGGCGAGTTAATGGGGCATAAATTCTCGATTTTTCTGCTTCTAAAAAATCTACATCTGGTTCGATAAAATCTAAATCTTGAATATATTCAATGGCATGAGTTCCGGCTATGCGACCGAAAACAAATGCCCCAATCATATAATTATGGGGAACACTGGCCATGTCTCCGGCTGCATATAAACCAGGGACGGTTGTTTGAGCATTTTCATTTACCCACACGCCAGAGGCACTATGACCACTACATAAGCCAATTTCGGAAATGTGCATCTCTACGCCGTGAGTGCGATAATCTTCATTTCTGCCTTGATGAAAGCGTTCTCTACTCGGTCGTTCATTTGCCCAAAGTATTGATTCAATTTCAGCAATGGTATCTTCATCAAGGTGGGTCATTTTCAGTTGGACTGGCCCTTTTCCAGAGTTTAATTCTTTCCAGATTTCCAACATCATTTGACCACTCCAATAGTCGCAACTAATGAAGCGATTTCCTTCGGCGTTGGCAGTATGAGCGCCAAAAGGCCCGGCGACATAAGCACAAGCAGGGCCGTTATAATCTTTAATTAGAGGATTAACTTGAAAGCATTCAATATTGCTGAGTTCTGCTCCTGCATGATAAGCCATTGAATAGCCATCTCCGGCATTGGTGGGATTTTCGTAAGTGCCGTAGAGATAGCCAGAAGCAGGTAATCCTAATCTGCCGCAAGCACCTGTACACAAGATCACTACTTTGGCTTGAATGACAATATAATCGCCGTTTCTGACATCAAATCCTACTGCACCAACAGCACGACCTTCTTTAACTAATACCCTTGTTGCCATGACACGATTTGTCACTTTGACTTTGTGGCGTTTGACTTGGCGGGTGAGAATGGTTTTTAAGTCTTTACCTTCTGGCATGGGTAAGACATATTTACCCACACGATGCACTTGTTTTAAATCATAGTTGCCTTGGACATCTTTTTGAAATTTCACCCCCCAACTTTCTAATTCTTGGATGACTTCATAACCTAATTTGCCTGTTTGATATACGGCTTTTTGGTTGAGAATACCGTCGTTAGCTAAGGTGATTTCGCGCACGTATTGTTCTGGAGTAGAATGGCCAGGAATGACTGCGGTGTTTACCCCATCCATACCCATTGCGATCGCACCACTCCGTCGGATGTTAGCCTTTTCTAAAATCAGCACCTCTGCATCGGGATTCGCTTGTTTGGCTTTGATACCTGCCATTGTTCCGGCTGTACCGCCACCAATGACAAGTACATCAGTTTTTATCCGTTGGGTATTGATGTCCATAAGCTTTTAGAAGTGGGGAGGAACTTTAGGGATTTATTACCGTTCCAAACGATGTCTTTGACCTTCAGAACTATAAGCACATTCAATACTACGCTAAAAAGAGCAATTTACCGTACTTTACTGATAAAATATTTACATAGAACCAGAAAAAGTAGCATTTAACGCCCCAGCAATTTGCACAAATACTTGACTAGCTTTGGAGTTAGGGTCAACGAGTGTTAGGGGTTCTCCGATATCGCCACTGTTACAGATAAGGGGATCAATGGGAATCTGCCCTAAAAGGGGTGCTTTGAGTTCTTCTACTAACTTTTGACCGCCACCACTACCGAAAATCGGAATTTTTTCGCCACCATTCCCCATGAAATAGCTCATATTTTCAATAATCCCGATAACAGGAACCCCAACTTGGCGAAACATATAAACGCTGCGGCGGACATCCGAAATTGCCACATTTTGGGGAGTTGTTACCAATATTACCCCGCAAATCGGGCTTTCTTGCACGATAGTAATTTGAGCATCACCAGTACCAGGAGGAAGGTCAATTAATAAATAATCCAGTTCTCCCCACTCGACTTCATGGATAAACTGGGTGATGATTTTATGTAAAACTGGGCCGCGCCAAGCTAAAGGATGGTCTGCTTCAGCCAACAGTCCCACAGACATAACTTTAATACCGTGGGCTTCTAATGGTACAAACCTTTGACCTTTGGGAGTATCAATAACTTTCACTTCAGATTTACCCAGTCCCAGCATTTGGGGAACATTGGGGCCGTAAACATCAGCATCCAACAGACCTACTTTTGCCCCAGCCAATTGTAAAGCTGCTGCTAAATTAACCGCAGTGGTAGATTTCCCCACACCCCCCTTACCACTGGAAACTGCTAGAGTTGTTCTTACTCTTGGAATGGTGCAGAGTTGAATGTAAGTTTTTTTGCTCCAAGTTAGGGATGATAATACAGTTTGAATCTCGGTTTCTAATTGATGTTGATGGGAACCAATATACAAACGCAAATATATATAATCATCAACTATCCGCAGATTTCGCACCATCCCCAGACTAATAATGTCATTTTTTAGGGTGCGATCGCTAATTTGCTTGAGAAGTTGCACAACTTCTTGTTTCCGGGCGATGGTGAGGGAGTCGCCAGAAGAAGCTTGTACTTCTTCATCTGAACGCTGGAAAGGTAATTGATGGCTTGACATGAAGAACTCCGCAAAGATAATCTATCAAATCTGGCGTGCAAATTAAATATTCGACAGCTTGGGTGCTAGTTTTTTGATGTACATAAATCTTGGACAAGTCTGATTGGGAATACTCCCTTCTAAAGCATTGAGCGCCCCGACAACGAACGCGCTACGAAGAGAACTAAGCTATGGACAAGTATTAAATTATGGGGTATTTTGACTCTAAATTTTGAGAAGAAATCTTTGCTGAAATACTTGTTTTTTAGTAAAGACTATGGAATACTCCTGATATAGTACAGTAAATCAATCGACAATTAGTATTTTAGGCGCTGGTAAACTTGCCAGTCAAACAATTGGCGTTGCTGAATTCAGGTATAAAAATGATTTTGCGTGATTTTAAAACCTTATATAGAGACGTTCTATTGCAACATTTCTACACCAAGATTTATATATCTAATCAGCAACGCCAAATAATTTAACTAGTAGGAGTGAGTAGCTTATAACTTTACTTTGTAACAGAGATTTTTCCGTATTCTGGGTTTAACAGTTTCGTCGGCGTAAAATGCGAAAAAAACATTGCTTTTTAACGCTACTGCTGATTCAGCTAGTTGCACTCATATCACTATTGAGCAATTTATCCGCATTAGCAGTTACCGTTAATCTCTGTCCTCCAGAGATGGTACTCATTCCTGGAGGTATTTTCAATATGGGAGCGGATGATTCGGGTTTTGTGGAAGAGCGAACAGCGAAAAATGTTACAGTTACCTCCTTCTGCATTGATAAATACGAGGTGACAAACGCCCAATTTGCTGAGTTTGTCAAAGCAACAAAGTATGTAACAGTTGCACAACGCCCTTTGCCAAAAGAGCAGTTTCCCGACTTACCAGACGAGCAGAGATTACCAGGTTCTCTGGTGTTTCATCAGCCAAAACAAGGTGTTAAGCAAGTCCAATTTCTCAGTTGGTGGCATTGGACACCTGGCGCTAACTGGCAGCATCCCTTTGGTAGCGATAGCACTGTTGTAGGTAAAGAAAACTACCCAGTTGTACATATTGCCTACGAGGATGCCCTAGCTTATGCAATATGGGCAGGAAAATCCTTACCAACAGAAGCACAGTGGGAATATGCGGCTCGTGGTGGCTTAGATGGCGCAACTTATACCTGGGGTAATCAATATTCGGAGAAAAAAGCCAACACCTGGCAGGGGATTTTCCCTTTTTTCAATACCAAAGCTGATGGTTATATAGGAACGGCAAAAGTAGGCTCTTTTTCAGCCAATGGTTATGGACTTTACGATATGGCCGGTAATGTTTGGGAATGGACTTCCGACTGGTTCAGTTTAGGACATAGCAACAAAGCTCACAGTGTCAACCCCACAGGAGCAAGTAAAAGTTTTGACCCTAAAAAACCCACAGAGATTGCTCTTCATGTAATCAAAGGCGGCTCTTATCTATGTGCGCCGAACTATTGCAGCCGCTACCGTCCAGCCGCACGAGAGTCTCAAGCCCCCGATACAGGAACTAGCCATATCGGGTTTCGCTTGGTGAAGAACCTAGTTTAAAGCAATTTTCATTAGATTGCATTCTTAAGTCCTTTGGAGTAACTCTGCGTCTCTGCGTGAGAAAAAAATAGCTATGAAAGGTATTGTATGTTGAGTTTAATTTTTCGGGCAATCGCTCTATCTTTGGTCATTCCCTTGTTGATGGTTAGTAACCCTGCCCTAGCAGCTACATCAAAGGTTCTCCCTATTCGTCCACCGTCTTTTCAAGGTGAAATTGGCACAACTTACAAAGAGTCAACACCCGATTTTCCCGCCCCAATCACTGCTCCTAAAAATGCTCCTAATGTCTTATTAGTACTACTGGATGATGTGGGCTTTGGGCAGGCAAGTACTTTTGGTGGTTCTATAGAAACCCCCAATCTGACTCGTTTAGCAGAAAAAGGATTACGCTACAACCAATTCCACACTACAGCCCTTTGCTCACCTACCAGGGCAGCTTTGTTAACTGGGCGCAATCATCATTCTGTGGGTACAGGTGTAGTGGCAGAGTTAGCAACCGGTTATCCAGGTTACACGACTATTTTACCCAAGAGTGCGGCTACTGTGGCGGAAGTGCTGCGTCAAAACGGTTATAATACTGCGGCTTTTGGCAAATGGCACAATACACCAGATTATGAAACCAGTGCAGTGGGGCCTTTCGATCGCTGGCCGACAGGTTTAGGATTTGAGTATTTTTACGGTTTTATGGGTGGTGATACTAACCAATGGAGTCCGGCTTTGGTAGAAAATACCAAGCGGGTTGCACCACCAATCAATAATCCTAATTACCATTTAACTCCAGATTTAGTAGACCATGCGATCGCCTGGATTCGTTCTCAACAATCCATTGCTCCTGAAAAACCTTTCTTCACCTATCTGGCTACCGGTGCTACCCATGCACCCCACCACGCCCCCAAAGCCTGGATTGACAAGTATGAAGGCAAATTTGACCAAGGTTGGGATAAATTGCGGGAAGAAACCTTTGTCCGTCAGAAACAACTAGGTGTAATTCCTGCCAATGCCCAGCTTACTCCCCGTGCCAAAGAATTCCCAGCTTGGGATTCTCTATCTCAAGATGAACAAAGAATTTATGCCCATGAAATGGAGGTGTTTGCAGGATTTTTAGCACATACAGACTATGAAGTCGGACGGTTGATTGATGCTATAGACAAATTTGGGGAATTAGATAATACCTTAGTAATCTATATCGTCGGTGATAACGGCGCTAGTGCCGAAGGTGGTTTAACTGGTAGTGTCAATGAACTGAAAGTCTTTAACAGAATACCGGAAAGCCAAGAACAACTTTTAGCTTCCTTGAATGACTTAGGTAGTCCCAAAACCTTTAATCATTATCATGCAGGCTGGGCTTGGGCAGGAACTACACCCTTTCAATGGACAAAACAAATTGCCTCTCACTTTGGTGGTACTCGTAATCCCTTAGTTGTTGCTTGGGGCAACCAAATTAAAGATCGTGGTGGACTCCGCAGCCAATTCCATCATGTCATTGATATTACACCTACAATTCTCGAAGCGACAGGAATTACTGTACCGACTGAAGTTAACGGCGTGAAACAACAGAAAATTGAAGGTACTAGCCTAGTCTACACATTTGATGATCCTGATGCTTCTTCCCAACGCAAAACCCAGTATTTCGAGATGTTCGGAAACCGAGCTATTTATAATAACGGATGGATAGCTGCGGCTCGTCACCCACGCTTGCCTTGGCAGGGGACAATCAATGCTGATTTCGAGCAAGATCCTTGGGAACTATACAACATTGAGGAAGATTTCAGCGAGGCAAATAACCTAGCAGACAAAAATCCAGAGAAACTGGAAAAACTGCAAAAGTTGTTTTTATCAGAAGCGCGTAAACACAAAGTTTTACCATTAGACGATCGCGTTTCTGAACGCTTTGATGTCAAAATTCGCCCCTCTCTAGACGCAGGACGCACCACATTTATTTACTATCCTGGTGCAGTACCAATCCCCGAAGGTAGCGCCCCAAACCTCAAAAACAGATCATTCACCATCAAGGCTGATGTAGAGATTCCAGAAAATGGTGCTGAGGGTGTCTTGTTAACTCAAGGTGGACGCTTTGCTGGTTGGGGCTTTTTTCTTGAAGATGGTAAACCAACTTATACCTACAATTTTGCAAATGCAGAGCGATACATTATTCAATCTCCTGAAAAGTTACCCCCAGGGAAAGCAACAATAGGATTTGATTTTGATTATGACGGTGGTGTTGGTGCAGGAGGAACTGGAAAATTGTTCATCGACAATCAACAGGTAGCTCAAGGTCGAATTGAAAAAACTATACCTTATCGTGTGGCTTTAGATGAAACCTTTGATGTTGGTCGAGATACAGGTACACCTGTAGTTGACACCTATCAAGTACCGTTTGCTTTTACAGGTAATTTACAGAAAGTTACCCTGAACCTGAAATAAGTTTAGGGGTATAGACGTTCCTAGTAACGTCTATACAATACTTCTCGGTTAAGGGGAAAAGGGGAAAGGGGAAAGGGAAAAGGGAAAGAAAAAACCTTTAACCCTTACCCGATTCTGAGTTAAAAATGTAAAAAACGAGAAGTATTGCCTCTACATCTACTATTACAAGATCCATAAAAACGATCGCGCGAAAGCAAAAAATTATGAATGAAATTATCTCCATACTTGACAAACTCGCATTCCTGTCATTTGTCGTTGCAACTATGTTTGGTACAGGGTTGAAGTTAACTTTACAGCAGATTTGGGAACCACTCCGCAATATCCGTTTAGTTATTTTATCACTGGTGGCAAATTTTTTAATTGTACCCATTTTCATCTATTTGCTGTTGCAAGTAGTACCTGTAACCGAACCTGTAAAAGCTGGTTTTATCATTATGGCGTTGGCATCAGGCCCTCCAGCCTTACCCAAACTGGCTCAAATAGTTAAGGGTAATTTAGCTTTTTCTACAGGGTTAATGATGTTGCTAATGTTTGGCACAGTATTTTATATGCCAATTGCACTACCGTTAGTTTTACAAGGTGTACAAGTCAATTCTTGGGATATTGCCAAACCTTTAATATTGTTGATGTTAACTCCGTTAGGAATTGGGTTAGTTATTAAGGCAAAATCTGAAGACATAGCCATCAAATTTCAAGCAATTACGTTCAAAATATCTAACTTTGGATTACTTTTAGGTTTAGTAGTAAGGCTAGTAGTTCACTTTAACGAGATTATCATTTTATTAAAAACAGGTGTAATCTTTGTTTGTGCTATTTTTATTATCTTCTCTTTTTCTATGGGTTATTTACTGGGTGGGCCTGGTATTGATACTCAAAGAGTTTTAGGAGTAGGGACGGCTCAACGTAATTTTGCTGCTGCTTTATTAATAGGGACGAGCAATTTTGACGATCCTAATGTTGTGAGTACCATTATGGTGACAAGTTTATTAATGATGGTTTCAGTTCTGATTTTGGGGAAAAAGTTAACAGAAGTAGACCAAGGACAGGGTGCAAAAGTAGAGTCGGTAGAAATTTCGTGAGTAACCCTCCATTGCTCCCACTACCAAGTTGAGTAAGCTGTTAAGCATTTAATTTGCACATTGAGATTGCAGGGGGGCAGGGAGCAAGGGAGAGGGTTTGCAGCTTTTATTACCATGAAAATGATGCAATTTAAATTATAGTATTTACAACTCAATGATAAAACTGTCTCGCAGATGAAAGTCAGCCTCTGTGCCTCGATGAGTTAACGCCCAGTAAGTTACTTCACCATCTCTATCTTTAATAACGGTAGTAATGGCAACTTCAATTGCTTGCTCCACAGAAATGATTTTATTTAAATCAACATTTAAGGTTAGTGCTAAACGATCAGCTTGATTTTGAACATTAAACGAAAGATTTTCAAAAGCTGTTTCCTCTTGCATTCCTTGACGATACCCATCGAGGCGATAGACATTCCAGTGTCCGGCTGGGGAGAGATTGAATTCCCAATACCGTTGAGAATTTTTGATGCCAAGGAAGAACTCTAAGCAGGTGTCTTTCCACAATTCATGCTTGCGTGACGGTGTGTTTGATGGGATGGCAATTGCAATTTCTTTTAAATCGCCTTCAAGCATATAGTGGATGGCAAATTGATTACCATCTCGCCTGATATTGCTTGCAATTTTCAAATTAGGCAGCGATTCAGTAGAAGGGAAGGGTTGTAGGGAAAATGTCTGGTTGTTCATTTCAAGTCTTTGATAATGTTACGAATCTGCGTTTCTTGAGATTCAATACTTTCGGTAAGCTTAAACTGCACGATCGCTCTTGCCAAGTTATGTTCTGGGTGCTTAACTTTAAAGTAGACATTCCCGGCTAAATAATCAGCAAAAAATCTCAATCCTAATTCAAAGGCAATGAGACGGATGGCATCATATATATATGCATAGTCATTATCGGTAAGAAACGCCTTTGCCACAGAGAGATAGCCTTGTAAGATTCCCTGACAGAGGTCAGTATCGAAATGAACACTTTCCCAATTCTCTGTTTCTTCTCCAGCCTGATTGCAGCCCGATCGCAAACAATCGCCAATATCGTAATGTACCAGACCGGGTTTAACGGTGTCGAGGTCGATGACGCTGACGGCTAGCTGAGTAACAGTGTCGAACATAACGTTATTAATTTTGGGATCGCCGTGCATCAGACGCAGAGGTAGTTTGCCCTCATCTTTGGCATTTTCTAGGATATGTGCAAAGGCTTGGCGATCGCTAACAAACTGTAAACAATAATTAACTTCCGAAGATTGACTAGCACTAGTTTTCGCCAATGCTTCTTCGTAACGCTGGAGGTAAAGCGGTGTAATATGAAATCCTTGAAGAGTGTCAGCGAGTTTTTCTGGTGGCAAATCACTGATTAAATTGTGGAACATCCCCAAGGCATAACCGATTTCTTTCGCTTGTGAGCGATCGCGCATAGTATCGAAAGACTGTGAGCCTTCAATAAAGCTAATCGCCCGCCAAAAGGAGCCGTCTGCATCCTGAGAGTGATCTTGAGCATCCTTAGTTAATAGGACGCGCGGTACTTCCCAGCGACGATTGAGGGAGATATACTGTAACTGTTTATGAACATGCTCAGTGAAGGTACGCATATTCTGCATAATCAGTTTTGGCTGACGAAACACCTGCGTATTGATGCATTGCAGGACAAAATGTTGTTCTTTTGGGGAATCTAAAGTGACTAAGAAGGTGTCATTGATGTTACCACTTCCAAAGGCTTTAACGGCTGTAACCTTTCCTACTTGGGTGAATTGATCTGCGATCGCAATCAAATTCTCTGCACGTTGTGTATTAAATTCTTCTGTCATCTGTTTAACCTGCTACTCCTCACATACATTGCACGAAGGCAATAGGGGATATGGTAGCGCGTCAAAATAATTCGTAATTCGTAATTCGTAATTCGTAATTTTTAAAGGTAATAATGCTAGCACAGGGTGCGACACCGATAGCGAGTATTCAGCAAGCTACGCGCAGCGTCTCGTCGAGAGGGTAATAACCGAATGGCACTAAGTTAATCGCAAAGCTCTGACATAACTTGCTTTTTGAGTGTGGGGAGTGTGGGAAGTGTGGGGAGAAAGAGGAGAAATTTAATAACTGCATATCAACAAATGCTGCATTGCCTCCCCATCCTCCCACACCTCCCATACTCCTTGATTTCTCACAAGTGAGAAATCAAGGATATTGCTCTTGTCGGCCCTGTGCTGCTAATTCAGTAGTTAAGAAATTTCATCGCTATCAACCCACTCATCATAGGATGAGTCATAACCAATATAGTGAACAAAGTATTGCTGATTTTGGATTTGCTGAATCGTTGCAGAATACCAAGCTTCTTGGTCTTCATCCCAACATTTTACTTTTTGACCAACTGCATATCCATTGTCATCCGCAGCGCGAAGATCGCGAGTCCGAATGTCATCTTCGCCCACCCACTCGTCATAAGATGAACCATAGCCAAGGTAATGAATAAAAAATTGGTCATCTTGAACTTTCTCAATTGTTCCCTGATACCAATCTTCGTCTTCACCATCCCAGACTTCTACTGTTTTGCTGACTTCATACTGAATTTTATCTGACTTGACAGCAGAAGCTGACGAAACATCTTGAATAGGCTTTTGTTGCTCTTGTTTAATTTCCTCTTTTACGAAAGTGTATGCTTCTAAAATCAAGCCGCGAGCGACGCTTTGAGTTCCGGTATGCTCGTAGTAATTGGTAGTTTGATCTAGGAATACTGCGACAAAATCTAAATTATCATCAGCAATCTGAATAAAACTACCTAAATTACTAGAAATTGATTGCGGGGTTACACCTGTCTTAGATACTAAGTTATTCATCCAACCTTGTACTGAGTTAAAACCCTGACTGATAAAACCAACTTTATCAGAGGGATTACTACCTGGCAAAAAGTTATTGACAGCTAAGAAAACCGGATTTTGAGTTATTGCACCAGCATCAGTGCCACTAATAACTCCGTGAATTTTGCTGAGAAAGTCGGGGCCTAATGGTAGAATTCCGTCTATACAAACTAAAGCTACCATCCGTATTAAGGAGGCATTTTGATAGTTGTTAGTAAGCGAATTAGCAAATTCTTGGGGGTTAGGCTGAGGAATGCCATTTAGTTTGCAAAAGGCGATGATTTCGACAGCGATTTTTAGCGCCAAGTCAATAGATTGAGTTACATCAGCTTTGGGAGTAATGTTGCCTAAAAAAGACAGAAAGCCGATTTTTTCACTAACTTTATTCGCTAAAGCTGCTGCTGCCATAGCTGTGTCTGCTTTATCAATTGTTTGATAAAGCTTGATTGCGAACTGGTAGCCTTTTTGAGGATCTTCGTATAATGCGACAGCGCGATCGCGGATTCTCTGAATTACCTTAGCATCGGTTTCCCCAGTGATGCTGCGAATACTATTTTCAAACCCCGTCAAATTGCTCCACTCACCTGGCGCTACATAATCAAGAGCCTTTAAAACTTTGACAGTGATATTGTCAGTTGGTAATTCGTCAACCAACTGAATAATTGATTTATCCATCAGCCGATCCTCAAAACTCAAAGTTATGCTTACAACACAGTTCAACTAAAACCACAACAAGTAATACCAGTTGCTTACCTTACGGGAACTCTTTCTCTGGTCAATGCTGCGCGAATTACTGAACCGTATTAATAGAGTTCCCCGACTTGACCAAAAAATAACAAGTGGCGATCGCTACCAATATTTTTCGGTTAAGGGGGAAAAGGGAAAGGGAAAAGGTTTGAATTTACCTTTCCCCAGACCACACCAGAGATGGAAAGTACTTATCCGAGAAGTATTGGATTGCCTCTCATCTGCTGACTTTTCAATTAGCTGAGTCTACATTTGAGCCTAACTCCATGCCAAATATTTGTTTTTTTAACCTTTTGCTAGCTGTTCCTTAAACTTACCGGGATAGGTTGAAGTTGATGAGTACGAATTAATACTAATAAAGTATGTAGCTATTCTTTGCTAGTTACTTCGGTCTTTCATGCCGATATTGTCTCATGTTCACCCAAATACTGAAGTAAGTTTTTGCATCTATCCTTTTGTCGTTATGGGAGCGATCGCCCCACAAATCAGTGTAATCTCTCTTTTGGTCTGGGGAAAGGTTAAAGAGCAAAGGGGGAAAGGTAAATTCAAACCCTTTCCCTTTCCCCCTTAACCAAAAAATATTGGTAGCGATCGCTTTTGGACTGTTTAAGAAGTGCGGACAACTTTGGATAAATCCCAAGAGCGATTGCACTTAATACATCGCTTCGGATCATTTGGTTGATTTTTTGAGAATCTGAAACAAACTAAAGAGGTTAAATAATTCCTATGGCTTTAACACAAGGGGATATTGCTTTTATATCCTTCAATGCCGATGAAGATGGCTGGTCTATTGTTACATTTGTAGATATAGACCCGAACACGACGATTTATTTCACTGATAATGAAGCTACTAGCACGACAGCTTTTAACACTGGTGAGTCTTATTTTCAATGGACATCAGGATCTAGTACGATAAATGCTGGTACAGTAATTCGCTTTACTGGAGTTGATGTTGCCACCCTTGCTGCATCAGTTGGAACTCTCTCTCGTGCCACGGTATCAGGTAGCAGTAACTACGGTCTCTCTGCAAGTGGTGACGTTATCTATGCTTTTCTTGGCTCTAGCGCATCTGCTCCAACTACGATTTTAACTGCGGTATCATCAGGAGATGTTGTAACGCCTGGTGATCCAATTGCAAATGCAGGATTAACGGTTGGAGTTAACGCAATAGTATTAAGAACTAGTGCTGACTATGGTGAATATAGTGGCTCTAGAACTGGACAATCTAGCTTTGCAAACTATAAATCTTCAGTCTTTAATGTTAACAACTGGACGGTTGATCAAACTGATGGTAACTATACCACAACTGCTCCAAATACCACGAATTTTGCGATCGCCGCATCAACCCCCACTGTCACGATCGCAGCCCAAGATGCCAACGCCGCCGAAGCTGGTAGTGACCCTGGCATCTTCCGCATCTCTCGCACAGGCAGTACCACCGATGCCTTGACGGTAAATTACAATGTTGCCACAGGTGCTGGACAAGCTACAAGCGCAGATTACACACCAACCCTAACAGGCACAGCAATCATCGCTGCCGGAGAATCTTTTGTCGATGTCACCATTACACCTGTAGATGATCCGACAGTTGAAGGAACTGAAACTGTCACTCTGAATCTGAATAGCAGCGTCAACTATACTCTGGGTGCTACTGCTACCGCAACAGTGGCGATCGCTGACAACGATACGGCGGTAAGTTCCATCGATCTCTCCACCTACGTCCGCATCGGACGTTACGACCTACCCGAACCGACCCGAACCACTCCGCCAACAAACAGCTTGCTGGCTCAAGAAGTCTCGGCAGTTACCTATAATAAGGATACGGACACGCTGTTCGTTGTCGGCGATGGCGGCAGAGCGATCGTGCAAGTATCGAAGACGGGACAATTAATCGACTCAATGACGCTAGCTTCTGGCAGTAGTCCCCAAGGAACGGAATTCTATGATACAGAAGGACTTACCTATGTCGGTGACGGTAAGTTTGTCTTGATCGAGGAGCGAGACAGACAGGCTAATTTGTTTACATATACCCCAGGAACCACCCTTAGCAGAAGTAATGTACAGACCGTAAAACTCGGTACAACGGTCGGAAATATTGGCATCGAAGGTATCTCCTATGACCCACAGACTGGTGGCTTCATCGCAGTTAAGGAGATTACACCCGAAGGAATTTTTCAAACTAATATCGATTTTGCGGCGGGAACTGCAAGCAACGGTTCGCCCACCACAGTGAACTCTACCAACCTTTTCGATCCAGCTTTGGCTGGGCTTGCGGACTTCGCAGATGTTTTCGCATTGTCGAATCTATCAGCCTTGAACGGGCAACCTGACTCCAGCCGCCTGCTGATCTTGAGCCAAGAATCGGGCAAAATCGTCAACATCGATCGCACTGGAAATATCTCTAGCTCATTAACGATTGTCTCCGATGCGGGTAATCCTTTGTCCGTTGTGGATCAGGGGAATGAAGGAATCACGGTGGACAAGAATGGATTGATTTATGTCGTTAACGAGAATGGCGGAGGTGATATCGATCACCCTCAACTTTGGGTCTATGCACCATCCTCATTTACATATACTAATCAAGCCCCTGTAGCCGTCAGCCTTGCAAATACCGTCACCAGCTTGTCAGAAAGCACCAGTACTGCAACTCCCTTTAAAGTCGGCAACATTATCGTCAGTGATGACGCTTTGGAAACAAATACCCTCAGCTTGACTGGTGCAGATGCCAACTCCTTTGAGATTACGGACAATGCTTTGTTCCTGAAAGCGGGAACCACTCTAGATTTTGAAACTAAGACCAGCTACAACGTCAGCGTCAATGTAAATGACACCACCGTTGGCAATAACCCAGACGCAACTACGGCATTTAGCTTATCAGTAACCGATGTAAATGAGAATCCCACCACCAGCAGTATCTTCATCACTGAAGTAGCTCCCTGGAGTAGTGGCAATTCGCCCGTCGCCGCAGACTGGTTTGAACTTACCAACAAGGGTTTGAGCGCCGTGGATATCACCGGCTGGAAAATTGACGACAACTCCAATAGCTTTGCTGCATCTGTCGCCTTGAGCGGTATTACAACTATCGGTGCAGGCGAATCGGTAATCTTCCTCGAAGGGGCTACCGTCAATCCTACTTTCCTATCCAACTGGTTTGGCGCAAACCCACCAGCCGGCTTGAAAATCGGCAACTACTCTGGTGCCGGCGTGGGCTTGGGTGCGGGTGGTGATGCGGTGAATATCTATAATTCCACTGGTGCTTTACAGGCTAATGTCGTCTTCGGAGCATCTCCAGCCGCAGCCCCATTTGCCACCTTTGATAATGCCGCCTTGTCAAACAATGCCACGATCGCAACATTGAGCGCTGTGGGAGTTAATGGTGCATTCGTCGCTGTAAATTCAAACGTGGAAATCGGCTCTCCTGGAACGATTGTTTCCTCTCTACCTACAATTGCGATCGCAGCCCAAGATGCCAATGCCGCCGAAGCTGGCAATGACCCTGGCACTTTCCGCATCTCTCGCACAGGCATTACTACCAATGCCCTGACGTTAAATTATACTATTGCCACGGGTGCTGGACAAGCCACAAGCGCAGATTACACACCAACCCTAACAGGCACAGCAACGATCGCTGCCGGACAATCCTTTGTCGATATCACCATTACACCTGTGGATGATACGACAGTTGAAGGAACTGAAACCGTTACTCTGGCTCTCAATAGCAGCGCCAATTATACTCTGGGTACTGCTACTACTGCAACAGTGGCGATCACTGATAACGATGCCGCTTTTAACTTTAGTAACGCCAACTACAGCGTTATCGAAGGCAATACCCCTGGCTTTACCACCAATGCCACTGTCAGAGTAACTCGTACAGGCAGTACCACTGATACAAACACAGTGCAACTGCAATTGACTGATGGTACAGCTAAAGGTAGTGCTGCTGCTCCTATCCAAGATACAACCAAAGGGCCGAGCAGTTCTGCAACCCCTTACATAATCCCCGCAACATCAGGGTCAGGTGTCAGTTTGACCTCGATCTTGAGCGTAGGTGACAGCATCGGTGGTTATAAAATGGCCGGGATTCCCGATGGTTTGGGAGCTTTCGACAACGGTAATGGTACGTTCACCTTGTTGATGAGCCACGAAATTAGCAATACGCTTGGCGTTACCCGCGCTCACGGTGGTAAAGGTGCATTCGTTTCTAGTTGGGTAATCAACAAGTCCGATTTATCGGTCGTCAACGGTGGCGATCTGATCAAGAACGTCTACAACTGGAACACTGCAACCCAAAGCTCTAATACCACCACCAGCACGATTGACTTTAGCCGATTTTGCTCCGCTGACCTTCCATCTGTGACAGCCTATTACAACGCCGCTACAGGACTCGGCTCTCAAGAGCGTATTTTCATGCACGGTGAAGAAGGCGGTGCTACTGGTTATCAATTAGCCACGATCGCCACTGGTGCTAATAAAGGAAATAGCTATGTCCTTGGCAAGTTCAATCTCAGTACCAATGCCTCCGGTCTTACTGGCGTTGGTGGTTGGGAAAACGCCCTTGCCAATCCCTTAGCCCAAGATAAGACCATTGTCATCGGCAACAACGACGGTGGCACAGGCATTATGAGCCAAGCGGTTGCGGTCTATGTCGGCACTAAAACAAACACTGGCAGTGAGATTGACAAAGCAGGTTTGACCAATGGCACGCTCAAGTTTGTCAATGTAACTGGCAACACTGCGGAAATTGCCAACACCACTACCCGCGCTACAAATATCACTAATGGCGCTGCTTTTACACTTAGTGGTACAGCCTCAACCGCCTTCTCACGTCCCGAAGACGGCGCATGGAATCCCCTCAATCCTAGTCAGTACTTTTTCGCCACCACAGACCGTATTGACCAAGTATCCGATGGCGTTGGTACTCAGGTTGGCCGTAGCCGCCTCTGGCGCTTGAATTTCACCGATATTACCAACCCGGATGCAGGGGGCACAATCGACCTCCTGCTCGATGGTACTGAGGGTGGCAATATGTTTGACAACATCACCCCAGATAAATTTGGTAATATTCTGCTCCAAGAAGATGTGGGGGGCGCTGCTCACAACGGCAAAATTTGGCAGTACAACATCGCTACTGACACCTTGAAACTGCTGGCTAAACACGACCCTGCCCGTTTTGGTGATATTGGCGTTTCTGCAACTGCACCATTCACTAACGATGAGGAGTCCTCTGGGATTATTGATGCTCAAGATATCCTGGGGCCAGGTTGGTTCTTGCTTGACACCCAAGCTCACTACAGCATTCCCGGAGAACTGGTAGAAGGTGGGCAATTACAAGCACTCTTTAATCCAGACACCTACAAAGCTTACCAAGCTGATTACAACAACACCCCAATTACCGTTACCTTCAATCCCGGTGAAACTTTCAAGGATGTACAAATTCCTGTTGCTGGGGATACCAATGTAGAAAGTAATGAAACAGTAAACCTCACCTTGGCTAATCCCAGTGCTGGCACTGTATTGGGAACCACCCAGCCCAACGCCGTGCTGACGATTCAAAATGATGACGCAATTCGGATTCACGACATTCAAGGTGCTGGGCATATCTCAGCCTTGAGAGGTCAAACCGTTAGCAATGTAGCGGGAATTGTCACGGCTACAGCTAGTAATGGTTTCTACTTGCAAGACCCTAACCCAGATAGCGACGTTCGCACTTCTGAAGGTATTTTCGTCTTCACTTCAGCAGCACCAACCGTATCCGTTGGCGATTCCATATTAGTCAGTGGAACAGTCACGGAGTTTCGTCCCGGTAATAATGCCACTAACCTGACGGTCACAGAAATTACTACCCCCACAATTGTCACCGTTTCCACTGGCAATGCTTTGCCAACTGCGACAATTCTGGGCAATGGCGGCAGAGCTATCCCAACTACAGTCATCGATAACGATACTACTGGGAATATCGAAACTGGAACGACCACCTTTGACCCTGCCCAGGATGGCATCGACTTCTACGAAAGTTTAGAAGGAATGCGAGTACAGGTTAATAACCCAGTCTCCACTTCACCCACTGGAAACTTTGGAACATCACAAGAAATTTGGGTACTAGCAGACAACGGAGCAAATGCCACTGGGCGCACAGTTCGCGGTGGTAGCCTAATTAGTGCCTCAGATTTCAATCCTGAGCGGATTCAAATCGATGATCTCAACAATGCCTTAGTGCTACCTGAGATTAATGTTGGTACGCAACTTAGCACTGTTACTGGTGTCGTTAACTACGACTTTAGCAACTATGAAGTTTTAGTATCGGCTGCTCCCACAGTAGTACAGAACAGTACCCTGCAAAAAGAAGTCACTAATTTAACTCCCACCACTGACCAATTGACAGTTGCTACCTTCAACGTCGAAAATCTTGACCCAAGCGATGGGGCAACCAAGTTTAACAACCTTGCCAGCCGCATTGTCAATAATCTGAAATCACCAGATATCATTAGTCTGGAAGAAATTCAGGACAATAACGGGGCAACAAATAATGGCGTAGTTGATGCCAGCACTACCTTCCAAACATTAATTAATGCGATCGCTGCTGCTGGTGGCCCCACATATCAATATCGCCAAATTGACCCAGTAAACGGTACAAATGGCGGTGAACCTGGGGGAAATATCCGAGTGGGCTTCTTATTTAATCCTGCTCGTGTCAACTTTGTAGATCGCCCCGGTGGTACTTCCACCTCCAGCACCACAGTTAGCAACGTCTCTGGTTTTCCTACTCTTTCTGATAGTCCTGGTTTGATTGACCCCACCAACTCGGCTTTTACTAGCAGTCGCAAGCCGTTAGTTGGTGAATTTACTTTCAAGGGTGAAACTGTTTATATAATTGGCAACCACTTCAATTCTAAAGGTGGCGACCAACCATTATTTGGCGTGAATCAACCGCCAACTCTCACCAGCGAAGTCCAGCGTCAGCAACAAGCTACCTTGGTGAAAAATTTTGTCCAAAGTATTTTAGCGATCAACCCTAATGCCAATGTAGTAGTAGCGGGTGACTTGAATGACTTTGAGTTCTCCAACCCAGTCACCACTCTAGAAAGCGCTGGACTGACTTCCTTAATTGAAACTCTGCCTGCAAACGAGCGTTATACCTACAACTTTGAAGGCAATGCCCAAACACTCGACCACCTTTTAGTTAGTAGCAACTTGCTTGGCAAGCTAGATGCCTATGATGTCGTTCACGTCAACTCAGAGTTTGCCGATCAAGATAGCGATCACGACCCTAGTGTGGCTCGATTTAATTTAAATGATGCTCCTACAGCGATCGCATTGAGTGCTACAAATGTCAATGAAAATGTGGCTGCCAATACTGTAATTGGTACATTTAGTACTACAGACCCGGACACTGGCAACACTTTCACTTACAGCTTAGTTTCTGGAACTGGTGATGCTGATAATGCTGCTTTTGCGATCGCAGACAACACCTTAAAAATCAACGCTTCCCCAGACTTTGAAACCAAATCTGCTTACAGCATTCGGGTACGCAGCACCGATAATGGTGGACTTTTCTTTGACAAGGTGTTAGCTATCCAAGTTAACGATGTCAACGAAGCACCTACAGCCGTAGTTGATCCAATCAACGTTGCCGAAGACGCAACTACACTTAATCTCCGTAGTATTTTACTGAGTAACGATACTGACCCTGATGCTGGAGACACTAAAAACATCATTGCTGTTAACACTACAGGCACAAAAGGGACAGTCACCTTTAACCCAATCACACAAAACCTGACTTACACAGCCTCCAGTTTTAACTCTCTACCCCAAGGGCAGACTGCAACTGATAGTTTTAGCTATGCGATCGCAGACAGTAAAGGTTTACAATCTACGGCGATCGTTAACGTCAGCGTCACTGGTGTTAACGATGCTCCGACAGTAGTGCAACCCCTTGAAGACAGAATCATCTCCACAAGCAAGCTTTTCTCTTTCAACGTCGGTGACAAATTTACTGACATCGATCAAGGCGACACCCTTACCTACACTGCTACGGGTTTACCCACTGGATCTGATATCGCTAACACGGGTCTGATATTCGGCAATATCTCCCAAGCTGGCATTTTTGCCGTCACTGTTACCGCTGCTGATGGCAAAGGTGGCAGTGTTAGCGATACCTTTGACCTGACTGTTGCCAATAACAAGGCGACATCTAGCAACGACATTATCTTTATCGACCAACTTGTTGGTGTGAGCGTATTCAATGCTCTAGGTGGCAACGATCGCATCATCGGCACTGATGCTAATGAAACACTCAGTGGTGGAGCAGGCAATGATTACATTGATGCCAAGGGCGGTAATGACTCCCTCTTGGGGAACGATGGCATTGATACACTTTTAGGTGGGGCAGGTAATGACATCCTCGAAGGTGGAGCAGCTGATGACATCCTTCTAGGTGAACTTGACAATGACACACTTCTTGGTGGAGGAGGCAATGATAGCCTCGAAGGTGGAGCAGGTAATGATAATCTCAATGGTGGAGCAGATAATGACACCCTTCTAGGTGGACTTGGCAATGACATCCTGGCTGGTGGTGGTGGCAATGACCACCTGATTGGTTGGGGAGGTGGTACAAACGAAATTGACCAACTCAACGGCGCTCAAAGTGCAGATACTTACATTTTGGGTGATGCTAGTTCAGTTTTCTATGCCAAATCTGGCAATGGTGACTACGCCGATATTGTTAACTTCAAAGCAAGCGATCGGATTCAGCTTAAAGGATCTGCTGACAATTACTTCTTGGGGTCAGCACCAGTATCTGGATTTAGTAGTTCATCTGTGGGCATTTTCGCCAATAATGGGACGCAATTAGAATTAATTGCGGTTGTGGAAAGTGGATTAAACCGCAATTTGGCAACAGATACTCGGTTCGTATTTGTCTAAGTCTACTTTTTCTAAGATAAAAAGGTGCGTTATGCCTCAATACAGTTCAGTTAAGCATCTCTTTCTTCTCTCTGCGTTCTCTGCGCCTTGGCGGTTCGTTAAAAAAACGACTTTGGTAACAGAGTTTTAGCCTTAACTGAACCGTATTGCGTTATGCCTTTGCTTAACGTACTATGACAGGCTAGATCAAAATGATGCGTTACTTCGTTAACGCACCCAATAGCGCAATACTCAAGTTTAATTCTGTCCTTTTCTGAGTTGGAGAGGGACAGATTTTTCAATACGGTTCGGTTAACGTTTTAATATTTTGAAGATCCTCCCAACCCTGCTTAAAAAGAGGGGCTTATAACCCTCTTCTTCACCCTTTTTAAGAGGGTAGCCGCAGGCGGGGGGATCTTAACCGAAAGGTATTGGATTTTCTGTAGAGCGATCGCCCAAGAACAGGGTTCCACCGTTGAACGATTGCGCTAAATTAAACATCTGGTGAAAAAAAATGTAGAGACATTGCAATGCAACATCTCTACAAAAGTTTCAAGTCACGCATCATTAATTTCTGGAGATGTCTATTGCCTATTTTTCCGTCTCCAGTTGCTCTCGTTGCTTACCATACTCCCGCAGCTGTTTTAACAAGACTTCTTGGGATGAGTTAGGAATAGACGGACTGGGGGTTGGCTGAAGGTTGATATCACTACTTTCAAAATTAGCAGGTGAAGGATTAACTTCATAGACGGGTAGTGACTTGTCATTAGACATTGCTTGTTGGGTTGGTGCTGGGGTAGGAATTATTAGATTATTTGGTTTTCTCACAGCAGCTTTGACCGAATCTAGAGTAGTCGCAACTTGTACTTGTTGCTGCATATCTTGTGTAGAAGAGACTAAACCACTTAAACCATTCACCAATTGCCGCAAATTTTTTCGGAAATTCGGATCGCCTGTCAATTCATCCAAATCAGATGTAATTTTTTGGGTATTTTCAAAGGTGACTCGTGCTGAATCTAAAGTTTGTTGCAGCAGCACCGCATTTTTGGGATCGTTTAAAGTTTTAGAAGCATCGCGTAAATTAGCTGAGGCTTGCGCTGCATTTGCTGAAAGAGCTTCTAAATTATTGAGTAATTCTCCTTGAGTCAATCGATTGACAGATGGTGATAGGCTACTGACTGTAACACGTAGTTGGTTGCTGGTTTCGGTGATATTATTTAAAGCGCCAACCAGCGAAGAACGATTTGTTGTCACCAGATTATCCAGGTTGTTGAGCAAACGATTTGCTTGAGTTGCAGTTGCACCGAATTTATTTACTGTTTGATTTGCAGATGTATTAAGTTGGTTTGTCGCTCGTTGCACTGAATTAGCAGTGGCTGAAAATGTATTTAATTGTTGTCGCAAGCTTTTAGTCAAACCTTGTAAATCCTGACTTAGTTCAGTAAAACTAGATGCTGCACTTGTGGTAGTTTCTAGAACCCTATTGACATTTCTATAAAATTTGGGGTCATTGTATGATGAGGCTAGATCGGTTGAACTGCGAATTAATTCATCAACACTGATGCCAATCTGACCTTTTAAGCGAGAGCCATTACAGACAATCAAACTGGAATCGCAACTTTTATCTAGGGGTCTAGCAATTACAACCCCAGGAGGTAAAGTTGTTTTTGGTGTAATGTCAATAATACTTTCGCTAATTAATCCACTTTGATTAGCTTCCACCACGACATTCCGGGGGATAATTAAGTCAGTTTGGGCAATTTCAATTTCTATATCAATCGCATTCGCTTTTGGTAGAACCTGAGAAATAGTTCCTACTTTAACACCTCGATAGCGAACTATTGCTCCTTTTTGCATTCCGCCAGCGTTAGCAAATTCCACAATAATTTTGTATGAACGGCCAGCAGCAGTAAATCTATTTAACCACAAAAAGAGTAACCCAAATACTCCTAGTCCTACCAGGAGCAACAACCCCACAGAGCCTTCTCTAAATGTTCGCCCAGACGCGAAGCGGCTTGTCATAAGACCTCGCATATTTTTCCTCTACCCAATAATTAGTTATGAGTTGGGAGTTTTGAGTTAGGAGTTATGAATTGAATTTAACTCTCATTCCTCATTTTTCACTCCTCACTTTTCACTTTTCAGTTTCTAACCGACGACTTGAATCGGCCCTTGCACGCTTCCACTCATAAATTGTTTGATCAAGGGATTTTCTGTGTTGTATATCTCACTAACTGTACCCTGCCACTGCACTCTACCTTCATAGAGAAATATAAGTCTATCAGCAGTACGGCGAATAGTACTGTCTTGATGAGTAACAACAGCGTATGTACTACAAACTCCATTCAAACATTGCAAATAGCGGATTAAATCTTCGATTACAGTTGAGGCAATAGGATCGAGTCCGGCTGTTGGTTCATCGTATAATAGAACTTCTGGGCCTTCTGAGGGATTATCGGGGTTAGACATGATTGCACGGGCAAAACTTACCCGTTTTCGCATTCCCCCGGAAAGTTCGGCTGGGTAAAGGTGGCTTATTGATGGCAAACCGACCATTTCCAATTTTTCTTTTACCAAATCTCGAATGCGCGATCGCGGTAGCTTTGAATTTTGATAAAGTAAAAATCCCACATTCTCCTCCACCGTCAGCGAATCAAATAGCGCCGCCTGTTGAAACACCATACCAATGCCAACTGGCTGTCCACTATCCTCAATCAAACCGTCCCGCCGCACTCCTTGCACATAAATTTCTCCTTCATCAGGAGCAAGTAACCCCGCCATTACCCGTAGAATTGTTGATTTACCAGTCCCTGATGGCCCAATAATCCCTAGTGCTTCTCCCCGGTAAATGGTCAAGTCTACATTATCTAGAACTTTATGGCTACCAAAGGACTTAGAAACACCTTTTAGTTCAATCAATGGTTCAGTCATTAGTTATTAGTCATTAGTCATTGGTGAGCCGGTGCCTTGGACAAGGTTCCCCAATTTGTACCCTTACAAGGAAGCAAGCTACTGGCAGGGCATTGTATAGTACATTATAAGTATATGATTGGCATTCTAATTAGCAAACTTTATTTTTTTAGCATAATATTTACTTATTTGCCATTTTCAATGTCCCAAAATCTCCTCAACCCAAAGCTGAGAAATACACCGTAGTAACTTAATGTCTCAGTAAAGGGAAACTAAAACTCCAGTTTTCTGTGGACATTAGCAAATCCATTTAATAGTATATTCATCCTATTAGAGGCTATAACTACTCAAACAAAATTCAATAAATGATTAACCGTTTAATATAAGATATAGCAATTTTATTTTTGAAATTCCAATTTTGCGAACTACTAACTTATCTTAAAAGCTAGTATTATAGTTATTTAAAAATAATTTACAATTGCTCTACAAATATAGCGGTTCTTGCTTGGGTGCAGTACAGTTTTTACCTCTCTCATAAAAGGAAAGAGGCTTTAAATTTTACTCCCCTTCCCTTGAAGGGAAGGGGCTGGGGGTTAGGTTTGTATTCCATGCAATTGGGAACCGCTATATTTAATTGATTACCATTAGCAGAGTTATTATCTAATTTGAGATATTAATATCTTTCCTAAATCTTGTAGTTGTCAAATACAAAAAATATTTACTAATATTGTAATAATTACTAAGAAAAATCAAAGTAGAGATTATGAGTAGTAACTTAGAACAGTTTGCAAGTGATAATTCTTCTGGTATTTGTCCAGAAGCACTGGAATATATGATTAGAGCAAATCAGGGTAGTGTTCCAGCTTATGGGAATGATGAATGGACTCAAAAAGCAACAGATTATTTTCGGGAACTCTTTGAAATTGATTGTGAAGTTTTTTTCACCTTTAATGGTACAGCCGCAAATTCTTTATCTTTAGCTGCCCTTTGCCAGTCATATCACAGCGTGATTTGCCATGAAACATCTCACATAGAAACAGATGAATGTGGCGCACCTGAATTTGCATCTAATGGTTCTAAACTTTTACTCGCTCAAGGGAAAAATGGCAAGTTAACATCAGAATCTATAGAGGCAATTGTCACTAGACGCACTGATATTCATTATCCAAAGCCTAAAGTTATTAGTATTACCCAATCAACTGAATTAGGAACTTTATATTCTATTGAAGAACTTCTAAAAATTAAAGAAGTAGCGAAAAAGTATAATTTAAAAATTCACATGGATGGCGCTCGTTTTGCAAATGCAGTTGCCGCTATGAATAAAAGCCCTGCTGAAATTACTTGGAAAACTGGAGTAGATGTATTGTGCTTTTGTGGTACTAAGAATGGAATGGCATTAGGTGAAGCAATTCTTTTCTTCAACAAAGAGTTAGCAGAAGATTTTGATTATCGATGTAAGCAAGCAGGTCAGTTAGCTTCAAAAATGCGGTTTATTTCTGCTCCCTGGTTGGGTTTATTAGAAACTGGTGCTTGGCTAAAAAATGCTAGACATGCTAATCAATGTGCTGAATATTTAGAAAATCAACTGTTAAATATAGAAGGCGTTGACTTGATGTTTCCCAGAGAAGCCAACGCCGTATTTGTGAAATTACCTGAACAAGTCATTCACACCTTAAAAGCAAATAACTGGCAGTTTTATACATTTATCGGTGTGGGAGGAGTACGTTTTATGTGTTCTTGGAACACTACACAATCAAGGATTGATGAATTGATTGATGATATTAAAAAAGCAATCATAGCTATCTGATTGGTAAAAATTGGTGTTATCTAGATATCCGATTTATTTAAAAATTCGGGTATCTAATATTAATTACATCTGAGAGGTTGTTTGAAAAGTAGTTGGCTGTAATTTTAGGCACTCATTGATCCCCCCTAACCCCCCTTAAAAAGGGTGGAAACGGAGTCAAAGTCCCCCTTTTTAAGGGGAGCCAGTGCGGTCTTCTCCCAAAGGGAGAGGCTAGCGCCAAGGGGGTTTCCCCCATGAGCAACTGGCGTGGATTTAGGGGGATCTAAACGTTTTGTTACTAAGAAGAGGACTTTTCAAACATCCTCTGAGGTTGCTCGCAAACAACCAGATTTGATATTACTTGCTATGAAACTTCAATTGCATCTTTGATTGCTGCCACAATCCCAGGTGCTTATTTTTAGCATTGGCTTCTGCAATTAAATATTGGGTTTTGCTTTCGTAGCAATTTTGTAAAGATTCTCTGTCAACGACAGCATTACCTGACTCTACCAAAAGGAGATTTACTGACCGATTATCCACAAACACTTCACCAACTGTACGACCATTTTCGAGTTGTTCTATGCTTCTAATCACAACAGGAGTTTTAGGTGGTAGTAGCTGCTTTAACCTTTGTGTCGCTGCTAAAGTATACACCTGTCCAACAGCCTTTGGTGCATTAATGCACGCTAGCTTGACTGGAATTGTTTGTCCGGCATTATTTTTAACTAAAATTGTGTTTCCGTCTGTAACACCAACTACTGTAGCTAGCACCAACATTAGTTCAAGTAATTCCATCATTTTGTATGTAAGAATTTATGCATGAATATCATGTTATTGCAGTGCTTAGGTTGCTAGTGTGATTTGACTCACAAAAGACTATTTAATTGATAAATGCTTTGTAATCTTCAATTAATTTTGCCAAGCGGGAAGCAAGAAATGGGCTTGCATCCTGCAAAGCTTCATAAATCTGAATACCTTCTTCTCGATATCGAATAATTTTGTCTTGAGTCCAATAATGTGGTGGTGCTTGCAGGTTAGTAATTCTATCTGCTAATTTCACCATCCATATTTCTTTTGGTTGCTTTTTTATCCTTTGTAAACTATCTGCCATTTGGAGATTTTTTGCTAAATTTTCATCTTTAGTCAGTGCAAGTACACCATTAGCTACTGATTCACCAAATTCAATTCTGATTTCCTCAAAGGTTGTATTAGTATCTTCGATTGTGTCATGCAAAATAGCACATTGAATAGCAAGATTTCCATAATGTTCTGTTTCCACACTTAGGGCTGCAATTACTTCCATACTCACAAGATTCAAGTGCATAAGGTAAGGTATTTCTGAACCTGCCATTTTTTGACCTTGATGTGCGTATGCTGCTTTCTTTAAGGCTTTAATGTAAATTTCTTGTGACCAGTTTTTTGGGCTGAGTTGATATTTTTCCATTTATCGATTTTTCTCATGAAGTGATGCAATGCTATGTATCACAATCCTAAATAGGATAACCGTAGCAGAAGAAGTACTTGATATCAAGTAACTACAGGTAATTGAACACTAACGGTAGTACCTGTTAAGAGGTCAGAACAGATTGACAGTTCTCCATTATGAGCATTGACAATGCGTTTGGTAATAGCAAGCCCTAGCCCAGTTCCACAAGCTTTTGTGGAGAAGAATGGCTGAGAAAGCTTGCTTAGAAATTCTGATGGAATTGGTTCGCCGCCATTGTGGACATTAATATAGACTTTATTTATATGGGAACAATCGACTTTACATTTAACAATATCTCCTGGTGCAACTGCCTCACAAGCATTACGAATAATGTTAATAAATACTTGTTTAAGTTTGTCCTTATCCCCTAAAACTTTTACTATAGGTAACACCGGAACAAATTCAATTTTTCGTTCCAGAGCTTCTGGCATTTCATGAATGTATGCCAGCAACTCATGAATGAATTCATTCACATCTAATTCACAAAGCTGCAATACTTGAGGCTTGGCATATAGCAAAATTTCACTTAGCAGGCGCTCTAAACGACTAGATTCAGTCAATGCCAACGCCAATCGCTCTTGAGCAGATTCTGTTAAAATGCTTTTTCGGAAATACTTTAATCCCATAATCATTGTAGTCAAGGGATTACGAATTTCATGCACAATCATGGCAGCGAATTCACCAATAGCTGCCAATCGTTCCTGTTCTAAAAGCTTGGCTTGGGTTGCTTGTAATTCTGCGGTGCGTTTTTCTACCTCAGCTTCCAAAATATGATTAAATTTGCACTGTTGTTGATAAAGATGATAGTTATCAATTGCTGTTGCGGCTCGTTCAGCAAACAATTCCGCAATTTGAATATCTTCTTTTGTAAAATCACGTGGTTGGTGATTAAAAGAACAGATAGTGCCAATTACCTTGTTTTCAGCAATCCGCAGTGGTATCCCTAAATATGCACAATAACCTTCTGGAGCCTGTCCATATTCTGGGTGTTTTTGAGCATCTTTCACAGCTAATGAGTGACCCATTTGAATAACAGTACCAGTTAATAAACCATGTAGTGAATAAATATGTTCACCCTCGCCCATTTCGAGACTACTGGCTAGAACCGTTTCAAACCCCTCCTGGCAAAAGGTAACAACTGTCCAATCAACTCCAATAAGTTCGCTGACTCCACAGGCAATATTATGCAAATAGCTACCTAGTTCACCAGTTCGATAGTTTAAAGAAGACAAACGGATTATAATTTGCCGCTCACGCTGCCAAGTTTGGTTGTGCAACAATATTTCGTCATCACTAGTTTTGCTCATGGATACTTATTGCAGGGGTTATGAAAATAATTTCAAAAATCGACTGGATAGTTATTTTGACCAAGCTGTACTATTTTGAGAGAAAGATTCTACTAGACACATTATGCTATTTACATACAACCAACTGATTAATTTTTAGTTGAATAAATGCAAAAATATACAACAATGATATATTGAAAAATAAGTGGTGTCATCGTGAGTAAAGTCAAACAATCTCAGAGTGTTATGTAGCGTAATCTATCGGAGATATCGCTTGGCTTGAGTTTACTCGATTTACGATGATATGGTTAAGTTTATTTATATCTAAACCTCATCTATGTTGAAACCTAGAGTTTTTTAAACGATATATTTATGTAGGTTGGGTGGAGTGAAACGCAACCCAACATTACCATCTTATTTATGTTGGGTTACGCGATCGCTGCACCCAACCTACAAAACTACGGTTCTCAAAGTAGACGAGGTTTAGCTCAGAGTTGTTAGCGAAGAAATAAGCTTTAATTTTGGAATTTTGGAATTTTATTTAGGCTAAAACACGAGATTTTATCTTGTGTTTTAGCTTAAGTTAACACAACTGACAGATATACTTCCCTACTGTTAATTTTATTTTGAGAAAAAGCTTTGAATCTAACAGCTAAAAAGTCACCACACTCCGAATTGATTCACCTTTGTGCATCAATTCAAAAGCATCATTAATTTGTTCAATCGGCATCACATGGGTAATTAAATCATCAATATTTATTTTGCCTTGCATATACCAATCAACAATTTTTGGCACATCTGTACGCCCTCTCGCACCTCCGAATGCTGAACCTTTCCAAACGCGCCCAGTTACTAATTGAAAAGGACGAGTACTGATTTCCTGTCCAGCGCCAGCAACACCAATAATCACGCTGACACCCCAACCTTTGTGACAGCATTCTAATGCTTGACGCATAATTTTGACATTACCGATACATTCAAAACTGTAATCAGCACCGCCTTTTGTTAAGTCAACCAGATAGGGAACTAAATCACCCTCTACTTCCTGGGGATTGACAAAGTGCGTCATCCCAAACTTTTCCGCCAAAGCGCGTTTGCTGGGATTAATATCCACCCCGATAATCATATTCGCCCCTACCATCCGCGCTCCCTGGATGACATTTAAGCCAATACCACCCAAGCCGAAAACCACTACATTTGATCCTGGTTCCACTTTGGCAGTATTGATAACTGCGCCAATACCAGTAGTAACACCACAGCCAATGTAACAAACCTTTTCAAATGGGGCATCTTCCCGAATTTTTGCCAGGGCGATTTCCGGCAGCACCGTATAGTTGGCAAAGGTGGATGTACCCATATAATGATGAATCATTTGCCCATCAATGCTAAAGCGACTAGTACCATCGGGCATGACACCGCGTCCTTGAGTTAAGCGAATGGCTTGACAAAGATTAGTTTTGAAGCTCAGACAATATTCGCACTGGCGGCATTCGGGAGTATATAGGGGAATCACATGATCCCCTGGTTTGAGACTGGTGACACCAGTGCCTACTTCCACTACTACACCAGCACCTTCATGCCCCAAAATAGCCGGAAACAAACCTTCGGGATCTTCACCAGATAGGGTAAAAGCGTCGGTATGGCAAATCCCACTAGCTTTCACCTCAACTAACACTTCGCCAGCTTGTGGCCCCGATAGTTGAACGGTTTCAATCGTTAACGGCTTACCTGCGCTGTAAGCCACTGCTGCTTTAACTTGCAACCTCAGCCCCTCCTATATATAGTTAATAGTTATTTGACGTTCTCCACCGTGGTTGAAGACGGGAATTCTTTCACTTTTAGGACTTACGCAAAACTACACGCGGTAAGGCAATATCCTGCGGGTACTCGTTGGAGAACTCGTAATGTAGCCGCTTTGCGTCTACATGAATTACCCTATCGGAAAATAAAAGTTTAGGCTATTTTTTGTGTAAGTCCTGACTTTGTTAAAATATCATTCTCTCGCTAGATTGGTTAAGGCGGCGACAGCTGTTTTGGCAACGATGTAAACTAGATGTCAGCAGTAACCCCCAAATAATTTGTCCACCTCTCGATTAATACATTATTTTGTCACAGCTTATGAACCCTGCCCTAACTCAAATTGGCGCTCAAATGTCCAACCTGACTGGCGTAAGAGCAATCATGAAGGATATTATCGAGACATTAAGAGGGGGTGCAGGGCAGCAATTTATTAATTTGAGTGCTGGTAATCCTTTGATTTTGCCAGAAGTAGAGCAGTTATGGCGGGATTGTACTGCACAGCTTTTGGCTAGTCCAGAATATGGTGAGGTAGTTTGTCGTTACGGTTCAAGTCAGGGCTATGCACCATTAATTCAAGCGATCGCTAACGACTTTAACAAACGCTATGGGTTAAACTTAAGCGATCGCAATATTCTCATCACCCCCGGTAGTCAAACCCTCTACTTCTACGCTGTGAATAGCTTCGGTGGCTATACCCCTAGCGGCGAGTTAAAACAAATCGTTTTGCCCCTCAGCCCTGACTACACAGGTTACGGCGGCCTCTCCTTAGTTCCAAAAGCTTTAACTGCCTACAAACCGACTCTCGATATTGATGAAGCCGCCCACCGATTTAAATATCGCCCCGACTTCAGCCAACTGTCGATTTCAGAAAATACGGGTTGTATCCTCTTCTCTCGCCCTTGTAATCCCACTGGTAATGTCCTCACTGAGGATGAGGTGAAAAAGATTGCTGCTTTAGCTGCGCCTTACAATCTACCCGTGTTAATTGATTCAGCTTATGCGCCTCCCTTCCCAGCATTGAACTTTACCGAAATGACACCAGTGTTTGGCGATAACATCCTCCACTGCATGAGTTTATCGAAAGCGGGATTACCAGGAGAAAGGGTTGGTGTTGCCATTGGGGATGAAAAGTGGATTGAGGTACTGGAGTGTTTCCAGGCAAATATTGGTCTCCATTCTTCACGTTACGGCCAAGCGATCGCAGCTCTTGCAATCAACTCTGGTGCATTAGTGGAAATTTCTCACACCGTCATCCGTCCCTTTTACCAAAATAAGTTTACCGTTTTAGAAACCAGCTTAGAACAAGCGATGCCCAAGGATTTACCTTGGTTCCTTCATCGCGGTGAAGGGGCAATTTTTGCTTGGTTGTGGTTACAGGATTTACCCATAAGAGACTGGGAATTTTACCAGCTAGTTAAGCAAGTAGGTGTGATTATTGTCCCAGGAAGTAGCTTCTTCCCCGGTTTAGATGAAGAGTGGGCGCACAAGCATCAATGTTTCCGCATTAGCCTCACAGGTACGGATGAAGAGATAGCCACTGCTATGCAACGTTTAGCAAAAGTGGCTGAAGAAGCTTATAAAGGTGCGGCGGTGACTGCCTAGTACCGCAAGGCGGAATTAAAAATTAAAAATGAATACAGTGTGAGCATTTCATTGATTTAGAAGGGGTGGTTTATTTCCGCCGTGTTGTACTAGTAGGAAAAATGGAAATGAAACACGAAAAAGCTAATAAAGAGATCGGAGGCAGAGGTGCAGAAGTGCAGAGGGGCACAGAGGCACAGAGGCAGAGGGGCAAGAGAGTAGGAGGAAATTCAAAAATTCAAAATGTCCAATCTCCAGTCCCTAATCCCCAGCCCGTAGTTCCCAATACCCAATCCCCAGTCCCCAATCTCGATAATTGGTTAGAAATTGGTAAGATTGTTTCCCCTCAAGGATTGTCTGGAGAATTAAAGGTTTATCCTGTATCTGACTTTCCCGAAAGATTTGAAGTGCCGGGAAAACGTTGGTTGTTGCGTTTGGATGGCACAGAACCACAACCAATCGAATTATTAACAGGACGTTATATCAGTAACAAAAACTTGTATGTGATCAAATTAGCTGGTGTGAAAACTTGCGATCAGGCGGAGACGTTGCGTGGTTGTAAGTTAATGGTGCCAGCAAGCGATCGCCCCCAATTAGCCGAAGATGAATATCATGTCCTCGATTTGATTGGCTTGGAAGTCTTCATGCAAGGATCTGGCGAACTCGTTGGTACGGTGGTAGACATCATCGCCGCTGGCAATGATTTGTTAGAAGTAAAGTTCCATGAATCCTTTGCTACTGACAAAAAGCAAAAGACTGTTTTGATTCCATTTGTGGAAGCGATCGCACCAGTCGTAGACTTGAAATCTAATCGTATTGAAATTACGCCACCACCTGGGTTATTGGAAATAAATAATTAGGTAATTAATTAACTGCTCAACAGATTTTTCAAGCGGATAATATTTCATTATTCGTAATTCATAGTGACGCTCGTTTCTCTCTACGAGATGCTACGCGAACGTAATTCGTAATTTATACGCTCTTATTTTACGCATTCTATCTTGCTTTTCAGTATCGTCATAATTCATAATCCATAACTCATAATTCATCACCTGTCTATCCTATACATAGAGCGAAGGAATCTGATAACAAAGGCTGGAAAAATTCATCATAGGTAGATGGCCATCATCTGGAAAAAAAGTATAATTACTTACTGATGAGTTCGCCAAAATCCTTTTTGTAATGGAGTGTCGATAATGACATTAGCAACGACTCCACAAACAAAGCCTTTAACAGATGAAGAATTACGGAAGATCAACGCCTATTGGCGTGCAGCTAACTATCTTTCCGTTGGACAAATATATCTACTCGACAATCCGCTACTAAGAGAACCCCTAAAGCTGGAACACGTCAAACCCAGACTATTAGGGCATTGGGGAACAACGCCAGGGCTGAATTTTATCTATGTTCATTTGAATCGGGTCATCAAAAAATATGACCTCAACACAATCTATATTGCTGGGCCCGGTCATGGAGGCCCTGGACTAGTAGCCAACACTTACTTGGAAGGCACTTATACCGAGTATTACCACAACATCTCCCAGGATGCTGAAGGAATCAAGAAACTTTTTAAACAGTTCTCTTTTCCCGGTGGTATTCCCAGTCACGTAGCACCGGAAACTCCTGGTTCGATTCACGAAGGCGGAGAACTAGGTTATGCCCTCGTCCACGCTTATGGTGCTGCCTTTGATAACCCTGACTTAATCGTTGCTGCTGTTGTGGGTGACGGTGAAGCTGAAACAGGCGCTTTAGCAACTAGCTGGCATTCCAACAAGTTTCTTAACCCGGTACGTGATGGTGCTGTACTGCCGATCCTGCACCTGAATGGGTATAAAATTGCTAACCCAACGACATTGGCACGGATTAGCCATGATGAGTTGGAGAGTTTATTTGTAGGCTACGGCTACAAACCATACTTTGTAGAAGGTGAAGATCCCGCAGATGTTCACCAGCAGATGGCGGCAACTCTAGAAACAGCGATCGCCGAAATTCAAAGTATCCAAAGGGAAGCCCGCGTACATGGTTTCACGGAACGTCCCCAATGGCCAATGATTGTCATGCGAACCCCCAAAGGTTGGACAGGGCCCAAGGAAGTGGATGGTAAAAAAACCGAAGGTTATTGGCGATCGCATCAAGTTCCCTTTGGTAATATAGCTAAACAGCCAGACCACCTGAGACTCCTAGAAGATTGGATGAAGAGTTACAAACCAGAAGAACTCTTCGACGCTAACGGCACACTGATTCCTGAACTAGCAGAACTAGCCCCCAAAAAGCATCGGCGTATGGGTGATAATCCCCACGCTAACGGCGGTATTTTGCTGCATGACCTGAAAATGCCCGATTTTCAAGACTATGCTGTAGATGTTGCTGAACCAGGGAAAGCGATCGCAGAAGCTACCAAAGTGACCGGCAAATTCCTGCGGGATATCATGCGGCTTAACCAAGAAAGTAGCAATTTCCGCATCTTCGCCCCCGACGAATTAGCATCGAATCGTCTAGATCCTGTATTGGAAGTTACAGATCGGGTTTGGGAAGCCGAGATTTACCCCGAAGATGACCACCTTTCCCCCGACGGTCGGGTGATGGAAATTCTCAGCGAAACTTCTTGCCAAGGATGGTTAGAAGGCTACCTTCTCACAGGTCGCCACGGATTTTTCACTTGCTACGAGGCATTCATCCACATCATTGATTCTATGTTCAACCAACACGCCAAATGGTTGAAAACTACCAAACATATTCCCTGGCGTAGACCGATCGCTTCTCTCAATTACCTACTCACCTCTCACGTTTGGCGACAAGACCATAACGGTTTCTCTCACCAAGACCCTGGTTTTATCGACCATGTAATTAACAAAAAAGCCGAGATTGTTCGCGTCTATTTGCCCCCTGATGCCAACACTCTGCTGTCGGTAACTGACCATTGTCTCAAAAGCCGCAACTATGTTAACGTCATCATTGCTGGAAAACAGCCAGCACTGCAATATCTCAACATAGATGCAGCCATCAAGCACTGCACCAAAGGCATCGGCATTTGGGAATGGGCAAGCAACGACGAAGGCGGCGATCCAGATGTAGTGCTAGCTTGTGCTGGGGATGTTCCAACCTTAGAAACCTTGGCGGCTGTAGATATCCTGCGTCAGCACTTCGCAGATTTAAAAGTGCGGGTAGTGAACGTAGTCGATTTGATGACACTCCAGCCAAAAACCGAACATCCTCACGGTTTGAGTGAAAAAGACTTTGACACAATTTTCACCACCGACAAACCCGTTATCTTTGCCTTTCATGGCTATCCCTGGCTGATTCATCGCCTAACCTATCGCCACACTAATCATAAAAACATCCATGTGCGTGGCTACAAGGAAGAGGGAACTACCACCACTCCCTTTGATATGGTTGTTCTCAACGATCTAGATCGCTTCCATTTGGTAATTGATGTAATCGATCGCGTGCCCAAACTAGGATCTAGCGCAGCTTATGTGAAACAGCAGATGCAAGATAAGCTGATCGAACACAAGCACTACATTGAGAAGTACGGCGACGATGTGCCGGAAATTCGTGACTGGAAGTGGCCGTACTAAGAGGAAAACACGCTTTTTCAGTTGAAGAGAATACACAACTTTGCTAACTCCCTTACTTTGTAGGAAAGGGAGTTTTCGTCTATCTTTAGTGAACCAAGTACAGTTCTCAAAACTAGAGCAAAAAGCGATCGCACTAAGATAATTGGGCAAGGATACCAAGCAGTAGCATTTGTTGATGGAATACTCAAGTGCTACAAAATTAGGCGATGTCTACGACAGGCTACGCCTACGCACTAAATACTCTTTTCCCGTGAGGCTTTCTCCCTCTTCCTTCTCTGCTCCATTATGTTTACATTCTTTTGCTGCTGTTCACGGTATTCTTTGAATGCATCACTGTTTTCATATTTTTCAATCCATTTGTTACCTTGCATATCCCCCAAATCTCTTGTGTATACCATATAAGTTTCAGGGTTTACACCTAATTTTTCTAAATGCGTTAAAGTCGTATACATTTGGTGCATATTAGGTTTATAGTGACCGCTTTTATCTGCGATCGCTTCAAGTTGGCCATTTATAACCTTGATGGCACCAGCACCTTTGATTGGGATGCCAGCTAAAGCACTTGAATGATGATACTCCCCTTCAGTATGGGCATCGGCATAAAACTTTCCATCAGGGCTAAGAACAAAAATCATCCAATCATTTCCATTATCTGGTGCATCTAGAGCTTTCATACCTTTTGAGCTAAGGTCATCTCCAAAGGCATCTGTCCATGTACCTCCGCTAATCGTGACTCCTCTCGATCTGCGCTCTACTTCCGACTCCAGGTATTTCACTCCTGGAATCTTTATTCCTTTTTGATCTAGCCAATCCCAGAAAGAATCTGTAGTGGGAGGTGGTGAAGATTCCCCAGCATATTTTGATTTTGCTTTCCACTCCCAAAAATTTGTTTCCCCACCTTTTAGTTGTTTTTGCTGTTCAAAATCCGCTCTCATAGCCTTGTCTCTCGCTTCTTGATCACTCAGCCATTTATACATTCCAGTCTCGGTCAACCAGTTTCCATAATAAGAATTATCTGCGAAAGGATTATTACCTGCTAATTTAAAGGCAGGTCGATGCAGTGCATCCCATGCCTCTAACCAATAATTATTCTCGATTTCTTTGTGATAATTTAAGCTTTTAGACTTACCTTTTATCTGAGGTAAAGATGGATCTGTTTTTACTATCTTCTTCAGTTTGTTCCAGCGTTCTTTCCCGGTTGTCTTTGGCTTGATTTGCTCTTTCGGTTCATCAGCTTTCGGTTCATCAGGTTTATGCTGTGATAGAAATTTTTGGAGAAGTAATTGAACCTCTTCATCATTCAATGATTCTGCAAGTTCCGCCTTTTCTACATAACTCCTTCCTGTCAGCAAAGCAGGTATTTTCTGTCGTGCTTTTTTAATGTTTTTATACTCAAGAATTCCTTTAGTTTCTGTGAGATGTTTTTCTAATTCTTCTTTATTATCAAATGTCTTTAAATCAGTATCTTCTGTCTTCTTAATTGACTTCTCTTTTTCTCTGATAGACTGAATTTCTTCTACTAATTTTATTATTTCTTCATCGCTTAGAGGAGTAATTGCAGTGAATCCATCTTTGCTTTTACTTGAAAGTAAATCAGTTAATAATTTTCGTGCTAATCGCATTATATCGTCGTAGAAAACTTGAAAATCCTTTTTAGGCGTAAAATCATCTGGATTCTCTTCTTTTTCTGTTTTATATAAAGAAAAAAGATAGTCTGCTATTTTATTTAAGTTTTTTTCTACCTGTTGATTGATATCAAATAAGTCTGTTTCTGATGCAAAGGAGGTACTTGGTAGAATTTCATCTTCTGACTCTTTCGCCTCTTCCTTCGATTCGTTATGTTGAAAATCTAAGACTTGCGAGTCATTAGAAATGCTTGATTCAGACTGGGATTCTGACTGTTGCGCCTCTTCCTCTGCTTTGATAGACTTATTCGCTACCCGATCTATTATTGGTTTTCTCTTATCACTCAACCACGGTTGTGAGTCAGTTGAAACTTTATTGTCTTTCGCTATCTGCTCAAACTTTTTAATCACGTCTCCAACACCAAGAAGCTGGATAACATTTCCATCTGTCTGAGTTACCTTACACTGTATCCCATCTACTGTATTCACTACATTACCCGATTCACTCGATGCTGTTCTCTTATCGCTTACACCAACCTGATGTTTTAGCTTAGAAGCCGCCTGAATGGAAATATCCTTACTCTGCGGTTGATGCATCTGACTTACGACATCTGCGGCTACCCTGTCAGCTTCCTGCTCATACTTATCCCCAGGCTGTCCAATCGTAAGTTGTGGCTGAATCTGTTGTGCTAAAAGTGTTTCACGCCGTGTAAATAAACCAGGGATTTCTAACAAGTTAGGCTGACTTTTACTACTTTCTTTCCTCTGCACCCAGAAGTCATTCATCTTTGCTTGCAATACACCCAAGCGTTCCTGACCCTCTGGCGTTATCGTGCCATATTTCGCCTGTATCTCTAGTTTTGTAGCCTCCATTTTTTTATTTTGGAAGGCTTGATTCTCTATTTCCTCCTGCGTGGGAGGCCTCCTCGATGTCTCTTTACTCTGGATACCGAAGGGTCGAGACGCTAACTTGGAGTTTTCTTGAAATGTTTGAGGATTCTGAGAGGTAGATTTGTGGACTCTTTGGAATTTCATTTACAACTTGTTTATTAACTTTCAATAAAAGAAGTATTCTATGTAGAATATCCTTCTTTAATTATTCCCGCTAGAGTAAAAGCTTAAATCCTTGCACATTCAGATTTAGCTCGCCAAGCTTCATTTCAGTAACGCTAAAATCTCCTAATCTAAAATACTGGCGATGATATTTATCTCTCAGGTAGGTGAAGACATAGGCTACCGTGTACATACAAGTTTTTTAGAGTTACTGCGTAACGTAGGTAGGTAAATTTTTGCAGATCGCAACTAAGATGCAAGTCAAAAGACTTGTATGTACACCGTAGCTTAAAAAGGGGAGCAAAGACCTCTCAAAGTCCTCCTTTTTAGGGAGGATTTGGGAGGATATACAACGACTTTGATTTTGTATAAAGAATTTGCATAACTTTTTAATTTTGCAGAGAGAAGTACTTTAAGTTACTTAACGCATCAAACGCTACCCACTTTCATGGTTAGCGCTAGGATAGCTATGTATTTTATCAAAGTATAAATATGGCTCAACTTCTTTACGTAAATTCAGTAGCAGGCAGTGATACCAACCCAGGTAGCCAACAAGCCCCGTTCAAAACTATTACCCAAGCCCTTAAGGTAGCTACTGTTGATACCAAGATTCAACTGGCAGATGGTAATTACAATGCTGCTAGCGGTGAAGTCTTTCCGTTAACGGTTCCATCTGGCGTGACAGTAGTGGGTAATGAAATAAACACTGGCAAGGGGATTTTGATTGAAGGCAGTGGTACTTACTTGAGCCGTACTTTCGCTGGTCAGAATGTCACATTTGTGTTGTTGGATAAAGCCGAACTCAGGGGGGTAACTGTAACAAATCTGGCTAGCCGTGGTAGTGGTGTCTGGATTGAATCAACTGCTCCTACTGTTGCTAATAACACTTTCACCAACTGTAAGCGGGAGGGAGTATTTGCTACAGGTGAGGCGAACCCAATTATTTTAGGTAATTTTTTCAGTGAGAATGCAGCCAATGGAATTGCGATCGCTAAAAATTCCAAAGGTCAAATTCAAGGTAATACCTGCGTCAAAACAGGTTTTGGCATCGCAATTAGTGATACTGCATCACCCATCCTTCGAGATAACAAAATTTACGAAAACCGTTCTGGGATTGTCATCTCTGGTAGTGCCCGTCCTCTATTACGTAACAATGTCAGTGAAAATAACACTGATGATGGTATCACAGTAATTGGAACTGCCCTACCGGATATCGGCAGTACTAATAACTTAGGAGGTAATACTTTACGCAATAACGGTAAATTTGATTTGCAAAATGCCAGTTCCAACAAGCTGGTTTCTATAGGAAATAAAATAGATGCGTCTAAAGTCGCCGGAAGTATAGAGTTTGCAGATAGTTCGGTTCCCACGCCGACACCAACGCCAACGCCAACGCCAACACCCACACCAACCCCAACACCGACACCAACCCCAACACCAATCCCAACCCCAACACCCACACCAACCCCAACACCGACACCAATCCCAACGCCAACCCCAACACCCACACCAACCCCAACACCAACGCCAACACCAACCTCAACCCCAACACCTACTATCGAATTAACCGATATTAGTAATCATTGGGCAGGTGGGTTTATTCGAGAATTAGTCAAATTGGGGATAGTTAATGGTTTCCCCGATCGCACCTTCAAACCCGATGCTACGATGACACGGGCACAATACGCCGCATTATTGGTAAAAGCTTTCAACCCATCGCCAAACCGCCCCGTGGTGAAATTCAAAGATGTACCCGCAGATTTCTGGGCATCCAAGGTTATTCAGCAAGCATATCAAGGTTTATTTCTCTCTGGTTTTCCTGACAATACTTTCAGCCCGAACAAAAATATTCAGCGCGTGCAAGTGATTGTCTCCCTAGTGAATGGGTTGGGTCTATCTGCTGATGGTACAGCATCTATTAAAGCTTTCGATGACCAAGCCAAGATTCCTGAATATGCCAAGGATGAGGTAGTAAAAGCTATAAACAAGGAGATTATTGTCAATCACCCGAACCTCAAACAACTCAATCCTACCCGTGATGCTACACGCGCTGAGGTAGCGGCGATGGTATACCAAGCTTTGGTAGATGCTGGTCGTGTAGCGGCGATCGACTCGCCTTATATTCTGACTGCTTGATTGTTCAACTAATTTATTTTGCACAATCGGATGATTTTTTAGGGGCAATTCATGTAGACGCATTCGCAGTTACATGAATTGCCCCTAAAAAATGGTTTTAAATTAGAGACAGATCAAATTCATACTTCATTTCAAAAAACGCCGTTTTTAGTTTTTACTCGAATGAGGGCAAATTATTCGGGTCACTTCAAATTATCTCAAGCATAACTTTGGCTAAAATTGGTTACACAGTTTTAGCAATCTCTGGGATATACAACTGTGAAGCTTAGTTGGCAATCATTCTGTCAATGATAAAGTAGCAAAAGTGCATCCTAATATTCACTTTCTGGAAAAGCTCTCACTTGCCCACGATGAATTAGAATAAATCTAAATATATAAGAATATTAAAAAAATCCAAATAAAACTAGGACTTACGCAAAAACCCTCTAAAACTCTCATTCCTCCGTGACCTCTGCGCCCTCTGTTGTAGCCTGCGGCAAGCCACTTCTCTACGAGACGCTACGCGAACGTGTCTACGTTTTCCGTTACCCGTGCGTAAGTCCTAAAAACTTTTGTTTTGTTAACAAAAACAATGCAGTTGAATCGAAGTAATTTTCTCAAGTCTCTGATCCAGCCAGAGCCAGGAAAACCAGCAATATCCAACGGCTTGCGAGCTGCATTAGCGTTGGGAGTTCCGATGCTAATTGGGCAACTCATCAACCAAAGGGAAAGCGGATTATTTGTCGGTTTAATGGCTTACTTTGTCAACTTAGCAAATGTTGGTGGCCCTTACCAGATCAAAGCTAAGGCGATGGTGGCGGCTACTTTGGGAATGGCTGTTTCGGTATTTGTGGGTACTCTAGTCGCTAAAATTCTAGGATTATCTGTAGTACTGACATTTCTTTGGGGACTTGCTTCAGGTTTTGCGTCGATGTATGGTAACGCTGGTGCAAATGTCGGTCTGGTTGTAGGGGTATCATTTATTTCGACGATCGCACAGCCAGGAAATCTGGAAACCGCACTCATGCGATCGCTGCTATGTCTAATTGCAGGTGGATGGGCGATGTTACTTTCTTTAGTAATGTGGCCTTTTAGACCTTATGACCCACTAAGAATAGCTTTGGCTGATTGCTTCAGTGGAATCGCCAAATACATTCAGGCATTTCTCGGTAAGGTGGCAACACCTGAAAATATTCTCGAAATTAGACAGGCGTTAGAGACAGCACGGACTATTTTAGGTACTGGACGGATCGGAAAGCCGGCTCGGAGTTGGATGGATGAGCAGTTATTGGTACTAATTCAGGATGGCGATCGCTTGCTTGGCTCGGTTATTGCCTTAACAGAGTTACTAGAAACACACTTCAAACAACAGCAATATCAGGCAGTTCAGCAATTAGTAGACGATGCACTCGAACAAATATCAGTCATTCTGCAAGCCATAGCGAAAGTCATATCTCGCAAGCCTGCTAGCATCGATTTGGGAAATCTTAACCGCATTTATGAGGCACTAAAAGAACAAGAAAGTCTGCAAAGAAAAGCAATTGCTGGGAGTGAGACAGACTACACAACCCTCGTTGCTTTCACTAACCTGGTGCTGATGATAGAAAAACTGATCAAGCAGTTGCAATATACAGCTCAGACAGTTAAATCTCTGGTAGAACATAACAAGATGAGTCGCCGAGATGTAGATAAACTTCTTGTAGTTGAAGATGAACAGCGATCGCTCTTAAGTTTACTCAAAGACAACCTCACGTTAGACTCAGCAATTTTTCGCCATGCTCTCCGCATTAGTGTAACTCTAACTATAGGCGTAATCCTATATAGCATTACTAATTTACCAATGGGGTATTGGGTGACACTAACAAGCATCCTAGTCCTCAAACCGAACTTGGGCGCAACTTTCCAGAGGTTTTTCCAGCGAGTTGGCGGGACGATCTTGGGAGCCGTGTTAGCAGCTGTTCTAGTCGCAACCATAACCAGCAAGACTGTGTTAGACATCATCATTTTGCTGACAGTATTTTTTGGCATTTCCCTAATCAGTGTCAACTATGGCTATTCAGTGATTTTCTTATCAATATTTGTCTTACTAATTATCGATATTGGTAATCCCATTGGTTGGCAATTTGCTGGCTTTCGCGTCTTGAATACATTAATTGGGGCGGGACTGGCTTTTGCAAGCCATTACTTTATATTGCCAAATCGGGAACGCGATCGCTTACCCAGCCAACTCGCCACTGCACTGCGAGAATGTCACAAGTACTTTTGGGATGTGATGGCTGTTTACCAGGGAACAAAAGAGCATGACTCCACCATTATCAGTCAACGGCGACAAACGGGATTGGCAATTGGCAACGCTCAAGCCTCATTTCAAGGATTGCTGCGCGAACCCCAAATGCCCAAAGAATTAGTAGAACCAGTGATGACGCTGTTGGTGTACATGGGACGTTTTACTAACTCCGTGACAGTTTTAGCAGTGCATCTCGAACATTTTCGAGGAACAGTACCACTGCCGGAATTAGAAACTTTTGTCCGTCAAGTTTCGCTAATGTTAGAGCAGTTAGCTGATTCAGTACAACTGGAAATTACCCCACCGCCCTTACCTAGCTTGGAAGAAACACTGCAAAAAATCCAACCGCACCTGCAAGCACTGCGTACAGCGCGAATACAAGAACTAACTGTCAATCAAGGGCATACACCTGTTCGTCAAGCAGTCATTGATTACAGCATATTAGATTTGGAGATCGATCAGATTGTCCGGCGGTTGACTGCTATGCACTCAGCGATGGAACGGCTAATTTCAACGAAATAAAGCGCATTTTTTTCTTTGCAAGTCCCTATTTTTCCCAAATCAAATAAGACTTCTATATTATTTTGTTCTTTGCTGATCTTTCAAAAATGGATTAATGGCAAAAATTTCATAATATTTGTTACTTGCCTTAAAGTTTTTAATTCTGGGATATCTGGTTTTAATTGTTCTGCGATCGCTAATTTTTGTTCAGCTTGTGCAGGTTGAAAGTCATATAAATAAACAACAGCTAAATAAAGCCATGCGTAAGGATTTTTAGCATCATATTTAGTTAATTCTATTAAATTTTGGATTAATTCTGGGACTTGGCGCTGTAAAAGTTGTGATAAGACTAGAGTGTAACGCCAATTTAAGTTATTTGGCTCTCTTTGCAGATGATAATTAGCCGCAAATCCAATCTGTTTTAAATAATCTTGAGTAGGATCGTATAGATTGAAATTATCTATCTGTGCAAAGATATTATTTAATTTACCCTGTTGCAACTCTTGTGCTAGTTGTGAAGTTCGAGTAACGAAATCGAGAGGTGGGGATTTTTCTCCTGTTCCTACATCTGTCACATCTACAGTAATATCTGGAATATTTAAAGATGTGACTTTATTGGTTCTTCTATCTAAATATAGTGCTGATAGCTGATATTTTCCTACTGGTAACGTTTTAGGAATAAATGTGGCTAAGGATTCTTTCACCTGGAAAGTTCCTTCAGGATGACATTTGATACCACAGTATAAATTTCCCAACCCAATGGCATGATCGTGATCCCAAGATGATTGGGCATTTTGCCATTTTAATAGTAAAATACCATTTTGCAAATCATCCCATGAACCTGTTATTTGATATGTTACTGGATTATTTTTATCTAAGATTAATTTTTGAGAAATCGCAATCTTTTCTAGACTAATTACAGACTCAGTATTGCTGATTTTTTGAACAACTACATAAGGATTCTTGCGGTTATATAATCGAAGTTTATCTCCATTAGGCAATATCCAATCGCCCTGTAATTTCAAATCAGTAGAAGATTTAACTAAAGAGTTTAATTTCCGTTTAATCTCTCCACTATCTCCTGGTTGGTTTGGTTCATTATCTCTAGTGACATACCAAGAAAAATATTGTAAATCTTCCTCTGCCTGAGATAAATTATAGGTGAATTTTCTGCCATATACGCGGAAATCTGCTAATGCGCCAAAATAATCTAAAGTAAACTCATTTATTTGAGATGTAGAAACAGGAATTACTCCTAAAGTTGACCTTAAATATATATTTTTTTCAATGATTTTATTTATCAGTTGACCCAAGGGATATTTGTTGCCATCATTATTAGGAAAATGTTTACCACCCCATGCTTGAATTAGGGGTAACGGAAACAAATTATTGACTAACAATATACTACTTAATACCAGAGTTGCTAATCTCAGTCTATCAAAATATACATTTTCAATTAGATTAAATAAATCCGCCAATATTAAACTAATTATAGGGAAGCATGGCAGAATAAATCTAATGTCTTTATTTGTACCCAAAGTACAAATTATATAGCTACTTACTAAAGTAACTAATAACCAAATTCGAGCCGATTTATGGAGAGATATGGGAATTAAACTAGTAGTAAATTTATATTTAATAAGATAAACCAATAAAACGCCAATACTCACAGATAATATTGGTAAACCAACGCTTTCCGGGATCATCTTTGGATAGAACAACCATCCAGCAATAGTTGTGGCCGAAGGATCGCCTTCTCCTTTTCCGACTTGGTTAGCGTTTAATGCCGATGTAATAATTGTTAACCAATTTAAGCTATACCAAGAACCACAAATTAACCAAGCTATCATCAAAGATAAGCAAGTTTGTATTAGCTTGATAAATTTACGTTTTCTAATAAAGGTAATTAATGTCCAAATACTAGGAACTAAAATAAAAATAAACCCTGTAGGTTTAGTCAACAATATTAAACCTATACCTATGCCCAATATGATAGTTAATCCCCATGATAAAAACCCAATATAACTATCTTTCCAAATTGTCAAAATTGTGAAAGTTACTATAACAATTGCTGTTAGCCCATAATCTAATAAATAATCTGTCCGGATCATTCCTAAAATAGGAAATAACAGACAAAATATGCTGGCAGTTATGCTAGTTTTTCGATTTTTAAATAAAAAGTTACCTAAATGATACACTGAAAGTATAATCATTGCAGTATATAATAAGTTTACCAAGCTTGCCTGGTCATATCCACGCCCAAACAACATCAAGAATGGTACGGTGCAAATATATAAAAAAGGAGCGCGATAACTTGGAGTTAATTGCCACAGAGATAACCACCAATTTCCTGAGAAGATATTAAAGTTTTGAAAAATCCTATAATGATGTAATGCTGTCGTTAAATGTGCGCTTTGATCGTAGGATGGAATTGAATCATCTAATAAAAACCAGGTTCTATCTATAGCTAATGCTATTAGCCAAATTATTAAGAGGATAATATAGTCTTTTCTCCTCTGAGAAGGCACAAAATTATTCATATTAATTGCTCAAAAATAAAGCTCAACTAATTATATATCTGTCATGTATCGTTGTTTTACTAAATATTATGTCAGCTTAACTACTTATTAAACGCCAAAAATCACCCTTGATCCTGGAAAAGATTAAGAGATGGAGTGCAATAATTGTGGGAATCATAACTGCTCTTTTAGAGGATGTTTGAAAAGTCCTCTTGTCGGTATTAAAAGCTCTAAATCCTCCTAAACCTCGCGATAAATTGAGTGACTTTGATTCCGGTTGCCCATTCTCTCGTATTCTTGTTCAAAAATCAAAATAGAAACGTGGGGTTTAAATAGATAAAAACTGCTGTAATCAATAAAGCGATCGCATGGTGGCGGATATGATCTTCAATAAAACTGGCGATGAAATAATAACTGTGGTCATAGCCTTCTTGGTAACGCAAGTTTAGCGGCTGCTTAACATCTGCACAAGCTTTCTCAAACACTTCCGGCAGTAATTGTTCTGCTAAAAATTTATCAGCAGTCCCTTGATCAATGAGAATTGAACTGTGATATCCTACTTGTTTGACTAATTCGCTAGCATCATAAGCACGCCAACTTTCTTGATTTTTGCCAAGATAACCACCAAAAGCCTTTTGTCCCCAAGGACAACGCATAGGTGCTGTGATAGGTGCAAAGGCTGATACTGATTTATAAAGTTCTGGGTTTCTCATTGCACAGACAAGCGCCCCATGTCCTCCCATTGAATGACCAAAAATACCTTGTTTTTCAGGTTGGGTGGGGAAATTTGCGTTAATCAAAGCAGGTAGTTCGTGGACGACATAACTATACATTTGGTAGTTTTTACGCCACGGTTCTTCTGTAGCATCAACATAAAAGCCTGCACCTGTACCAAAATCCCAGTCATCATCCTCGCCTGTAATGCCAGTATTACGCGGACTTGTATCTGGCGCAACCAGCATCAAGCCGTACTCAGCCGCAAAGCGTTGCACTCCCCCCGCCTTAACCATGAAATTCTCTTCCGTGCAAGTCAACCCAGAGAGAAAATAGAGAATTGGCACAGGTTTATGATTTGCTTGTGGTGGTTGATAAACAGCAAAACGCATTTCACCATTACAGGTTGAGGAGAAATGACTGTAAAAGCCGAGTTTGCCACCGAAGCTTTTATATTCCGAAATGACGTTGACGTTAGGCATTGACTATATTCTCGAACTACCCGGTAATTAGCACTATATACCGCCGTAGGCGATCGCATTTCAATCAACTCTGTGACTAGGTAACTTAGTCCCGCACCTTTTACAAAACCCAGCATCTATATCATGGAAAGCCAATCCACAGTTGGAACAAACCATTTCTACCTGATTAGCAGTTTTCACAACTTGCTTAATTAAATCCCCCACTTGCCAGGGAATCAGTGCAATTCCTGTGAAAATCATCAATACCGTTAGCAAACGTCCTAATTCAGAAATTGGAATAACATCGCCAAATCCCACAGTTGTCATTGTGACAACAGAGAAATAGAATGCATCCAAAAATGTCCCGTAATTTTGAGGATTAACCGGATGCTCTACTTGATATATTAAGCCAGAATAAATAAAAACAATTGCAAATAATGTAAATAATATCCGCGCAAAGATCATGCCATCTTCAGTGCTGATAGTAGCGAATAAAAATCTTCTATCTATAAACCTGATTAATCGTAAAATCCGAAACCATCGCAGTAGCCGGATAAAGCTAATATCCACCATCCCTATAAAAAATGGCAAAATTGCCATTAGGTCAATAATCGAATAAAAGCTAAAAACATACTGAATTTTGTTTTCTGCACTCCACAAACGGAGTAAATATTCCACCGCGAATATGATAACGATCGCAGTATCGACTAGATGTAATTGAAATCGCACAGAATCAGGAATATTATAAGTTTCTGCGACAAAAATTCCTGATGATAATAGTACCAAAGCGGCAAGTGTTAAATTAATCGCCTTACCTATTGGTGTTTCTAGGTCTTTTAAGTAGAATTCTGTTTCTTGTCTGCTCAATAACATATTCGACTATTAACTAATCTTAATTCCCAGTTATAGCATCAGAAATACGATATTATTAATCACTATCCTTATATTAACCTCACTTTCTATGATTCCAGAATATTTTATGCGTTTAGCTTTGGCGCAAGCAAAAGAAGGAGATACACCTTACGGTGCTGTGATTGTTAAAGATAACGAAGTTGTTGCCGTAGCTCATAATACTGTTATCAGAGACAAGGATCCATCAGCCCATGCTGAAATCAATGTTATTCGTAGTTTAACAGCTAAACTTAAAAACCATTTTTTAGAAGGTTATAGTATATATACAACTTGCGAACCTTGTCCCATGTGTGCAACTGCTTGTGTTTGGAGTGGTTTATCAGAAATTGTATATGGTGCTTCAATTCAAGACTTAATCTCGATAAATCAATCACAAATTAATCTATCTTGTGAAGAGGTAATCGCTAAATCATTTAGAAGCATTAAAGTCACCAAAGGCATTTTAAAAAATGAATGTTTGGAGTTATTTAAATAAACTGCAACACATTTATAGGAATCCGGTTTGATTCCTGAATTTACTTACGTGGATTGGGAATTGGGAAGAAAAGAGGGATACATCTGTACTGAGTCTTGTTCAAAAATCAAATAGGAGTCCCATAGCTTTTTCATTAGGTAAGCGCAAATCTTTGTGGCGATTGTCTTGAAAACTGTTATGGGCATTGCTTGGAATATTTTTTGTCCCCCACGACGTTATATATAAGGTTGTAATACCCTTGGGACGGTCTACCACTTATTCTAGGATACAAGGTTGAGTTGAGGAACGAAACCCAAGATATGCCAGTTTTAGTTTTTAGTCTTAACCCAAGCGTATTGCTATATAAGCGGCTTCAGCCCCTTTACATTAGACATCTCCAGAAATTAATTATGCTTTACCTGAAACCTTTGTAGAGACGTTGCATTGCAACGTCTCTACATTCATTTTCGGAGATGTCTAAATATCAAGGTTGGTTTTGTGCAGCTTCATATAGAAGTTTTGTGCAGCTTCATATAGAAATAGTATAAGTAACCGCAATATCGCAAATTTAGGCAAGCGATCGCGGAAATTCATATAAAATCCTCTCGCTTGCTCGTAACTTGGATTTGTGATAAGCAAAGCTGATGAGTTTCATCAGGTTTACAAAAGTGAAATAGTTGATGAAAAATTGTAAAGCATTGTAAAGTGTATTCACAGGCAAAGACAAACGAGCCTGATTCATAAATCACTAACCGCACTTATAAAACAATGACAACAACCTTACAACAGCGCTCAAGCGCTAACGTATGGGATCGATTCTGTGAATGGATCACCAGCACCAACAACCGCATCTACATCGGCTGGTTCGGCGTAGTCATGATCCCCACCTTGCTAGCAGCTACCGCTTGCTTCGTAATCGCCTTCATCGCCGCACCTCCAGTAGACATCGATGGTATCCGCGAACCAGTAGCAGGTTCCTTGATCTACGGAAACAACATCATCTCTGGTGCGGTTGTTCCTTCCTCCAACGCCATTGGCTTGCACTTCTACCCAATTTGGGAAGCAGCATCCCTAGACGAGTGGTTGTACAACGGTGGTCCTTACCAATTGGTAATTTTCCACTTCCTGATTGGCGTATTCTGCTACTTGGGTCGTGAATGGGAACTATCCTACCGCTTAGGTATGCGTCCTTGGATTGCGATCGCTTATTCTGCTCCAGTCGCAGCAGCAACCGCAGTATTCTTGGTATACCCCATCGGACAAGGTTCATTCTCTGACGGTATGCCTTTGGGAATCTCAGGAACATTCAACTTCATGATCGTGTTCCAAGCAGAACACAACATCTTGATGCACCCCTTCCACCAACTAGGTGTAGCTGGTGTATTTGGTGGAAGCTTGTTCTCTGCAATGCACGGTTCACTAGTAACATCTTCACTAGTTCGTGAAACAACTGAAACCGAATCACAAAACTACGGTTACAAATTCGGTCAAGAAGAAGAAACCTACAACATCGTTGCGGCTCACGGCTACTTCGGTCGTCTAATCTTCCAATACGCTTCCTTCAACAACAGCCGTTCACTGCACTTCTTCCTAGCAGCATGGCCTGTAATCGGAATCTGGTTCACCGCCTTGGGTGTAAGCACAATGGCGTTCAACTTGAACGGTTTCAACTTCAACCAATCAATCATTGACTCTGAA
>NZ_JACJSF010000028.1 GCF_014698035.1 Desmonostoc muscorum FACHB-395
CATCAACAATTTTCTGGCGCAAGTCGAGAGAGTAAGCTTTCATCGCCACCAATTATCAGTAGAATTGCTCTCTTCTAGTGTACTGAACTAGACTAATAACCGCTATAGCTGAACAATTTAACTATCCTTTAGTTGTAGGTCAGTAGTTAATTCATGGGACGGCTAGCTGGGTTTAGCTATAGACAGATTATCAAAATATTAAAAACCTTTGGCTTTGTTTTTCATCGTCAAGCCGCAGGGAGTCATGAAATCTGGTTTAATCCTGAAACTAATCGTTACACTACTATTCCCAATCATTCTGGTGATATGCCAGAAGGAACATTACGTGCAATTTTAAAGCAAGCTGCTATTGAACCTGAAGATTTTCTTAACCGCTCTTAGTAATAAAGGGGATTTTTATTCATTTTGATTAAGCTTGTTCCTGCTGTTCTAACCAAGCTACTAAATCAGCAACTTCAGAAAAATCAAGCAAATCTTCTCCCAAATTTTCTAACTGTTCAGCAGATAAATTCCGAACCTGCTCACCTAATGATCCATCAATATCACCAAAACGCCGTTTAAGTAGACGACTTATTAATTTAAAAGCTTCTTTTTGAACGATATCTTGATAAATTACAGATTATTTCATAATATCCCCCCGTAAAAATTGCCGTACCAAATCCTTTTCAAACCACAAACCCGCAAAGCTAAATATTTACAAGCCTTGTCGTAACTCACCCTCTTCCTCTTCTTTTGACACAAAAAACAGCCCCCTCCATAAAGGAAGCAGCTGTTTTTCAACTTATGTAACTACAAAGTATTAGTAATCGAAGTCGCCACCACCAGCACCAGCGCCAGCAGGAGCGCCATCTTTTGGTTCAGGCTTGTCAACTATAATACATTCGGTTGTCAACACCATACCAGCGATGGATGCAGCGTTTTGCAGAGCAGAACGAGTCACTTTAGCAGGGTCAACAATACCAGCAGCTAACAAATCGACGAATTCGTTTGTTGCAGCATTGTAGCCAACATTGAATTCTTTCTCTTTAACGCGTTCAGCGATCACAGCACCATTCTGACCAGCGTTTTCAGCAATCCGCTTCAGAGGTGCAGGTAAAGCACGAACAACAATCAAAGCACCAATCAACTCTTCATCTTTAAGATTGCTCTTCGCCCAAACTTCCAATTCAGGAGCAAGGTGAGCCAGAGTTGTACCACCGCCAGGAACGATACCTTCTTCCACAGCAGCTTTGGTGGCGTTGATAGCGTCTTCTAGGCGCAGTTTCTTGTCTTTCATTTCGGTTTCAGTCGCTGCACCAACTTTCACGACAGCGACACCACCAGAGAGTTTAGCAAGACGCTCTTGTAATTTCTCTTTGTCGTAAGAAGATTCGGTTTCATCGATTTGACGACGGATCTGTTCGACACGAGCTTTAACAGCAGCTTCGTTACCTTCGGCAACAATTGTGGTGCTGTCCTTGGTGATGGTGATCCGGCGAGCTTTACCCAGGCTATCCAGCTTGGTGTTATCTAGCTTCAAACCAGCATCTTCGGTAATTAGTTGACCACCAGTTAAAACAGCGATGTCTTCTAGTAGTGCTTTGCGGCGATCGCCAAAGCCAGGAGCCTTAACAGCAGCCACGTTCAGTACACCGCGCAAACGGTTTACTACTAAGGTTGCCAAAGCTTCTTTTTCAATATCTTCGGCGATAATTACCAAAGGACGACCAGCACGAGCTACTTGCTCTAACACTGGTACGAGGTCTTGTACCAAAGCGATTTTCTTATCGGTCAGCAGTATGAAAGGCTCATCAAAAACTGCTTCCATCCGCTCAGGGTCGGTAGCGAAATAAGGAGAGATGTAGCCTTTATCAAAGCGCATCCCTTCAGTGATTTCCAACTCGGTAAACATAGATTTCCCTTCTTCTAGGGAAATTACGCCTTCCTTACCCACCTTATCCATTGCTTGGGCAATCATCTGACCGACTTCTTCGTCATTACCAGCCGAGATTGCACCAACTTGGGCAATAGCTTTGGAATCTTCCACCGGACGGGCGTGTTCTTTGATTTTGTCTACTAAAAAGGCAGTAGCTTTATCAATCCCGCGTTTCAGTGAAATCGCGTTAGCACCAGCTGCAACGTTCCGCAAGCCTTCTTTGACGATCGCATGAGCTAAAACGGTAGCAGTTGTGGTGCCATCGCCCGCAGCATCATTGGTCTTAGAAGCAGCTTGACGAATCAAAGCTACGCCAGTGTTTTCAATATGGTCTTCTAATTCGATTTCTTTAGCGATCGTTACACCGTCATTAACAATTTGCGGTGCGCCAAATTTCTTTTCTAGGACTACGTTACGACCTTTGGGGCCAAGGGTAACAGCTACAGCCTCAGCCAGGATGTCAATGCCTCGTTCTAAGGCGCGACGGGCGTTTTCGTTGTAGATAATGCGCTTTGCCATAATTGTTTTAGTTGTCCTTTGTCATTTGTCTTTTGTTCTTCGTCATTTGTCATTTGTCTTTTGTCATTGGCTAATGACTAATGACTAATGACTAATGACCACTAAATAACGACTGCTAAAATATCTTTTTCAGAAAGCAGTACATATTCTTCGGTGCCGAGCTTGATGTCAGTGCCAGCGTACTTGGAGTACAACACTTTATCGCCGACTTTAATTTCCAATTCCTGACGGCTACCGTCTTCGTTACGCTTGCCAGGGCCAAGGGCAACTACTTCCCCTACCTGGGGCTTTTCCTTGGCGGTATCGGGCAAATACAGACCACCTGCGGTCTTTTCCTCTGAGGCGTTCACTTTTACGAAAACGCGATCGCTCAAAGGTTTAACTGTAGAAACGCTTAAAGATAAGGCTGCCATAATTATTTTCTCCAGAGATTAGCACTCTCAACCCCTGAGTGCTAATTTACCTAAAATTGGCATCCAATGGCAAGAATTGCTTGAGTACGGGTTCCCGAACTAGAAGAGCGTTGATGTACTTAAGTATTAATGCCTAATTATTTATATCCTTCGGGTTCTGCTCTGTAAGTTACGTATATTTTTATATGGTCATAGGGAGTCGGGAGTAGTGAAGAGTTTTCCCAATGCCCAATACTTATATTTGAGAGACTCTGCTCAGTACAAGTTGCCCAATGCCCCATTCTCTTCTCAGTCAACTTTATTTGCAAAGCTGGGAAATTGTTATAGAACTGTAATCAGGGAGCTGCTCGATAAGTAACAATACAGTGATCCAGTCAAGCCATCAAATCCCCAAAGCCACTAAATCTCTAGTAGAATATAATGCCCTGAGTAATTGTGTAGAAAGTTTTGGACTTGCAAAAATTCAGCGACACATTTTTATTTGCGCTGACCAGACAATTGCTAATTGCTGCTCAAAACGAGCTAGTCTGGAATCCTGGGAATACTTAAAAGAGCGACTTAAAGAGTTAAAACTTGATGAGTCGCAACAGAATTATTCCTTATGCGTCTACAGAACTAAAGCCAACTGCTTGCGCGTTTGTTGTTCTAGACCCATAATGGTGGTTTACCTTGATGGTGTCTGGTATCGCCAAGCAAACCTGGAAGTTATTGAGCGGATCATCCAAGAACACTTAATAGGCAATAAGGTGGTAAAAGAATATGCGTTTTTCAACCATCCTTTGCCAGAAACTTCCCTAGTTTCTTGTGAACACCTCATAGAGGCTTAACAACCGAAGGATATGGAACAGCAGTAAGCTTTAAGAAAGTGCGGGTTGGTTTTGAGGTAGGGTCATCTTTAAGCCAATACTTACTTGTGAGTCAGAAGGATTATTATTTAATCAGTGTTTTTTCGCCCGCCACTTTCAATGCGATATATAATAGCGCATTATAGATACTACTGCTATACGTATCCTTGCTGGACTTTTGCTATCGAGCTATTAGTCTCTTGAAAATGCTCGGCATTTTTGAGACTTCGAGACAGCAAAGGCAAGTTAAGTAGGAAAAAGGACAACATCTCAAAATAACCCACCATAGAGGATAAATATTCAAGACTTTGATGGACCGAAGCGCGACAAGTGCCACTGCTATGAAAGAGCCCAGCATGAAAGATCACAAACGACTTCTATTGATTGATGATGACCCTAACCTCATCTTGCTGGTGAAGGATTACTTAGAATTCCGGGGATACGAAGTCATCACCGCCGAAAATGGACGTGAAGCTCTGGAAATTTTAGAGCAAGATGTTCCAGACATGATTATCTGCGATGTGATGATGCCGGAAATGGACGGATATACTTTTGTGGAACAAGTCCGGCAAAACGAACGCACCAGTTGGATTCCGGTTCTTTTCCTTTCAGCTAAGGGACAAAGCGCAGACCGAGTTAAGGGTCTGAATAAAGGTGCTGATGTTTATATGGTCAAGCCCTTTGAACCAGAAGAACTCGTAGCCCAAGTTGAATCCTCGCTGAAACAAACTATCCGTTGGAAAGAACACCAAGCAAAAGGAGGCGAAAATGGTTCCCGCATCCAGGTTCCCTTCGATGTGCAATTAACCCCAACAGAACTGAAAGTAGTCCAGTTTGTCGCTAGGGGTTTAGCTAACCGGGAAATTGCTGAAGAACTAAATGTTAGTCAGCGCACAGTTGAAAGCCATGTGTCCAATATGTTGGGCAAAACCAATCTCCATAACCGCACTGAACTAGCGCGGTGGGCGATTGAAAATCAAATGGCCTAAAATCTGTAACGAGTGCTGAGTGCTGAGTGCTGAGTGTTTTTGACTCAGCACTCATAACTCAGGACAGAGAACTCAATTTACCAACCATCTTCTTCAGGGCTGGATTGGTGCAAAACTTCTAAATCCAGTTCATCCAGGTAAGTTAGGGCACTTTCAATCTGAGAAACAGTACCTCGCAGTTCCAGATCGAAGCAGCTATATTGTGGCACGTTTGCGCTTACCTGAGCATCAGCAATAATAACAGTGATCCCATAGTGAGAAACCAGTCGTGAAATGACTGGTTCCTCATGCAAGTCTTTAGGAATACGAACCTGGATGCGAGTTTGGGTGCGTCTATTATCTAAAATATCTGTATTAGATTTTACTTCTTTATTTGGAATTGCCATTCTAGCTTCCTACTCGACTTCTGGGATGAGGGTTTTAGTTTGCACGATTTCTTTTAACACTAGCGTCACTTATCCCACGCAGGCAAGCAAGAAAGTATTTACCTTTGCAAACTATTAATCTACATATAGTCAATGTAAAGAATTGCTCATAATTCGGTAGTTATGAAGTTAATTGTTATTCTATAGTGGTTTTTGAGCAGATTGAATATAGCGTTTTGTAGGGTTACAACAATTGTTGTAACCCTAATTTATTTATGTATAAAAAAATATTATTGCAGGGAGGTATCCTAAGTATTATATGTTACTTTTTCAGAGTTTTAGGGAACTCTATTACTAGAAATTACGAGCCATAATTCAATTAGTTTGTAGCTATCTGCTAAAAAGGTAAGTAAAGTAGTTTTTAAAACACATTTATATAAATTTATTAGTAAACAATTTTCTTTGGAGGAAGTTTTCTTAAGAGAACTATCTAAAAAACTATACCAATAAACCAGTTTCCCTAAAAATTTGCTTTTATCCCGTACCCTGCATCTATATGACTTCACAATCTTCTCGTTCTGGCAAAATTCTGGTAGTTGATGACTCTCCTGATAACGTGTTTTTGATCAAAACTATCTTGGAGGAAGAAGGTTACACGATTAGCACCGCAGAAAATGGGATTTCGGCTTTAGCAGAATTGAAAGCTTCTCCTTGTGACTTGGTTCTGCTGGATCTGATGATGCCAGATATGGATGGGTACGAAGTCACCAAGCACATTCGCGGTGATATGAAACTGCCGCAATATATCCCCATACTGCTGATTACTGCCCACGATGCACCCAACGTTGCTCACGGATTAGACTTGGGTGCTGATGATTTTATCCGTAAACCTGTAACTGTGGATGAATTGCTGGCACGAGTGCGATCGCTCCTACGTTTGAAGCATAGTATGGATGAACGTGATGAAATTGCCCGCCAGCGAGAAGATTTTGTCTCTCGTCTCACCCACGATTTACGCACTCCCTTAGTGGCGGCCGATCGCATGTTGATGCTATTTCAGCAAGGTGCATTGGGAACATTATCACCACAAATGCAGGAAGTAATCACCATTATGGCCCGTAGTAATATCAACCTGCTTACTATGGTCAATACCTTATTGGAAGTTTATCGCTTTGAAGCAGGTCGCAAAAGTTTGGCATTTCAACCAGTTAATTTGGGACGTTTGCTAGAAGAGGTGACTGGAGAATTAGCACCACTAGCTCAAGCTAAAACACTGTCGCTAAATTTGGATTTTACTGAAGAGTCAAATACAGTTATGGGCGATCGCTTAGAATTGCATCGTCTATTTACAAACCTGATCGGCAATGCAATCAAATTTACCGACTCCGGGTCTGTGACTATTCGTTTTACTTCTCAACGACAGTTAGACAAAAGTAGCCAATCTCAGTTATCTGGAAAATCCAATCCCGTTGAATATATTAGCATTGCGATCGCGGATACTGGCCCAGGGATTCCCACCGAAGAACAGTCCACCATATTTGAACGATTTCGTCAAGGTAGTCACAAGAGTTCTGGTAGTGGCTTAGGACTCTACCTTGCTCGTCGAATTGTCGAGGCACATCAAGGTATTATTTTGCTGAATTCTGAATTGGGGAAAGGTAGTGTATTTATTGTCCTTTTACCCGCCACAACATGAGAAAATTAGCAATTATAATTTATGAATTACGGGATATTTTATCCTGATATTTCATAAATTATAACTTTACTAATATCTCCCCATAATTCCAAGTAAATATTTTAATTAGAAAGTCAAACGCTAAAAAATGACAAATTAAATATGCTGAGATAGCAACGCCACATTAAAAACATAGTTTTTGAGGATACCCAACAATGATTACCACTGAATTATCTAAGATTGGCGATATTATCCAGAATCAGCGAGAGTTTTTTGAAACTGGTAAAACTAAAGATGTTACTTTTCGTATTGAACAACTTAAAAATCTCAAGCAAGCCATAATTGAGCATGAACAAGCAATAGTCGAGGCATTAAAAGCAGATTTACATAAACCAGAATTGGAGATTTACATTACAGAAATAGGTGTAATTAAGGAAATTGATTATGCTATAAAACATATCAATACCTGGACTAAGCCCAAAAAAGCACCAGTTTCCTTTGATTTTTTTTCCTACTCAGCAAAAATTTATCCAGAACCTTTAGGGGTTGTTTTAATCATTGGCCCTTGGAACTATCCATTTCAGTTAATTATCTCACCGTTAGTAGGTGCGATCGCAGCCGGGAATTGTGCAATTATCAAGCCTTCAGAAATTGCTTCTTATACCTCTGATGTCATTGCTAAGATTATTACCAAACATTTTGACCCAGCTTATATTGCAGTCGTAGAAGGAGATGTGGAAGCAAGTCAAAAACTACTTGCAGAAAAGTTCGATCATATCTTTTTTACTGGTGGCACAGCTATCGGCAAAATTATTATGGCAGCAGCAGCCAAATATCTCACACCAGTGACTTTAGAATTAGGTGGTAAAAGTCCTTGTATAGTAGATACTGATATTAATCTTGAACACACTGTCAGACGAATCACTTGGGGCAAATTTATTAATGCTGGACAAACTTGTATCGCCCCTGACTATCTTTTAGTTAATAAAAAAATCAAAAAAGATTTAATAGATGGGCTGAAAAAATGCCTAAAAGAGTTTTATGGTGATAATCCTGTCAGTAGTCCTGATTATGCCAGGATTATCAGTCAAAAACACTTTGATAGATTGGTTAGTTTTCTCAAAGACGGTGAAGTTATCATCGGTGGAGAAAATCAATCTTCAGAGCGTTATATCGCTCCCACAGTGATTGATAATGTCTCTTCGGAAGATTCTGTAATGCAGGAAGAGATTTTTGGGCCAATTTTACCAATTATTGAATATACTGACGTTGCCGAAGCGATCGCGTTGATTAACTCTAAACCTAAACCTCTGGCGTTATACTTATTTTCTCAAAACAAAAATCTGCAAAAGCGAGTTTTACAGGAAACTTCATCTGGTGGGGTCTGCATCAATGACACAGTGATGCAGGTTGGTGTCTCGTCTTTACCATTTGGTGGTGTAGGAGATAGCGGCATTGGCAACTATCACGGCAAAGCTAGTTTTGACACTTTTTCCCATAACAAAAGTGTATTGCAAAACTCCTTCTGGCTCGATTTAAAATGGCGATACGCTCCTTATGAGGGCAAATTACCATTCATAAAGAAACTTTTGGGTTAAAAAAATTAGGAGTTAAGGATAAAAATCCACAACTCCTAATTATGCCAATTTTGGATTAAAGAAGAAATTTAAAATCTAAAATCCAAAAGCGTTGCTGTAACGCTCCTCAGCCCAAGGTTCACCACGGCGATGGTAGCCATTGCGCTCCCAAAAACCAAGTTCTTCACCAGCTAAAAACTCTAAACCATTAATCCACTTAGCACTTTTCCAAGCGTAGAGGTGGGGAACAACTAGCCGCATCGGGCCACCGTGTTCAGATGGAAGGTCTTCACCAAAGACTTTAAAGGCAAAGAAGTTTTCTTCCCGGATGAAATCTTCTACAGAAATATTTGTAGTGTAGCCGCCGTAGCAGTGTTCCATAATGTGGGCTACTTTCGGATCTAGCTCAATCAGATCCATGAAATCTGTAACTTTAATGCCAGTCCATTTGACATCAAGCTTAGACCAGCGCGTTACACAGTGGAAGTCTGCCGTAAATTCGTGTTGAGGTAGCGCCATAAAGTCTGACCAGCTAAAGGTAGCAGGTTTTGCCAAACCCCAAACTCGAAACTCCCATTCCTCAATGCTGACTTGAGGAGTTGCGCCGTAAGTTAGTACGGGGAAACCTTTTGCTAAGTGTTGACCAGGAGGAACCCGTTCCCCCTCTTCTTTCCCTGGTTTTTGAAAAAATTTTCCTAGCATAGTTGGAGAAAAATAAGTTTTCTCAAGGTGTTTACAAGCTTTCTTGCTGAATTGCCAACACTACCAGATGTTTTACTTTTATATGATTTGATTATCACTCATCAGTGATAGGTAATGGGTAATGGATGTTCCCAATTACTCACTACCAATTTTTATCGAGCTAATGAGCTTGTGTAGAGTCTTTATGATTCAAAATGCAATCAGGAAAGCTAATAAAAAGCGTTGATCCAGTAGTAAGAATATTGGTGCTGTTTATGCTTTGCCTGACTGGGAAATTATGATTCTTCTTCCTCTTCTTCAGCCGTTGGATACACAAATGTAGAACGTCCAGTCAAAATTGACTTACCCAGAGAGAGGGCTTTCTGAGCTTCGACGACGGCTTTGTGCCTCCAGGTAGCTCGACGTTTATCTCGTTTTGATTTGGAAGTTTTCTTCTTAGGAACAGCCATGTCAGCAGATATCGCGATTCTTGACAACCTTCTTATTCTAGGCCATCCACTGACGCGAAGAACAACAGGTAAGTTGAATTGATAGGTTGAGATTGAAGTAGAACACAGAAATAGAGGGAATTATTTAAGTATTCCACTCTTTACGTCTCCGTGTCTAACTCAACGAATAAGCAGGGAGAAGAGGGCAGGGAGCGGGGGGAAATGACCCCTTCATCCTTGGATCTGAGCCCCCACTTCTGTTAAGTGGTTCTGGAACAGGGAGGGGTCGAATCCCCTTTCTGTTCTATTCCCCCTGCTCCCTGCTCCCTGCTCCCTTGCCTCTTCTTCAATCCTTCATTTTTTGCTTGATACACCGTTAGCTGCTGTAGAGCTATTGTCAAAGAAAAGTAGCGATCGCGCAGTTTTGAAGTAAGTAGCCCAGTTTTGGGCATCGGGACGCGATCGCCATTGGGGACGACTCACATCTAATGCCAGAACTGGTGCGATCGCTCCAAAATTTTGTACGGATACAATGATTGAAACATCTGTCACCAAGATATCTTGGTCGAAGCTCCTTTGGGCGGCTGCTCTAGCGGCCGCTTCCGCTCTCCGTAGAACGGTTTCATAGTTTTCTTCCGGCAGGCGGTCAATAGCTAGATCGACTCTCGCGGTGTAAGCTCGTACAACCTGGGGCGCGATCGCTTCCGTCAAAAACCACGCAGGAACAGTGGATATGAGCAAAATTAATAAAGGAACTATCCGGATTCTTCTGGCAATTTGGCTAATAACTGAAAAGGGAGTGATCGATGATGGTAGGTGAGCAGCAATCTTGCTCATGACCTTCTATCTCCTTAGTGATGATCTGTTATTGAAATTAGGTAAAAGGTATTTTCCGACTAGCTAACGTAATAAAAATTACATTCTAGCTTAAGATTCGATGAGAATCACCTAGACTATAAGACATAGGTTAGCTTTGTTTTTTTGGCAAAGCCAACCGCAATTTTAAGACCAGCAAACAATAACTGACAAAGAGCGGGATGGCAAATTACTGGGCGATCGCGATTGGCATCAATCACTATCAGTTATTTCAACCTTTAAGTTGTGCCCAAGCCGATGCTGAGGCACTAGAGGATTTTTTGGTGACAGAGGCAGGCTTTCTCCCCAAACATTGCCTGCTAATGACGGATACTTCGCCGCCAATTGGAGATCGATCAACTTATCCAACTAAAGAGAATATTCTGCTGCTGCTTGAGGATTTGGCAGCTACAAGTTGGCAACCGGAAGACTATCTGTGGTTATTCTTTAGCGGTTATGGAGTCAATTACAAGGGCAAAGATTACTTAATGCCAGCAGAGGGCAACCCCGAACTCGTGCAAGAGACTGGCATCGAATTGCGATCGCTAATGCAAAGTCTCCAACTTGCTGACTTGAATGTATTGCTACTACTCGATATCAACCGCGCTTTTGGCACTCAAGCGGATGCTCCCGTTGGTGAAGAAACAATAGAACTAGCCCAAGAACTACAACTAGCGACAATTCTTTCTTGTCAACCAGAACAATTTTCCCACGAAAGTAGCGAATTAGGTCACGGATTCTTTACAGCAGCTTTATTAGAAGCTTTGCGTTCTGGTAATGGCAGTAACCTGTCAGATTTAGAAAGTTACCTAAGTCTGGTCATGCCAAAATTATGTCACCACCACTGGCGGCCTGTCCAAAACCCTGCAACTATTATCCCATCAAGGGCGCAGATAATCTTGCCAGAATTGGCAATAGAAAATGGCTTTGAAGCAAATCCGGTGATTTATCCCGAAGAATCTTTTGCTGTTGCTCTTGCAGCCCCTCCCCTTGACGATTACCCCAGAACTTCAGCACAACGGGGTAGATGGGGAGAAGCTACTGTGAACTCTTCTCAGCAGGTGAAGGCTTATAAGGTTGAGAAGCCTAAAGCTCAACCAGTCCAGGAGTCAGCTACTAGCTTAGTTTCCCAGCCAATGGCGGAAACTTCTTTAGGAGCGAATCCCAAGGGAAGATTTATCCCCAATTCCTCCAAAGGTTACGTCTCTCGATTGCCATCAAATCAGCCAAGTCTCCCTTTTTGGAAACAGTTTATCTTGTGGGGCGGAGGCAGCTTGCTAGTAGCAGGTTTAATTGCCGTAGTTTTTCTTCGCAATCAAGAAACTTTTAGAATTAAGCAAATATCAACTGCATCGCCTAGTGCTACTGCTAGCGATCGCCAGATTATCGAGAACTTACCAAGTGATAGTACTTCAGTAGTTAGACTTAACAATCAATCTAGCGCCCAAATCATCTCTAGTTCCGAGTCGAAAAAGCGGAATCAAGCAGTATTAGACTTGGCGAAAATGTCGCTCAGACAAACTCAGGCTAGTGATTTGAGTATGGCGATCGCTACAGCCCGGAAAATTAAACCTGGTGAGCCACTGTACGAACAAGCTCAGGAAAATATTAAGATTTGGAGCCGAATGATTTTAGATTTAGCAGAGGGTCGTGCTAAACAAAGACAATATGCTAGTGCCATTGCCGCCGCTCGATTAATTACCAAAGATGAAGCCCCCTACGCCAAAGCACAAGCAGCAATTAACCTGTGGCGGCTAGAGGGCAAGCAGTATGTGAGTAACAAAACTCTTTTAGATGCAGCTAATGCCTTAATTAAGTCTGGACAGGCATCTACCTACAATCGGGCGATCGAAGTTGCCAAGAAAGTACCAGCAGGTCAACCAGGCTTTGATAGTGCCCAAAAGTCGATCAATAAATGGAGTGAGAAAATTTTAGACATGGCCAAGCGTCGCGCTGCCGAAGGAGATCGTAGTGCCGCAATTGCGACCGCTGCGTTAGTGCCAGAGGAAACAGCCGCTTATGAAGATGCTCAGGATGCCATTCAAAAATGGCAAAAGAAATAGTAAAAAAATAATAAAAAATGGTTAGGAGTTAGGAATTAGGAGTTATATTATTGATCCCCGACCTCTTACTCCTGACTCCGACCTCTTACTCCTGACTCCTAACTTTTTCCTCAGCGTTCATATCTCAGTATTAGCAGTACTGCGATACATCTTCGCCACACTCGTCGGCTAGATAGCACAACGCTCGGAAACGTAAACCAACCACTTCTTCATATAAGGGGTTGAGCTTGCACATGGGTGGGATGTGAAACAAGGTCTTCCCAAATACTTTGACATCGCGCTCAAAGGGGCATTGAGATGGGATCAGTTTGCACAAACGATGAGCTAATTGGCGATCACGGACTTGAATGTTTTCTACTCGTTGCCGTAGGGGTTGGAGAATATCCCAGTAAGGCTTGGAAGGAGAATGGTTAAGCTGGCTTACTTTATGGTCAGTAGTCTCTGCTTGATTGATTGACACCCAGCTCGCCAGAAAAATCTTTTTCGTGGTATTGTCGAATACCTTCATGGTTAATCCTCTGTGTTATTGAGGTTATTCACCTTTTTGATGAATATATACAACGTGGCAACGAACTTTCCCGGAAAAATCGCGTTCTGACTGCGATATAATGTAATACCTGATTAGCCACTTAAGTCAGAACCTAATTTATTACTACGTCAAGTTAATCGCAAATTTCTGGGGATCGGTAGTGTAATATTACGATCTTGTTCATAACTTGACACAGTTTAAATTCTAATAAAGACATCCATCATTGGATAGGTTTTAGTGTAACATTTACAGAACTTAATATAAGGTCTTTCTAAAAGAATTTTTGCTAAGTATAAACATCAGTAATACCCTAGAAGGCATTTTTCCTCTCTGTGTTCCCACTTTCTCACGTAAGTGTGTCGTATTCATAGCTGGCTGAATGCCTTAAAAGTAGGATTTTTGAGCGAGTAGAATCGATTGCATTTCACAAAACTTACGTTGCCAGTGGCAATTTGAGAATCATACAGTCTAACGCATTAAAATCAGGTGAACTTGCTTATGGGTGTTTTTGTACTCTACAGCGCAATCCATGCTGGCAGTACGCTGTACGCACGCCTTCAGTGACAGCAACCTAACAAGTTAGATCGAAGAACTATAGGCAAGCTCTATACCCATGAGAAAAGAAAGCGCAAAGACGTTCAGAAAAATTCTGTGTCTTTGCGCCCATCGAAGTTTGAGCGGTGAAAGCCACTGCTCAAACTTCTCTCTGTATGAGATTTTTACCTTAAATTCTCTATGATGCTACCTGAGCAGCAGTCCGAGTCCGCCGTCTTCTGCCATCGGCAACTTTTACAGGTGGCTCATCAGGGATTTGCATCAACAAAGTCACAGATGGCTGACATTGCAATTCTCGACGGATGGAACGTTGCAATTCTCGTTCTAAAGTTCCTTGCAATCCGCCCCAGTCTATATCTGCTGCTTCACCGCCAGGAGCAAATTCTGTCCAGCGCACAGTGAGGATTTCTTCAATGCGTTGTTTTACCCAGGTTTGTAGCAGCGATCGCTCTACAGTTGTAACTACACCCCGCAGGTGAGTTTCTGGTTTCGCCAACAGTTTACCATTCCAATCAATTGCAGCTGCGATCGTGATAATGCCTTCTGAAGCCATACGTTGCCGTTCTTGTAAAACTTTGGCGCTTACCATACCCGAACTGGTAGTATCCACCAATTCGATACCAGATGGCACTTTACCAGCAACGCGAATAGCATCTTCAGTCAGTTCGACAATATCACCATTTTGAATAATGATCATATTTTCTGCGGGAATACCCATACTCTGAGCCGTTTCTGCGTGCTTCACTAGCATCCGATGTTCGCCGTGAAATGGCACAAAGAACTTGGGTCGAGTTAAGGCAATCATCAGCTTTTGCTCTTCCTGACAGCCGTGACCGGAGACGTGAATCCCTTTATCCCGACCGTAGACTACTTTTGCACCCTGAATCATCAATTTATCAATGGTGTTGACTACTGCGATCGTATTTCCGGGAATTGGGTTAGCAGAGAATACTACTGTATCTCCTTGGCGGATTTTGATGTGAGGATGTTCTTTGTTGGCAATGCGGGTCATTGCTGCCATCGTTTCACCCTGAGAACCTGTAGTTAAGACTAAAACTTTTTCGTCAGGGAGATTACGAACTGCGTGCAATGGTTGCAGCAAATTATCTTCACACTTGATGTAACCTAAATTGCGGGCATGAGCAATCAAGTTCAGCATAGAACGCCCGACAACCGTTACTACACGGTTCTGCTTCTTGGCGATATCCAAAATCATATTGATGCGATGCACGCTAGAAGCAAAGGTCGTGACGAATAATCGCCCAGTGGCTTGACTAAATACTCTCTCTAGGTTTGGATAAACCGAACGTTCTGAAGGTGTAAATCCTGGTATCTCAGCGTTAGTGGAATCACTTAGCAGGCAAAGAACGCCTTTTTCACCATGTTCTGCTAGTCGTTGCAAATCAAACTTTTCACCATCTACTGGGGTATGGTCAATTTTGAAATCCCCGGTGTGAATGACTACACCAAGGGGAGTATGAATGGCAACAGTGAAACTATCAGCGATGGAGTGGGTGTTGCGGATATATTCCACTAAAAAGTTTTTGCCAATCCGCACTACATCACGTGGTAAAACTGTTCTGATTTCTGTGCGATCGCGGACTCCTGCTTCTTCCAATTTACCCTCTAGCATCGCCATTGCTAGCCTAGGCCCATAAATCACGGGGATATCAAACTGCTTGAGATGGAAAGCAATCCCACCGATATGGTCTTCATGACCGTGAGTAACGATCATCCCCTTAATTTTGTGGCGATTTTCGCGTAGATAGGTCGTATCTGGCAAAACAATATTTACTCCATGCATCGCCTCTGTAGGAAAAGCCAATCCTGCATCTAATAGGATGATTTCATCGTCATACTCAAAAAGACAGGTATTTTTCCCAATTTCGTGCAAACCGCCCAAAGGAATAATTTTCAAGGCGGAATTATTAGCTTCGTTTTTAGCCATTTTCTCCTTAGATTGTTACTTGTAGTTAATTAAGTTGAAGTTAACTTTCCTTGTATTTAAGACAACATCATCTGTCTCTTAAGTCTGAAAGCAATCAAGTTTTAATTGAAATTTTCAATTTTTTATTCAATAAAATCGACTGTACACTTAAGGATTCATAGTATATCTATCAGTCCTAGCACAGGTTTTTAAATTGCAACTTATGTATGAACAATTATGGTCATTGTTTATATCTATCTTTAGAAAGCAGGAGACTACCAACGTTTAACTGGATGGTCGCTAGATTAAACTAAGTTCTTTCAGAACCGCTTCTAACTTTTGACTTACTTCTAAATCAGCTTCACATAGCGGTGGACGAGTTGAACCAACCTCCCAACCTTGGAGTTTCAGCGCTTTTTTCACTGGAATAGGATTTGAAGTGAGAAATAAAGCTTTAAACAACGGGAAGAGTTGCAGATGAATCTCGCTTGCTACCTCAATTTTTCCCGCACTAAAAGCTTGGATCATCTGCTGTAGTTGGTTTCCTACCAGATGAGAAGCCACACTCACCACACCCTTTGCCCCGATCGCTAACAAAGGCAAAGTCATGTAATCATCACCAGAATAGATGTGAAATTCTTTTGGTGTCAAGCGACGAATTTCGCTTGCCTGGTCTATGCTACCAGTGGATTCTTTAATCCCGACAATATTGCTAACCTCAGCTAACCGGGCAACTGTTTCTGGCTGAAGGTTTTGTCCGGTACGACCTGGGACATTGTATAACAACAATGGTAAGTCGGGACAGGCTTGTGCTATTGCCTGAAAGTGCGCTTCCAATCCCGCTTGCGGCGGTTTGTTGTAATAAGGAACAACTTGTAAGGAACCATGTACTCCTATCTTAGACGCTTTTTGGGTGGCAGCGATCGCTTCTTTGGTGGAATTTGAACCACAACCTGCGATCACCTTGGCTTTTCCTGCCACGGACTGCAATACTTCGACAAACAACTGGTATTCCTCATCCCAACTCAAGGTAGGGGATTCTCCTGTTGTGCCGCACATCACCAATGTATCTGTACCGTTGTTAGCTAGATGCACTGCCAGTTCTGCCGCTACACCATAATCTACACTACCGTCTGCTTTAAACGGTGTAATCATAGCGGTTAAAACATTACCAAAATCTCCCACCCTGTTTTCACTCCTGATTGCCCATGTTTTTGTATCTTGGTGGTTTCCTATTGTAATAACCTATCTGCAAATTGCTTTCAAGTGTCATTTGTCATTTGTCCTTTGTCACTTACCAATGACCAATGACTAATGACTAATAGCTAATGGTTTGAGTAGATTTTTTTCTACTAGTAACTCGGCGATTTGTATTGCATTCAATGCTGCGCCTTTGCGGATTTGGTCGCCGCACAACCATAATTCCAAGCCACAAGGATGAGAAATGTCCTGACGGATTCTTCCCACTAAAACTTCATCTCTACCTGTTGCTTCAATTGGCATCGGAAAATGATTAGTTTCCCAATCTTCTACCAATTTCACTCCAGGGGAGGAATTTAAAATTTCTCTGGCTTCCTCGGCACTAAAGGGAGTCTCAAATTCTAAATTAATGGCTTCTGAATGGGCGCGGAGTACGGGAACCCGTATACAGGTCGCAGTGATTCTGATTTGCTGCGTGCCAAATATTTTTCGGGTTTCGTTGACCATTTTCATCTCTTCCTCACAATAACCCAAATCATTTAATGGTGAGTTGTGGGGAAATAAATTAAATGCCAATGGGTAAGGCAATACCTCAGCAACTGGCGGCTGTCCTTGTAGTATAGCGCTTGTTTGGGCTTTGACTTCTGCCATTGCCCTAGCCCCTGCACCACTAGCAGATTGGTAGGTTGAAGCCACGATACGTTGCACTGGTTTGACTTTATGCAATGGCCATACTGCCACAGTCATCAAAATCGTTGTGCAGTTAGGGTTAGCAATAATGCCTTGGTGATTGGCTGCGGCTTGTGGATTAACTTCTGGCACTATTAGAGGAACTTCTGGGTTCATCCGAAAGGCACTGGAGTTGTCAATTACCACTGCACCCTTTGCCACGGCAACTGCTGCCCAAGTCTTAGATGTGGAACCACCCGCGCTAGCTAGTACTATATCGACATTTTCAAAGGCACGATCGCTCACTGGCTCTACTGGGATATTTTCTCCTTTAAACCGTAGCGATCGCCCAGCACTCCGCTCTGATGCCAATAACTTCAAGTCAGCAATCGGAAAATTACGGCTTTCTAATAATTCCAGCAACTCTGTGCCAACTGCACCAGTAGCTCCCAAAATAGCTAAACGATAGGATTTCGACAAACTTGCTTCCTCCTTTAAAAGACTTATCTGCAATTTTTTGGAACAATTGACAATTTATTTATATTTAAATAGCGATCGCAGTCTTGAAATGAATTTTGAATAGATTGAGATTTTCTCTAATTTAGTCTATCTTTAATAGATTTAATAAATTTATTTACGTAGGTTATTTAATAAGTTAAGTGATGTTGCATTTGACAACAACCGCCATCCAACTTTATTCATTTATCTAAAACTATATTATATTATTGTACAACAAAGCGCCATCTAGCAGAAAAATACATATATCTGCACTTAGACATTTGACCTGTAAGGTGAATAAACGTCTTGGCTGTAAAGTGAGTTGCCAGCACGATGAATGTACTATGATGCAAATGGTATAAAATTCGCAACCGATAAAATCGAGCTATGCGGCTAGGCAGCCTGTTTAATCCTGTACCAAAATATAGCTAGACTCAATGCTATAACTTTGAAGTAATAAACTACTGACTGAAAATCAGAATATCACGGTCTTAGCCCACCGAATAATGAATTCTTGACTTTCCAGTGCTAAATTCAGACTAACTGAAAATTACGGACTGGGGAATAAGGATAAAAATCTTCCCAATCCGCAATGATTCAGCGCTTATTACAAATATTAGGCAAGAAACCCCAGACGTTCTTAGCCCTGGGAGTGTCAATAATTGTTATGACGGTAAATTGTCAAGTCCTTGGCCATTGGCAGTAAACTGGATCTCTGTGCCAAGACACACAATCCATCCTTGGATGTCATAAAGCCTTGTGACAAACTCCCCCTCCTCCCTAAGAGACATCAAGCCATAAACGCGAAAAATTATTGCGTCTTGTGTGTACTCGGAGATTAAAATACCAGAAAACTAGAGACGAAGCATGAAAGTTACCCAGGAAAAACTTCCCGCCAGCCAAATTGGCCTGGAAATAGAGATTACGCCGGAAATTACCAAGCAAACTTACGAACAGGTCATTAAAAACTTAGCGAGTACTGCCAATATTCCTGGGTTTCGTAAAGGCAAGGTACCTCGGCCGATATTACTACAAAGGCTGGGTACAACTCGTATCAAGGCAGCAGCGCTGGAAGAACTAATTCAAGACGGCATTGAGCAAGCAGTTAAACAAGAAGCTATCCCGGCAATCGGTCAGCCGCAATTGCGCTCCTCATTTGAGGATTTGATTAATAATTATGAACCTGGAAAACCTCTGACGATTTCGGCCGCTGTCGATGTAGAACCAGAAGTAAATCTAGTGCAGTACACTGATTTGCTTTTCCAAGCCGAAGAAGTCAAGTACGATCCAGAACGAGTGGATAGTACCCTTGAGAAGGAACGTCAAGAATTAGCGACATTAATTCCTGTGGAAGGACGTTCAGCCCAAATCGGTGATATTGCCGTAGTCGATTTTAAAGGCTCATTTGCTAAAGCCGAGGGTGAAGACGAAACAGCCGAACTAGAACCTATTCCGGGAGCCGAAGCAACTGATTTTCAAGTTGAATTGCAGGAAGATAAGTTTATCCCAGGCTTTATATCGGGAATAGTAGGGATGAATCCTGAAGAAACTAGAGAAATCGCGGCTCAGTTCCCAGATCCTTATGCTAATGAGGATTTAGCTGGAAAAGCAGCAACTTTCACAGTGACGCTCAAAGAACTGAAGGAAAAGGAACTACCAGAGATAAATGACGATTTCGCCCAGGAAATCAGCGATTTTGAAACTTTAGAGGAGTTACGCGCTTCTTTGGTAGAGCGATATCAAAAAGAGGCGGATGACAAAACAAAAACAAATAAGCAGGAAGCCTTGTTAACGGAACTGCTCAAGCACGTAGAAGTCGACTTACCACTAACCTTAGTTGAGCAAGAAGTGGATGCAATGCTAACGCAAACAGCAATGCGCCTGTCTCAGCAGGGATTAGATGTGAGGAAGTTGTTTACTCAAGATATTATTCCTCAATTGCGGGAGCGATCGCGTACTGAGGCCATCGAACGCATCAAACGTTCTTTGTCCTTGCGGGAAGTCGGTAAACGCGAATCTATTGAGGTAACACCAGAAGAAATCGCAGCCAGAGTCAAAGAACTTTTGGAACAGTACCCAGAAGAAAAAGAGGTTGATGAAGATAGACTGCGCTCCATCGTGGAAAACGAACTATTAACCGAAAAAACCATCGATTGGCTCTTAGAACATTCCTCAGTTGAACTTGTACCCGAAGGCTCCTTGAGTCCCGCAGAGGAAACGGAAGGCGCAGAATCTGATGCTGATGTATCTCAGACAGAGGAAGAAAACAGCGAACCTTCTACAACAGAAGTCACAGAAGGATAATAAAAAATCCCAAAGCCATAAGTTCACCAGTCCTGAGTTAAAGTACTGGTGAAATGGGTAAGTAAGGGAACAGGGACAAAAATAACCAATCCCCAATACCCACTGGGATAAAGTCAAAATAATTTAAAGAATTAATGAATTTTTGGCAAATTGTGACACATGTTATGGACTGAGCTTGATACTGTGTTACACGAGAGGAAGTTATATGAGGCATAATGGTTAACACGTAGCTATAAAAATTCGATTCGTCGAAAAGGCAGTATTTGCTGCTGAAACATTTGTCCTAAATTACCGTCATAGAAAGCCTGTATGTTTGTATCGCAGTCGGGAAACTACCCCATCAGCAACCAAAGTCGAATAAACATTAACTCCCAGTTGAACAGCCCTAGCAACATCGTGCCGATGGTGGTAGAACAGTCTGGCATGGGAGAAAGGGCTTTCGACATCTACTCCCGCCTGCTGCGAGAGCGGATTATCTTTTTGGGAACGCCAATAGACGATGCCGTAGCCAACTCAATTGTGGCTCAATTGTTATTCCTAGATTCCGAAGACTCAGAGAAAGACATTCAAATGTATGTCAATTCTCCTGGTGGCTCGGTCTACGCAGGGATGGCAATCTATGATACAATACAGCAAATTCGCCCTGATGTTGTTACCATCTGTTTTGGATTAGCCGCGAGTATGGGGGCATTTTTGTTAACAGCAGGGGCTGCCGGTAAGCGAATGTCTCTGCCTGACTCCCGGATTATGATTCACCAACCACTTGGTGGCGCTCAAGGTCAAGCTATTGACATTGAAATTCAAGCCAGAGAAATTCTTTACGTTAAGGCTAAGTTGAATCAGTTAATGGCTCATCATACTGGTCAACCCTTAGAAAGAATTGAAGCAGATACTGAGCGCGACTTTTTCATGTCGGCAGAAGAGGCGAAAAACTACGGTTTGATTGATCAGGTCATTTCCAGGCAAAATCTTCCCACAGCAGGGGAAAACGTCACCATTCTGAAATAAGAGGCTGGTATGTCTAAGTACGACTCCCATTTAAAATGTTCGTTTTGCGGCAAGTCTCAGGAGCAGGTGCGTAAATTAATCGCAGGGCCGGGAGTCTACATCTGCGATGAATGCGTTGACTTGTGTAATGAAATACTAGACGAAGAGTTACTCGATACCAATGGTGCGGCAGCACAACCCGCACCGAGAGCAGAACCACCTCAAAAACGGCGTACTCAATCTTCTAGTATTTCGTTTAATCAAATACCCAAGCCAAGAGAGATTAAAAAGTATCTAGACGAACACGTTATTGGTCAAGACGAAGCCAAGAAAGTCCTGTCAGTAGCCGTTTACAATCACTACAAGCGGTTGGCAGTCATTCAGTCTAAAGCCAGTGGAAAAGGTGGGGCGGATGATGCTGTAGAACTGCAAAAGTCCAACATTTTGTTAATCGGCCCAACTGGTTGCGGCAAAACTCTCTTAGCGCAAACCTTAGCGAAAATCCTGGATGTACCTTTTGCCGTCGCCGATGCTACGACGCTGACGGAAGCAGGGTATGTGGGAGAAGATGTGGAAAATATCTTGCTGCGACTGTTGCAAGTGGCAGATTTGGATATAGAGGAAGCGCAACGAGGAATTATCTACATTGATGAAATTGACAAAATTGCTCGCAAGAGTGAGAACCCGTCAATTACCCGCGACGTTTCTGGCGAAGGCGTGCAGCAAGCCTTGTTGAAAATGTTAGAGGGAACGATCGCCAATGTACCACCCCAAGGAGGGCGCAAGCATCCCTATCAAGACTGTATCCAGATTGATACAAGTAATATTTTGTTCGTCTGTGGTGGTGCTTTCGTAGGCTTAGAAAAGGTTGTAGATCAGAGAGTTGGCAAAAAAGCAATAGGCTTTGTGCAACCTGGAGAAGGCCAAACGAAAGAAAAGCGGGCAGCAGATACTCTCCGCCATCTAGCGCCGGACGATCTAGTAAAATTTGGCATGATTCCAGAATTTATTGGACGCGTGCCAATGGTAGCAGTAGTAGATCCGCTAGATGAAGAAGCGCTAATGGCGATTCTCACCCAGCCACGCAGCGCCTTAGTGAAGCAGTACCAAAAACTGCTGAAGATGGATAATGTCCAGTTAGATTTTAAACCAGATGCTTTACGAGCGATCGCTCAAGAAGCTTACCGCCGTAAAACTGGTGCTAGAGCATTACGCGGTATTGTCGAAGAACTAATGTTGGATGTTATGTATGAGTTACCATCCCGTAAGGATGTGACACGTTGTACAGTAACACGGGAAATGGTCGAGAAGCGATCAACTGCGGAACTGATAATCCATCCATCTTCACTACCGAAACCAGAGTCAGCCTAATAGTCATTAGTCATTAGTCATTAGTCATTGGTTATTAGTCAAAAACTAAAGACTAATAACCATGTAATAAGGGAAAATGACTAATGACAACTGACAAAGGACTAATGACTAATGCCTTATATTAAAGTTCGTGGCGTTGACCATTACTATGAATGGGTGAAAAAACAATCTGGTTCTTTGGTAAAACCAGTAATGGTTTTTATGCACGGTTGGGCTGGTTCGGCTAGGTATTGGCAAAATACCGCTAATGCTTTATCAGAGCAATTTGATTGTTTACTCTACGATATGCGGGGATTTGGCCGTTCTGGTGGTAAGCCAACCATAGCTCAAGCAAGTGAAGCTGTTGCTGACTCTAAGTCCCCGCAGGAAGAATCAGAGGCAATCAGAGAGTTAAGTTATGAATTAGAAGAATACGCTGATGATTTGGCAGCTTTGTTAGATGGGTTGCATCTTCAGCGTGTCTATATCAATGCTCACTCGATGGGCGCGTCTGTTGCTACTTTATTTTTTAACCGCTACCCCCAACGAGTAGAACGAGGAATTTTAACCTGTAGCGGCATTTTTGAGTACGACGAAAAATCTTTTAGTGCCTTTCATAAATTCGGTGGCTATGTAGTGAAATTCCGTCCCAAATGGTTAAGCAAAATTCCATTTGTTGACCGGATGTTTATGGCGAGATTTTTATATAGTTCAATACCACATTCTGAACGCCAAGCTTTTTTACAAGATTTTCTTGAAGCAGATTACGATGCAGCTTTGGGTACAATTTTTACTTCCGTTAGTAAAGCTCAATCTGAAGTGATGCCGCTTGAGTTTGCCAAGCTGACAGTGCCGACTCTGCTCGTGGCGGGAGAGTATGACAAAATTATCCCAGCCGAGATGGGGCGTAAAGCAGCTGCACTGAATGACAAAGTTAAGTTTGTGATGATTCCTAACACAGCACATTTCCCAATGTTGGAAGCTGCTCCAACTTATATGCAAGTGGTGCAAGAATTTTTGCAAATTAATATTCCACAGCCACAAGTTAAATAACTTCTGGCGGTTTTTTACACAGTTAAATGAACCTGTGTGATACCTTGACGCATTTTATATTGTCGCTTTAACCAAGACTTTTTAATTATTTTACGGAGCAAGGGAGCGAGTTGACTCAACAGCGATCGCAACAGTGCATTTTTTCGCAGTAGTTCGCCTTGTTTAGCTTCCTGTAACTGGAGTTGCTGGGCGCGGATAATTTCTGGCTCACGTTCTGCTTGGATGTGCGATAGTGCCATATCAATGTCCTTGTGTTCGGCTTCTTTGTGCAACAGTGGCACAAGGTGATTAGCAGCGACAATGACATCACGCAATGCTAAATTAATTCCTTGAGCGCGGACAGGAGACATTGGGTGTGCCGCGTCACCCAGAAGTAGTACCCCTGGTGCGTGCCATTGTGGACAATAACCAACTACAACAGAAAGCCGAATCGGGGATTCAATGGTGTCTGCATGATTACGGAAATGTTCTGCTAGCCATGAGGGTGATAATGAAGCAAAAGTCTCTGCCCAGTTAGCTTGCTTGAAGTCAGTGTTTTCGGTTGCGGACATCACCCAAGCTAGATGCAGTTTTCCTGATTCTGCTCCGTGAAAGATGGTAAATACGCGATCGCCATTTACAATAGTACGAAATACATTATCGGCTGCAAACTCAGGGCTGGCGGCAAGTTTAAACCAGAGAATATCAATATTTTTGGGCTGGCGTACCAATTCCAATCCTATACGTTGCCGCACAAGAGAATTTCGACCATCTGCCCCAATTACTAGGTCAGCAGTTAGTTCTCTCCCATCGCTCAATACTACACCTGCGACACGTTGATTACTCCAACGTAAATCTTTGACTGGAACACCCTGGATAAATTCAAACCCATCATTGGTTTGAGCTTCCGAAATCAGTGCTTTGAGTAGCGGTGGTTGTGAAACCAGTGTACAGGGTCGGCTTGCTCCCATTGGTTCTTCGACTCGAAACAATTGCTTGTCCCCCACAATGAATTCCCATGCGTCGAGTTGTCGGTGGGGAATATGCTCTAACAATGGCGATAGACCCATTTGCTCTAGTGCATCTAATCCACTGGGCATTAATCCTTCGCCGCGAAAAACACGATGAAAGTCTTTTGCTGCTTCAATTAAGGTTACAGCAATACCACGTTGTGTAAGGAGCAGGGCAAGGGTTACACCTGTTGGGCCTGCGCCTACAATCACAATCTGCACTACCTTAGCCCTCCCGTATCAGTTGCTCTCAAAGATGTTAGTTGAATTACCTTGATATTAGAGACTTCCAGTTAAAAAAATATCCCGTCGTAGGGGCGCAAGGCGTTGCGCCTCTACAAATCCATAAATAATTTGGGATAATTTATTTTTTGCAAGTCCCTTAATAGATTTTACGTTACGGAATAACGAACCACAGAGGCGCAGAGAACACAGAGAAATGAGAGTTTGAGAGTATTTTACGTAAGTCGTAATTAACTCAAACCTAGTTCTCGTTTGAGCAAGTTAATCGAGTTAGTACCGATATAATTTTCAACCTTAATCAGCTTTGGGGGACGAATAATATCTTCATCAGATGCTTGCACGGCTGCTTGCACTGCTGCAAAACTGGCTTGATCGCTGATGATGACCTCAGCCCGTTTAACCATAGCCTGAAGTTTATAGGCATCTTTTGGTTGCGAAGTCATTACTAGTAGTTCATCTCCCCGCAAACCGTGGAGGATGACTTCTGCTGCTCGTGCAATCCCGGAACTGAGGCTAACTATACCTACACAATTTTCTTTTGGTAGGGTTTTTAAGAGGCTGAGTTCTTTGCTGTAGTCGTAGATATCTAGAGGAATTACTCGTGCAGCTTTAGGAGCTGCGATCGCTTCCACATTACTGATAAAATACCGACTTGTAACTACTGTCGCAGAGGTAGTTTTATCTAACACTGCTGTTAATTCTTCCATTGCGACCAACTGGACTGGTATTTTTAGTGATCGCTCTAATTCATAGACCATCAACTCACCAGCACCCATGTCATAGGATGGAACTGCAACCAGTACCCGCGCACTACAACGCAAGCGCCAGTCGATTTCCGCTAAAAATAGCTCTCTGGCTTGATTGAGCGAACATCCTTGAGAGAGCAGATCGTCAAGTGCTTGCTGGACAACTTGATATGCGTCAGGATTTTGTTTGAGAATTGGTGATTGCAGCCGACTACCGCCCTCATGACCTTGGGCACGAACATAAATACCCGAACCAGCCATACTTTCAACAAATCCGTCTTCCTCCAGTTGACGGTAAACTTTGCTAATGGTATTACGGTGTAATCCCGTTTGCATTGCCAGCGCTCTTGTGCTTGGCAATTTGTAAGCAGGGGGATATTGCCGAGAAGCGATCGCAAAGCGGATTTGATTAAACAGCTGGGTTGATGCGGGAATTTCGCTGTCTGGCTGAATACGGAATTGAATCACCACCAAACCTCCTGAATACTAAGTGCTGAGTGATAAGTGCTGATTTTTGGGTATTAAGTGTTACTTCTATACATAGCACTCCTTTAGTGACCAGCTGTATTTGCTACATATCAAAATATTTGATTTACAAATAAAATTTTTCTGGTAGAAATTTTTAATGCGCTCACTATGGTATTTGGTAATTCTATTGGAAATAACCTCGGCATACTGGCATAGTTATATCAAACAAACACACCGTTAATCACATAACACGGGTAAAAATTATTATGGCAGAGCAAGCAATAATTACCACAACGGTTAATCTTTTGCAAGATAATATTCAAGTGTCAGCATATCTGGCAGAACCAAAAGAACCTGGATCTTACCCAGGAATCGTTGTATTACAAGAGATTTTTGGTGTCAACGTTCACATTCGGGATGTTACAGAACGGATTGCCAAACTTGGGTATGTAGCGATCGCACCTGCACTTTTTCAACGCACTGCTCCTGGCTTTGAAACCGGATACACACCCGAAGATATTGAAACGGGCAGAGGCTATGCTATGCAAACTCAAGCATCAGAGTTATTGAGCGATATTCAATTAGCAATTGACTACCTCAAAAATCTGCCTCAAGTCAAAAAAGATAGTTTTGGTTGTATTGGCTTCTGCTTTGGCGGTCATGTTACATATCTTGCAGCCACTTTACTAGATGTTAAAGCTACGGCTTCCTTCTACGGTGCTGGAATTACCACCCGCACGCCAGGAGGTGGCCCTCCCACTGTTAGCCGCACCAGAGAGATTCCAGGCACTCTCTATGCCTTCTTTGGTAAAGAAGATGCTAGCATCCCACCCGGACAAGTAGATGAGATTGAAGCAGAGTTAGAAAAATATAAAATTCCTCATCGTGTGTTTCGCTACGATGGAGCTGATCACGGATTTTTCTGTGACCTTCGTGCCAGTTATAATCCTAAAGCTGCTGCTGATGCTTGGGAGCAAGCCAAACAACTCTTTAGTCAACTGAACTAGTCATTAGTCATTAGTGAATAATAAAGGACAACTGACAAATGACAAGTGACTAATGACAATCAAAACTCCAGTTGCACCATCTCAAATAACAATTAATCTTCAAAAGTCATGAATTCCGAATCGAAACTTTCTCAAACAGCCAATTCGTCATTTACGATGGACGATTTTGCCAAAGCGCTAGAAAAACACGACTACCAGTTTCAAAAGGGACAGGTTGTACATGGCAAAGTGTTCCAACTTGACCATGATGGAGCTTATGTCGATATTGGTGGCAAGTCGTCAGCTTTTCTACCGCGCGATGAGGCTTCTTTGAGAGCAGTTACCGATTTATCGGAAGTGCTGCCATTGCAAGAGGATATGCAGTTTTTGATTATCCGAGATCAGGATGCAGAAGGTCAAGTCACCCTTTCTCGCAAGCAGTTGGAAATTCAGCACATCTGGGAACGACTGGCCGAAATGCAGGAAAATGCTCAGACTGTGCAAGTAAAGGTTATGGGTGTGAATAAAGGTGGTGTCACCGTCGATATTCTCTCCTTGCGGGGGTTTATTCCGCGATCGCACCTGGCAGAGCGTGATAACTTAGACGCACTCAAAGGTCAAAATCTGACTGTGGGCTTTTTGGAAATTAATAAAAACACCAACAAACTCATCCTTTCTCAGCGATTAGCAACTCGTTCTAGCAACTTCAGCTTATTAGAACTAGGTCAACTGGTGGAAGGCAAAGTTACTGGCATCAAACCTTTTGGTGTGTTTGTCGATTTAAATGGAATGGGGGCTTTGCTTCATATCAAGCAGGTAAGCCAAAAATTCATTGATTCTTTAGAAAAGGTATTTAAAGTTGGTCAGCCAATTAAAGCTGTAATTATTGACTTGGATGAAGGTAAAGGGCGGGTTGCTCTTTCTACCAGAGTTTTGGAAAACTTCCCTGGTGAAGTGTTAGAGAATATGGATGAGGTGATGGCTTCGGCTGAGGCGCGTGCTAATAGAGCTAATAATAAAGCTGCTGAATAGTTTTGAGGTGGGCTGCTTGCACAAAGCGTTTAAATTGCCATGTGAAACAATTTTGAATTGTTAATACTCCCCCCTGCATCTACAAAGATGTGGGGGGATTTTAAATTGGGAAAACTTTTTACAGGTTAAGGCAAGAGACGCGATAAATCGCCGTTTCTACAAAGGACTGATTATTGTAAAGACAGCGATTTATCAGGGTTTTGCGATCTTGGGCGTGTCATCAAAAAACCTTATCTGAACCGTTTGGTGTGAACAGTTAATTAGAATTATTGCTAAATCAATCGTAACAACTAAAGCAGTATTTTTTTATTTGGGAGTCGCTAAAGTCGAATTTAATAAGCAAAATGGCATTTGACTTATTCAAAAGAAGCTTTTACTTTCTCAAACCCCAGTTTGCTTTCTCATTTCAGTGTTTTCCGCAAGCAAAAGAAGCTTTTACTTTTTCAAACCCCGGTTTGCTTTCTCATTTTGGTGTTTTCCGCAAGCAAAAGAAGCTTTTACTTTCTCAAACCCCGGTTTGCTTTCTCAAACCCCAGTTTGCTTTCTAATTTCGGTGTTTTCCGCAAGCAATCAAGTATATTACTTTGTCAATATGCTTGATTGCTGAATCATTGCAGTAATTTCCACACTCGTGACAACTATCCCTTTGAGATTACTGTTCTCTATCTTTATCTAATGCTTCTTGGATTGCACGACGGCAAAATTCTGGAGGATCATCCTTGGTAGATAGTTCTTCCTTCATAGTTTTGGTAATGCGTAGGTTAATTCTTTCTGTTAATGATTCTTCTCTATTTGATTTAATTGGTTGTAAATTTTGTGGGTTCCCTTTAGGATTAGGCATTATTGAGAAATATAAATAAGACTTGATTTACTTGGTGCCAAAACAATAATTTTTTTTAGTGGTTGTGACAACTTGCCGGAAGTACAACCACTAATATCCAATTCAAAAAATGGACACTACTATTTTATGTTCACGCGTTCCGAACTTGAAATCAAGACTATTAAAGAATTACGCGATTTATGTCGCAGATACGGTGTAAAACCTACCGGGAATGCAGGATACAAAACCTCGTACATCGTAACTCTGATGGCATTTCCACTTTTAGCCCTCCAACAAATGAAGCTAGGTAAAGGGTTAAAATCCCCTAACTTTAACGCTATCCAGGTAATCAGTTCTGCTATTGAGGAGATGAATTCACCCACAGACGAACAAACAGCACTGATTCGGATAACTTTGGAAGGCAGAAAAATGAGCTATCCTGACCGATATCAGCAAGAGAATTTGCTGAACTTACACAAGGCTAAGATGTCACTTGAACAAGCTATCGACTTTTTGAGCCAATAAAACTGATTTTATTAACCTATCCCCTGCATCTACAAAAATGTGGGGGATAATTTTTTGAGATTAAGATAAATAAGGTGTGACCAATTGGCTTAGTTGGCGTGAGGATATCTTGAGCATATATCGGGCATTTTGACAACTATAAACGCTGCAACTATTCAATTTAGGTATTTATATGTTTCTAGTAACTGGAGCAACTGGAGGAATTGGTCGCAGAGTTGTGCGACTGCTACGGCAACGAGAACAGTCTGTGCGGGCATTTGTTCGCCTTACCTCGCGCTACAGCGAGTTAGAACACCGGGGTGCAGAAATCTTTATCGGTGATTTGCTGCGGGAAAAAGATATTCAAAAAGCTACTCAAGGTGTGAAGTATATTATCAGCGCTCACGGTTCTGATAGCGATGCTTTATCCTTAGATTACCGCGCCAATATTGAACTGATTGACCAAGCAAAAGCCAATGGCGTAGAGCATTTTGTCTTCATTTCGGTATTGGGAGCCGATCGCGGATATGAAGACGCGCCTGTGTTCAAAGCCAAACGAGCAGTAGAGCAATATTTGGCAGCTAGTGGCTTGAATTACACAATTTTACGCCCATCTGGATTAGCATCTAACTTGCTGCCACTGGTAGAACGATTTCGGGAAACGGGATTGTATCTGCTGATTGGCGATCGCAAAAACCGTACCTCAATTGTCAGTACCGATGATTTGGCAAGGATAATAGTCGATTCTGTGACTGTTGCAGGCGCTCGTAACCAGATTTTACCAGTGGGAGGCCCGGAGATTTTATTACGAGAAGATATTCCCCGGATTTTTGGTCGGATTTTCGCCAAAGAGCCAGTAATAATTAATTCACCACTATTTTTTATTGATGGATTACAAGGTGCATTGGGTTTATTTAATCCCCAAGTCCAAAAAGCTTTGGGAACTTATCGCACATTGCTAGCAAATGAATTTTTCTGTACAAAAGATGAAATTGCCAATTTAGAAGCGATTTTTAACTTCAAATTGGAGACATTAGAAAACTTTTTGCGGCGTTATTTAGCAGTTTGAATTAAACACAAGTCATTAGTCATTGGTCATTAGTGAATCACCAAGAACAAATGACAAAGGACAAATGACTAATGACAAATAAAAAAGGATAAAAATATATGGTAAATGCTGCTCAAGCCCGTCAGACAAAAGAGCGATTCGCCCAACCAGAGGAACAACTCACTTATGAATTAGGGAAGGCGGTACAGGAATTACCACCCCTGTATACGAGATTATTAGCGGGAACGATGAGCGCCATTGTATTTGGAGCGATCGCTTGGGCGTACTTCTCGCAAATAGATGAAGTAGCAACAGCGCCAGGGGAATTAATTGCTTCTACACAGGTTAGGCCAGTGACATCCTTGGGTGGGGGGTCAATTGTCGGCGTGAAAGTGCAAGAAGGCGATCGCGTCACCAAAGGTCAAATTCTGATTCAAAAAGACCCTGACTTACAAATAACTGATGTTTCCCGCCTAGCCAAATCAACTAGATTGATTCAAGACGATTTGCAACGTTTGGATGCAGAACGTCTTGGAGGCAAAACAACTGGGACTAAACTACAAGATGAACTTTTAACTTCCCGCCTGCAAGACTACCAAGCGCGTCAAGCAGGAGCAGAAGCAGAAGCAAATCGCCAAATAGCACTCATCAATCAAGCCAAAGTCCGCTTGACTCGATTGCAAGAGAACTTAGCTAATGCCAAAAGCAGCTTTGCTAATGCCAAAACCAACCTTGCCAACGCAGACAGCATCCGCATTAAAATTGAAAGTAATTTGGCACTTGCACAAGAAAGGGAAAAAAGCTTACGCACCCTAATTACTACTGGTGCTGTACCTCGTGTCGATTACTTGGATGCTCAAGAAAGATTGACTCGTGCAAAGACAGAAATTACCAGATCGCAAGATGAAGTGACTAACGCCCAAAATAGAATAACAGAGGCTCAAGATAAAGTCACATCATTAGAAAAAGATATTGCTGCTCAAGCCCAAGAAATTCGCCAAGCAGAACAAGCTTACAACGCTGCCCGCAGTCAGGCCCAGCGTGTCGCATCAGAACGCCAAAGTGAAATATTGACACAGTTCAACAAACGTAAAGAAGAACTGACAACTGTTCAAGGTCAATTAGAGCAGGCGAGGAAGCAGCAAGCTTTAGAAACGATTGAGGCTCCCGTTGCAGGTACGATTTACAGAGTCAAAGCCACTAAGGGGCCAGTCCAATCTGGTGAAGAATTGCTGTCAATTTTGCCAGAAGGCGAAGAAATGCTTCTAGAGGTGAAAGTTCTTAACCGCGATATTGGGTTTATTCGTCAAGGCATGAAGGCAAAAGTGAAAATGGCGACTTTCCCCTTCCAGGAATTTGGCGTTGTGGAGGGCGAAGTCATGCAAGTCAGTCCGAATGCAATTATTGATAAAGAATTGGGTTTAGTTTTTCCTACAAGAATTAAGCTAAATAAACATTCAGTGAATGTTCGTGGTCAAGAGGTAGAATTTACACCAGGAATGTCTGCTACAGGTGAAATTGTCACTCGTAAAAAGTCAATTCTGACATTCATCACTGAGCCTGTGACGCGGCGGTTCAATGAAGCATTTTCTGTTAGGTAGATTGATAGCCTCTCTTGTTCTTATAGCTATTTCAAAAACAATGCCTACGCATTCCACAAGCCACACCTAAAACGTAAGGGTTTAGCATTGCTAAACCCTTAAATTTATTTGTAACAGACGAGCGGTTTGGTTTATTTTTCTAACCGAGCAGTATTTGACTGAACTACAAATCGCTATAATTTTTAAGCGATACCTAAGAATTTTTTATACTGATCCATTTGTTTTTGCATCCCTTCTAGTAGTTTCCAAAAATCAAGATTATTCTCATTTTTGTTATCATCATTGCTATCCGTATTGATGCCTGTAATAATCTGACCGATGAGAGAAGCGACATCAGAATTATTAAGAATAGCAATAGTCTCTGGTGTGAGATATTTTGGTGTTTCTGTAATTGCCTGACCAATTAGAGAACCAACATCAGAATTATTCAAACTAGCAATAGTCTCTGGCGTGAGATAATTTGCTGTTTCTGTAACAGTCTGACCAATTAGAGAACCGACATCAGAATTATTCAAACTAGCAATAGTCTCTGGCGTGAGATAATTTGCTGTTTCTGTAACAGTCTGACCAATTAGAGAACCGACATCAGAATTATTAAAACTAGTAATAGTCTCTGGTGTGAGATATTTTGCTGTTTTTGTAATAGTCTGACCGATTAGAGAAGCGACATCGGAATTATTAAAACTAGCAATAGTCTCTGGTGTGAGATAATTTTTGGTTTGTGCATCGATATGTAGCAGGTTGTCGCCAGACATCACTTGCTTTGCCAGAGAACTGACATTAGAAATATTTAAACTAGAGATTGTAATTTGTGAACTATTTGCTGCTGTGTCTGCGTAGCCCGTCGTAGACATCACTTGCTTTGCTAAAGAACTAACATTAGAAATATTTAAACTAGAGTTTGTACTTTGTGTGCTATTTGCTGATGTTTCTGCCACAATCTGACGTACTTGGGCATCAGTCAAGCTGGGGTTAGCACTAAGCATCAGGGCAACTACACCAGCCACATGGGGAGTAGCCATAGATGTGCCGCTATAAGTGGCATACTGATTATTCGGAACTGATGAATAAACCTTGACTCCTGGGGCTGTGACATAAGAAATTTGATTTGTTCCAGAGCGGTTAGAGAAATCAGCCATATTATTATTTTTGTCTACTGCCCCAACAGCAATTCCCGACTTGGAGGCATAGCGGGCAGGATAGTCTGGTTCTGATTCACCATCATTACCTGCTGCCATGACGATAATCACTCCTTTACTACTGGCATAGTTAATGGCTGACTCCAGAGTCCGATTGGAAGATGTGCCTCCTAAACTGAGGTTAATCACATTCGCTCCATTATCCACAGCGTAGCGAATACCCTTAGATATCGAGCTATAGGAACCAGAGCCAGACTCATTCAAAACTTTGACAGGCATAATTTTGGCATCATAAGCAATACCAGTGACACCATAGTTATTATTTTCTCCTGCGATCGTGCCAGAAACATGAGTACCGTGACCATTGTTATCTAGCGTGTTGTTGTTTTGATCCGCAAAGTTCCAGCCGTAATTATCATCAATATAGCCATTGCCATCATCATCTATACCGTTACCTGCAATTTCCTTGGTATTCGTCCAGATATTATTTTTTAAATCCTCGTGGTTATAGTCAACCCCAGTATCTATAACAGCGACAACAACGCCTTTACCTGTGTATCCTTGTGCCCAAACTTCTGGTGCTTTAACAAGGTCTGCTCCCCAATTATTACCACCAAGATCGGGAACATCAGCAAAGGTATTCTGATTAGTAGCTTTAGCCACTGCTGCTGCTGCATTAATTAAGCCATAGCCATTGGTGGAGTTATAACTTTGCGTCGTAAAAGCATTAGTCGTAGCGTTACTGCTATTTTCGTAGTTACTATTATTTAGTAACTGCACATGAGAATCAGCTGAGTTGTAGCTACTACGTCTGCTTAAGTTGAGGCTGGTGTCATTCTTAGTATTAAATGTATCCAATGAAGAGATTGAAGTAGAATTTAAGCTTTTATTAGTAGAAAATAAATTGTTATTAGTATTATCATTGAGCATAATTGTTTTTTCTAAAAAATAGAAATGCTTTTTAACAGCTAAAATTCTTAGAACTTTTTTTAACAAAAGTTCTAACGTGTGAATAAGCCGTATTGTTAATAATTACTATGAAATTTAATAATAAAATGCTAATTCTATTACCAAAAAAATATTATGAGAATAATGCTTTTTGTGAATAGCTATTTAGAATACGCTTAATTATAAAAAAAGCGGCAGAATGAGTGGCATTTGCTGCTCATTCTGCCGCTTATAGAAATTGCATTTTACCTTTGATAAACGACACTTAAGGGATGATTCTATGCCAAGCTATTTGCTGCTGTCGTTGTGACAATCTGACGCACTTGGGCATCAGTTAAACCTTTCTTAGCACTGAGCATCAGCGCAACTACACCCGCAACATGGGGAGCTGCCATAGATGTTCCACTTTCAAAACCATACTTGTTACCCGGAAGTGTCGAATAAATACCAATTCCTAGATCCCCATCACCTTCAAAGTATCCTCCAGGAGCTGTAACGTATGTGAGTGGAGTTGTTCCAGCCCGATTGGAGAAGTCGGCTAATGTCCTATCATAGTAGACTGCTCCAACAGCAAGTCCCAATTGGTTAGCATAGCGAGCTGGGTAGCTTGGTGCTGACTCACCATCGTTGCCTGATGCTGAGACGACAATTGCCCCTTTGCTAACAGCATATTGAATTGCTGAGAGTAGCTCATTACTAGCAGGACTTTTTAAACTGAGGTTAATGACGTTAGCTCCATTATCTGCTGCATAACGAATTCCATTAGGTATGGCAGTAATATTACTTATGCCATTATCATCAAAAACTCTCACTGGCATAATCTTGGCATTATAAGCAATACCCGTAACACCAAAGTTATTTTTTACTGCCGCGATCGTACCAGCAACATGAGTACCATGACCATCTACCAAATCTAGAGTATTGTTATTGTTGCCAACGAAATTCCAGCCGTAGGCATCATCAATGTAACCGTTGCCATCATCATCTTTGCCGTTACCAGCGATTTCCTTGGTATTCTTCCAGATATTAGCGTTCAAGTCAGGGTGATTGTAATCCACCCCACTATCTACTACAGCGACGATCACACCTTGACCAGTGTATCCTTTTGCCCAGACTTCCGGTGCTTTAATTGCATCGGCTCCCCAATTATCACCATCTAAGTCAGGAACATCAGCAAAGGTACTCTGACCTAAAGCTTTCGCTACTGCGGCTGCGGCATTAATTAAGCCATAACCTGTAGTTGAGTTAAATCCGCCACCATTGACAGGATTTAAGGTAATTGGTGTGGTGATGTAAACGCTGTTGTTACCTTCATTGCTTTCAACAACATTTCCTGGCCCATCGGCTTTAAATATCAGGTAGTATTTACCAGCACTAATAGTAGGAGCAAGCGTAATAGATGTGGAGCGAGAAGTAACGGCTGAAGGTGCCAGAGTAGAACTAGCCTCAATTTCGGTACCTAAGCTGATATCATCATCGTCACCAAATGTTGTGTCTCGTGAAAGATAAAAACTTGTCTTACTCCCTCCAGCACTGCCATTACCTTGGTTTTTAAGTTGATAATTAACTAGGAATGTAGTACCAATAGCAGCACTACTAGCAGCAGACGTAGCATTTTGTATTACTAAGTCTGGTGCAGTAATTGCGATCGCTTTGGCAACGACGTTGTTATTTTCATTGCTTTCTCTCAATGACCCAAAACCATCAGCTTGGTATAGGAGATAGTAACTACCGGGAGTAATAGTGCTGGAAAGATATAGGGATACAGACTCGGAAATTACAGCAGAGGGAGCAATGTCAGAGATACCGATAATATCCGAACCGACTGAAATGTCCTCACTACTAAGGCTGGTATCTTTAGAAAGATAAAAGCGTGTCGTGTTAACACCAGCTTTACCATTACCTTGATTTTTCACCTGATAGCTTAGTTGGATTGTTGTACCAATGTTGGCGCTAGCAGGAGCCGAAGGATTTTGTATTAATAGGTCTGGTGCCGCAATCGTAATTGCTTTGGCCGTAACGTTATTGTTTTCATTACTTTCAAAAATTTCGCCATTGCCATCGGCTTGTAATAGCAGGTAGTAATTTCCAAAAGTAATATTACTGCTGAGTATTAAATAGTAAGACTCTGAACTATATTTACTAGCGCCTAATCCAGAGTATAAGTAGCTTCGGGAATAGCTTAAGTATGTGTCATCGCCGCTCAAGGTCGTATCTTTAGAAAGATAAAATTTCGTTGTACTAGAACCAGCACTGGCAGTACCTTGATTGGCTAGTTGATAATTGACAGTGATTAAGTTACCTGGGTCAACAAGACTAGGAGCCGAAATATTTTGGATAATTAGGTCTGGTTTCGGGCCGTTAATAGCGATCGCTTTGCTGACAATATTATTAGTTTCGTTACTTTCGCCAACATTGCCATTAGCATCGGCTTTATACAACAAATAATAGTTGCCTGCGGCGATCGCATTGTTGATGATCAGCGATGCTGTCTCTGAGCTAGTAGCACCTGCGGCAATAGCGTTAACGCCATCGGAGCCGAGCAACACATCATCATTACTAAAGGCATTATCCTTGGATATATAAAACTTGGTGGTAGTTGCAACAGCACCACCAACACCTTGATTTTTGACCTGATAACTTAGTTGAATAGTGCTACCAACTGATGCTGTACTAGGGGCTGAGGTATTTTGAACTATCAGGTCTGATTTTTGAGTTGGAGTAATGGTGATTACTCCGGCAATACCGTTGTTAGTTTCATTGCTTTCAGCAACATTCCCATCAGCATCGGCTATATATGCTAAGTAATAATTCCCAGCAGTGATGTTACTGCCAAAACTGAGTGTGGTTGACTCGGAACTATAACTACCCGCAGCAATGCCGCTAACGTAGTCATAGCCCAAGTACAAATCTTCGTTTCCGATATTTAAATCTTGGGAGAGATAAAACTTGGTGTTACTAGCAACAGCACTGGCATTGCCTTGGTTTTTGATTTGATAGTTTACTTGAATGCTACTTCCAGCCGCCGCCGAACTAGGATTTGAGGTATTTTGTACTATCAGGTCTGGTTTAGTAATATTAATTACGTCAGCAACAGCGTTGTTGTTTTCGTTGCTTTCGGCAACATAGTTATAGCCATCGGCTTGATACACCAAATAATAGCTACCTGCGGCGACGCTATTGCTGATGGTGAGTGTGGTTGACTCTGACCGATAGTAACCAGATAGGATGTTATCAACATAGTCATCGCCTAAAAATATATCTTCACTCCCTAAAGAGAGATCCTGAGACAGATAAAACTTGGTATAGCTATAACCAGCACTGGCATTGCCTTGGTTTTCAATTTCATAGCTCAGTTGAATAGTACTGCCAGCTGCGGCAGAACTGGGAGTTGAAACGGTACGTGCTATTAGGTCTGGCTGAATAGCAGCGATCGCTTGAGTAGTATTTTCGTTGCTTAAACTACTCTTCTTGGCATAATTGTTTTTAACTCCGAAAGCGTCGATTTCCGTAGAAGTATAACTACTGCGATCGCTGGCTCTAAAACTATTTACACCACTCAGACTGAAGCTAGAGTCAGTATTCTGATTATCAAAAATATTAGATTTTTTTGATGATACAAGGCTGGCTTTTACACCAGAATTTTCATTAATAGAGTTACAGCCTTTGGTAAAAAACATTAGTAGTTTCACCTCGTATATTCAAGTAAATTTGCACCAAAAAAAGTACTCAAATCCTTGATATATAAGGGATTGAGCCGGGAGATATTTCTTTGTAAGACAGGTGCTACAAATACACTTAACTATAAAATCACGTAATTAGCAAGTAAGATTACAGTTTTCTGCATACTTAAGCAATTTAAAAGGCGAATGGAGTATAACTCCATTCGCCAAAGACTATATTTAAGCTGCTTTTCAGGGATCAAATAAACACAAGTTGCTTGTTAAAGCTACTAAATATTTGCTTGCTGCCGTTGATATAGTGACCAATACAAACCCTTTTGTTGCAATAACTCTGAGTGAGTACCACGTTCGGCAATTACGCCTTGTTCTAATACCAAAATCAAATCGGCACGTTTGAGAGGGGCAAAGCGGTGAGCAATCAGAAACACAGTGCGGTTAGCGGAAACTTTTTGCAAGTTTTGTAGTACTTGTTGTTCAGTTTCACTATCCAAAGCACTGGTAGCTTCATCCAAAACTAAAATTGGTGCTTGGGAAAGAAATAATCTTGCGAGGGCAATACGTTGTCTTTGTCCGCCAGATAAAGCTGTACCGCGTTCACCCACATTGGTTTCGTAACCGTAGGGTAATTGACTGATGAAGTCGTGTGCTACTGCTAGTCTTGCCGCCTCTACCACTTGTTCTGCGGTAATGTCGGGAGTACCGAGAGTGATATTTTCCAATATGGAACCGTTGAATAAAAAGTCTTCTTGGAGAACTACACTAACTTGTTGCCGCAATGACGCTAAATCGGCACTTTTAATATCAAAACCATCAATTAAGATGCGTCCTGATTCAATTTGATAAAGGCGTTGTAATAGCTTAGACAGGGTACTTTTCCCAGAACCGCTACGTCCGACAATGCCAACAAATTGCCCTGGTTCAGCATTGAAAGAGATTCCCCGCAGAATTGCTTCAAAGTTCGGGCGGTAGCGGAAAAATACTTGCTCGAAGGTGACTTGTCCTTTCAGTGGTGGTAAAACTAGACCAGTTCCTAGTTCAGCTTCTGGGGAGACGTTGAGAATATCACCAATGCGATCTACAGAAAGTAGCACTTGTTGGAGGGTCTGCCATAACTGTACTAAGCGCAAAAGTGGGCCCGTAACTCTGCCAGATAGCATTTGAAAGGCAACTAACTGTCCAATTGTGAGCTTTTGTTCGATGACTAATTTGGCTCCAAACCAGAGAATCAGCATGGTGGAAAAATTGGTGAGGAAGTCACCAATGTTGCTGCTGATATTGGAGGTGGTAGAGGCTTTAAAACCTGTGCGGATGAAGCGAGCAAATAAGCCTTCCCAGCGATCGCGGGCTACTGGTTCGGCTGCATGGGCTTTAACGGAATGAATCCCCGTGATTGTCTCTACTAAAAAGGATTGACTATCGGCACTCCGGTTAAAAGTTTCGTTGAGCCAGTTACGCAGAATTGGTGTTGCAACTATCGTCAAAGTCGCAAATAGCGGCAGTACTGCTAAAGCCACAAAGGTGAGTGGGACATTATAGTAAAACATCAATGCTAGGTAAACCACAGCAAAGATGCTATCTAGAATCACAGTTAATGCTGTACCTGTGAGGAACTGACGAATTTGTTCGAGTTCCTGGACTCGTGCTACTGTGTCTCCGACGCGCCGCGACTCAAAATAAGCTAAAGGCAGGCGCATCAGATGGCGAAATAGCTGTGCTGATAAACTTAAATCCAGACGACGGGCTGTATGGGTAAAGATGAATAGGCGCAGAATGCCAAGTACGGACTCAAATATGGCTACACAAAGAAGTGCGATCGCCATAACATCAAGAGTCGGCAAACTCCCCTGCACCATTACTTTATCAATAACTACTTGCGTAATGAGTGGTGTTGTTAACCCCAAAAGCTGCAAGGTAAAAGATGCTAATAATACTTCTGTTAGTAATCCCTTATACTTCCAAACTGCTGGGGTGAACCAACTAAGGTTAAATGTTTCTTGTTTAGATATGAGTTCTACTTGCCACAATCGTCCATCCCACGATGCCTCAACTATGGATTGCGGTAAGCTTTCACAAATGCGATCGGGATTTAGAGGGTTAGCGATAATTAAGCGATCGCCCTTAACTCCATAAGCTACCACCCAGGATGGACTCTGGGGTGAGTCAGAATTCCACAACAGTAAAGCTGGAAATGACAGTTGTCGCAACTCACCCCAACTCACTTGTAACCGCCGCAACACTAACCCTAACTTTTCTCCTGCTTCCACAACCTGTTTTGGGCGTTGTCCTCTGAGTTGACGTTGCACCCATTCCAGTTGCACAGAGTTTTCTAGCTGTTGCGCCACCATTGTTAAACAAGCAGCCGCAGTGTTCCAACTAGCAACAAATGGATAATTTGAGATGATTAAATTCGCGGCTGGGAGTCGTTTTTGGGGTTGGAGGCTGTGAGGGCTGGAAGTCCCATCTGAGACTGTTACTGAAGGAGTGGAAGAGAAGGAAAATGTCTCTCTTTCTCCCTCCATATCCACTGGTAAGACTTGCCAAAATTCCTGAATTTGTGGGTTAGAAAATTCTGTCCACAGGGCTGTATCCCAACACACTACTATTACTTCTTTGCTAGCAGCTACAGCTTTAAAATCCGCAGACAACTTTTGTAAATCACCAAACCAATCCCCTACTTCTAGGGCTGCCAAAGGTTTGCCAACTCCCTCTTCCCGTAAGCGAACTTTTCCAGCCACAATTAAGAATTGGTAACGACCGACATCGTTAGACCAAATTTTTTCTCCCAAACGATACTGACGAGTTTGACACTCATTTTCCAATTGAGATTGTTGTTCGGGAGTCAGCCAGCATAGCGGCGGCTGATTCCAAGGCAAAGAAGCTAGCACTTTTAATCGTAAAGATTCATTATCCAGAATTTTTAACTCACTTGTAGCTTGACTGTCAGTTTTTGAATTTTCTCTGCTAGCCATTTCTCAAATAACTCATTTTGTAGTGCTTGCTTGAGTTGAGTATCTTCTAAAGACGCTGGCAGAAATTGTTCTACTCGAAACAAACCATAAGGTCCTTCTCCTTGGGGAGAGTCTTTGCCAACGATTTCTATTGGTCCTATTAATTGTCCAGGACTAGCCACATCAATAGCTGCCCGTAATATATCTGGCATACTTCCTCGGCTGACTATTCCCATCATGCCGTTCACAATTCGGTCATCTGAAAGTGAATACTCTTTAGCTAGTTGCTCAAAACTACCTCCTTCTTCAATTTGGGTTTGTAGTTCGTCTGCCAATTCTCGATTATTAACAACTATCCGAGAAAGTACCACCCGATCCAAAAAGATTTTGCGCTCAATAAAATATTCTTGGATTTTTGCTTCCGTGACTACAGCTTTCAGCTTTTCTAACTTGTAACCAAAAGTAACTGATGTATGGAATGCGGCATAATCTGTGTTATTGGTTTTTAACCATTCTTGAAAACTTTGAGGATCGGTCAGTTGATTTTTCAGTCTAAAGTCAATAATGGACTGTTCGGTTATTGCTGTACCAATTTCAATATCGTCTCGTGTTCGGATTTCTTGCTCAATTACGTGCTGGCGGAGAATATCCCCAATGAACTGCCCCAATTTTCCAGAGGCTTGCAGGTACTTTACAGCTTCCTCAATAGAAATTATTTGGTCATTAATTGTCAAAAATGATAAAGATTCCATGAATTAATTATGTGAAAATGGTTAAACACTTATAGGACTTTTAAATTAAATCATATAGAGATCATCTGGTTGTTGATGAATAACAATGATAAAGATTCCATGAACTAATTACATCTAAACGGTCAAAAAATTATATAGCTACTCAATACAATAATTTTCCATGATTATGTTTACAGTCTAGCGGGGACAAAACAGGATTGAAAATATCATCGGTAGTGCAGTAGTAAAGCAGATTGCTTATTTTCTACCACTGGCTCTCATGAGTATTGGGTATTGGGCGCTGTTAGCAGTAGCGGGGCCTTTAGACCTTGCTTCGTACTGAGTGGAGAATCTCACTTCTTTACTCAGAACTCACAGAAGAGGAACCGTTTTACTCAATTCCCAATGCCCAATTCCCAATGCTCAATCTACTTAATGATATTTACCCAAGTCCAGGAAAGTAGCACAGCCGCGATCGCACCGATTAATGTATTAAAAATATTTACTACCTCATTGGTCAGCCAGGTATACTTAGATTGCAGTGTTGCCCCAATCACACTTTCTAAGTTAGTGGCAATAAATGCTGCCAGTACACACCAAGCGACTCCTAATAGATCGATTAAACCAACTCCCCAACCAACAAATGCGATCGCTACAGAAGCCACAATACCAGCTAAAGTCCCCTCCAAGCTGACCGCTCCTTCTGTACCGCGAGGCACTGGTTTGAGTGTAGTAATTAGAAAGGTGCTTTTACCATACGCTTTACCAACTTCACTTGCAGTAGTGTCAGCCAGTTTGGTACTGAAACTTGCTACATAGCCTAGTAATAATAGAGACTGGGGATTGGGAACTAAAGATTGGGAACTAGGTACGAGAAATCCCGAATTTATTATCCCTACTCCCAAGGCACACAGCGCCCCGGTCAAAGCTGACCCCCAGACATTCTCAGGGCCCCTTGCTCCAGAACGCTTTTCGGCAATTCCTTCAGCCTCTTTCTGCGCCATACCGATGCGGGTAACACCAGAACCAACCAGAAAATAGAACATTACTACTGTATATCCTTGCCAGCCTAGAGTTACCCAAATTAGGATGGCCAGAAACCACGCATGAAATGATCCAGCAGGCGTAAGTAGCTTTTTCGGGGCAATCCAAGCTAAACCCAATAGAATTGTGTTTAATACTACTGCCACCAACCAGGGATTAACAGAATCAATTAAGGATGACATCAGCAATTAATCATGAGTAATTTTGTCTTAACATGAACAGAATAACGAATTTGTCATGCTTAGTGCTTAGTTCCTAAAACCTCTCCAGTTAAAGTAATATGTTTGTATTGTTAACTAAATTGCATCCCATCACCCTCAAAGCTGAGTGTAAAACCACAAACAACGTTTTACATATAGACTGCAATATTTATTAAAAGAGGTGGATTAAACAAAATGCAAAAATTTTGTTTATTTGAGTGGACTCCAATACTTGTCGGTTAAAGGGAAAAGGGGAAGGGGAAAGGGAAAAGAAAAAACCTTTAACCTTTACCCTTTAACCTTTTCCCAAAACCCAATTCCGAGTTAAAAATGCAAAACCCGAGCAGTATTGGGGTGGACTCTTCTAGTAACTGATCCAAAGCACTTTATTATGGTGCATTAAGTTTTCAACACACCATCTATCATAAAGTTGTCAGCTTTGAAATCTCCGTTACTGAGTGTCTGACCAGGCAAACATAAATTAGTATACCTGCACAAGAGAAAGGAGTCACCTAAAGAATTAAGTGTAAATTATGTAAATATAGGGCGAAGTCTTTAGCCACAAGTTGCAGTGACTGAATGGTACTCAGTTCCTAGTTTTAGTTATAAAGATCAAGGATATAAATTATTGTCAGCTAAAACTGTGTTCAAGTTGACGACAATCAAAACTTAACAGAATAAATTGTAGATAGCATCAACTACTAATATCTTTCCCAAAAGCTATGAGCCAAACTTTATTCCATCTTGCTTTCCCTGTAACTGACATTGCCCAAACAAAAGCATATTACGTGGATGGATTGGGCTGTATTCCTGGTCGTGAAAACCATCACGCGCTGATTCTAAATCTCTATGGTCATCAACTAGTGGCTCACATAACCAAAGAACCCTTGATACCACAACACAGTATATATCCCAGACACTTTGGACTAATTTTTACCCAAGAACATGACTGGCAAGACTTACTAGAAAGGGCACAACAACAACAGCTACTTTTTCGCGAAGAAACCAAAAATCGCTTTGTCGGTTCTCCTCTTGAACATCGCACTTTCTTTTTAGAAGATCCTTTTTATAACCTTATGGAATTCAAGTATTATCGTCACCCAGAGGCGATTTTTGGGAGTTACGAACATACGCAAATTGGGGATAGAACTTAAGTAATTCGTAATTAAAGATGAATAGATTCAGGGTGGTAAGTATCTTGGCTACTAACTGGATGCTTTTTTAAGGAAGGGTAGCTTAATAGGCTTTGTTAAAGCTGCTTTTACTGCTGCTAAACTCCTTGGGTCTGTTAGCATCCAAGGGTGTAGGGGAACTGGTACTATTACTTCGCTTCCTACGGGCATTTGTGAACTATTCGCTGGGACAATCATCAAATCATAAGGTGTCCAGATCGAAGTAAAATCTAATTGCTCCAATATTACAGCATCAGAATTTAAATCCTTGAGAAAAATGCTGTCGGGGCGCATTTGCACGCAACCAGGACGCTGGGAACCATAAGCAACCACAGTTCCATTATGGGGTGAAGAGATCGTAATAAATCTCTGAATACGGTTAATTCCTCCCAGTCGCTGGATATAGTAACGGCTGACAATTCCTCCCATACTAAAGCCTATTAAATCTAGCTCTTGTTCTGGTGCAAAGGTGTCTGTAACATAATCGGCTACCTGTTTTGCCAATTTATCAAGGCCCACATCACCATTATTAGGAACCAGATCCAGAGAATATACAGACCACCCCTGTAATCCTAAGTAACCTGCCATTTCATGAAAAACCGCCTCCCTATCGTCAATGCCGTGTACCAATAGCACAGGATTGCGCTGCTGATTTTCAGTATTCATCTCTCACATCTGGCTAAATGAAGTCTGTACAAAATGTAACTGAGTGCTGTTGCTATCTGCGAACAATCTATGACACTCCTCCCACTGGTTAAAAGTAAACCGCTTGCTTTTTTCCAATCAATAATTTGTCAAACGAAGAAGTGTTAATTTTTATAAAGCTTGCTTTCAGAATCTTGCTCTTAGTTACAGTAAAATTTAATAATTAGTTCTCGGTGTATGAAGGTCGCAAGTGCTTGCATAAAGAACATTTGCCCTATAGTTTTACTACAATGTTGATTAAGCACAAATCTATAATGGTTGTCACCAGAATGAGTTGACACCAATGCAGAAAATGTTACATTTTTTCGTAATTTTTAACAATTACGGTCGAGTTCCAAATATACAAGGCAGGAGTAATTGTAATGGATTTTATCAAAAAGTTAATTTCAGGGATTCTCGGTTTCGTAACTGGGATTCTTGGTTTCGTGACTGGGTTGTTACCTGGTAAAAAACAAAGCAATGGTTACTTCTTAGAACTGGACGAAGCAACCAGTCAATCGAAACCAGCAGCATCAAACGGTAAAAAGGCTACGGCACCAGCAGCTTCTCCGGCTGCAAAAAGCCCTGAACCTCAGACTGCTAAAGCAACCACAACTGCGACAAAAACCAAAGTAGAAGCATCTCAGAATGGTAAAGCTGTCAAAGCTGAACCCGCTAAAGCAGCCGCCACCGCTAGCCAAAAAACACCTGCTGAAACCACTTTTGCACCAAAATATCTTGCTCCTTCGACTACTAGCTCTAATGGTCGTCGTCGTCCAGGTGCGAATATGAGTGCTTACCTAGACATGGCACGTCAGGTTAAAACGCCTAACACATCTAACAATTGATAGAGAGGCGAAATTTGCCCGTATCTACAAGTTAAATCTGAATCCGCAAGGTTAAGATAGCTTTTCCAGTTGTAGATGGAGAAACTCTCCAAACTAGGAGCGATCGCTTAATTTTCTCCACTACAACTTCATATTTTACGGAAGAGGCTTTTTCATCCAAAACTACTCTTCCTGAGATTCTGGCATTTTGCCGGAATTTACCAATTATTTGGTCTTTTAGGCTGATGATAAATGTTTTTAACTGGATTTTTATTGATCCCCAAAGTTTAAAAACCTGGCGATTATAAATCAATACGGTTCAAAGCGCTACTTGTACAAAATCGTGGGTTTTGAGACGCGATAAATAGCCTTCTCTACAAGTTTTTTGGTCTTATCTGAACCGTATTGGATTATAAATGGCCAGGTTTACAAATTTAACTAAAATTCAGCACTTTGTGGTGTACGCGGAAAAGGAATCACATCGCGGATATTTCCCATACCCGTCATAAATTGCACGAGTCGTTCAAAACCCAGTCCGAAACCAGCGTGGGGAACAGTACCATAACGACGTAAATCAAGATACCACCACAAATCTTCTGGCTTTAATCCTTGCGCTAACACGCGGCGTTCTAAAACTTCTAGGCGTTCTTCACGCTGGGAACCACCTACAATCTCGCCAATTTTGGGTGCGAGAATATCCATTGCGCGGACGGTTTTTTCATCGTCGTTCAAGCGCATATAAAAAGCTTTGATTTGCGCTGGATAATCTGTGACAATTACTGGCTTTTTAAACTGTTGTTCAGCTAGGTAGCGTTCGTGTTCTGATTGTAAATCTAAACCCCAACTCACAGGATATTCAAATTTAACATCAGCTTTTTCTAAAACTTTGATGGCTTCTGTATAAGTTAAGCGCTCAAACTGATTATTAATAATATTTTCGGCTGTTGCCAACACAGACTTATCAATGCGTTCATTGAAAAATTCCATATCTTCTGGGCAAGTTTCCAACACATATTTAAAAATGTGTTTGAGAAACGCCTCAGCTAAATCCATATCGCCTTCTAAGTCACAAAAAGCCATTTCCGGCTCAACCATCCAAAATTCTGCTAGGTGGCGCGAGGTGTTGGAATTTTCGGCACGGAAGGTAGGGCCAAAGGTGTAGACGTTACTAAACGCCATTGCCATCACTTCCGCTTCCAACTGGCCGCTAACTGTTAAATATGTGGGTTTCGCAAAAAAGTCTTGGCTGTAATCTACTGCTTGGTTTTCTGTGCGGGGGATATTCTTTAAATCTAAACTGGTAACGCTAAACAGTTCACCTGCGCCTTCACAGTCGCTAGCAGTGATGATAGGGGTGTGTACCCATAAAAACCCTCTTTCTTGGAAAAATTGGTGAATTGCTGCCGAACAAGCATTTCTGACGCGGAAAACTGCACCAAAAGAATTAGTCCGCGATCGCAAATGTCCAATGGTTCGCAGAAACTCAAAGGAATGGCGTTTCTTTTGTAGGGGATATGTATCGGGATCAGCTTCGCCGTAAACTTTCACGGACTCGGCTTTCAACTCAATTCGTTGTCCTTTACCAAGAGAAGCCACTAGTACCCCTGTAGCCTCAACAGCAGCACCTGTATTCAGTTTTTTCAATATAGCTTCATAGTCTGGCAAATCCTGATTAATGACGACTTGCAAATTAGCTAGTGATGAGCCGTCATTGACTTCAATAAAAGCAAACCCTTTAGACTCGCGCTTCGTCCGCACCCAGCCTTGAACTAGGAGAGACTCATCAGGTTGGCCACTTCGCAATATTTCTGCAATCCGTCGATTTACCATATTTACCCAGCATAAGACTTTAATATCCAGCCTATGATAACGCCCATTCCACCAAAGCGGACGACTTGCCAGAAAGGTTTTTTGAGGCTACGCCAAGAAAATAACTGGCTTTCTAAGTTTAGTTCTAGCCTTTCCAACTGCTGTTGAATGTGCCGTAACTCTGCTTTGATTTCTGGTGTCTGAGATTTATTGTGCTTTAGTTGATCGCGGTGCTGTTGCCATTGTGCCTGTTGTTGGCGATCGCGTTGCACTTGATCGTAACGCTCTTTTAAGGATAGGAGCGATCGCTCTACTTCCTCTAATTCTTGTTCAAAATCTGGTTCTTGATTTTCTGCTGACGACTGTGATTGTTTTGGCGGCTTCATTTACAAGTAGTAAAGTAGAAGTAAATGCAAATGTGCCAATAGTTATGTCCCAATCTACCCAGCTGCCGAAAACCAGTCAACTGAATGAACTTAGTACTCTGGAACTAGCTCAAGCCCTCATGGAAAGACTGAGTATTTCCCCTAACGATTGGCATCGCCTCAAGTCTAACCGCAATTCTCGCGCTAATGAACAAGTGGCAGCAGCAATTGTGTATCTTTTAAAGAATCAGCCACAAGAAGCTCAAGCTAGATTAGAACAGGCAATTGGTTGGTTAGATCGCTCAATTTCCGCGCCTCCCTGTCCAACTCACGGCAAGTAGATAATGGGGAATGGGGAATAAAAATCAATCAAATAATAACTTTCCCCATTCCCAACTCCCTTTTTATCGTCGCAGAGATAGTCCACGGCGAGTTTCCATTTGTTTACAAAGCCTTAATTCTGTGCCTTTGCGGTTCCACTCTACCTGATCAAAAATTTGATGGAGAAGACATAAACCACGACCACTTTCTGATTCATCTGGTGGTAAATAGTCTGTTGGCTCTTCTTCAATAGTAGATGAAGGAGTAAAGCCACTACCCTGGTCTGATATTATCCACCAATATTGATTATCAATTAAAGAAAAACGGACTACAACTGTTTTACTTGGGTCAAGATTATTGCCATGTTTAGCTGCATTTACTAGGGCTTCTTGAAGTCCTAGCCGCAGTTCTGCTTGTAATTTTGCTGGAATTTCTGCCAACAGTAAATCTAAGATTGGACAAAGGTAGAGGGTTGAGGCAAAACTAATAGTGCCCCAATAACGTGCAACTGGACGGAGTGAAATTGTAATCACAAGAGAAACCCCATAGCTTTCAGTTAGCTAGACATCAGTTTGCTATTACAGGCACCCTGATAAAACTTGAGGTGGTCATGCTGCCTTCAAACTTGCGTCTTTAAAACTAAATTTTGAAAATGCTAGGGAGCATTAGCCCTATAGTATGAGTTGAGATTGTTTGGATATATAACGGCTGCAATAGTTTTGATAATGATGTTAGCAACTTAAAAAGATGCTAGTAATTTGACCGAGTATTGGGATACTCTAGTTAATTGCCGATTTGTCATTTACACAATCCAATTCATATTTATAAGAACCTATGCAACTTGAATTTATTTAAACGAAAAGGAATTTTTATTTTCAGCTTAATTCAATTTTAGCATCTTTAGTATGCACTAGACTAAAATTTTCAAATTTCAGTTTTTGTAAAGGAATTACTATCCTTGTGCAAATGTGATAGCACAAGAAATGCGGCAGCTTCAACATGAGCAGTTTGAGGAAAAAAATCAGCAGGTTGTACCCGTGTGATGGTATATTGTCCATCTTCACAAAGCAATTTCAGGTCACGGGCGAGGGTAGCTACTTTACAACTGACGTAAACTATCCGAGATGGTTTCAGTTGCCGTAAAGTGTCTATGACAGCCCGATCGCACCCCTTACGTGGCGGATCGAGTATTACTACTTCTGGTATTGTGCCCATTTTGGGAAGCAATTTCTCTACTGCGCCGACTTGGAATGTCACATTATCAATTCCGTTGCGGTGGGCATTCAAAATAGCTTGTTCTACTGCTGCTGGTTGCACTTCTAATCCTGTAGCAATCCGTACTTTTTTGGCGAGGGGTAAAGTTAAAGTCCCAATACCACAGTAGGCATCAACTAGCAACTCATGCCCTTGAAGATTGAGTTCTGATTGAATTATCTGCAATAGTGCCTCTGCTGTTTCTGTATACACTTGGAAAAATGTATCTGGGCGTACTTGAAATTCCAGTCCAGCAAAGTTTTCACGCAGGTGGGGGACTCCAGCGATGCAACGAGTTTCTGATCCGAATATAGCATTTGTGCGATCGCCATTGCGATTGAGCGACACTCCCACTAACTGCGGATAACGCTTTAACCATTCCTGTGCTTGGGTTTCAATTCCTGATAAATTCCAGTCTTTTACGACCAAAGTCAACAACATTTCTCCAGTGTGTCGGCCAATGCGTAAACCCAGATGGCGAATTTTTCCCCGATGGTGCTGTTCGTCATAAATTTGCCAACCTTGTCGTTGAATATCTTGCTTAACTTCGGCAAGTAAGGGATTTAATCGCACATCTTGAACTGGACATTGATTTAAATTAATTAATTGGTGACTACCTTTTTGGTAGTAACCAGCTTGTACCTGTCCTGTTGTCGATATGCCCAAAGGATATGTAGATTTATTACGGTAGCCTAAAGCAGAAGGGGCAGCAAGTACCGGATCTACTGGTGGTTGGACAAAACCGCCAATGCGCTCTATTGCTTGGATAACTTGATTTTGCTTGGCTACTAGCTGGTAGTCATAATTAACATGCTGCCACTGGCAACCACCGCATTTGTCCGCCACAATACAATTGGGTCGGATACGGTGGGAGGATGGCTCTAATAGCTCCTGGAGCTTCCCGTGGGCGTATTTTGGTTTCACATGAACCAAGCGGATAATGGCGCGATCGCCCGGTACAGTATCTGGGACAAACACTACACGCTCATCAGCGCGTCCCACCCCATCACCTGTATCACTCAGGTTAGCGATCGTCACTTCAATTAATTCACCCTGTTGCCAAATTATTTTAGTCATTAGTCATTAGTCATTAGTCATTTGTTATTGGGCATGAGGCATTGGGCAAAACAGTTCCGTTAGCGATAGCGGGGCGTTTAGCCCGTGCTGTTAGCGGATAGCTAAGGTTTAGCCCGTGAAGAGTTAGGGGTTACGAATTCTCCCCCTGCTCCCCCTACCTCCCCTGCTCCCCCTGATCCCTCATCCCCTATTCCCCATTCCCCAAAAGTTTCAATTCAATACATAAGTAGCTCCTATCTCTTCACTTGTGTACCTCCGACTCGCTAAACTAACAGATAATATTTCAGGTGATTTCAATCATCATGACTGTAATTAGCCAAGTTATTCTCAAAGCCGACGACGAACTGCGTTATCCCAGCAGTGGCGAACTTAAAAATATCAAAGACTTTTTGCAAACCGGGGTACAACGGACGCGGATTGCGGCTACCTTAGCCGAAAACGAAAAAAAGATAGTTCAGGAAGCAACCAAACAACTTTGGCAGAAGCGTCCTGACTTTATCTCCCCCGGAGGTAATGCTTACGGAGAACGTCAACGTTCTCTGTGTATCCGCGATTTTGGCTGGTACTTACGTCTAATTACTTATGGTGTGCTTGCTGGCGACAAAGAGCCGATTGAAAAAATCGGTTTGATTGGTGTGCGGGAAATGTACAATTCATTGGGCGTTCCCGTGCCTGGAATGGTAGAAGCGATCAATTCCCTCAAAACAGCCTCTCTTGGCTTATTGAGTGCGGAAGACGCTGCTGAAGCAGCACCCTACTTTGATTACATCATCCAAGCGATGTCTTAATACAAAGTGTGTGTTGGTTGTAGGAGTATACTTCCAATCTAGTAGAGTGAGTGCAAGATACTAGCACTCGATAGGGATAAGATACCGAATTTGATCATACCCTCCCCACAATTGGTAGTGGCTGTGGCAAAATATCTGTCAAGTTACCAACCAGTTGTGGGGAAATTTATTTAAGTAGATAGTTATGGGGCATTTCTCAAAGGATGAAGGATATACAGACATAAAAAACCGACAGTCCTTAGTTAAGGCTGTCGGCAATTAAGTGTGTTCCCTATTAATGACTCGGCTAGAGTTCAGTTGTCATTAATTATGCCTAGTTAGCGATCGCAGAGAGACGATCATAATCATAGATATGTGTGATTCTCGTCACTTGATTGTTACAGCTAAACTGCATACACCCGAATAATCTCTGAGTCTTAGTAAATCTATGCAAATTTGGAACTAAGAATATATACGCTAGTAGATAATTTGTCAGGTTAAGAGCAAATAACACCGATTAGACACTTACAACGTAAAACACGAGACGCAGGAATTCACAAACCTATGCCCCGTTTGCCAAACTGCTGTAGCAGAAAGAGCTATCTGCAAAGACAAATTTCTCAAAGCCTGTCGTAGACAAGCTAATGGAGTTTCCATTGCTGTTGAAAGTGATATTGGCATTCCCACCCTCAATGGAGCCGCCGATGCCGCCGATGCTACCAGTACCCGTGCCCTGAACGGTGTCATTCCCTGAGCGCGTACAAATGAAACCTCCAGTTAAAATATCAATACCTATTGCTGGAGATGCATTTAATTGTTCTCCAATCAGAGTGTCAGAACCGGGGGTGCCGATGAAATTGGGTGGAACGGTAAGTTTAGGCATGATCAAAATCCTCGCTATTAGATTTAGTGCGGTCAATTTACTAATTGGAATGAGTAGTTTCTCAAAAAAATAAATTTCCAGAATCCTTTCTTCAAAAGCCACTCAGTGATTGAGTTTGCTGTTATATGAGTCACTTCAAGCGAATGAAATGCCAACGAGATAATTTAGATTGCAGGGCATTAAAACTTGCGATCGCATCGCATCCTATGAATTTTTTCTGCATTCAACTAGTAGAGCATCTGACAGGCTGATAGCCATTTCTATAATCTGGAAATGACCTATGCATATTACAAGGGAATAAAATTTTATTACTTCACTTTTATCAGTATATTTACCAGTAATTCAGCGTTGAATACAATCTCTCTTTAGGTGTACAAAAATATGTATCTTTAAGTAAATTTATTTATTTATTTAAATTTTCAGCGTTATATAGTTATGAACCATGCTAACAAATCCACCTACAGGGCAAGTAAATCGGTAGAATAATGCTCTGTACAATTGGTGCATAATTTCCATGACCGCCACATCTCCTGCTTTTTTTTCCCCTCAAGAAATCGCTGCTGAAGGTCTTAAACCAGAAGAATACGCAGAAATTGTCCGTCGGTTAGGCCGTCATCCCAACAAAGCTGAACTGGGAATGTTCGGGGTAATGTGGTCAGAGCATTGCTGTTACAAAAATTCTCGGCCTCTACTCAAACAATTTCCGACTGAGGGGCCCCGCATCCTCGTAGGGCCTGGTGAAAATGCTGGTGTTGTAGATTTGGGTGACGGACTCCAACTAGCTTTTAAGATTGAATCTCACAACCACCCATCAGCTGTAGAACCATTTCAAGGTGCAGCAACGGGAGTAGGCGGTATTCTTAGAGATATTTTTACAATGGGTGCGCGTCCCATTGCTCTATTAAATTCCCTGCGTTTCGGTTCTCTAGAAGATGCCAAAACTCGAAGGTTGTTTCAAGGTGTAGTGGCTGGGATTTCACACTATGGTAATTGTGTGGGAGTACCCACCGTTGGCGGCGAAGTTTATTTTGATCCGGCTTATTCTGGTAATCCCCTAGTGAATGTTATGGCACTGGGGTTAATGGAAACCCAGGAAATCGTTAAATCTGGGGCATCTGGCTTAGGAAACCCCGTGCTGTATGTTGGTTCTACCACTGGGCGCGATGGTATGGGAGGCGCAAGTTTTGCTAGTGCAGAATTGAGCGATCAGTCAATAGACGATCGCCCCGCTGTGCAAGTAGGCGATCCATTTTTGGAAAAGTCGTTAATTGAAGCTTGTCTAGAAGCGTTTAAAACGGGTGCAGTTGTCGCCGCCCAAGATATGGGAGCAGCTGGAATCACGTGTTCTACTTCAGAGATGGCGGCAAAAGGTGGAGTAGGAATTGAACTAGATTTAGACAAAATTCCCGCCAGAGAAACGGGGATGGTTCCTTATGAATATCTGCTTTCGGAATCTCAAGAACGAATGCTGTTTGTTGCCCATAAAGGGCGTGAGCAAGAATTAATCGACATTTTCCATCGTTGGGGACTTCAAGCCGTTGTCGCTGGTACTGTCATCGCTGAACCCATTGTGCGGATTCTTTTTCAGGGTGGAGTAGCAGCAGAAATTCCCGCCGAGGCTTTGGCGGAAAACACCCCACTATATAACCGTGAATTGCTGGCAGAACCGCCAGAATATGCTCGTCAAGCTTGGGAATGGACTCCTGATTCTTTACCTGCTTGCACAACCTCTGGCATAGAACTCAAAGGAGGTGTGCAAAATTGGAATGATATTCTGTTAACTTTGCTCGATACACCCACGATCGCATCTAAGAACTGGGTATATCGTCAATATGACCATCAAGTACAGAATAATACAGTCATACTACCAGGTGGCGCTGATGCGGCTGTTATCCGGTTGCGCCCTCTTGAAGAAATTCCCAATCTCAAATCTAAAATCCCAAATCTAAAATTAGGGGTGGCAGCAACAGTCGATTGCAATCCTCGTTATGTTTATCTTGACCCCTACGAGGGAGCTAAGGCAGTGGTGGCAGAAGCTGCACGCAATCTTAGCTGTGTGGGTGCAGAACCTCTGGCGGTGACGGATAACCTAAATTTTGGCTCTCCAGAAAAACCAATTGGTTATTGGCAATTAGCAGAAGCTTGTCGCGGTTTGGCGGAAGGTTGCCGAGAATTGGCGACACCAGTCACAGGTGGAAATGTCTCTTTATACAATGAAACCCTTGATTCTCAAGGCATTCCCCAACCCATTTATCCCACTCCTGTAGTGGGGATGGTGGGCTTGATTCCCGATATCACCAAAATTTGTGGACAAGGTTGGCAAGCATCCGGCGATGTGATTTATCTTCTCGGATTGCCTCTAGCATCCAAAATCAGTTTGGGAGCATCTGAGTATTTAGCTACTATCCACAATACTGTTGCCGGAAAACCGCCACGGGTAGATTTTGACTTGGAACGCCGCGTCCAAAAAGTTTGTCGGGAAGGAATTCGTAATGGTTGGATACGTTCAGCCCATGATTCTGCTGAGGGGGGAGTGGCGATCGCACTTGCCGAATGTTGTATTGCTGGAAACCTTGGTGCCGAAATCAATTTAGAAATAGCAACAACGCAGTTAAACCGCCTGGATGAGGTACTGTTTGCCGAAGGTGGTGCCAGAATTTTAGTCTCTATAGCATCAGAACAACAAGAAATTTGGGAATCATACTTACAGAAACATCTGGGTAAAGAATGGCAAAAACTCGGTATAGTCGATAATTCTCACATCGGTTTGGGGGTTTTCACCACTGATAACCAAACCTTAATCAAAGTTACGATCGAAGAGATGAACGATCGCTATTTCCATGCGATCGCTAGGCGTATCGCCAACCAAACCACTATTTCTGAGTCCTGAGTATTTAGACTTCACTCAGAAATCAGCACTAATCACTCAGAACTATTAGCGTCTCTGGGCATAATTACGGTACTGTTTTAATAGATGGTTAAAGATTTATTAAGAAATCAACAACTATCTATAGACATAATCCCAGTGACTTGACCCCCCCCACCAGGAGCAAAGCTAGCATGATATCTATTCATTCTGTCACTTCGGATGAATACCCCGACCCTACCAACAACCCAATCAATAGTCATGAAAATCAGCCTGACAAGCCAGAAGAAGCTTGTGGTGTTTTTGGCATCTACGCACCAGGAGAAAACGTTGCTAAACTGACCTACTTTGGATTGTATGCCCTCCAGCATCGGGGTCAAGAATCAGCTGGGATTGCTACCTTTGAAGGTACAAAAGTCCATCTCCACAAAGATATGGGCTTGGTGTCTCAAGTTTTTAATGAAACCATCTTGGATCAATTGCCTGGTAGCCTTGCTGTTGGTCACACTCGCTATTCCACCACAGGTTCTAGCCGCAAAGTTAATGCCCAACCCGCAGTCCTGGAAACTCGCTTAGGTTCACTAGCTCTTGCACACAATGGTAATTTAGTCAATACAGTGCAACTACGTCAAGAGTTGCTTGAGAAAAAATACAACTTAGTCACCACAACAGACTCAGAAATGATTGCTTTTGCGATCGCAGAAGCCATCAATGCTGGTGCAGATTGGCTAGAAGGTTCAATTCAAGCATTTCATCGTTGTGAAGGAGCCTTTAGTTTAGTTATTGGCACTCCTAACGGTGTTATGGGTGTCCGTGACACCAACGGTATTCGTCCTCTAGTAATTGGGACTTTAGCAGGTAATCCAGTTCGTTATGTTTTGGCATCCGAGACTTGTGGTTTAGACATCATTGGAGCCGAATACCTGCGAGATGTAGAACCAGGTGAATTAGTTTGGATTACTGAAGAAGGTTTAGCTTCCTATCATTGGAGTCAACAGCCCCAAAGGAAATTGTGTATTTTCGAGATGATTTACTTTGCCCGTCCTGATAGCATCATGCACAACGAGAGTTTGTACAGCTATCGGATGCGCTTAGGACATCAACTAGCTAAAGAATCTTGTGTCGATGCCGATATTGTCTTTGGTGTTCCTGATTCTGGTATTCCTGCTGCGATCGGATTTTCTCAAGCTTCTGGTGTAGCTTACGCTGAAGGACTGATTAAAAACCGCTATGTTGGACGAACCTTTATTCAGCCAACTCAAACCATGCGCGAGTCAGGTATCCGTATGAAACTTAACCCGCTTAAAGATGTGCTGGCGGGTAAACGAGTAATTATTGTTGATGACTCCATTGTGCGGGGTACTACCAGCCGGAAACTAGTCAAAACCTTGCGTGAAGCGGGTGCAGTGGAAGTACACATGCGAATCTCTTCCCCACCAGTAACTCATCCTTGCTTCTACGGCATCGATACCGATTCTCAGGATCAGCTGATTGCTGCTACCAAGTCAGTAGCAGAAATCGCCAAGCAACTAGAAGTAGACAGCCTCGCTTATCTCAGTTGGGAAGGAATGCTAGAAGCGACACGAGAAGATACCAATAGTTTCTGCTCTGCCTGCTTTACTGGAGATTATCCCGTAGCGATTCCTGAGCCAGTGAAGCGTTCTAAGTTGAGTTTAGAAAAGGTAGTGGTTTAGGGGCTAGTAGTATTAGGGACATTAGGGAGTAGAAGGAGCAAGGGGTGAGTAACAACTCTTAACTCTCAACTCCCAACTCCCAACTAATGCCCCATTTCCACTCAAGCTAAAATAGGGAAATCCCCTAACAAAATACAACTTTGCAGAATTGCCGTAATTTTTTAGTATTCGCAATTTTTAATAAATAGTGATGAACACTAATTTGGCGGATGCCCAGTAGGGGTTGAGGTGTATCTTGTGTTTAAATTTAAAATCCTCTTAATTCACTTGTGCAGAATTTGGAGGATTAATTAATCTATAAGGTTTGCTCGAATATCTTTTAAAGTCATCATTAGCGTTAATGGTTCTATTGGCGAGGGTTGAAACCCGTATTTTAAATAAAATCTTTTGGCTTCTTCATCCTTAGCATGAACCAAAACACATCTAATACCCGCCATTTGGGATACTGTTAAAGTACGAATAATAGCATCTTTTAATAAACCAGACCCTATACCCCGTCCTTCCCATTTAATGTCTACAGCAAGTCTTCCGATAAGCATACACGGTATAGGGTCTGGTGCGTTCCGTTTAGCTTTGCTAACAGCTATTAAATGAATTACAGAAGCAGTTGCTAAACAGTAATAGCCTATTACTTTATTTTCAATAGTTACTACAAAAGTTCTAGCCGTATCTCCCTCATTTTTCAAAGCTTTCTCCTTCAGCCAATTATTCAAAGCTTCTGATTTAGATTCAAATTCTAATACATCATGCTTAAGAGTAAGTGGCTGAGGAGGATTAATAATTTTTGTTTGTTTCATCATTAATCCCAAGGAGATTTAGCTGTTAATAATTTACGAATTTCTTCATTTGTTTTAGGTGGTGAGTCCAAAATAGCAAGGAATTTTTGATATCTTTCCTCGTCTAACGCAAAGAAAGTCTTGTTACAGATGACTTTTTCTGCTTCTCGACAGGCAACTTCTAACATAAAGTCAGAACGGTTCTTGCCAAGAATCGATGCAGCATTATCAATTAAATCCCGTTGTTGTTCTTGAACTCTAATATTAATTACTTGGTTACGACCAAGGTTATCCATTTTAGAACGGGCAAGCATTGGGTATCTTCCATGTGTGTGTCTCATTTAGCATTGCTGAATTAAGTTTCAAGCTTTATTCAGCAATGCTTAATATCTAATATAGAATATTGTGTATACAACGTCAACACAAATTTTATGGTTTAATCAGTTGTGTAATTACGGATACTTGCCATAGACAAGAGGACTTTTCAAATATACTCTTAAACAAATTAGCAAGCGATGTCTGACGACAAGCCGAAGGAGCATTTACGCTAATCCATAAATTTAACTGTGCTGCAAAAACTCAACCTTTGGTAATAACGGGTCAGTCACAATACCCACACCGCTAAAACCCCAACGTTTGAGCAGGTTTCCCAACTGTGTACGTGGAATAGATTCCACAGTAAAGCGGTTTGCAACTTCTGCTGCGTGGGTGTTGAGATAGCTAAGGGCATCAAAGTTTTCCTGAAACAGCAATAAATAACCTGATGTTTCGGTGTCAGGACGAGCTATCAAATAATTACCGTCAGTTTTTGAGCGCACCAAGTAATAGACTTCGGACAGCATGGAGATGGAGATGGGGAGAGTGGGACTAAACCAATGACAAATGACAAATGACCAATGACCAATGACTAATTGAGATTTTCTAGCCGAATGCGTGGATCGGCAGCTTTTAGCATCAAATCGGCGATTAAATTACCAGCAATTAGCAACACTGCGCCCATTACCAAGCTTGCCATTAACAAATATAAATCTTGAGCTTGTAAAGCTTGTAAGGTCAACCTTCCTAAACCGGGCCAGTTGAAGAAAAATTCGGCAATGAAAGCACCGTTTAATAAACCAGCTAATTCAAAACCCAATAAGGTAATCAAGGGATTTACGGCGTTACGAAGTGCATGAACGTAGATGACGCGGTTTTCTGGCAGACCTTTGGCACGAGCCGTTTGGATATAATCTTGACGCAGCACATCCAATAATTCGCCGCGAGTGATGCGTTGTAAACCAGCAAAACTAGTAATTGAGAGGGCAATCGTAGGTAAAATCATGTGCCAGCCGACATCTAAGATTTTGCCAAACCATGTTAGTTCTGAGTGATTGATGCTAGTCATGCTACCCACTGGGAATAACGGCGAGGTGATTTGGGCTAAAACCAGCAGCGCTAAGGCAGTTATGAAACTGGGAAAGCCTTGTCCGGCATAGCTAATAACCTGTAAAAGCCTATCTGATAGCTTATTTTGGTTAACAGCAGCAAAAATCCCTAGAGGGATGGCGATCGCCCATGTGACAATTAAAGATGCGATCGCTAATAGCAAAGTAGCTGGTACTCTTTCCCACAACAGCGATGCCACTGAACGTTGATAAATAAAACTCGTGCCAAAATCTCCTTTTGTCAAGATTCGCCATAACCATAGCCAAAATTGCTCTGGCCAAGACTTATCAAGACCAAACTGCCGCTTTATTTCCTCAATTCTTTCTGGAGATATCTTCGGGTTTTGCCGCAGCGTATCTACATAATCCCCTGGAGCGAGTTGAATAATGAAAAACGATAATGCTGATGCCAAAAACAGAGTCAGTAGTGCCTGCAATACCCGCTTTGCCACATAAATAAAAGTTTCGCTCGTGACTAGCCTGATTAGCCAATCCCGACCTGTCTCCAAGGAAATTTTCGTAGATGTCATTTGTCTTTTGTCATTTGTCTTTTGTCCTTTGTCATTTGTCATTTGTCATTTGTCCTTTGCTAATGACCAATGACAAATAACTAATATTCAATTAGAGAGATAATCGGCACGTCTGGCAGATATTTACGCCCTTCTAAATCCCGTAGCTCGATAATAAACCCAAATCCTACTAATTCGCAGCCAATCTTCTGCACTAACTTTGCTGTTGCACTCGCAGTTCCACCCGTGGCAATCAAATCGTCCACAATCAAAACTCGGCTACTTTCATGTAAAGCGTCTTGATGCAGTTCCAGACAGTCAGTACCATACTCTAGATCATATTCAATTGAGTGAACTGCTGCTGGTAACTTACCTTTTTTGCGGATGGGAATAAAACCAGCCCCTAATTGATAAGCCAGAGGTGAGCCAAAAATAAATCCTCTTGACTCTATACCAATTACATAATCTGGTTTTATTTCAGCTTCGTTGCATTTTTGTGTTAAAAAGTCAATAGTATAGCGTAATCCCTCTGGATCGCGCAGTAATGTAGTAATATCCCGAAATAAAATTCCGGGTTTGGGAAAATCTGGAATGTCACGAACGAGAGACTTCAAATCCATAAAATGGGAATGGGGGATGGGGGATGGGGGATGGGGGATGGGGAAGAAGAGGAGCAAGGTAAGTATGGGAAAAAAGTATTGATTATTGACCAATTCCCAATTCCCAATCCCCAATCCCCAATTTTCAGATACCTGAAAAATCGTACACTATAATGTCATACGCTGGGGGTCGAAGCTTCAGCTTCGTCCTTTGTTGACGATAATTAGAATCTAAACCAAGCTAGAAAAGGTATTACATTCAGAAATGAGGTGAATTAACTTATGTTTTAAAACTTTGATTTCAATATAGGGAAAACTTTGAGTAGAAAGAGTTAAGTAATGTATATATCAGGTAGTCATGCTACTGCTACAAGTCTAATGCTTAAGTCTTGGCTACCGATCTTAAATTTGTTTTATCTAGTCTGTTGGAACCGCACAAGGTATTTATAGAATGAATGTCTCAGCAAGTTTAACGCCGTTCAACAGTCCAACTCAAGATTCATTGCCGACGATTCTGGACACTTTGCCAGATCCTGCGATCGCTTCCAAGACTTGTCCTCGGAGAACGCGGTTGCAAATTGACCTGATTTTATTGGCAATTGAAGCTTTAGAGCTTGGTGGTTCGGAAGCAATCTTGAGTTTTGCTCAAGAGTTGGATCTTAAAGGAATTGTTAAAGACAGGGTGAATTTATGGCGGATGCGTAGCTCTAACCCGCTACGGAGAGCGCATATTCGCCGTCCCTTAACTATCATGGAAGCAAAAGCTCTGGTAGTCATTGCTTGCTACATAGCGCGGCGTTTAACTGTTGTCATTCGCCAGTTATTAATGATATGTCAACAAATGGAAGAAAAGCAGATTCCATTAGAACAGAATTTGCGTCTATCTAATTACCTAGAGCGGTTTAGAGCGCATTTTAAAAGCCGGATGAATGCCCGACGTTCTGGTGTACTAGCATTAACTTCTGATGAAAAATTAGATGAGCTAGCTATAAATTTGTTAGGACAATTACTATTTTGTACGGGTACAGCTGGAATGCAGCGATTCTGGATTAGTCTTTTTGACGGTGAAGTGGAATGAATATTCAACGTAAGTACAGTCTACCTAATTGTACACTGCTTTTAGAAGGGTTAAGTGATGTCACTAGGGCTGCACAGTTCCAGGAAATGCGCCCGGAATTATCAATATTGGTAAATGCAGAATGCTATTTATCTGGTTATAATCAGCCCCTAACGGGAGGGCGGGAATTTTTTGAAAGTTTGGTGAGAGCTGTTAGTGGGTATGCCCAAGAATTTTTAAGTAGTGTACCTAATCCTCAAGCACACAATCAGGAATCGGAGCTAGTAGAGTTTCGGAAAGTTGATAGCAACCGACACAGATTAATCATCCATTCCGAAGGAACTCCAGAAGGATTCGATCACTCTAACAATTCCAAACGTCCGCCAATTGAGATAGATTTGAATACAGTGCAGTTGTTTGATTTAGTAGAAGCAGTGGATCAGTTTTTTGCTGATACCCAAACTTTACCTGAACTTTCTCTAGAACTACAACCAGTTACCAGACGCTATGGCGGCGCTAGTCAAGCTTTGGTTCGGCAAGCTGTACCTGCTGCTGTGGGTGTATCAAGTTTAGCAGTGGCTGCGATCGCCTTTAACTTGATTCCACCTCCCCAACTACGTCCACCACAGCCAATAACAGATGAGCAAAGTAGCTCTACAATAAACAATATCACTCCTCCAGCATCAGCTGCTGCAACACCCATTGCTACGGCAAGGCCCACACTAACGCCTACAGCTAATGGAAAGCCGGCAGTTAAAGATTTAGAAGCACTTTTAAATACAGTTCCAGAAATTACCGATCCATCTCAGTTACGTGCATTGAATCGTCAAGTTTACAATCAAGTTCATCCAGCTTGGGCTAATCGCTCAGGATTGCAACAAGATTTGATTTACCGTCTGGGTGTAGCTGCGGATGGTGCGATCGTTGGTTATAAAGCGGTGAATAAAGAAGCGAATCTAGAAGTAGGTAAAACTCCTCTGCCTAACGTACTTTACAATCCAGCTACCCGTCCGACCATTTCCAATGAACCAATCGCCCAATTTCGTGTAGTATTTACTACACAAGGTGTCCTGCAAGTTAGCCCTTGGCGGGGATATGCTAGAACGCCAGAGGTAGTGGGCACAAAAATTACTGACTCTAATATAGTCAAAAATTTAAATCAAAAGCTTTATAGTACAGTTCGGCAAACTTGGAGTGGCAAACCCACCTTTACGCGAGATTTGAAATATCGGGTAGCAGTCAACAAAGATGGTGTAATTGCTGACTACGAACCACTAAACCAAGTTGCCTTTGACTATTTTCGGGAAACACCCCTTCCCAAGATGTTCAATGCTATCTACGGCTCTAATGTAGCAGCCCCCAACGATAAAGAACCTCTCGCTCACTTCCAAGTGATATTCAAGCCTAGCGGCAACCTGGAAGTTACACCTTGGAGGGGATATCAATAATAATTCGTGATTCGTAATTCGTAATCCGTAATTTTTAACTATGAAATTACAAATTACGAATTTACCGCGTAATTCTCCGCATATAATTTCCCCACAACTGAGCGGCTTGAGCGCTGCTACCAGATGTGGGGGAATTGTTGTCGTTTCCCAGCCAAACACCAGTTACAAGTCGCCGACTTGGGATAAAACCTATGAACCATAAGTCAACGTTTTTATCAGTCGTGCCTGTTTTACCAGCTTCTCCGAGTCCAATGGCAGCACTGCGACCAGTCCCTCTGGTGATGACACCACGCATTAAACTAGTCATCTCGTCGGCTACACCACTTGGCAAAACTCGTTTGTTAGCATCTGGATCTTGGTCGAAGGAGTAAATTACACGGCAGGTTTTGATATCATTGCGATCGCTGCAATCACCACTGTCTAAAATTCGGTTAATCGCATGGGGAGGATTCCACACTCCACGATTGCCAATAGAGCCAAAAGCACCAGTCATTTCCAAAACATTGACCACACTTTGACCCAGTACTAAGCCAGGAACCGGATCGAGGTTTGACTTAATTCCCAAATTCTGAGCCATCGCCACTACTTTATTCAGCCCGATTTCTCTAGCAACTCCCAAGGCAATGGGATTTTCTGAAAGAGCCAGCCCGGTGGCAATATCTAAACTGCCAGCACCGGAACGACAGGGTTTGTAAGTGAAGCCTTGCCAAGTTAAAGGAGCGCAGGAATAACTCTTAGATGGTGAAATTCCCTGTTGAATAGCGGCAGTGTAAGCAAATATTTTGAAGGTGGAACCTGGTTGTCTTTTGGCTTGAACAGCACGATTGAACTGACTTTTTTTGTAATCAGTTCCGCCTACCATTGCCAGGATGCCACCTGTACTGGAGTCAAGAGTTACCACAGCCCCTTGAGAAAAATTAAAATTTCCACCACTATTGTTGACTGAATTCCGCAACGCTGATTCAGCTTGGCTCTGGATCGCGGGATCAAGTTGGGTTTCAATAATATAATTCCCTTCGTTTGCGGCTCCCTCGCCCAAGATTGATTCAAGTTCAGAGAAGACGTAACTGTAAAAATAAGGAGCGATCGTCTTAGCCTGCTGTTCACAAACTTTAGGACTAACTTGAACAGTGGAACGTCTAGCTCGGTTCGCATCTTCAAGCTTAATTTTGCCCATTTCCAGCAACCGCTTAATCACACGATTCCGGTATTCAGCTGCTTCTAGCTTATTTGGCCCATCCCCACAAAAATCAAATGCGTTGGGAGCAGGTAAAATTCCTACCAAAGTTGCTGCTTCTGCCAAAGTTAATTCTTTAGCTGGCTTTTCAAAGTAATACCGAGCTGCATCCTCAAAGCCAGAGGTATCTCCCCCCAAAAAAACCCGATTTAAGTACATCAGCAAAATTTCGTCTTTGCTGTAAAAGGTTTCTAACTTTAAGGCGACAACTGCTTCCCGTAATTTGCGTCCAAGGGTGTCCTGTCTACCTACATACTCCCGGAACAAACTGCGGGCAACTTGCTGCGTAACAGTGCTGGCTCCTTGCTGCACATCTCCGCTACGGCTATTGATCAACACTGCTCGTAAAATCCCCAGAGGGTCAACCCCAAAGTGCCAGTAATAACGACTATCTTCTGAAGCTACTACGGCAGATGGCAAATAAGGGCCAAATTCCTCTAAACGCTTCATATCTACGTGAGAGATAGTTCGAGGCTCTCTCAGAGGTGTGGCTCCATCACGAGCGTAAACAACTACTGGAGCGCGTGTAGCTGTAGGTAGGGGTCTAACTGAAAATTTCAGCCATTCTACGCCAATTACTAAGGCGAACAAGGCGCTGACACCACCAACACCATAAGCTGTCCAACTTGCAGCTTTGACATACCACGCTGGTGGATCGACGTATTGCAGGCGCACAGAAGCGGCTAGTTCTGGGGGGCCCAGAGTCAGAATATCGCCATGACGTAGTTCTAGGGAATTAACACGACGCTTGCCACGATAAATGCCATTGGTGGAGTTTTCGTCTTTGATGACGAAAACTGGTGTGCGCTGAGTAGAATTGCGCGATAGCGATAGGTGAATTTGGCTGACAACGGGGTTACGGACGACGATATCGCTGGATTTGGAACTACGACCGAGAATATAGCGATCGCCCAACAGTGGATATACCTCTGCTTTATCCGCCCCCGCATCCTGTACCCAGAGTTCCGGTACTTTGGCATTAGGCTTGAGCGCCAGTTTGGAAAAATCAACCCTAGCTTGGATAGTATGGACTGCTTGAGTCAGTTGACCAATTAACGTTTGTGGCTTGTGAGGGGGTTGGGGAGAACTCATCGGCTATTCACATCACACTTTTTAGTGAAGAATGGGGCGAATTACAATTTTAGATGTTAGTCTTTCATCATTTTACTCATAAGCCAAAGCATAAATTAGCTATACGGGACTTTTTGCTCTAATTTATACTGGATATTACTTTTTTATCTGAGTTAACTTGTTATTTTTATCACTTAATTAAAGAAAAATAAAATTTTTTATCCTTCCTAAAAGCTTATTTTGTCTACTCATTTTACTTTAATGACTACAAGCAGAGATTGAAAGCTTGTACTTATAAGCACTAATTAATAACAAACGACAGATTTAATTTTTACCAATTTTACATATCCACATATTCTGCAACAAACTTAAATATATTCATTTAGGAAGATTTTCTAAATCTTATTATCTGTTTTAATGGGCCGAGTGTTCCGTTGAGGTAAATTTCAGAATGATGGGAAAATCTCTGACCCTGATTGGTACAGCTCTATCTTTGGCTCTCACCACTAATATTGCCGTAGCCGAATCCAGTAAATCCCCCATAGCTCAATCCAGTAGCGAATCTACTAGCGCACCAACGGAAATCAAGATGTCGCCAGAAGGTATGAAAATTCTGTGCGAGTATTTTCCGCTTAACTCTCGCTGTCCCGGCGGCACAGCACTTACCCCTGGTACGGCTCCTGGTAGCACTACAGCACCAGCAGAAACCACACCTAGCACGACTCCTGGTAGCACTACAGTACCAGCAGAAACCACACCGAGTAACATCACTCCTCCCGAAAGCACTCCGGCACCAGGAACTGTTACCCCACCTGAAAGTGGAACTCCCGAAAGCACTCCAGCACCAGGAACCGTTACCCCACCTGAACCTGGCGCTCCTAGTAACTTAACTCCAGCACCAGGAACCGTTACTCCATCTGAACCTGGCGCTCCTAGCAACTTGACTCCAGCACCAGGAAGTGTTACTCCAACTGAGCCTGGCACTCCTAGCAACTTAACTCCAGCACCAGGAACCGTTACTCCATCTGAACCTGGCGCTCCTACAGAACCAGGTGCCAACTCTCCCAGTACTCCATCTACTGCTCCTGCCCCAGGTAAATAAATTAAAAGCTGGATACGTTTGACATACTAATTTACCATCAGCGATCGCCTGTGCATCTTGACTTTCTGCACCAGTTATGAAAACTGGTGTAGGATATAAATTCAAATCTCTGGAACCCATAAATCAAGTCTTCGCATATAGGACTGAGCAATGGTTTCAGTAATTAATAGCCTGGGATTAATCATCCCAGGCTTAATAGTTTAATCCAACCTACCTGTTGAAGTTGGTGTTTTTTGGAAGGAAGCAATTAACAGAAAAACAATACCAATACTAATAAAAGAATCTGCCACATTAAATACAGGAAAGCTAATTAGGCGAAAATCAAGAAAATCAACGACATGGCCTAAAACAAAGCGATCGATACCGTTGCCCATAGCTCCACCTAAAATTAAGCCATAGCCCAACTGATCCCATAAATTTAATGTTGGGCCAAACAAAGCCAACGCTATCAATACCAAACTCACTCCTAAAGATAGCCAGCGCAACCACTCTACTTTCCCACTTAACAGACTAAAGGCGGCACCAGTGTTAGTAACATAGGTGAAGTGAAATATTCCAGTTAAGAGTGGTAGTGTTTGCCCCAAACTGAAGGTTTGTACCACCCAGTATTTTGTTATTTGGTCTAGGAAAAAAGCTATAAAGGCAGCAATCCAGAAAAGGCGGTTTTTTAAACGCATGAAACTAGGGGCTAGAGACTAAGGACTAAGGACTAAGGACTAGGGGATGAGAAAATTGTAAATTTCTTGCCCCTAGCCTCTAGCCCCTTGATGACTAATAAAACATTAAGTGACGCAATATATATGCTATTACAGTAACGGCACAGACCACACTTAATTGCCCTGGTAGTGCAAACCAAGAGTATCTGAGGATTGCTTGCATCAAAGGTAAATTTTCTGTGCCTTTCCACTGAAAAATATAGCTAATAATCAAATAACTAATACCGCATAGATGCAGAGTTAACAAGCCACAGATGCAACTAAAGGCGAGAGTTTCTAGTCGAGGTCTAGCTTTAAAGGCAACTAAGCCACAAATCCAAGCTCCAGGAATAAAGCCTAGTAAATAGCCAAACTGAGACAACTTAACATAACCAATACCACCTCCATCGGCAAATACAGGTAATAAAGTTAACCCCATCACTAAATAGGCAATTTGCGAGAGCGCACCGGCATTTTTGCCCCCTAAACAGCCCACTAACAGTACTGCGCCAATTTGAAAAGTGACACCTAAAGAAAAAGTCTGAATTCCGTGCTTACTCCAATTCCAAGGAAAGGTGATGCCATAAGCTTCTAAGAAGGTACCACCCATTGTCAGGAGTAAGCCAATCATAGACCATAGTAATTGATTGGAAGCAGCAAACATTTATCAGGCAACCAGGAAAAGGCAAAAGGGAAAACCAACAGCAACTAGGATGTTCATTAGTATTAAAATGAAATTTGTGCTGACACCTCTAAGAATTAGCATATTTTTTTTTGCCTTTTTGGTATGTAACTTTTCAGTTCTACTAATTATGACTTAGGTGTCTATAGCTGTAATTTTATTGACTGAAGCGTAGTCTGATTCTGGTATTTGACCTAATACGTGGTAAAGTTAGCAAAATTTAGTATTTAAACTAAGTTTTTAGATTCAGAGCCAATTTATGCTAAAAATTGTTAAAGATAGTTCTTTAATTCACTTTTTTTAGCGATCGCTCCGCAGACTCTCCATAAAATAGGCAATTTATAGTTTTCCTTCTGCTTTATCTAAAATTAGTTCACTGTCTAAACTTAGATTGTTTAGTTATGACTTTAAGTCTGCTTAGACCTATAAGCAGCAATAACTTTCACAAAATTCTAAAATTTATTAAGCTTTAGATAATAACACAATTTGTCATTTTTTTATAGATTTTTTATCATTTGACCAAAAAGTGACGCTATCAATCAAGTTTTGCCAATTGCCAATATTTATGTAACCAAATTACTGTGGTAATATTTGTAACGTGTAACTAAAGCAGCAGTATAAATTTTATCAAGCAAAAGTAAAAACGAGTGTTTGTTCTTCATCAAAAAAAAACAAGCTTTTTTTGCTTTGTTAACCTATCCTTTACCTTTAGCTTAATCCTTTAGGGGTATTCTTAGAGGCGCTCACCTGAAAAGTTACCCAAACATTGATAGCGATGCCATCACCTTTTCGTGTAACAAAAATTCATCGCCTCACAGCTTCAGTTTCAGTGTTAGCACTGACAATCAGCCTAGCTGCATGTGGCGGACAGCAAAACCCAGAGAATACAGCCACAAAGGATACTCCTTCTGGCACTGCTACAGATACGACTGCCTCCAGTACAACCAAATTAGATTTGGGTGGAAATCTCAAGTTAAGCGGGGCTGGTGCGTCTTTTCCAGCACCACTATATGATACATGGTTTACTGATCTAAACAAAAAGTATCCAAATCTCCAAGTTGACTATGCCTCAGTTGGTAGCGGTGCCGGAGTTGAGCAATTTATCAAAGGGACTGTAGACTTTGGTGCTAGCGATGTTGCCATGAAGGATGAAGAAATCCAGAAGGTGCCAGCGGATAGGGGCGTTATTTTACTGCCTGTCACTGCTGGTAGCATCGTGCTAGCTTACAACTTGCCAGATGTTGCAGAAATTAAACTACCACGAGCCGTTTACGCTGATATTCTACTGGGCAAAATAACCTCTTGGGATGATCCCCAAATTGTCAAGGCTAACCCAGGTGCAAAGCTTCCTAAAGAGAAAATCACAGTAGTTTATCGTTCAGATGGTAGCGGAACAACAGGTGTGTTTACAAAACACCTCAGCGCTATTAGCCCGGAGTGGAAGACTAAAGTTGGTGAAGGCAAAACTGTCAACTGGCCTAGCGGAGTTGGTGCGAAGGGGAATGAGGGTGTTACGGCCCAAATCCAACAAACACAAGGTTCTATTGGTTATGTCGAGTACGGCTATGCCAAACAAAATAGTCTTAAGTTTGCTGCTTTGGAAAACAAAGGCGGTAAGTTTATTGTACCTACTGAGGAGTCAGCCTCTAAAACTCTGGCATCAGTAACTCTACCCCCCGATCTCCGCGTCTTTATTTCCGATCCAGAAGGGGCCGATTCCTATCCCATCGTCACTTACACCTGGATTTTGGCTTACAAGAAATATCCCAATGCGGCAAAAGCTAAGGCAGTTGAAGCTGCGATCGAATACGCTTTAACTGAGGGTCAAAAACAGGCTACAACATTAGGATATGTTCCTCTACCCCAAAATGTCATCGCAAAGGTTGCTGCGGCTGCGGATCAAATTAGTCCAGACTATAAAATCGCTGTTGGTAGTGGTACTAGTGCTAGCAAGTAGCTACAGTGAAGGCATGAGGCATTGCTAGACAATAATTTTTAAGCTGGTTATTAAACTAGTTTTAAAAGACGATGAGGCAACAATTTTGTTGAGATGGTTGCCTCCCATATCTTCCTCTGATTTAATTGTGAAAGTCGGTAGTCATGACTACAAATTCTCAAAATCTTTCATCAGCGACAAAAAATCGCTCTGATGTAGAAAAATCCCTAGATCGCGGTTTTATCTGGCTAACTAAAATTTTTGCCTTTGGGGTTGCTGCCACTTTATTATGGATCGGCTTACAGGTCGCAATTGCTTCTTGGCCTGCCATCCAAAAGTTTGGTGCTAGCTTTTTAGCTAACACCACTTGGAACCCAGTTAATGATAGCTACGGGGTGCTACCTCAAATTTATGGAACTCTCTTGAGTTCTTTTATCGGTTTACTGATAGCTGTACCGATTGGAGTTGGTACTGCTATTGTACTAAGCGAGGATTTTTTACCCGCAAAAGTGAAGTTGGTACTGGTTTTTGCAGTAGAACTGCTCGCAGCTATTCCCAGCGTTGTTTACGGCGTTTGGGGTATTTTTGTTTTAGTACCTATCTTAACTAACTTGGGAAAATGGCTCAATAGTTACTTTGGCTGGATACCATTTTTTAGCACCCCCCCTACAGGGCCAGGAATGTTACCGGCGGGAGTCATATTAGCAATTATGACTTTGCCCATCATCACAGCCCTATCGCGTGATGCCTTGATTTCTATACCCCCCAGTTTGCGCCAAGCCGCCGTAGGACTAGGAGCAACCCGATGGGAAACTATATTACAAATACTTATTCCAGCAGCCTTTTCGGGGATAGTTAGCGCTGTGATGTTGGCACTCGGTCGAGCAATGGGAGAAACAATGGCTGTAACAATGTTGATTGGTAATTCCAACAACATTAGTATCTCCCTGTTAGCACCAGGCAATACAATTTCTTCTCTACTGGCGAATCAATTTTCCGAAGCTAGTGGTTTGCAAGTTTCGGCTTTAATGTACGCTGCTTTAGTTCTATTCTTCTTGACCTTGGTAGTTAATATCATGGCCGAGTTTATCGTTCTGAGAGTCAAGCGACTGTAGCTTAGTTTTGGGTTGAATTATGACTTCTAGTTTTCCAGAGCGCAGTCTAACTCGCGCTCCTATGTCTCAAAGGACACTGTTTAATACAGTAATGACAGTAGTTGCATTTATCTGTGGGATATTGGCACTTGTGCCTTTGCTAGCAGTACTTTCTTACGTCATTATTCAAGGCTTTAGCAGTTTGAGTCCCAGCCTCTTTTTTGAACTGCCACCCAAAGCTTTACAACAGGGAGGAGGCTTTGGTAATGCCATCTTGGGAACACTATTAATGGTAGGAATTGCTGCCCTGATTAGTATCCCATTTGGTGTTTTAGCGGCAATATATATCACAGAATTTAGTTCGGCGCAAGTAGCGAGATGGGTACGTTTTGCAGCTAACGTCTTGAGTGGAGTCCCGTCAATTATTGCTGGGGTATTTGCCTATGGCATTGTAGTTTTGACACTAGTAAAGTTAAACTTAGGATCATACTCTGCTTTAGGTGGAGGGTTTGCACTGGCAATTTTGATGTTGCCAATTATTGTCCGAACCACTGATGAAGCCTTACAGTTAGTCTCGCAAGATTTGCGACAAGCATCTGTAGGGTTAGGGGCAACTAACTTTCAAACAGTAACACAAGTAGTTTTGCCAGCAGCTCTACCTGCGATTGTAACTGGGGCAACGCTAGCGATCGCCAGAGCATCTGGAGAAACCGCACCTTTACTATTTACTGCGCTATTTTCCAATTTTTGGCCCGATGGCTTATTCCAACCAACAGCTTCCCTTGCTGTTTTGGTTTACAAATATGCTATTTCTCCGTTTAAAAATTGGCAATCACTAGCTTGGGCGGCATCTTTGATTTTGGTATTGATGGTTCTAATCACAAGTATCATTGCTCGCTGGGCTACTCGCAAAAAAGCTTAGGGAAACGGCTTACACATAGCGGATTTGTATCGCTAAAACTAATACTTCACTTAATTTATGGCTACTAATATTAGCACAGTCAACGGTACTGAAACTGTTTTACGCACCGAAAACCTCAACGTTTACTACGGCAAGTTTTTAGCTTTGCAAAATATTTGGTTAGATATACCAAAAAATCAGGTTACAGCCTTTATCGGCCCTTCTGGTTGTGGTAAAAGTACATTGTTGCGTTGCTATAACCGCCTCAATGATTTGATTGAGTCATTTCGGGCAGAGGGTAAAATACTTTTTTACGATAAAAACTTGTATGCATCCGACATTGATCCTGTAGAAGTACGTCGGAGAATTGGGATGGTGTTTCAAAGACCAAACCCATTTCCTAAATCAATTTATGACAATATTGCTTTTGGAGCCAAAATCAATGGCTACAAAGGTAATATGGATGAATTAGTAGAACGAAGTTTGCGGCAAGCAGCTTTGTGGGATGAAGTTAAAGATAAGCTGCGGCAAAGCGGCTCGTCTTTATCGGGTGGACAACAACAAAGGTTATGTATTGCTCGTGCGATCGCAGTCCAACCTGAAATTATATTAATGGATGAACCTTGCTCGGCTCTCGACCCTATTTCCACCTTGCGGGTTGAAGAATTAATTCATCAGCTGAAAGAGCAATATACCATCGTTATTGTCACCCATAATATGCAGCAAGCAGCGCGGGTTTCTGATAAGACAGCCTTTTTTAATGTTAAAACTACGGAGTCAGGAGGTCGTAACGGCTACATGGTAGAGTACGACGCAACAGAACTAATTTTCAACAATCCTCAGCAGCAAGATACCAGAGATTACGTTAGCGGTAGATTTGGATAAATGACTGCACATTGTTGATATTAGAGCAATGAGGGATACTCGGAAATCAAAGCTGTGCGAGATTCCTCTAGTTTTTTGTTTATTCGCCAAAGTTAGCGTAGGCATAGCCCGCAGCAGGCATAGCTTGATAGATTGTGGCTGTTTCTCGAACAAGAAAAGCAACAATTAAGCTGTTTAATACAAGATTTGCATTAATTGGGTGGGGTACGACACCCACTCCAAAATTTTTTAGTAAATAGTAGGTGTATTTACACCATGCTGCACTAGCTGATTTTAAAGTTTTTTCTAAGCGGGCGGCGGGAATCGAACCCGCATTAATAGCTTGGAAGGCTATAGTTTTACCACTAAACTACGCCCGCAAATTTCCAACTTTATAAACATAACACAGTTGTTGAAAAAATTCAAGCGTCTAATTGGAATTAGCAGGCTGGATTTTGATTCGTACAAACAAATTGCTCAAATCTGCTTTTGTGCCATCGTTGTTATGAGCGGCAAGAAAGTTTTCTGTCTTGAAAACATCATTGAGAACTCGTTCGTATGTGCTTTTTTGACTTTGTAGTGTTGCAGGTTCTATTTCTAGAACTACAGCCTGTTGAAAGTTGCCATTGCGATCAATTATTAAACTAACAAGCATTTGTGCTGGCTTAACTTCGGAATCGCCAGGTAGAAAACTTGAGTCTAGTTGTTTTGTGTTGCTTCCCGTGTATGAAGCGATAACGTCGGGTAGAGCATCTTGTCGAAATCCTCTTGTTTGTATGAACTTAATCATTTCATCTCTGAGCAAAGGGGCTACTATTGCTACCGATGCTCCCCCAGTAGGAGTTGCTGGAGTTTGCCCAGTAGGAGTTGTTGGAGTTTGCCCAGTAGGAGTTGTTGGAGTTTCCTTAGTAGGAGTGGTTGGAGTTTCCCTAGCAGGAGTGGTTGGAGTTTTTATGTTTTCAGCTTCCGAAACTGGTGGAGTTGATGGAATACCTGTTGGTAGTGCCGTTCCCTTTCCCAGTTTGATTTCTTGACGGCGGTTCCAAGGTAGATTACCGACTGGAATTGTAGGTGTCGGTGTGGCTATCGGTTTTGGCGTGGCTATCGCTTTCGGCGTAACTATTGGTTTTGGTGTAACTGTCGGTTTTGGCGTGGCTATCGCTTTCGGTGTAACTGTCGGTTTTGGCGTAGCTATCGCTTTTGATGTAGATGTAGAAACTCTCTGTTGTCTATTAGGTTGAGAGGGGTAAATTCGACTCTTTTGCTGAAGATTATCAGCAGGATTTATTGCGCCAACAAAATCTTGATTTCTGGGCGTATTTCTTGCTGTTTTTGCTGGTGCTGGTACAGACTTTTGAGTTATGGATGCTGGCTTTGGCGAAACTCTTTTGACTGTTGATTTTGATTGAGGAGCAATATCTATCAATTCAATGGGAACAGAAGATTGAATTTGCTGAGGAAACCACAGACTAAAGGCATTAGATGAGCGCATCAGCCAGAACGCCAGCAAGTGCAGAGAGACTGAACCTATAACGACAGAAATCCACAAAGCTGGTGGATCGGTGTGTCGCCTCCAGACTTTGGTTGAAATTGGGGTTTTGTCTGCAACCGATGGTGTCATATTATATAAACTGGATATGATTAGGCACTCTTACTCATTGCTAATGCTTTAAAATACCAGTCTAAATTTTAGCGATTAACCATTACCTCTGGTGTAACAGCAAAGGTCAAAACTGTTTCATCTACTCCTTTAAGTTCTAGTGGACTACCTTTAGTAATTTCTTCTTCCTGCAAATAATCTGCCACGGCAGCAGAAACCAAGATAGTACCGGGAAGAGCGGCAGCTTGCAACCTGGCAGCAATATTCACACTTGGGCCAATAGCAGTATAGTCCGCACGTTCAGCACTACCAAACATCCCCACAACAGCCGTACCTTGATGAATACCACACCGAAACTGTACGCTAGTAAGTCTGTCACCATCGAATACACCTTGCTCTCGCCAGCGCTGGTTCAAGTCAGCCAGTGAGCGGTGCATTGCTCTTGCTGTATTGATGGCACGACGTACCTGTTCATTGGGGGTTAGTTCTTCCGGCGCTCCATATAAAGCTAAAATAGCATCTCCCATAAATTTATCTACAGTGCCGCCATTACCAAATACAACCTTGGTCATAGCTTCTAAATATTCATTTAGTAATTCTGCGACTCGTCGGGATCTGAGAGTATTTGATAGCTGTGTAAAACCCACGATGTCACTAAACAAAACTGTAATTAAGCGTGGTTCTGGGCGCAAATCTAATGTTAAATCTCCGGTTGCGGCTTTTTGCACCAATACAGCCGGTAAAAAGCGCTTTAATACTGATTCTGTTAGATAAGTATTTAACTCCACAATTCGTCGTTCATTTTCTTTTAATGCTAAAAGATTCCGAACTTCCGCCAAAAGTTCCCGATCGTTGAATGGTTTTGCTAAATAAGCATCCGCCCCATGTTCTGTACCTTCGATGCGGGTTTCTTCGTCAACTTTCGCTGTCAGTAGAATGATGGGCGTTCCTTTCAGCTTTTCCTCATTGCGGATCATCTGAATCATCTCAAGTCCGCTCACCAAAGGCATCATTAAGTCAGTCACAATCAAGCTGGGTATAATTTCCTTAGCTACACTGTGCCCTTCATAACCGTTACGGGCTGTGCGTACATGATAACCATTACGGCGGAAAATTTCAGATACATAGGTTCGCAAATCTGGGTTGTCATCTACAACTAAAATTGAGTGCTGAGTCTTAAGTGCTGAGTCTTGAGTATCAATATTAGGAGAGAAGTTTATTGTAATATCTTCAATATTGTCTGTTGTTGACTCTACCAGTTCTAAATCAGCCAATTCTACGCTAGCGCGGCTTGTGTTCACTTCGGCAGGGGTTTCTAGTACTTGCTGTACAGGTAAATGAGCATTTCCAGTCACAAGCCATAAACTAAATGTAGTACCTTGGCCGTAAACTGATTCCACAGTAACGTGGCCACCATGCAATTCTACCAATTCTTTAACTAAGGCTAAACCCAAACCACTGCCTTCATAGGAACGGTTTGCTGAACCTTCAGCTTGGCGGAAGCGCTCAAATAGGTGGGGAATTTGTTCTTTAACAATGCCAATTCCCGTATCTTGTACTTGTAATATGCAACGATCTTGTTCAGATTTTAGTCTGACGCTGATCGTGCCACCTTCGGGGGTAAACTTCATGGCATTTGACAAAAGGTTATAAACCACCTTGTCGAATTTTTCCATGTCCAAGTACACCGGAGAACATTCATTTAACTGGGTGGCGAGATGCAGTCTCTTCTTCTCACAGTAGGGACGAAAAGATTCCACAATTTGGCTGACAAATTCGACTAAATCGCAGGGATGGAAACTAGGCTGCATTCTCCCCGCATCTAGGCGTTGTAAATCCAGGAGTTGATTTACTAATCGTAGCAAGCGCCGGGAGTTACGCAGGGCGATCGCACTTTGGGAGTAAGATAATCCTTCACCAGCCGCCACCGCCGACTCTAAAGGCCCTTGAATCAAGGTGATCGGTGTGCGAAACTCATGGGAAATATTTTGGAAAAATTCGGTTTTTTGTTTATCTAGCTCCAGTAAACGTTCAGCTTGTTGGCGAGTTTTTTGATACAGGTGTGATTGTTGCACAGCGATCGCTGCTTGGGCTGCTACTGCTTTCGCCAAATCGATATCAGATGGCAGCCACTGGCGTACTTTTTTACCTTCATGCAAGGTAATACTACCGATACATTTACCATCAGCCAATAATGGTACAAACATTAGCGATCGCGCTGGCATTTTTAACGGCAAATTAAAACCCTGTATATCTGAGGGAGAATGACTCACATTCCCAATTACCACAGGTTCATGTGTCTGTAGCATTTGTTGGAGAATGGGATTCTCTTGTATAGATGATTGAGAATAGGGTAATCTCTGGGCTGATAGATGGTTATTGTCTTGGGTTGGCGATGCCTGTGGCGAGCTGTGCCTACGTAAACTTTCCAAATGTTGAAAACTATCATACAAGGCAACACACTCGACAAACTCATCTTCTTCTGTCCACAAAGAGAGGACGCAACCATCGACTTGTAAAGCTTGTCCAAGTTGTTGAGTAATAGCCGCAAAGATATCTTGGGGGTCTAGACTAGAGCGAATCGCGCTAGTAATCGTATTAATTAAACTCTCTCGCTTGGCAAGGGCCCGTACTTGTTCGTAAGCATAAGCTTGAGACAAAGCTAAGGCTGCCTGATCCGCTACCATCAACACTAGCTGCACCTCATCCTCTCCCCAGAAGCGGGGCACAGAACACTGGTGTAGTGCCAGCACTGCCATCAGTTCTTGTTGGCAAATCAATGGCACAACTAAACTAGAACAAATATTAGCCGCAGCAAAAGCTTCCCCACGTTGGCGCAGTTCGGGAGTATTACCGTGAATACGTTCATCATCGGTTATATCGTGAATCACATGGACTTCGCGGGTTTCCCACACCGTCTGAGCCAAAACAGTCAGAGGGGTAGAGGGGGAGAGGGACACGGCAGAAGAATTATTTGCCTGCACCTCTGCTGGTGTATGTTCCCCTGCTTCTTCTGCAAGAGCTTTCTGATAAATAAATCCTTTATCCGTCAACTGCTCATCTTGGAAGGGACGCAATAGACAGACATCCACCTCCAACATGTGACCCACTGTATCTACAATTGCCTGCAAAATTTGTCTGTAGTCTAAAGCACTACGAATCGTATTTGTGACAGTATTCAGTAGCGACTCTTGTCGGAGTGTGCGTGTAAGTTCGCGGGTGCGGGCTTTGAGGACATTGTGAGTATCCAAAGCTTGGCGTACTACAGCTTTAAGTTCCTCAGCTTCCCACGGTTTGGTGACATATTTAAAGACCTTACCAGCGTTGATTGCTTCCACCAAGTCTTCAACATCGGTGTAGCCAGTTAAAATAATTCGGATAATATCTGGATATTGAGTTGCTGTCAGGCTCAAAAATTCTGTACCGCTCATCATCGGCATTCGCTGATCGGAGATGATCACCGCGACCTCTCCCTCTTGAGCCAGCAGATCGAGGGCCGCAGGGCCAGAGGTTGCCCTTAGCACCTTATAGTCGCGATAAAAGGTGCGGTAAAGCAAGTCAAGGTTGTCTGGCTCATCATCGACAACCAAAATTTTAGGCTTACTGTTTGCTTGGGATTTCATGCACCGCTTTCCTGCTGCAACGGCAGTCGGATAAAGAATAATCTGATCAGGGAAGGATTTTTCTGAGTCAGGTAAGAGCAGAGCATTTCCACCAATAAGGCTCTTTGGCTACATGACTGCTGAGTGTAGGAGCGTTTACTCACGGTAATTCGTTTCAATTGCTTATACCTATTACCGTTTGCTTTAGTGCAGTGTAATTGCTTTCATAGTCAGTTATAGGGTTATAGAGTCGATCCTTGCTAGTCAAATCTTCTTTCACCTCCTGCGAGCAATGTCTAATACTACATACAGCACTCATAGCTAGCTGAAAAATCCAGATGAAGCTGCATATTAAGTTTTCCCTCCGCAGCAGTTGTACTAACACTTGCACGTAAATTTTATTTATGGTAGTCATGGTAGAGTCAGCAAAATTAAAACAATAAGATTTAAAACCAAAGTATACTATTAGACAAATACCTCTTTCTAATTTAGCAATCAGAACTATCATTAAGACAAGTGGTATTGGTGAATAAGTCAGGGATAGGAATCTGCAATATTCCTGCCTAGCATCTGTACAGCCTGTTTCTATTACTTAGCAGCAAAGTCTTGTTAGTGTAGCGTCAATTGCATAAATAAGTTCAGTATTACACCTAAAGATGGTTTACAACTAAAGTTTGTTGTTAGTGTACTTACTTAACAATTTTATAGGTAATGCCTACAGGTAAGTTATGCTATACATCTACCCATTAACCTAAATCTGTACAATTTACAGATGTTTTTGTGGTAAACAGAGTGATATACTCCCTATCTCAAGCAAGGGATGCATCTAAATCCTACTGAACTTAAGATTCTAGCTTTAGGAAGCTGTAACTTATAAGACTCTTTCAAAAAGACGGACTATAAAGCCCCAAACTAAAGTGTAAAACTTTGTATGCTTATAAGCAAAAGCAAATGAGCAGTCTTAGGTCAGTTCAATCTACTGGGAATATATAAAGTTTTTATACGGTTAAAAGGGTGTTTGAGGATATTTGAGAAAATTTTCGTTGAATAAAATCAATACTAAACTAGCCTTGAAATATCGGTCTTTTCATCCATACCAGCAACAGCCAATCGATCCAGCTTGCTGCGAATTTCAAATTCGTACAGCTACACCTACTGATTTGATCGGTGTTTCCCAAATTATTGCTGAAAGCTTTCACTCCCAAAAAGGTATGTGGGGATGGGCTTTTCCATTGCTACGTCTGGGTATTTACGAAGACTTAAGGCATCGGATGACATCACCTCCACCCCGTCATGTTTGTTTAGTCGCCTTAGAAGCTAACAATGGTGCGGCTAATAACTTAGTAGGAAGTGTGGAATTGGGTGTACGTTACAGCGATTCGTGGGGCCAGGCTGGCATAGGTTTTCCTTACTTATCTAATTTAGCGGTTCACCCAAAATACCGTAGACATGGTGTGGCTTCAGGGTTACTGACTAGCTGTGAAAAAGTTTCCCGCGAATGGGGATTTCAAGACTTATATCTTCACGTTTTGGAAAATAATCATCAGGCAAGGCAACTTTATTTTAAGGTGGGATATCGGGTACATAAAGTGGAATCGAATTGGAATACATTTTTATTAGGACGCTCAAGCCAGATGTTATTGCACAAGCATTTGAGTGCTAATTTCAGTATCTGAATTTTTGTAAATTTTTATTTTCTAATTAGTTTGGAGAAAATCTATCACCAATATCGGCAACCAAAGTATAAATTAACCTAATTAAAAAATTAGCCAATGTTAGCTAAATAGGTTGATATGTATAGCTTTAGATAATTGGTTTAAGTAGATTTTATTGAGATTTATCGTGGATATTTTTATTATTTATTTTAATAAAAATATAAGATTGAAAAAAGTTACCCAAATAATTAAGTGTTACAATTTGTCTGTTTTAACTTGTCATTAAATAACAACTATTTTAGAGTATTTTATATAGATAGAATAAATGGATTACAATAGAATTTAGCTGTACAAATACCTTATTAAATAAGCGATTCCTCATAATAACTTTGTAATTAAGATATTCATCTTTATAAAAACTTTAATAAAACACTCTCTAAATTTGGGGACAAATCTGGTTATATCTCATAAAATATGATCACTCAATTACTAAGCAATGTGTATTTATTACTATCTTAGTGAAATTGACCAAAAGACTCTTGATAATAAAAGAATTCAAAAATCTGATTTGACATCAAAGCTAGTTACTTTTTGAAGTGCATACTACTACCAAATTCGTTGAAAGTTTAAAAAACATGGATAGCGAACAGCATCGACGCTATCAAATCTCTATGGTATCAACTTATTACCCTAAAACTAGTTTCCTTGACTCTGTTGTCATGCCAGATGGAACTGAGCAATCGCAAGGCTCGGATATCCTTACACGTTTACACAGTGGAGAAGTTTTCATCGTCAATAGTCGTAGACGGAATGGATTAATTCTCTTTAAACGCTACCATGCAGAGTTTGCTGGGCCTGGGGCTGCTGTGGGTGGGGATTACGACTGTGATTGCCAAAGGGCACTGCCCATAGGTAATCTGTCTTTATTAACTCCCGATTCTAATGAAGAACGGCAGAAAGCTTACTTGATTAGGCGGCAGTGGATTCGATTGATCAAACAAATTACAGAAAATCCAATACCTGGGCAGCGAGTTCAGAAAATTCTCGATCAATTTGAACAATACTTTCCACCAGAAATAGTGGCTCTTTTACCGGATGTTGCTTTTGCTCTTTTGGTAGGTGTGCTGCCACAAACGGTAGGATTAGTACGTCGTTTGGGCAGTGAGATGGATAGCCGATTTAATTATTGAGTGAATTGCTAAAATTCCAAATCGGCTATTGCTGCTTGGACTCTAGTAACCGTGCGGGCGTTTTCTTCTATTGTCCCAACAGTAATTCGCAATCCTCCGCTAATGTGTCGTACAAGAGTGCCGAGTTTTCTAAGTTTCTGGTGGAAAGTTTTTAGCACAGCATCTTGTGAATTTAAGCCATTAGGTTTAAGGCGTAGGTAAATAAAATTAGCAGAGCTTGCGGTAATTTGTAGTTCTGGTTGCTGGGATAAAATTTCGATGAGTTTGGAGCGTTCACTCAAGGTTTGGGGAATTGACTCCAGTAAGAGGGTGCGGTTTTGTAAAGCAACTAATGCTGCTGCTATGGAAAAGCTGGGAAGATTGTAAGGTAAGCGAACTTTTTCTAAAATGGCGATCGCTTCGGGATGAGCGACGCAATAACCAACACGGAGAGATGCCAATCGGAAAGCTTTAGAAAAAGTGCGTAATATTACCCAGTTGGGGCGCTGTGCTAATTCACCTACTAGGGTAGTTTGACTGAATTCAAAGTAAGCTTCATCAATTACTACCAAAATATGCTCGCTCAGACTTTTTAACCATGCCAACTCTGCCGTCGTTAAGCTATTGGCAGTCGGCGAATTGGGATGTACTACGAAAACTACGCGAATGGGGGGATTTTGAGTTTGTTCGATCGCAGACTGTGCGGCTTTTAAGTCAATTTCAAAATTTGTTTCGTTTCTACCCACCGTTACGACAGGAATTCCCAAAGTTTGTGCCAAAATTCCGTACATAGAGAAAGTAGGATTGGCAACGAGAATTGAACCTTCTTTTCCTAAACAAGTCGCAATTAATAAAGAGCGGATTAGTTCATCAGAACCATTTCCAACAGAAATATTGGCAGCAGTATTGGATAGTGGGAGGGCGGCTGATTCATTGACGTATTCTGCGATCGCATTCTTAAGCGTTTCATGCCCACCATCCGGATAACGATTTGTTTCAATTACTTGCTGATATGTCCAGGCTAGCTTCTCTTTTAACTCAGGTGGTAAATCGTAGGGGCTTTCATTTGTATCCAGGCGATCAAACTGTGTAGGGACAGAATCGGCTGTATCACTGCTGGGATGGGGTTTATACGCGGTAAATTGGGCTAAATCTGACCGGATGAAGGGAAGCATAATTTTAGTCATTAGTCATTGGTCATTTGTCATTTGTCATTTGTCGTTAGTAATTAAACAAAGGACAAATGACTAAGGACATTAGTTATATGAGAGTCTAATATTTTATAACCTCAAGGTAAATGGCAAAAGAGACGAATTGCCTGCCAAATTTCTTCCATAACATCACCCAAGGCATGGTCACTGTCGAGTTCGACTAACTCCACCCAAGAACGGCAACGCGCAAAGTCTCGACTAGCTTCGATAGGAATAACTTCATCCTTTTTTCCATGCAAAATTAGGGTGGGAATAGAACGTTGCAAAAATTTTCCTTGGTATTGGGCAGCATCTATAACGAAATCGTAACTTAAAGGAATTGATCGCTCCTCTGCATAGTGGTAGACCATGATATATTTTTCGTGCTGCCAACGCTGTACTTCTTCATCGCCTAGCTTGGGCAACCAATGGGATAAAAATCCAAAAGCTGGTGCTAGCAGCACAAGGCGTTCTACTTGTAAATATTGCTGTCCTAAGTGTGCGGCGGTCAAACCACCTAAACTTGAGCCAATCAGGGTTACTGGTGTAGAATCATTACTAAATTCTGCGGCAACTTGAGCGATCTGACGAGTGATTGTTAACTGCGAAAAATCGCCAGCATTGAGGTCGGGGATTTTGAGCTTTGTTTGAATTTTGGCAAAGCGATCGCTTACATCCCGCGCTTTGGCAGAATTAGGACTGGAAGCGAAACCGTGAAGATATATATATTGCAAAGCTGTAAATAGTTAGGAGTTAGGGCTAATAAGTTAAGAATTTTAAGTTATGAGTTTTTTTATTCAACTTATAGCTCATAACTCTTAACTCCTAACTCTTTCTTATTACCGCATTGTGACAAATTCTTCGGCTGAGGAGGGATGGATACCAACAGTGGCATCAAAGTCTTTTTTAGTTGCGCCCATCTTCACAGCGATCGCTACACCTTGGATAATCTCAGCTGAACTATCGCCCACCATGTGAGCGCCTAGCACTTTGTCAGTGTTGCTATCAACCACCAACTTCATCATTGTCTTCTCTTGCTTCCCAGGCAAACTATAGTACATGGGGCGAAAGCGAGTGCGAAAAATTGTTACACCATCACCGAGTTTTTCACGTGCTTCGGCTTCTGTCAAGCCTACTGTTGCGGCTTCTGGGTTAGAAAATATGGCTGTGGGAACAGTTTCGTGACTGAATTCGCGGCGATTATTGCCAAACTCACTATCAGCAAAAGCTCGTCCTTCACCAATGGCGACGGGAGTTAAATTGATTCGGTCAGTAACATCGCCAACGGCAAAGATATTCGGTTGATTAGTTTGACTATATTCATTGACTGCGATCGCACTTGTGGTCGGATATCCAGGCCCTTCGATAGAACTAGCGACAACATCAACTCCAGCGTTTTCTAAACCTAGTCCATCTACATTGGGAGTTCGACCAGTCGCCACTAAAAATACGTCCGCGATTATTGGTTCTTGGTCTTGTCCAGATAAAGTAAGTTTAAACCCTTCCCCCACACGTTCAACTGTTTTTACCACATTATTCTTAATCAGCCGAATTCCGTGGTTTGTCATCCCCTCTTCAATTTCTGTGCGGACATCTTCATCAAACCCATTCAAAATCTTTTCACCTCTGGTAATTTGTGTCACTTCAGAACCCAAACCGCGCATAATACAGGCAAATTCTGTGCCGATATAACCAGCGCCAAGAATGACGATGTGTTTTGGTTGTTCTTTTAGATGAAAGATTTCGTTAGAGGTAATGCCATATTCCATCCCTGGTAAATCTGGTTTGATAGGACGACCGCCAACAGCAATTAAAATTTTGTCTGCTGTCACTTTGCGTCCATCAACTTCTACGGTGTGAGAGTCTAGCAATGTGGCGCGACCGGAAAATAGTTCTACTCCGGCTTTTTCTAAGAAGTTTATGTGTAGTTGCGATAGTCGCCGAACTTCCTTATCTATAGATGTAATGAAATATTCCCAATCCAACTCAGCATTACCGACTTTCCAACCATAGCCTGAAGCTTCATTAAATAGTGCGGGAAAGTGAGAAGCATAGACCATAAGTTTTTTGGGAACGCAACCGCGAATCACACAAGTCCCACCAACTAAATCATATTCAGCGATCGCCACTTTTGCCCCATAGCTAGCCGCCCGTTTGGAAGCCGCCAAGCCTCCAGAACCCGCACCAATTACAAATAGGTCGTAATCAAAAGTCATAAATTTATGTTCTCTCTAGCAAAAAGTTAGTTACTGGGAACTTACACACAGAATGTCATTGAACTATATAAGGATATCCGGTGAACCCTGTGTAAGTCCTATCCTTGATTTAATCTAGCGTTAGCAGATGTTCTCTGGTCGTAGGGAATATCACTTTTTGCTTTGGTTGCTGTAGAGTCAGTCACTAAAATTGTTCTTGCTTAGGTGTCGGTTATAAGTCTGTGCTACTGCATTGGAGCAGCTAAGTTGTACAGGACTTACGCAAAATTATGATAATAAAGAACCGCGTTTGCAGAGAGTCTTGTACCCCGGATTAGCAGTTTTGTTTTATGTGCTTGGAGAGCCATTTGGGGTTACAGGTGTTGTCTCTGTCGGGGTTGGAGTTACAGGTGTTGTCTCTGTTGGAGTCGGAGTTACAGGTGTTGTCTCTATTGGAGTCGGGGTTACAGGTGTTGTCTCTATTGGAGTCGGGGTTACAGGTGTTGTCTCTGTCGGGGTTGGGGTTACAGGTGTTGTCTCTGTCGGGGTTGGGGTTACAGGTGTTGTCTCTATTGGAGTCGGGGTTACAGGTGTTGTCTCTATTGGGGTTGGGGTTACAGGTGTAGTTGAAGTGTCAGGTTTTGTTGTAGTTGAAGTGTCAGGTTTTGTTGTAGCTGAAGTGTCAGGTTTTGTTGTAGCTGAAGCGTCAGGTTTTGTTGTAGCTGAAGTGTCAGGTTTTGTTGTAGCTGAAGCGTCAGGTTTTGTTGTAGTTGAGGTGTTAGGTTTTGTTGTAGCTGAAGTGTCAGGTTTTGTTGTAGTTGAGGTGTTAGGTTTTGTTGTAGCTGAAGTATCAGGTTTTGTTGTAGCTGAGGTGTCAGGTTTTGTTGTAGCTGAGGTATCAGGTGTAGGAGTTAGTTGCACAAAAGAGGGATTTTCAATTACTCCCTCACCTTTTATCGGTGGCTGTGCTTTCAAAGCCGCAGCAGTTTCGGCTTGAACACTGGTGATTGCAGGATCAGGCGTAGGCACAGGACTTTGCCTGTTCAAATCAAGTTCCCGAACTAGTTGGCTCGTTTCATAAAAATTTCTCAGATCAAAATCATATAACCTTTCAAACTTTCCTTTAACTATAATCACCATTTGCCCTGCTTCTAGCACCTTAGTTTCAGAAGCTTCTTTGTTAGAAACTTCAATGCCACTATTTGTTAGCGCACCCACAATCGTGGTGTCTGTTTGTTGGTTGTAGCGTACAAATAATGCTGAACCACGAATTGCTGCTGCTGCATTTGGTGTTTGTATACGTGTTTGCCCCTGTCCTGGTGGAATGAGTAACAATACAGTCCCATTTGAAAGTTTAAAGTCACGTGTCTTCGGCAAAAATTGAAATAACGCCTGTTCTCCAACTCGTGCCAGAGAGCCATCATTGAAACGCAAATCTGCTAGGGAAGCTCGACCAGTTGCCACCCCGTCCCCAGGAGTCATTGCGTCTAATTTACGTGCAGGACGTTTCTTTAGCTTATCTTTGGGTATCAGTTGTACTATGTTGCGGAGATCCTGAATCTCTGCTCGCGTTAGAGGAGTTATGGCACTTACCCTATTTGGCAAAGGCAGTACTATAACTCCCCATAAACCAATCACCAATAGTGGAAATGATTTATAAAACATAGTTTGATAATGTGTGAACTTCAACTAATACCAAAAAACTTAAAGATTAAAACTGCTGATAGTTGTTGTAACGATTTATTTATTAAAATTATCTTTATTTTTAGTCTAAGTCTAAATTTGATAGACAAAAATGAACCATTTGTTTAGTTTATTTAAGTTTTTATCCTTAAGTTGACATTATATACAATAAAGCCTGCTGCGAATTTCAAAGTTAGTACTTGATATCAATAATTAAATGAAAAATACCTTACATATTATCGATTCTCATCAGATCAATTACAGGGACAAGAAGTTGTTAGGGATGTGTTGTGAAGTAACTCTAGGACGATATTTCACTAAAATTGAGCAGAATGGCTTGTACCGGATTATCTCAGATTTGCAAAAAAATCTAAGATGATCCGAAAATCAGCAATATCAGTTTGTAGTTTCAGTATATACTTACAAGGTTAAGATAAATGCACTCAATTGTATTTTCTGAGTCGGAACTTCTGATACAGCTTGTGGGTCTACATTGGCCAAATGCGATCAACGCAATCTAACAGATGCGACTCAAAAACTGGAAGAATTTGTTTTTTTGTATCTTGTTAGCGTCCAGTGGTGGAAGCTGGTGTTGCATTAGAGTAGATGCGGCAGAATCTGCAAATACAGGGATTTGGCGTTCTAAAAATTTAGCAAGCACACAGGTAACTGATCAGCTATGTCAGAAGTTTCAGCAGAGAGTCATTAACTCTTTGTGCCAGCAGTCGAGTGAGTCACAAACTTTAGATTCCCAAATACCGTTAAATCTGGCACAGCAAACACCCGCAACTACACAAACAGATCAAGACCCAACTGAAGAATTTAGGAATACTCAAAAGCAAAATGACCCGCCACCGCTAGAATCGCAGCCAAGTGTTTTGCCTACATCTCCTTCAGATTCAAAAGAGGAACTATTAAATACACCTGATATAAATTATTCTCAAAGACTAGAGAGGCTAATAGAGCTTCTACGATCGCCAAAATCATCTCCTGAGCCTGATAGCGATCGCGAATTGGGGTTACGCATACGGTTACGACCCCTAGAATTGCCTCCTCTTCCACCGATAGAACAACCCGTACCTAAGTTTAAACCCATAGGTTATCTACAGGGTCGTGTCGGTTACTTCCAAACGACTAATATTTTTTCCTCAGATGATAGTCCCATAGAAGATGGTTTAATTATTTCTGGACTGACCCTAACCTCTGCATATTTACCTTTGGGATCTAAGACTTTTTTAAACGGCTCAATAGATGGCAATCTCATTCGTTATATAAATCAGTCACAATACCATTACAACCAGCTAAGATTCAATCTCAGTGTTTACCAGCAGCTATCCCAGCGAATGTATGGAGAACTCAGTTGGAGCAATCAACAGCTATTTTATGCTAATAGCAGCGATCGCCTGGATAGCTTCAAAGCAGGCGATCGCTTTTTAAATGAGAATTCTCTACAACTATCTTTGGGACGGCGAGATCCATTAACTCCAAAATTAACGCTAGACACCTTTTATGAATTAAGTATAAATTTTGCTGACCCCCAAAGTCGCGATCGGATAATAAATTCTTTTTGGGTGTCTCTGAACTACTACTTGCAAGAACCTCTCCAGGTTGGTATTGACTATCAGGTGAACTTCTCAGACTTTACACAGCGCAATCGAGAAGACCAATTCCATCGGATATTTGGGCACTTAAATTACCGAATATCCGATACCACATATATGAATGTACAGGCTGGAATGAGTTTAGGCAGTTCAACCGCCGAAAACATTGATTTTGATGGCTGGTTCTTCAGTATTAATTACTATTTGCAATTAGGTCGGTTTTGAAATTAGTCCTTTGTCAAAAAACAATGACCAATGACAAATGACAAATGACCAATGACAAATGACTATAAATAAGAAATCCAATCACTCCAGCTACCAGCATAAAGTTTACCTTTGTTGATGCCAGCTAATTCTAAAGAAAGTAAATTTACGCAAGCAGTAACACCAGAACCGCAATAAACCAAGATTTCTTCGGCTGTTTCTAGCTGTTCCCACCGACGGCGTTGTTCCTCTTGAGGAAGTAGGTAGCCGGAAGAGTCTGTAATTTCTTGCCAAGGATAGTTGACTGCACCAGGAATATGTCCGGCAATTTTATCAATTGGCTCTCGTTCACCTCGATAGCGATCGCTTTCTCTCGAATCTACCAATACTACCTCGTGGCTATCTTTCCGGGTTTTTACCACATTAATATCCACCAGTTTTTCTGGTTGCACTTGAGCTATAAACGTACCGATCTGAGGTTGAGGAATGACATCCGTAACTGGATAACCAGCTTTTTGCCATCCAGTAAAACCTCCATCTAGTACCGCAACTTGTTCATGTCCGAGATAGCGTAACAACCACCATAAACGAGATGCAAAAGCAAAACGCGAATCATCATAAGCTACCACCAGAGTTTTTTGGTAATTTACCCCAATTGCTGCAAATTTGTTAGCGATATCATTGGGTTCAGGTAAAGGATGTCTCCCGCCATGCTTACTCACTGGACTGGAAAGATCCTGATTTAAATCTAGGTAATATGACCCTTTAATATGGCTTGTTTGGTACTGTTGTTGTCCTAGTTGTGAATCGGCTAAAGAAAAGCGACAATCAACAATAACAACTTGCGGATCTTCTAGATGTTCAAATAGCCAAGCTGGTGAAATAACAAATTGGTTATTGGGCATTGGTCATTATTCAGTTTTTTTGTAAGATGTCAGACTTAGAAAATTTTACACCTAAGCTCACAGCAGATGGTTCTTTCACCTTTGTCTCTGATGATTTTGGTGAATCCTTTCATAGCTATTATGGAGCGAAGCAGGAGAGTTTTTTCAAGTTTGTAGAACCTACTCAACTGGCTACAGTTGCTCAAAAACCAGTTTTGCGACTATTGGATATTTGTTATGGTCTAGGATACAACACAGCTGCTGCTTTGCAGACAATTTGGGCAGTGAATCCCAGTTGTTATGTTGAAGTAATCGGTTTAGAACTGAATCGGGCAGTGCCACAATGTGCGATCGCTCATCACTTGTTCGACAATTGGAACTGTAACTATATTGAAATCTTGTCCCAGCTAGCTTTTGAGCATCAAGTGCAAACAGATCGCCTGAAAGCAAAGCTACTAATTGGTGATGCTAGAACTACGATCGCGCTAGTACATCAGTCGGATTTCTCGGCAGATGCAATTTTCCTCGATCCCTTTTCGCCACCACAGTGTCCCCAATTATGGACTGTTGAATTTATTAAACAACTCTCATTGTGTCTACATCAAGATGGTTTATTAGCCACCTATTCTTGTTCTGCTGCTATACGCACAGCACTTTTGTCTGCTGGTTTAGCGATCGCTTCTACCCCACCCGTAGGCAGGCGATCGCCTGGTACTGTGGCAGCACATTCTGCAAGTGGTGAGTCTCAAAACCGCTCAATACTTACTCCCCTCTCGCAAGTCGAAAAAGAACACTTACTAACCCGTGCTGCTATTCCCTATCGCGATCCTGGATTGAGCGATTCAACCGAAGTCATAATGATGCGGCGACAACAAGAGCAACAAGCTTCTTCACTCGAACCTACCTCACGTTGGCAAAAAAGGTGGCTATTGGGAACACAAGGCAGGGATTTTATGGGAAGTAATTTGTAGTTGCGATATTTACGATGGTTATGCCTAAGCAATTGCAAGCTATTTCTTCAGCCCTTAATTTTTAAAACATCCTCTAAGCTCGATTTTATCCAAAATTAAGAATTCGGTTTTCTTTATCCAACAAAAACCTTGGCTTTTTGGCAAACACTCTTTCCGCATCACAAATTATCGATTAACTTAAAAAAGTAAAACGACAGTCTGACAGAGGTTTCAACGATAGCGTTCGTGCAACTACTCCGCAGAAGTATCGCATTGCGAAAAAAATGGATAAAGTCGAGCTTAGAGCCAAATAAATTTAATTTATGATAGTATATAATTTTACACTTTTTTCAGCAGTCTTTGGGTATTGCAATAACTGAGTAAGTAAAAATATGTATACTTAATCATTACTATAAGACTTCTAACTAAAAACCCTCAAATTTGATATAAAGTAACCAAATACAGTACTTTTTGGCGCTATTTTTATTTAAAAAATATCCGTGAAAAGCCTGATTTAACAATTGTGAAAATTTATCATACTGGAATTAGAAGCAAAAAATTTGACAATAAGACATTCATTGTTCATAAGATAAAATATACATGCTGCGAAAAAGTCAGATAGGCAGCTTGAAATAATGCATAATCCCTATGAAAACTCTAGCTCAGATACATTCAGATATTAAATTTATTTTTCAAATCTGACACTGTTAACTTGTGCAAAAACTTGGAGTGCCTTTGTGATTCAATGGAAATCCAACCATACAGACTTTACAGAACAAATTGTTAGTGAGTCAAACCCCATTAGCACAGTAAAGAGTATTGGTTCAAATCATGTTGTAGGATCGCAGAATAATGTGGAGGCTTATTCTTTAGGCTTATCTCAGGAAGACCTTATGCTTGAAGATAGCCAAGCAGTATCTTCTTGGATAAAATCTGATATTAATTGTGGTGATGATTCATTGGTCTCTAGAACACTACAAGTCAAAGGTTCTAAAGTGAATGGGTTTGATTTAGATCCGCCGAAGGTTTTAGTAGTTGACGATCATGCCGCCAGTCGGATGACTGCTGTTGCCCTCTTGGGGATGGAAGGATACGAAGTCATTGAGGCAGACAGAGGTTCTACTGTTGTAGGATTGGTAACTCAAAAACAACCAGATTTGATTTTGCTGGATGTGATGATGCCAGGAATGGATGGATTTGAAGTTTGCCAATTGCTGAAACAGGATGAGCAGACTAGGCTAATCCCAGTGATTTTTATTACAGCGTTAAATGACAGGCGATCGCGCATTCGGGGAATTGAAGTTGGGGCAGATGATTTTCTCACCAAACCTTTTGATCGTGTAGAGTTGGCTGCACGTGTGAAGTCCTTGGTACGGCAGAAGCGTCTGAACGAAGATTTAGACCATGCCGAACAAGTATTATTTTCCATTGCTATGTCGATTGAAAGCCGCGATCCTAATACAGGCAACCATTGTGAACGCCTGGTAAAACTAGGACAACTTTTTGGTGAATACCTCAACCTCTCACGCTACCAAATTCGAGATTTGATGTGGGGTGGTTATCTCCACGATATCGGTAAGGTGGGTATTCCCGATGCCGTGCTGCTGAAAAAAGAACAACTCACCGCCAAAGATTGGGAGATCATGAAGCAGCACGTTTTGATTGGGGAAAAAATCTGCCAGCCACTACGCAGTATGCGGGGTGTAATTCCTATTATTCGTCATCACCATGAACGCTGGGATGGTTCAGGCTACCCTGATGCACTCAAGGGGGATGATATTCCCTATCTGGCACAAGTATTTCAATTAATTGATATTTATGATGCTTTAAGTAGTGAACGACCTTACAAAATAGCTTATACCACAGAAGAAGCACTTTCAGTGATGCTAGAAGAAGCTAATTCTGGTTGGCGTAATCCCAAACTAATGCAGCAATTTGCACAGTTTATTCGATGCTGTCAGGAATAGGGGTATTTGTAGCTACCCTAATGAGCAAAAATTGGTATAATCCTGACTCATTGTATATTTCAGTCTTCTATGATTAGCTTGGTATGATTTGAGCCTACATCTTAAAGTACCAACAGCATTAATCATAATTTCACTGATAGCTGATAGCTAATTATGGTAGTTGTAGCAATTCTAGCGGCGGGACGCGGCACACGGATGAAATCACGCTTACCCAAGGTTTTACATTCTTTGGGTGGGCGATCGCTAGTCGAGAGAGTTATCGAAAGTGTAGAACCACTTTCGCCCTCACGACGAATCGTAATTGTCGGGTATCAGTCCGAAGAAGTGCAAACCGCCATGCATTCAATTCCCAACTTGGAGTTTGTTGAACAGACTGTACAACTGGGAACCGGTCATGCCATCCAGCAATTACTTCCACACTTGGAAGATTACACAGGGGATTTGCTGATACTTAACGGCGATTTACCGTTGATACGCAGCGAAACTCTCCAGCAGATGTTACAAACTCACGCCCAAAATCAGAATGCTGCCACCATTCTTACCTCGCACTTACCAGACCCGACGGGCTACGGGCGAGTTTTTTGTAACGATGAAAATATTGTGCAGCAAATGGTCGAACACAAAGATTGTACTGCTGCTCAAAGACAAAATCAGCGGATTAACGCTGGAGTTTACTGCTTCCGTTGGCCAGATTTGGCAAAGGTGCTTCCCCACCTTCAGGCAAACAATGCCCAAAAAGAATACTATCTCACTGATGCCGTCACTCAGGTGGGACAAGTGATGGCGGTGAATGTGGAAGATAACCAAGAAATTCTCGGTATCAACGATCGCCTGCAACTAGCAACAGCATCTGAAATTTTGCAAAAACGAGTCAAGGAAAAATGGATGCTAGCGGGTGTCACCCTCATCGACCCTGCAAGCATCACCATTGATGAAACAGTGGAATTACAGCCAGATGTAATTATTGAACCCCAAACTCACCTGCGGGGAAATACGGTAATTAAAACAGGGAGTCATATTGGGCCGGGAAGTTTAATTGAAAATAGCCAGTTGGCTGAAAACGTCACGGTGCAGTATTCAGTAGTAATAGATAGTACTGTGCAGGCGGGAAGCCGAATTGGCCCTTATGCTCATTTGCGCGGTCACGTACAAGTCGGTGCTGGTTGCCGTGTGGGGAATTTTGTGGAATTAAAAAATACCCAATTAGGCGATCGCACGAATGCAGCACATTTGTCATATATAGGTGATACCGTCGTCGGCAATCAGGTGAATATTGGTGCTGGTACAATTACTGCCAATTATGACGGCGTGAAGAAACACCGTACAAAAATAGGCGATCGCACCAAAACTGGAGCCAATAGCGTTTTAGTTGCTCCAATCACCTTGGGAGATGATGTTTACATTGCAGCTGGTTCTACCGTCACAGAAGATGTACCTAATGATTCTCTGGTGATTGCCCGTAGTCGTCAGGTTGTGAAATCAGCTAGGCAAAGGAAAAGTGTTGAAAATGAAACCAAAGATCAACATAAATAATTCATTGATATTAATCGCGGTTGATCTATGGTTTGAGAGCATAAACCAGGATTTTTGCAAGATGTCTAATCTAGCTAGATTAGTAGTGAAGCCAAAATCTCAAAAAATAACATGGAAGAACTGCTAGAACTTAGGCAATTTCTAGAACAAGGCAAAATCCATGAGGCGTTGCTGTTGGTGGATGAGTTAGAAGAAATGAGCCTCAGTGACAAAATCAATAAAATTGATAGTTATGGTGTAATTCTGCTCATCCACTTAATTAAACAAAAGGCTGAAAAACGTTCGACTCGCTCTTGGGATGTTTCGATAGAAAATACAGTGCGTGAAATCAACAAAATAAACAAGCGCCGCAAATCCGGTGGTTATGGTTGAGTCGATGGGTGGTATTATCCACCGCACCTCTCATTTAGATCCGGACGTGCCCATTTCTGTGCATCCGGCTCCCGATGTTCTTGGCTATTCGCTTTTGCCC
>NZ_JACJSF010000029.1 GCF_014698035.1 Desmonostoc muscorum FACHB-395
TACAAGCACCTTATATTAGAGGACGCAAATTATCTTAAGTCCAGAGGATTGGTTCGCGATAAAATATCGCGAACCAATACCCTTTTCCACATCCCGTGAAAAGTCAGGTGGATTATTTTATGCTCAATTGCAGATAATTGTTAGGCAGATGCAACGTAGGAATTGAGAATTCAGAAGCCAGAAGTCAGAATCCAGAATAATTTGATACTTAAGCTGAATAATTTCAATCAACCGTGCTATTGCCTATTGATTTTATAATTATCCTGAATTATGACTCCTGAATTCTTAAAATCTGTTGACTATTTAATCAAGCTTTGAATATCTGTTTTTTGCAGCCATTCATGTGTTCGCTGCATTCCTTCTTCTAGGTCAATTGTCGGTTTATAATTTAACAGGCTTTGTGCTTTGACAATAGAATAAGCATAAGGACGAGTCATAAAATCTATAGACTCTGGTAGAATATCAACTTTTTTTCGAAAAAGTTTTTGTCCTTGAACACGTAGCTTTAGAAACAACTTGATTTCATCTTTCGGTAATGAAAGGGGTGCTGATAAACCTTCCATTGCTGCTAAACGCATAAAATACTCTTTCCACGAAGTTTCTTGTCCGTCGGTGATATTAAATATTTCACCGTAGGTTTCTTTTTCTATCGCTAGAAAGATGCCATCAATCAGATTATCTATGTATACATGATTAATAACTCCTTTGCCATCGTTAGCACAGGCAAATAATTTTTGACGCATCATCAGAACTGGTCTGACTATCCAGGGAATACTTCCTGGGCCGTAAACATCTCCGGCTCGAATAACGATGATGCCAAAATCTGGAGGATTATTAAGTTCTAAAACTGCTGTTTCTGCTTCTATTTTTGTTTCACAGTAAGGATTATTTTCGCCAGAAAGTGGCCCGGATTCTGTAACACTATTAGGATAGTTGAAACCGTAAACCATTACACTAGAAAGATGCACAAATGTTTTAACACCAGCCTGTTTAGCAGCTTTAGCCATGTTGACAGTACCGCCAACATTCACATCACGAAAATTCTTAATTGCGCCAGCTTCTTCGGCAAGTTGATCTGTATGTAAAACGATATCTACTCCCTGACAAGCCTTTTGAGCAATAGTAGAATCGGTGATACTACCAATAATTATCTCAACACCTAAATTCTGTAATTGTTTGTTTTGTTCTGTAGAACTTTTAAGTCCACGAACCTTCATTCCTTGTGCGATGGCTAACTCGGCTGTACGCAAACCGACAAATTCATCAATTCCCGTAATTAGCAGGGTTTTATCTTTGAGGTTCATAAAATCGAAATTATTGTTAAATGGGTGAACTTGACTTGTTAGATAAAAAACTGAAATTTTATACCAAATTTAAATTCAGCTAAAGACTTTTAATCTAAAATCTAAAATTGGTATAAAGAAGAATTTTTCTGTGGAGAGCCTGAACCAACGCTTAGTTATTAGTCTATATCATGGCAAAAAATTTGATTATTTTGATGCAACGAATAGCTAGAAAATATCTCCCGGATCTGCGGAGCGGAGTTTGTTGATAGCAAGCGCTCCTGATGTTATACACATTAAAACTGTTGAAGTTAAGACAATCACTGCATTATTAGTGGTCATAACTATTGGTAGTTTAGTTGATTCTGCGGCAAAACTATATAACAAGACAGAAGTAATGAATCCTGGAATATAACCTAAGATTGCCAAAATTAAAGCTTGCTGAAATACCACATTCAACAAATAGCTATTGGCATAACCTATGGCTTTCAAAGTGGCGTAAGCAACGAACTGAGTTGCAATATTGCTGTAAAGAATTTGATAAACAATAACCACACCAACAACCGCAGCCATTGTCAACATTAAGTTAAGAATGAAACCAATGGGTGTTCTAACAGCCCAATAGTTTTTTTCAAAATCAATGAAGCCTTGACGGGTAAAAACTTGGACATCACTAGGCAAATTTGCCTGTAAATTTTTCAGTACTTTTTCGGCATTAGCACCAGGTTTGAGTGAAATCAAACCAATATCTATCATATCCGCCGGACGAGTATTGGGATTTATCCTCAAAAAAGTGGAGTCACTAACAAGTAAATTTCCGTCTACTCCAAACGAAGGACCTAATGTGAATAAACCACCTATTCTCACTCTATAGCCAATCAATGAACTGTAGGGAAATATTTCAATTGTCTGTGCAGTTTCTCCCCCATTAAATTTTTCTGCTATTGGGCCAAACTCTGGGCGAGAACCCCGATCAAAAAGCACGACATCGGGAATTTTGAGTTTATCTAAATTTTTCTCCACTTCTGGGAGATTCATTACCGGTCTACCTGGATCGAAACCAATAACATATATTGAATATTTTTCACTAGTTGCAGGATTTTTCAGTTTGGCAAATTGCAAATACATGGGGCTAACTGACTCTACGCCATCAAACCCCAGGGATTGGTACAAACGAGTCCGTGAAAAACTTTGATTTGAGGTCAAAGATTTATATTGCGAACTCACTAAAAATAAATCTCCTTTGAGATTTTGATGTACAGCAGTTGCGCTGGAATAAAGAGCATCTTGAAAACCAAGTTGCACAAACATTAACAGTACAATAAAACCAATCCCGGCTACAGCTACTAGTAAACGAACTTTTTGCTGCGCTAGCTGTAGCCATCCTAAAGGAATTTTGAAATTCATGGATTTATTTTCATTTGTCATTTGTCATTTGTCATAGAGCATAGGTCATTTGTTAATGACCTATGCTCTATGACTAAATATGAATGGCGACATCCACTTGTAAGTTAGTTAAACGAGCGACCTTTTCACTATCTGCGGGATTATCGATGGAGATTTTCACTTCAACTATTCTGCGATCTGTATCTGAACCAGGGTTTATGCTGAAGATGTTTTGCTTGTCAACTTGCCAACCAATCTCTTTTACAGTGCCTTTGATTGTTCCAGTAAATGCAGTGCTGTTAATTGTGGCTTTTTGTCCTACACGCACTTTTTGAACATCGGTTTGATACACCTCTGCAATCACATACATTTGAGATGTTTTACCGATTTCAGCAAATCCTTTACTGGTGCTGATGACTTCTCCGGTTTTAGCGTGAATTTTTAAAATTTTGCCATTTATGGGAGATTTGATGTAACTTAAATCCAAGTCGGCTTTTGCTTGTTGAACAGAAGTTGTGGCACTGTTGACTTCGGTTTGCGCGACTTGAACATCTACACTACGCACTTCGCTAATACTGGTGAGTTGTGCTTGTGCTTGCTTTTTCTGTTCTTGGAATGTGTCTTGAGTGCGCTTGAGGGTGGCTTGGGCTTCTGATAGCTGCTGCTGTGTAGTCTTGAGTTGCAAAGCTTTGGTATCTGCTACAGAAGCAGCGATCGCACCTTGTTTATATAATTGCTGATAGCGATTGTTCTCAGCTTGAGCATTATCTACCTCAGCCTGGATGCGGGCGATTGTCGCCTCTTGAGTAGCAACATCCCCTTTGTATTGTGGCTCTAAACGTGCGATCGCTGCCTTTTGAGCATCGATATCTCCGGTTTTCGCTCCAGATTTAACCTGCGCTAGTTTCGCTTTGGCAACTTGCAGTTGGTCTAAAGCCTGTTGCAATGCGGTTCTAGAACGACCATAGTTTTCTAGATAGGCTAATAATTGCCCTGCTTTAACCGTCTCTCCTTCTTTCACCAACAGTCTATCTACTCTCACCCCATTATTAGAAGCAGGAGCAGTCAAAGAAGTAACTTCGCCTTCTGGCTCCAAACGTCCCAAAGCAGTTACAGCAACTTTTACAGGCGTGGCAGCCTTTGGCGGATTCGCTGCTGGTGTCACAACTTTAGGTTTAGACCAAAATGGTACCAAACTATAAAAAGCTATTAATCCGGCTGCTAAAGTTAGAGAAGCTGCTAAAATTAATTGCGATCTACCTACGGGTTTTGTAAATAATCGGTTTTCTTTATTTACTGCCATCTTTTCATTCCAATTCTGCTTTTTTAGGGGATAGCCTGGTTATATTTAGTCCATTAGAATAGACTCATCCACAAATTACTTAGAGAGCTTTTCCTCTAAGGTTTCTACCTTAATCAAGTGGATGTATCTAAAGTGGTTTTATATGAATTGTTGTACGCTTTTACAGCCCAAAATTACTATTGTGGCGTGAAAATTAATGGTGGTGTTACTTCAAAGCTTCCTAAGTTATATCCTAATTTGACATCTAATCCAGTAGCTTAAAATACAATAGCGCTAACCAGAAAACTTAACTCTCAAGAACAAGTAAGCGCTAATAAAAATGAAATCAAAACTTGGATAAACTTGTTATTAACTATGGCGTAGAAATTGATTTTTGTCAACCGATTAACTTTGCATAAGTCCTGATTTTCTCACTAAAAATTTGTTCACGGTAAGATTAAATGCTGAAAAAATGTATTCATTACTAATCTTTTGTCTGCTAATTAAATACCAACAGATAGTTAGTGATTAAGTAGATTTGATATTACTAACAGATTCTTGTTAACAGGGTTGTGTAGTATAAGACATTATTATTAGTTTTACTCATAGTAATTAAAGGGTGCTTAGAAACCGCACCTATACAAGACTTTATCCACCTTCGTGGGTTTTAAATACCCAATTTTGATTAGGGGTGGTCTACCCTGCGCGAACGCAAAGGGTGGAATGTTTGTGTAGCCATATACTCCTACGGTGAAGCAAGCTACATACAGTGTGGCGTAGGCATCCCATTCGCTCTGGTTTTCTAACCGCCTTTTTAACTAATGCAATCATGATTATGTTTATCAAGCAACATAGTAAAAATTAACATTTGCTTTATAAATAACCGCTTTACTTCTTAACTTGACTTATATTGAAAAATAACCAGAAACTTTGACTAAATTATGATGTTTCTCTGAGAAAATATACTTATGATCATCCAATTTATCTATGTATTTCTTGAATTGTTACTTAGTAGACAACAGATTTGCATTGTTAACTTAATTCACAGAAAACTTCTATCTAACCTGTAGATAACAAAATCTCTAACACATTTATACAGTCACAAATTATACTTAAGTTCTGAATTTTATTCAAATTAACATCAGTAATTGTGGATGTTTCTTTATAAAATAACTTTAAAGAAATGATTTAGTTTCTGTAAAGTATGTTAGTGTTTTTATTAATTCAATGCTTTAAAGTGGTTAGACAAACTAGTTATTTAATTGAGATTTTGAAATTAAAAATAACTAAAGATAACTGCTTCTCCATCATCGTCTGCTCGTTTCATTACTTTTTGAACTTGCATAAGTTTGGGTTAAAGGTGGTGTCTTTTGTGTAACGAACTTGTCAACTTTCCTAGTTCAAATAGCATAAAATACATTATCCCGAACGTTGAAATTGGCTATGACTTTAGAGATACAGAACGTTGTCATTAACAACAGCTATGTTGCTGTGGTTAGGCTAGATAATCAAAAGCTTTCGGGTGAAAAAACATTTCTGTTCTCTTAGCTACTCCTCAGTTTCCATCACTCCAGTAGGATACCATTACTCAAAATCTCTACCATTACAAATGGATTAAATTCACTGGTCAAGCAGCTATTACACTCCAAGACTATTTTACCAGTTTTAACAACGTTATTGACCTATTGCCACAATTTCAAGAGTCTAGCGTTGGATAACATTTTTTCGCGATGTCTACGACGGGCTACGCCTACGCAGTATGCCAAAGTCGCCTGGAAACATAAGGCTTTACCCCGGCAGTATGTATCGTGTGGTGTCGATTTGGAGATAAGCATTTAGCAAAAATAAGATAGCTAACTGCTTACAAAACCAGAGTTTTCCATTAATTAGTAGGCAACAGAAATTACTGTAACTACACAATCCACAGTACTAACTATGCCCTATGTCTGCTTATTCAATTGATACTGCCTTAGCGGAGTTAGAAAGCCTTATCAATAATTGTGAAAAGGCTGTGATGAGGTCTATAGAGGAAAAAAACATGAAATCAGACAAATCAGATAAATCAGTGTCAATTAACAAAATTAACAGACAATTACAACACAATCCTATCGCCATTGTTGGGATGGCTTCTCTATTGCCTCAAGCCAGAAATTTGCGGGAATATTGGCAAAATATTGTAAACAAAATTGACTGTATTACTGATGTTCCTTCCACTCACTGGAGTGTCGAAGATTATTACGATCCGAATCCGAGAACTACTGAAGATAAAACCTACTGTAAAAGAGGCGGGTTTATTCCAGAGGTAGATTTTAACCCGATGGAATTCGGCATTCCACCCAGCATTTTGGAAGTCACAGATGTATCGCAACTATTAAGTTTAGTGGTTGCGAAAGAAGCGATGGAAGATGCAGGTTATGGCGAAAAACGTGAGTTTAGCCGCGAGACTGTTGGTGTAATCTTAGGCGTGGCTATGGCCAAGCAATTAGGAATGCCGCTTTCTGCCAGGTTGGAATATCCCATTTGGGAAAAGGTTCTTAAAAGCAGTGGTTTATCTGACGAGGATACCAAAAAAATCGTTGATAAAATCAAAAGTGCTTATGTGAAGTGGGATGAGAACGCTTTCCCTGGAATGTTAGCTAACGTAGTCGCGGGTAGAATTGCCAATCGCCTAAACTTTGGCGGACTGAACTGCGTAGTTGATGCCGCTTGTGCTAGTTCCTTTGGTGCTTTGAAAATGGCAATTAGCGAACTAGTTGAGCATCGTTCTGACATGATGCTGACTGGTGGTGTTGATACCGACAACACCATCATGGCTTACATCTCCTTCAGCAAAACCCCGGCGGTTACTCCTAGCGAAAATGTCAAACCTTTCGATGCTAAATCTGATGGGATGATGCTGGGTGAAGGTATCGGGATGATTGTCCTCAAACGGTTAGAAGATGCTGAACGGGACAACGATAAAATCTATGCCGTAATTAAAGGTATTGGTACTTCCAGCGATGGGCGTTACAAGAGTATTTATGCTCCGCGCAAAGAAGGTCAAGTTAAAGCCTTAGAACGCGCTTATGAAGATGCCGGCTTCTCTCCCGCTACTGTTGGTTTGATGGAAGCACATGGTACAGGTACAATGGCTGGAGATCCGACAGAATTCGGTTCTTTAAAAGACTTCTTTGATGTGCATGATGGCAAAAAGCAGCACATCGCTTTGGGTAGTGTGAAATCGCAAATCGGACACACAAAAGCGGCTGCGGGTGCGGCGAGTTTGATTAAAACTGCTTTGGCTTTACATCACAAAGTATTACCACCGACAATTAACATCACCGAGCCAAATCCCAAACTCAACATTAAAAATTCATCCTTTTATTTGAATACCCAAACCAGACCTTGGATTCGTCCAGAGGGCGAAGCGCCAAGACGTGCGGGTGTCAGTTCATTTGGCTTTGGCGGCACTAACTATCACGTTGTTTTGGAAGAATATGAAGCCGACCAAAACGACGCTTACCGCTTACACAGTGATGCTAGTGAAGTGCTGTTGTTTGCTCCTACGGTAGAGCAATTGTTGAGCAAATCGGAAGAGATTTTAGGTAAGTTGCGATCGCCAGATGCACCAACACACTACTCACAATTAGTCAATGAGTGCAAATCACAACAAATTCCCCTCTCTGCTCCCCGATTTGGGTTTGTCGCTGAGAATCTCGAAGAAGCTTGCAAGTTTCTGCAAACTAGCATTGACTGGCTGAAACTTAAAGGAACAGCAGCATCTTGGGAGCATCCCCAAGGGATTTATTACCGTTCCTCTGGTATGGAGTTGGGCGGAAAAGTTGTCTCTCTATTTTCTGGACAAGGTTCGCAATACCTGGAGATGGGACGCGAACTGGTGATGAATTTTCCTTTGATGCGCCGTCTGCATGGTTATATGGATAGCCTGTTAATCAAAGATAATTTGCAGCCACTTTCAGAAATTGTTTTCCCTCATCCTGTGTTTGGAGAGGCAGAAAAAAATGTCCAAATTGCTGCCTTACAACGCACAGAATACGCTCAACCAGCCATCGGGGTGTTGAGTGCAGGGATGTACAGCATTCTGCAACAAGCTGGATTTAAGTCAGATTTTGTTGCCGGTCACAGCTTTGGTGAACTCACAGCGCTATGGGCTGCGGGTGTTTTGAGTACTGAAGATTACTTGTTTCTAGTGAAAGCTAGGGGTCAAGCAATGGCTGCACCCGAAGACCCGGATCATGATGCGGGAAGTATGTTGGCTGTCAAAGAAGACATCAGCAAAGTAGAAGCAGTAATCAGACATTTTCCGCAAGTTGCGATCGCTAATCAAAATTCTCCAACTCAATTTGTCTTGGCTGGGCCGACCGCAGAAATCGCAAAAGTCAGAGAGATTTTGCACGAGAAAGGATATACAGCTGTATTGTTACCTGTTTCCGCAGCGTTCCATACACCGCTAATCGCCTTTGCTCAAAAATCATTTGCGATCGCCACCAAGTCTGTCAAATTCCAAAGTCCGAAAATCCCTGTTTACAGCAACGTTACCAGTAAGCAGTATCCCAAGGAAGCCCAAGGTATTCAAAAGATTCTGGAAACGCACCTTTCTAACTCAGTGCTGTTTAAGCAGGAAATTGAAAATATCTATGCGGCGGGTGGTACTTGCTTTGTGGAATTTGGGCCGAGGAGAATTCTGAGCAACTTGGTGAAAGAGATTCTTGGCGATCGCCCACACATCACCGTATCTTTGAACCCTAGCGTTCAAAAGAATAGCGATCGCTCTTTGCGAGAAGCAGTTGTGCAGTTGCGGGTAATTGGATTGGCTTTAAATAACCTCGATCCTTACCAACTTCCTCAAACTATTCCCCCAATTGAGACGAAGAAGACATTAAATGTACGTCTAAACGGCATCAACTACAGATCCGAAAAAACGAAAAATGCCTTCGCTCTCGCTTTGCAGGATGGGCATAAAGTTACATTACCCGCCCCCGAATATTCTGAAACTGCGGCTCCTTTATTTAGCAGTCCTGGTGTAACTCCACCTGTAGCAGTGATAGAGACTAACGGACATAAAAAACTTACCCCAGCAATGAACGGTGTGACTGCTAGTATCATCACCCAGCCAGAGCAACAGATGAATCCTGTTACCCTGTCACAACCAGTCCAGGAATCTAAGATGCAACCAACACCAGAAAAACTTACAAATTACGAACAACTTTTAGCAAGTTTAGAATATCTCCTGACACAGTTCCAGGAAAATCAGGCTGAGAATTTACAAGTTCACGGTACTTATCTCAACCATCAGATGGAATACGCCAAAGCGTTTTTCCAACTAATGCAGCAGCAGAATTCTTTGTTGAGCGAAAGTAAATCAACAGCCGAAACTGCCAAAATGAAGCTAGTTGTCATGGAAAGCCTAGAGCGTAGCATGATGCAGTTTCATTCCCAACAAGGTGAAACTCTACGCATCCATGAACAATATCTCCAAGAGCAGTTGGAATATACTAAGAGCTTTTTCCAACTCATCCAGCAAGAATATTCTCAAATCATCTCAGGCGAGGGAGCAACTCAACTAACAGAGAAACTCAGCAATTTCACTCCGTTCATCACAGAAGCACCCGTACCCGTCACTACCAAGATAGTAGAAAGCCAGCCTTTGCCTGTAACTGAGCCTGTAGCTAAAAATGGCTTAAATGTTACCCAAGAACCTCTCCCGGCTGCTGTAGAGGCTGTAGTTGAAACTTCCTACTCCCCACTTCCCACACCGCACTTCGCAACTGTCGAGACAGTAGAGCCTGTAGTCGCGCCATCTGCCCCAGTTGTAGAACCCCAAGCAGAGGTTGTAGTCAAAATTAGCTCACCTCCAGCCAACGAAGTTGTTGCATTCACCCCAGAACCAGCACCCACAACTGCTGCACCTGTATCTGGCGCAACCATCGATATTGTTGACTTGGATAAAAACCTCTTAGCCATCACCAGCGACAAGACCGGCTACCCAGTCGAGATGCTGGAAATGGACATGGATATGGAGGCAGATTTAGGAATTGACTCTATCAAACGGGTAGAAATCTTAGGGGCGCTACAAGAAATGTACCCAAGCCTACCCAAGCCCAATTTAGAAGAACTGTCAGAAAAACGCACCATTGGTCAAGTTGTAGAGTATCTGCAATCCCACGCTTCCAAAGGTGTTTCGGTAGAAATTGCAGTTCACGAAGTGCAACAAGTAACTGAGATTCCTGTAGAGACTGCACCAGTAGTTGAGGTAGTTACTACACCAGAAGTAAGCGTAGTTGTCGCATTCACCCCAGAACCAGAACCTACTCCCGCAACAAGTGATGAATTTGCAAACTTAGGTGAAACCCTGTTAGCCATCACCAGCGATAAAACTGGTTATCCAGTCGAGATGCTGGAACTGGAAATGGATATGGAAGCCGATTTAGGGATTGACTCGATTAAACGGGTAGAAATCTTAGGGGCGATGCAAGAAATGTACCCCAACTTACCCAAACCAAATATCGAAGAACTCGGAGACCTCCGCACCATCGGTCAAATAGTTGATTACCTACAGCAGTTGGCTGGAGGTGAAAAAAAAAAGTCTGAACCTGAGTTTGTCCAACAGCAGCCACCGGAATTAGAGCATAATATCCAGCGCCATCTCGTCAAACTCAGAAGTCTACCACAGCCCGATTACTTGGATTTCACATTACCAGAGGGACACATCGGTTTAATTACCGATGATGGTTCCCTCACCACTTACAAATTAGCTGAATCCCTAATCGAGAAAGGCTGGAAAGTAGTAGTTATCAGCTTCCCCCAATCGCTCATCGCCCAACAAGCGCCCTTACCCACAGGAGTAACCCGCGTCACCTTAGCAAACTTGAGTGAAGAACATCTTCAACAACAATTGCAAGCGATCGCATCTCACTGTGGAGCGATTGGGGCTTTCATCCATCTACATCCGATGTTTGTAGGAAATCACACCGGGAGTATTTCTTATAACGAATCAGAAAAGGCGATCGTCAAGCACGTATTTTTGATGGCGAAACACCTCAAACCCTCCCTCAACGAAGCCGCAAAGCATGGACGTAGTTGCTTCTGCACAGTTGCTCACCTTGATGGAGCCTTCGGTTTAGAGTACAAAGTCAACTTCGGTGCGATCGGCGCTGGTTTGTTCGGCTTAACCAAAACTCTCAGATGGGAATGGCCAAAAGTATTTACTCGTGCGATCGACCTAAGCCCCAGACTTGATGCTAAACAGTCAGTACAAAACATCATCGCCGAACTTCACGACCCCAACCTTTATATAAGTGAAGTTGGCTACGGTTCACAAGGACGAGTCACCATTATCGCCGATTAAAAATATTTTCATCTCTTCTCTCTGCGCTCTCTGCGTCTCTGTGGTTCGTTTAAAAAAAACCGCAGAGGCGCAGAGGACACAGAGGAAGAAAAAACCAAAATTATGCAGGTAGTCACGAGGATTTATGACACAAACAGCCCAGCTTAGTCCATCATCTGTCTTTGTCGTGAGCGGCGGTGCAAAAGGGATTACGGCTGAGTGTACTATCAGATTAGCTCAACAGCAACCCTGTAAATTCATCCTTCTCGGTCGCTCCGAACTATTAGAAACCGAGCCAGATTACGCTCAAAACTCTGATGAATCCGCATTGAAAAAATGCATCATGGAAAATCTTCTTTCTCAAGGAGAGAAGCCCACCCCCATGAATGTGCAAAAAATATATAACAAAATTACCTCCAGCCGGGAAATTAAAAAGACTCTAGCAGCAATTGAAAAAACCGGAGCTAAAGCAGAATATATCAGCGTCGATGTTACAGATACACAAGCTTTACAAGAAAAACTTGCCACTGCTATGCAACATCTCGGCCCAATTACCGGAATTATCCACGGCGCAGGAAACTTGGCTGATAAGTTAATTGAAAAGAAAACAGAAGAGGATTTTGAGAAAGTTTACACCGCTAAAGTTCAAGGTTTAGAAAACCTCTTAACTTGCGTCAACCCTAATCAACTTCAGCATTTAGTTTTGTTTTCTTCAGTCACAGGCTTTTACGGAAATCCCGGACAATCTGATTATGCGATCGCAAATGAAATTCTGAACAAATCAGCCCATATATTTAAGCAAAGTTATCCCTCCTGTCATGTAGTCGCTATCAACTGGGGCGCTTGGGATAGTGGGATGGTGACAGCAGAATTAAAGAAGATTTTTCAAGAGCGAAAAATCGATATAATTCCCATTGCAGTTGGGGCACAAATGCTCGTGAAAGAAATGGATAATACCAATCATTCAACCTCACAAGTTGTTATTGGTAGTCCACTAGTTCCAATGGCTACAGAACTAGATTCAGAACTACGAACTTATCGTATTCGTCGCCAAATGACATTGGAGGCTAATCCATTTTTGCACGATCATACGATTGCTGGTTCTCCAGTTTTACCAGCAACTTGTGCAATGACCTGGATTATCAATGCTTCTGAGCAATTATATCCTGGTTATCGGTTGTTTAATTACCAAGACTTCAAAGTTTTGAAGGGGATTACTTTTAATGAAACATTGGCAAAAGAACATATTTTAGAAATTGAAGAAGTTTCTAAAGTTAATCTTGAAAGAATCGAGCTTAAAGCCAAAATTTCGAGTAAAAATCTAGAAGGCAGAATCCATTTTCATTTTAGCGCTCAACTCAATCTCCAGCGAGAAATCCCAGTTGCACCCATCTATGAATCTCTTAATCTCGAAGAAGATAATATCATCACTGCGACAGGAAAAGCATTTTACCAAAATGGTGGGGCTACATTATTTCACGGCCCTGGTTTTCAAGAAATCAAAAGAGTTTTAAACATCAGTCCTGAAAAAATCACAACAGAATGTCTTTGGCCAGAACTCACACCACAGCAACAAGGACAATTCCCTGTCCAATGGGTAAATCCTTATACAACAGACTTGAGTATGCACGCCTTATGGATTTGGACACAACACTTTCATGAAGAAGGTTGTTTACCTGGAAAAGTAGAAAAATTTGAACAATTTGAAGCGATACCACATAACGAAACATTTTACGTTTCTTGTGAAGTACTATCTAAGACACCAAGTAGTGCGATCGCAAACTTTATCATACACGATCGCCAAGGAAAAATATACTCACGAATGCTCGGCGCTCATGCCATTATTTGGTCAATGAAAATGCTTAGAAGCTAGGAATATTTCAAGTTTCAAGTTTGTAGTAAGGACTTTAGTCCTTGTTTTATAAGTACAGATTTGTGTGAAATCGTGGCGAATTGAGGGTTGAATTTTAAACGCAAAGGGGCGCAAAGGGAAACGCAAAGGTTCGCAGAGAGTTCGCTAGATATCTTGTACTAAGGAATAAAGTCTTTACTGTAAACTATCCAAGCTAGCTTAATCTTAGGATTGCTATAACTTGCCTCGTTTAAAGTTTGGGGAACAGCGTAAATCCTGCCTTTTAATTATCTCTTGCTAAATACCCAAACTCGGAGCATATAAATCGTGGAAAAAATAGCCATCATCGCATTATCATGCCTATTCCCCGATGCAAAGAATCCTGAAGAATACTGGCAAAACATCGTTAATCAAAAAGATTCGACATCCTCTGCAACCGTCGAAGAAATCGGAGTAGATCCGACAATATTTCACAATCCAGTCAAAGGTACACCAGACAAAACCTATTCCCTCAAAGGCGGATACATCCGCAACTTCCAGTTTAATCCATCTGAATACAATCTACCATCAGAATTTGTTGCTGGTTTAGATAACACCTTCAAATGGTCATTGTATGCCGCTAAACAAGCAATTGAACAAAGTGGTTATTGGGGTAATCAAACCGTTCTAGCAAAATGTGGCGTAATTTTAGGTAATTTGTCATTCCCAACAAAATTATCTAATCAATTATTCTCTCCAATTTACCAGCAAGCTATTAATCCTGCCGTCAGAGAACTTTTGCAGTATGAAGACTTTGATTTAGCTGTCCCAAGTGCAACAAAAGCATCTTTATACAATGCGATGATATCTGGTTTACCAGCATCTATCGTAGCTCAAGCTTTATCGCTATCCCAGATTAATTTATGCCTGGATGCTGCTTGTTCTTCATCATTTTATGCGATTAAACTAGCATCTCATTACTTATGGTCACACAAAGCTGATGTTATGTTAGCTGGAGCCATTAGTTGTGCAGATTCGCTATTCGTGCGAATGTTATTTTCCGGTGTTCAAGGGTATGCAGAAAACGGCATCAGTCGCCCCTTAGATAAGTCATCTAGAGGATTAATCCCCGCCGATGGTGTTGGGATGGTGATGCTGAAAAGATATTCTGATGCCGTCAGAGATGGTGATAATATTCTCGCCACTATCTGCGGTAATGGACTCTCGAATGATGGCAAAGGTAAACATTTACTCAGTCCAAATCCTAAAGGACAAGTCCTAGCTTTTGAGCGAGCCTATAATGAGGCGAATTTTAGTCCCAAAAGCATCGATTATCTAGAGTGTCACGCCACTGGCACATTGCTAGGAGATACAACCGAATTCAATTCCATCGAAACATTCTTTGGTCAAAATCAAGCTGCACCTCTGGTAGGTTCTGCTAAAGCAAATACCGGTCACTTATTGACTGCTGCCGGCATGGTTGGCTTGACTAAAGTGATTTTGAGTATGTCTCATGGTGTAATTCCAGCAACCATGAATGTTTCTGAACCTTTAACGTCAGAAAAAAGTACAATTTCTGCCGAAAAAATTGTTAGAACAGCTACGGTATGGCCTAATAATAATGCATCAATTAAACGGGCAGCTATTAGCGCTTTTGGTTTTGGCGGCACTAATTCTCATCTGATTTTAGAACAAGGAAATACAACAGAATCAGTTGAATCAACTCCACCTGTTCCACCTACCAAAGTCGCCATTGTCGGCATGGATGCCTTTTTTGGTAATTGCAATGGTTTAGATGCTTTTGAACGCAGTATTTATGATGGAACACAGCATTTTACTTCCCTACCACCTCAAAGATGGCATGGGATAGAAAATCAAGAAAGTGTTCTGAAAGAGTACGGTTTAACTGATGGAAAAGCACCAGTAGGGGCATATATAAAGGATTTTGAAATAGATACTTTATCATGCAAAATCCCACCGAATGAAATAGAGAAGTTAAACCCACAACAATTGTTGCTTCTGAAAGTTAGCGATCGCGCCGTCAAAGATGCGAAACTACAGGAGGGTGGCAATGTGGCTGTGATTGTCGCCGCCGAGACAGAATTCTCTGTGCATCAGCTACAGCAAAGATGGAATTTATCTTGGCAAGTTAAGGATGGCTTACTCAACCAAGGAATTTCTCTACCTGCTGAACAGCTTTCCCAACTGGAAACTATCGTCAAAGACAGCATTCACCAACCTGTAGAAATCGGCGAATATGTGAGTCACATCGCCAACATCATGGCGAGTCGGATTTCTGCTTTGTGGAATTTCACTGGCCCTGCATTCACCGTCAGCGCTGGCGAAAATTCTGCCCTTAAGGCGTTGGAAGTTGCCCAAATGCTACTCGCTACAGGTGAAGTTGATGCAGTCGTTGTGGGTGCAGTAGATTTAGCCGGTGGTGTAGAAAATGTCTTGTTCCGCAGCCAATTTGCACCAATTAATACGGGTGTCAATACGTTGGGTTTTGACCAACAAGCTAATGGCTGGACAGTTGGTGAAGGTGCGGGTGCTGTCGTCCTCAAGCGTTACGAAGCTGCTAAAGAAGACAATGAACGCATCTATGCAGTAATTGATGCTATGAGTTTCGCACAAGGTAATTCTACTTTGAGTGACGCTTTGGTAAAACCTGATGCTTCAGCTATCAGCAATGTCTGCAAACAAGCTTTCGAGATGGCGGAGATTCAGCCCACAGAAGTTAACTATGTGGAAGTCTTCGGTAGCGGCGTTCCCCAGGAGGATGAAGCGGAAATCACAGGTTTACTGCAAGCTTATCCAAAAGTGGGCAACGGTTTGCATTGTGCATTGGGCAGCGTTAAATCCAATATCGGCCACACCTATACAGCATCAGGAATTGCTAGCTTAATCAAAACTGCTCTCTGTCTATATTACAGGTATATTCCCGCCACACCCAAATGGTCTGGTGTCAAAACACCGCAAGTATGGGAAGGTAGCCCTTTCTATGTGGCGATGGAATCAAGACCTTGGTTTGTCGATAAAGGCGGCACACGCAGAATAGCAGCAATTAATAGCATGGGTATAGATGGGAGTTACGCCCATTTAATCTTATCGGAGGAACCCAGCCAAGAAGAGCGCGATAACAGATATTTGCAGCAAATGCCTTTTCATCTGTTTCCCATCGCAGTTAGCGATCGCACCACCATCTCCGATCTTCTCAACAATCTCCAAAATACCATAGAAGCTAGTTCTTCTTTAGCAGCTACCGCCAGCCAAGCATTCGCTACTTTTCAACAGCATTCTAATCCAAAATACGTCTTATCAATTACAGGACGTAACACAAAAGATTTACTCAAAGAAATTGAATCTGCCCGCAAAGGTGTAAATAATGCCTTTGAAAACGGCACAGATTGGCAAACACCACTAGGTAGTTATTTCACAGCGAAACCATTGGGTAAAACTGGAGCAGTTGCTTACGTTTATCCCGCAGCAGTCAATTCTTATATTGGCATTGGTCGCAGTGTCTTCCGCTTATTTCCTAAAGTTTTTGAGGACTTAAAAAGTAACAATCTCTACAATCGGGCTGCCGATGTTGAAAAGCTAGTTTATCCCAGAAGCTTACCTAAATTGACAACCAGGCAACTAGAAACACTCGAAAAGCAATTGTTAGATGATTCCCTGGCAATGTTTGAAAGTGAAATCGCCTTTGCTAGATACATGACGGCAATTTTCCGAGATGATTTTAAAGTCAAGCCGCAATCTGTATTTGGGTATAGCTTGGGTGAAACTAGTATGATGGTTGCCCAAGGAGTTTGGAGTGATTTTGAAGGTGGAAGTAACACCTTAAACTCATCACCTCTATTTGGCGATAAATTATCTGGGCCAAAAAATGCTGTGCGTGAATATTGGGGATTAACCGATTCACCAAACAACAATTTTTGGAATACCTATGTTCTCATGGCTACTCCATCTCAAGTGAGAGAATGCCTGAAACATGAGAATCACGTCTACTTAACTCAAATCAACACACCAGAAGAAGTATTAATTGCTGGTGAAGATGCCGCCTGTAAGCGAGTAATTACAACTTTAGGTTGCAATTCTTTCCCCGCTCCCTTCGACCATGTGATACATTGTGAAGCGATGCGATCGCAGTTCGAGGAAATCAAGAAGGTAAACAAATTACCGTCGCAAAGTCTCCCCGATATTGTGTTTTATTCTGCCGCCGACTATCAACCGATTGTACTTGAAAGTGATGCGATCGCGCACAACATCGCCAAAGGATTGTGCCAAGAACTTGATTTTCCGCAATTAGTTAATCGTGTCTATGGCGATGGTGTCAAAATATTTCTAGAAGCGGGTGCTGGTAGTGTCTGTTCACGATGGATTGATAAAATTCTCGGCAACCAAGAACACATCACAGTCTCTCTAAATCGTAGAGGAATGGATGACCATGCTTCGATGGTCAAAGCATTAGCAAAACTACTCAGTCATCAGGTGAACGTAGATTTATCACCGTTGTACAACAAAGCCCAAGAAACGGCTAATTCAAATAAAGCAACATTGAGAACAGTTACCTTGGGTGGAAAAGCGATCGCTGCTACAATTTTGAGCGAACAAAATCGCAAACTTGTTGAAGATTTTGCTGGGGATCTTAGGAGCGAACGTTTCAAAATACAGCATCCAAAGATACCTAATCTTCAGCAATCTGAAATCACAGATTTTCTTAACACTTCTACCCACATAACCCAACAAGAAAGTCATTCCCCTAACATCTTGCCTCAGCCAGAAGAAGTAAAACTGAAAAATATCATTGATAACGTTTTTCAACCGAGAGAACAATTACAATCTTCTGAGTCAAGCGCAATTAGACAGCCAATTCCTGTTTCTTTCCCACCCGTCAGAACTCAAAAAATTAGTAGCATCATCAGCATGTTCGATTTAAATAAGACCCAGTATCAAAAGCTCAATGCTAATAATTCAAAGATAACTAAAGCACACACAGCCTTCTTACAAGCTAGACAAAATTACAGTCAGCAAATGAGCGAAATCATTCAATTGCAACTAGCTTGCGCCCAAAACTTGCTTAACGAAGAATCTTAATATCTCATACCAATTCTCTCTCAAGTTGCACCGCTTAATTCTTAACTTATCTCTTCCTTCGCGCTCTTTGCGCCCTTTGCGGTTCGTTTAAAAATTATTACGTGCATCTCCCAGAGAATTGGTATTACTCTCTTACTCTGTGCCCTCTGCGCCTCTGCGGTTCGTTAACAGAGTCAACACCCTTCAACTTTATCATCCATTGTTTGTAATCCGAGGGATAACTACCGTGACAACCGTAGATACGGTACTAAGTAAACACGATAATGGTCTTAACTTCTCCACTTGGTCGCATAACAAAAACCAAGTTTGGAAAGGTTCTTTAGAAACAGTATCTTTTGAGAAACAAACCATCAAAGATAAATTGATGGTGTTAAATAAACCCTGCTACATCGTGAAAGTTGCCGGAAAAATCGGTGTCACTAATGAGGGTTATTTATCCCCTGGTGATAATGGCACAACAGCACAAGTAGAACTGCTAACATTTGCAGCACCAATCCGCATTCAACAATTTGGAGATCCGAATTTTCTCTCCTCTCATGGAGTGAAATATGCCTACGTTACCGGCGCAATGGCTGGCGGAATTGCTTCCGAAGAAATGGTCATTGCACTTGGAAAAGAGCAAATTTTGAGTTCCTTTGGTGCAGGTGGTTTAACTCCAGAACGTTTGGAAGCAGCCATAAATCGCATTCAACAAGCTTTACCTCAAGGGCCTTACGCATTTAATCTAATCCACAGCCCCAACGAACCTGCGATTGAACGCCGCGCAGTGGATTTATACCTAAAATATCAAGTGAGAACAGTAGAAGCCTCTGCATTTCTCGACTTGACACCCAACATTGTTTATTACCGTGTTGCTGGATTGGGGTTGAATAGCGCCAATCAAATTGAAATCAAAAATAAAATCATTGCCAAAATTTCTCGCCGAGAAGTTGCGACTAAATTTCTGCAACCAGCACCGGCCAGAATAATCAAAGAACTTCTTGAACAAGGTCTAATTACTGAGTTACAAGCAACCCTTGCAGCCAAAGTTCCGATGGCTGATGATATTACCGTCGAGGCTGATTCTGGAGGTCATACTGATAACCGTCCCTTGGTTTGTGTATTACCTTCTATTATTGCCTTGCGAGATGAAATTCAAGCTCAATATCATTACCAAACACCCATTAGAATTGGCGTAGCAGGGGGAATTGGTACACCACAATCAGCATTAGCAGCCTTTATGATGGGTGCTGCTTATATAATGACCGGTTCCATTAATCAGTCATGTGTTGAATCTGGGGCTTGTGAACATACCAAAAAGTTATTAGCCCAAGCAGAAATGGCTGATATGATAATGGCCCCAGCAGCAGATATGTTTGAAATGGGAGTCAAATTGCAAGTTCTCAAACGGGGTACGATGTTCCCCATGCGAGCGCAGAAATTATTTGAACTCTATCGCGCTTATGATTCCATTGAAAGCATCCCCCTTGCAGAAAGAGAGAAATTAGAAAAGCAAGTTTTTCGCAAAACTATTGCCGAAGTATGGGAAGGAACTGCGGCTTATTTATCCCAAAAGAATCCTGAAAAACTTGGGAAAGCAGTCAATAATCCTAAACTAAAAATGGCATTGATTTTCCGTTGGTATTTAGGATTATCTTCTCGCTGGTCGAGTTCTGGTGAAAAAGGTAGAGAAGTCGATTATCAAATTTGGTGTGGCCCGGCAATGGGCGGTTTCAATGACTGGGTACGCGGTTCTTACCTGTCTGAACCAAATAATCGCGGTGTAGTTGATGTTGCTAATCAAATTATGACTGGTGCAGCCTTTTTGTACCGTGTTCAAAATTTGAAAATTCAAGGACTGCAAGCTTCCGATTATTACAGTCAATATCACCCTGTTCGTTCTACATCATTGTTGGAGATTTAAAAATGACTATAAAACAGTCTTTCACAGCAGACGATATTCAAGTATTTTTGGTATCTAACTTAGCTAAGTTGTTAGGAGTAGCAACTGATGAAATAGATGTCACAGAACATTTAGAAAACTATGGTTTGGATTCAGCCCAAGCAATGATTCTAGTAAGTAACTTAGAAAAGTTGCTCGGATTTCAACCATCTCCGTTGCTTCTGTGGCATTACCCAAATATTGAAGCTCTTTCACAGCGTTTAGCTGAAGAAGTGCAAGATGGTTCGCCAGTTCAAGATACAAAGGTAGTAGCCTCTAATGCCAACACTGCACCCACTGTTCTAGATTTAGGTGCTGAGGCTGTTCTTGACCCTACTATCCATCCTGGTGCTGCATCTAATGTAGCTATAGATGAACCCAAGAACATCTTTTTAACTGGTGGAACTGGCTTTTTAGGAGCCTTTATTATCCGGGAATTGCTACAAGAAACCAATGCGGATATCTATTGCTTAGTGCGTGCTGCTAATGCCGAAGAAGGCAAAAGCAAACTCCAAAAGAATCTGGAACAGTATGCTATTTGGCAGGAAGAATTTAGCTCCAGAATTATTCCTATTGTTGGCGATTTATCTCAGCCTTTGTTAGGTATTGGTTCGGAACAGTTTCAAATCTTAGCTGCCAATATTGATACTATATATCATAGTGCTGCTTTGTTGAATTATGTTTTCCCATACTCTGCACTGAAGGCAGCCAATGTTTTAGGCACTCAAGAAGTTTTGAGATTGGCTTGTCAAATTAAAGTTAAGCCTGTACATTACGTTTCTAGTGTTGCTGTTTTTGAATCTACTGCTTATGCTGGTAAGGTTGTCAAAGAGCAGGATGAATTCAATCATTGGGAAGGTATTTATCTTGGTTACTCACAAACTAAATGGGTAGCTGAAAAGTTAGTTAAAATTGCTCGTGACCGTGGACTTCCTGTAACTATCCACAGACCACCACTGATTTCAGGTGATAGCAAAACAGGTATTTGTAACACACATGACTTTATCAACTTGATGACCAAGGGCTGTCTACAAATGGGATATTTCCCTGATGTAGATTATATGTTAGATATGTCACCTGTTGACTATGTAAGTAAAGCCATTGTTTATCTATCACGCCAAAAAGAATCTATAGGTAAGGCTTTCAATTTACAACATCCCCAACCCGCAGCTTTGAAAATGCTAGTTGAGTGGATACGCTCTTTTGGTTATTCAGTTGAAATGATTCCCTATGAAAAATGGCAATCTGAGTTAATCAATAATGTGACTTCTGCTGACAACCCTTTGTACACTCTGCGACCCTTTTTACTGGAACGTTGGTCTGATGAACAACTGACTATTCCTGATTTGTACTTGCAAGCGAGAAGACCCCATATTAGCTGCCAAGATACTCTCCATGCATTGGCAGGTAGTTCTATTGCTTGTCCTCCAATTGACTCTCAATTGTTCATGACTTATACCGCCTACTTGATTCAAAGCGGCTTCTTAAATATCGCTTAGTAATTCACAACTTACGTAGGATATGTTAGGAACGTAACGCACCATCCTGGATACTTTCGGTGCGTTACGAACCTAAAAAATAAGTTTATTTAGTCCAAGCTTTTTAAAACTCAGTACTACTAAATAGCCAATATTTCAGATGCCAGCAACAACTAATACACTAACAGCGGCAATATAATTGCCCTGTTTTTTTATGCTCAATCATGTAAATTTTTAGTATTCAACCCTTGACAGAAGCAATTGAGGATAGAATGGTTAATGTCGGGCATAAAAGGTTGATTTTACCCGCTGGCTTTTGTGAGTGATCAAAAACCAAATGCTAGCAGTCTGAAATAACCGAACTCCTTTAAGGCCTAACTTCTTCGATGCATAAGTCCTAAATTTACGTTTGGACTGCTACATCTATCCAATGCATCACATAAGCATTTGAAAGGGTAATAACTCAAGATATTTATTGTAGGTTGAGATATTACGCGTACTTAATTGTAGAACAAGAACCACTGTAAATGCAACGCAGCTTCATCAAGTTGAATTCACCAACATTCTTACATGAACAAAACACATCAAAAACAGAGCAAACAAACTGCTCTTATTACTGGCGCAGCCGGTGGAATTGGCTACGAATTAGCGTGTATTTTTGCTGCTCATAATTACAATCTGGTCTTAGTAGACAGAAATGGGCCAACGCTAGTAGAAATTGCAGCTAAATTCCAAGAAAAATTTGGAATTTTTGTCAAAACTATTGTTAAGGATTTATCTATATCAACTGCTCCTGAAGAAATTTTCACGGAGTTGCAAAAAGCCGATATTAATGTTGATGTGCTGGTAAATAATGCTGGATTTGGTATCTATGGATTATTTAATGAAACAGACTTAGCTACTGAACTGGAAATGCTACAGGTAAATTTGGTGTGTCTCACCCATTTAACTAAGCTATTCCTGAAGCACATGGTCAAGCAAGGTGAAGGTAAGATATTAAACGTCTCCTCGGCTGCGGCGTTTCAACCAGGGCCTTTGATGGCGGTTTATTTTGCTACTAAAGCCTATATCTTATCGTTTTCAGAAGCGATCGCTAATGAGTTAGAAGGTACTGGTGTCACTGTGACAGTTCTTTGCCCAGGTTCAACCGCATCTGCCTTTCATGAGAGAACCGGAATGGCTGACTCTAAGTTGCTCAAGGGTAAGAGGATGATGGATGCACGAACAGTAGCTGAAGTTGGTTTTCGTGCCTTAATGAAGGGTCAAACCATTGTCATTCCTGGTTTACTCAATGCAATACTTGCAAAAAGCGTCAGATTTGTACCTAGAAACCTGGTGACAAAAATTGTGCGAAATATGCAGGAAGATAAGTAAGCAGGTTGTCATTTGTCATTGGTTATTGGTCATTTGTCTGCAATATCTCTCTTGTTTCAGCCAAGAGATGAGCTTAATCAACATCAATACTGCCAACACTTTAAGTTCCAGCCAAAATTCTCTACAGCAACGGCAGCAACATAATTGTTTGCAGGTACTAGTTCAAAAAGACTCCAGTCTTCTAATATCTGTAACTTGGCTGGTTCTGTAGGAGTCAACGACACTTCAACTTGTTCTAACTGGGATAGTCCGTCTCCGGTTGCTTTTAAATAAGCTTCCTTACAAGTCCAGTAACGGAAAAATACTTCTTGCTGTTGGTTGGGAGATAGCGATCGCAACATCTCATATTCTCTCGGTAAAAAGAACCGTTTGGCAAGAGCTTCAATATCAGACATCGGGCGAATATATTCTAGGTCTACACCAATTGGGCGAGTACAATTCACCGCACACAAACCCAACCCTTGGGAATGAGACAAATTAAATGCCAGTCCACTATCGGCAAATGTGTCTGCTAATACTGGTTTGCCACGCTGTTGATAATTAAACTGCACTTGTAAGGGTTGGATACCCAAATAGCGACCTAATATAGTTCGGAGAATACCACGACCAGCAATGAAACGCTGTCTATGTTCCTGAAAATAGAACCGTTCAGCACGAGCCGTTTCGTCACTGGAAAGAGTTGCTGCTAAATTTTGCAGTTGTAGTTCTGGTTGGTCAAGTTCTATACGCCAGACATGAATCTCATCTGGTAACAAAGTTAAATCTGTCGGTGCAGGTAGCCAGAAATGATGAGTAGCGGTCATTGAATCTGATTTGATTTGTTTTGTAACCTTTACCGAAGTTTAGCTTTGCTAGTCTCTATTTTATCCTGAAGATATATTTTAAGTTTTCCACAACCAGCAGTGCGATCGCTAGTCTTAATGGTTGAATAATTAGTTGAAAATATTAAGTAACGTATAAAAATTGATTAAATTTAACTTAGATTATGGAAAAAATCTTACTTTTTGTGGAAAAATCTGTGGAAAACTTGATATTTTTCTGATAAAACTTAATTAAGTATAATTACTTTATGGAAAAGTACTATAGTTTTTCCACAAGTTTTCCACAGGTAGTTAACTTACCTAAAAGGAGAGAATTTAAAATCTATTGCATTTATTAAGATGCGTAGCGGCTTCCCGGAGGGTACGAAAACCGCTATATGAACCCTATTGGATTTTAGCTAACTGACGATCGCAGCCGATGCCCCATTCATAAGATCCATTTACAGAAGAAAGCTTAACAGAATCGGCTGCTAAAGGATTGGTGAGTTTGGAATTTTACCCTTAAATAACTTCATTAGCGATCGCCTATAAACGATAAGGATGTTACCATATCCTTCACCAGCTGAATCTCACTTATGAAATTAGTTTGCTCCCAAAGCGATCTCAGTACAAATCTCTCACTCGTTAGTCGTGCAGTACCTTCACGACCAACTCATCCAGTACTTGCCAATGTGCTGTTACAAGCGGATGCTGAAACTAACCAAGTAAGCTTAACAGCTTTCGATCTCAGTTTGGGAATCCGCACCAGCTTTAACGCAGAGGTATGGCAAGGTGGTGCGATCGCACTTCCTGCTAAGTTACTTGTAGATATCACCTCTCGTCTTCCAGAAGGTGAAATCACTTTAGACGATGAATCAGCCCTCACAGGTGCAACATCCGGTGGAGAAGGTTTAATAGTTACACTCACACCCAAAAGTGGACATTATCAAGTCCGAGCAATGGGGCCAGAAGAATTTCCTGAACTACCTGTAATTGAAAATACAGAAGTAATTTATCTCACCACCGCCGCATTAGTTGAGGGATTACGGGGTTCATTATTTGCTACCAGTGGTGATGAAACTAAACAAGTACTGACGGGAGTACATTTAACAGTTAAACAAGATACCCTAGAATTTGCAGCTACCGACGGACATCGCCTAGCAGTGGTAGAAACTAGCAACGAGCGTCCTTTAGGCGGAACTAGTCAACTAGAGGTGACAGTACCAGCGAGAGCATTACGCGAACTCCAACGGATGCTAGCTCATAGTGCCTCATCAGATGAACCTGTAGCTTTATATTTCGATCAAGGTCAAGTTGTGTTTGCATGGCAAAATCAACGCTTGACTAGTCGCACATTAGAAGGGCAATATCCTGCTTATCGACAATTGATTCCACGTCAATTTGAACGACAAGTGACAATTGAACGGCGACAATTTGTCAGCACTTTGGAACGGATTGCTGTGCTAGCAGACCAGAAAAATAATATTGTCAAACTTAGTATTGATAGCGAAGCTCAAGAAATTACCTTATCTTGTGAAGCTCAAGATGTGGGTAGTGGTAGAGAGTCAATGCCGGCGCAGATATCTGGAGAAAACATTGAAATTGCTTTTAACATTAAATATCTGATGGAAGGTTTGAAAGAGTTACCATCTTCCGAAATTCAAATGCACCTAAATCAAAGCCTGACTCCAGTTATTTTTACACCATTGGGTGGTTTGAAAATGACTTATTTAGCTATGCCTGTGCAACTGAGAAGTTGAAGGAGGCAGAAGGCAGGGAGTAGGGGGCAGGGGAAAAGAACAGATTCAAACGTCTTTCTCTTTATTGAGATGTTGTTTAGAAAATGTTATATAACACCCTAAAAGTTGTTGAGCAAATAATTAAATTTAGGACTTTCGTTGTAGGGACAATTCATGAATTGCTCCTACGACAGATATAGTTCAAATACATGAAAACTGCTGTAAAAGGATCTGGCGATAAATAAAGACGGGTTGCAGCCCGTCTAAAAAATAGCTTGAAAGTGCAAATACACCTTGTATAGTTATTAAAAATAACACAGTTAATTTGTTCAGAGTTGCCAATTTGCCAAGTGGCTTTCCATATTTGCGGGCTGTCCCTGCCCCCTCCTCCCTCCCCCTGCCTCGTTCAAATGAAGTTAAGGCAGATGCCCACCCTACAAGAATCATTCCTTAATTCAGCAAAACCCGCAGTCTTGGAGTCCTCCCTAGTATAAAAGTAGTAATAATTGCCCTTAAAAAATATTGTTTCGTCTAAATCAGTCATAGTAGAATTTACAGCTACTGCATACAAAAGCTTCTCTAAGTGTTTTACCAGAGTGGCGAAGTTGTATTTGAACTTAACCAGCAGCTAAGATCAAGGTTTATAAGCATCAAATATGAACGTTTTACTTCTATACCCCCTTTTTCCAAAAAGTTTTTGGTCTTTTGAAAAAACACTGGCTTTATTAGACCGTAAAGCAATGCTACCGCCTTTAGGCTTGGTAACTGTAGCCGCGATATTACCTCAAGAATGGGAGTATAAGCTAGTAGATCGAAATGTTCGTGCCTGTACGGAAGCAGAGTGGGCTTGGGCCGATTTGGTTATTATGTCGGCGATGATTGTGCAAAAAGAGGATTTGCTCTGTCAGATATTAGAAGCAAAACGGAGAGGTAAAAGGGTAGCTGTGGGTGGGCCTTTCCCGACAGCGTTACCAGATGAAATGACATCCGCCGGAGTGGATTACTTGATATTGGACGAAGGGGAAATTACCTTACCCTTATTTGTAGCAGCGATCGCACGGGGCGATCGCACAGGTATCTTTCGCTCTGGCGGTGAAAAACCAGATGTTACCAACACTCCCACCCCTCGCTTTGACTTGTTAGAGTTTGAAGCTTATGCGGAAATGTCGGTACAATTTTCTCGTGGATGTCCCTTCCAGTGTGAATTCTGCGACATTATTGTGCTGTATGGTCGCAAACCTCGCACCAAAAACCCAGAACAGTTATTAGCAGAACTTGATTATCTCTACAAACTGGGTTGGCGACGCAGTATTTTTATGGTGGATGACAACTTCATCGGTAATAAGCGGAATGTCAAATTATTTTTGAAGTCTCTTCTGCCCTGGATGGTAGAACATAACTATCCCTTTTCTTTTGCGACAGAGGCTTCAGTTGATTTAGCCCAAGATCAAGAACTGATGGACTTGATGGTAGCGTGTAATTTTGGAGCCGTTTTTCTAGGAATTGAAACCCCCGACGAAGAAAGTCTCACTTTCACTCAGAAATACCAGAATACCAGAGACTCGCTCAGTGAAGCGGTAAATAGAATTACCCGCTCAGGGTTGCGAGTTATGGCAGGCTTTATCATTGGGTTTGATGGCGAAAAAGTAGGAGCCGGCGCACGGATTGTCAAGTTTGTTGAGCAAACAGCAATACCCACTGCCTTATTCAGTATGCTGCAAGCGCTTCCAGATACAGCCCTCTGGCATAGATTAGAAAAAGAAGGACGACTCCGCAATAAATCAGCCAACATCAACCAAACCACGTTGATGAACTTTGTCCCAACTCGACCGTTAGAAGACATCGCTCGTGAATATGTGCAGGCATTCTGTGATTTGTATGAGCCAGAGCGGTTTTTAGAGCGTACATACAAACACTTCCGGCTTTTGGGCGAAGCAACCTACCCGAAAAAGGGCAAAGCTGCCAAGAAACCATTGAACTGGAAAGTACTCCGAGCGTTTCTAATTATTTGCTGGCGGCAAGGTGTACGTCGTCAGACGCGCTGGCAATTCTGGCGCAACCTGTGGAGCATGTATCAGCATAATCCAGGTGGGGTGAGTAGCTACTTAGCCGTTTGTGCCCAAATTGAGCATTTCTTGGAGTATCGCCAAATTGTCCGGGATGAAATTGAAGCTCAAGTGACTGAATTTCTGGAAGCAGAAGCTAGGGTAAAACCTGAAGCGCAAGTGATGGTTAATTCCTAGTAGTCTGCCAACCCAAAAATGCTGCGTGATGTCTGGGTAAAGGGGAAGGGGTAAGGGGTAAGGGATTTGAAACCTTTCCCCCTTCCCCTTTACCCTTTACCCCGCCAAGTTCACTTGGCTAACTACTAGTGAATTAAATTTACAAGACCTTGCAATGGTAAAAGGGGTTGGGGATTGGGAAGAGCGTGGAAAAATGATGTTTGGGGCTTTAACCCGTCCTAAATACCCAGTTCCCATTCCCCTGCATTAAAAACACTACGCTTTTACGCAAAAAGGATATAAGCACCTAAATTTAATTTTTAATTTTTAATTCGGAGCAAAGCGACGTGACCATGCTACCCGATAATTTGGAGATTAATGAAGCGATCGCAGTACAATTTGCTCAATTAGTGCTGGATTGTATCGAGCGAGAGTATCCTAACAGTATTCTGCGTTGGGCTGAGAGCGACGAGGATATCAAACCACCGCGTCAATTAACTCCTGCTTTTTATGGCTGCTTAGATTGGCATTCAGCCGTACATGGTCACTGGTTGCTGGTACGTCTGCTGCGTCACTTTCCTGAAGCCTCTTTCAATGTAGCGTCAAAGCAAGCACTTGGGCAAAGCCTAACGCCTGAGAAAATTCAAGGAGAAATTGCCCATTTTCAACGGCGACCCTTTTTTGAATTTCCTTACGGTGTGGCCTGGTTTCTGCAACTGGCTGCGGAACTTCACGAGTGGAATCATGCTCAAGCAAAAGAATGGCGGGTTGTATTAGAACCGCTAGAAAAGTTGATTGCTGATAACCTACAGCGCTGGATTAACGAACTGAAACTGCCAAATCGCACAGGGGTGCATAGCCAAACAGCCTTTGCACTTGGTTTGATGCTAGATTGGGCAAGGATTACCGAAAATACTGATTTTACTCAGTTATTGGAGAATAAAGCACGGCAATTTTATCTTAGCGATCGCAACTACTCGTTACAATTTGAACCACTTGGTTACGATTTTCTCTCTCCTGGACTTGCTGAAGCAGACCTGATGCGGCGAATTCTGCCAACAACAGATTTCACTGACTGGCTCACCAATTTTCTGCCAGAAATACCCATTGATAATTCGGTAAATTGGTTAGAACCAGCCAGAGTGGATAATCCTCAAGATTATATGCAAGCCCACTTCTACGGTCTTAATCTCAGTCGTGCTTGGATGCTTGAGGGTATTATATCTGGATTGGCAAATAGCGATCGCCGCATAGAAACACTCCGCTCTGCTGCTCTTCACCATCGTCAGCATGGACTCACAGATGTTGTAATTGAACATTATGCAGCTAGTCACTGGTTAGGAACTTTTGCTATTTACCTCCTAACGAACCGTGGGTTGCCCCTCATCAGTGCTGAGAGACGCGATTAATCGCGTCTGTACAAAAGTTAGGAGTTATTATTCTCCCCATTCCCCGTTCCCCTTTCCCCATTCCCCATTCCCCATTCCCCATTCCCCATCCCCCAATGCCCCAATCCTTAAAAGATGCCAAGTAAATATGCCTTAGCTTGCTGATACTGTCAGGATCAAAGAGTAAAGAATAAAAGGCAATCTATTTTGACTTTTAACTTTCTCCTTTTGTTCAACTTCCACAACGGGAGGCTTAATCTTGACTAAATTGAAAGTTGGTATCAATGGCTTCGGTCGAATCGGGCGACTCGTGCTTCGTGCTGGCATCGATAACCCCAATATCGAGTTTGTAGGCATTAACGACCTAGTACCACCAGATAACCTTGCTTACTTATTAAAGTACGACTCAACCCACGGTCAATTAAAGCAGAAGGTTGAAGCCAAGGAAGACGGTATTCTCATTGATGGGCACTTCATTCCTTGTGTGTCGGTGAGAAATCCAGCAGAGTTACCTTGGGGAAAATCAGGTGCGGATTATGTCGTGGAAGCCACCGGACTCTTCACTGACTACGAAGGAGCCGCAAACCACCTGAAGGCAGGTGCAAAGCGAGTGGTAATTTCTGCTCCCACTAAAGATCCAGATAGAGTTACGACTTTACTTATGGGTGTCAATCATCACCTATTTGACCCCAGCAAGGATATCATTGTCTCCAATGCTAGCTGCACTACAAACTGTCTAGCTCCCATAGCTAAAGTCATCAATGACAACTTTGGGTTGACTGAAGGGTTAATGACCACAGTCCACGCCATGACTGCCACTCAGCCAACTGTAGACGGCCCCAGCAAGAAAGACTGGCGGGGTGGTCGAGGTGCAAGCCAGAATATTATTCCCTCCTCCACAGGGGCAGCAAAAGCTGTAGCACTGGTTTTACCAGAATTGAAGGGTAGATTAACTGGTATGGCATTACGAGTTCCGACTCCCGATGTCTCTGTAGTTGATTTAACTTTTAAAACTGCCAAAGCCACTAGTTACAAGGAAATCTGTGCTGCTATGAAAGAGGCTGCCGCAGGTTCGCTAGCGGGTATTTTGGGATACACAGATGAAGAAGTAGTTTCCACAGATTTTCAAGGCGATACCCATTCTAGTATCTTCGACGCAGGTGCTGGAATTGAGTTGAATTCTAACTTCTTCAAGGTAATTGCCTGGTATGACAACGAGTGGGGCTACTCGAATCGCGTGATTGACCTGATGTTGTCTATGTCACAAAAGGAAAAACTCGCCTCTACAGTTGCAGTGGTTTAATTCGTTATTTGTCATTGGTCATTTGTCATTGGTGATTAGCTTTTGACTTTTGACCCTTGACTTTGGGGATTTGGGTCAAATGGTAAATACCCTGGGAGTAAAACATTATTTAGTATCTTTATTTACAAAAACAGTGATATAAAGCACGTGTTAATTTGGATGACTGGGCGATGTCTACGACGGGCTACGCCTACGCACAAACTATCCAAATTTGCAGGTTACTCCTCAACCCCTAATCCCTATGCGTCGAACCAAAATCATTTGTACTGTTGGGCCCGCTACATCTGCACCCGAAAATCTGCGAGGCTTGGTAGAAGCTGGAATGAATGTGGCACGGTTGAATTTTTCCCACGGGGCTTACGAATTCCATGCTCAAACTGCTCACTATCTCAGACAAATTAGTAATGAGCAGCAAAAACCGATCGCAATTATGCAAGACCTGTGTGGCCCCAAGATTCGTTTGGGAACTTTACCACCGGAAGGGTTAAATTTAGAAGCTGGTACTGAAGTCACCTTTGTATTGCAAGAAAAGGGTGAGAGCATTGAGGAAATACCTCTACCATTGCCGACTTTGTTCGCAATGGTGCGACCAGGTGAACCGATTTTAATTAATGATGGTCGCGTCAAATTGATTGTTACCGATCGCGATGCCGATCGCATTCGCGCCCAAGTGAAAACTGGCGGGTTAATTTCCACACATAAAGGAGTAAATCTACCACAAACTCCTTTACCTGTTAGTTCCATCACCGAAAAAGACTTACTGGATCTACGCTTTGGGATTCAGTTGGGTGTAGATTGGGTAGCGGTGTCCTTTGTCCAATCGCCACAAGACTTAGAACCCGCCAAGCGCATGATTGAAGCGGCTGGTGCTTCCATCCGCTTAATTGCCAAAATCGAAAGAGCAGAAGCACTAGAAAACTTTGATTCCATTCTGAAAGTTGCCGACGCAATTATGATTGCCCGTGGCGATTTAGGGGTGGAAGTGCCAATTCACGAAGTACCCCTCATTCAAAAAGATATTATTCGCCGTTGCAATCGTGCTGGCAAACCGGTGATTACAGCCACCCAAATGCTAGAGTCGATGATTAGCGCCCCCGACCCCACCCGCGCCGAAGCAACTGATGTTGCCAACTCCATCTTAGATGGTACGGATGCAGTCATGCTTTCTGGTGAAACAGCTGTTGGACAATATCCCATCGCCGCCGTCCAGATGATGCACAATATCGCCGTGCGGACAGAACAGGCTCTAGATGAGGGTAGCAAACATGCTTGGTGTCATGAGGCAGGTAGTCTTAGCGTTACCGAATCTGTAGCAGAATCAGTCTGTCGCATCGCTTATGAAACAGGCTCACGGGCTATTCTTTGTAACACTTCCTCTGGAAATACAGCGAGAATGGTGTCTAAATATCGGCCGACTTCTCCCATTATTGCCCTCACCTCCGACATCACCGCTTATCGCCAACTAGCGCTTTCTTGGGGTGTGGAAGCTTTGCTGATCCCACCAGTTCACCATGCTGAAGAGATGTTTACCAATGTGGTGAACACAGTTGTAGATATGGGTCTAGCGAATAAGGGCGATAAAGTAGTGATTACCTCTGGCGTTCCAATTGGTAAATCGGGCACAACTAGTTTAATCAAAGTGCATTCCATTGGACAGCCAATATCGGCATAAGCCACTTAGAATAGGGCTGTGGCTCAAGATAGTAAGCAAAATTGGGCAATGATTCCGAAAAATTGCCAGAATCAGAATTGAAGGAACTAAGGACTGGGGACTGGTGACTGGGAAGATAAGGAAGAGAATAATAACTCTTGTACAGACGCGATTAATCGCGTTTCTACTCCTAACTCAGCACTCAGCACTCGCTAGGGAATAAGTAAATCCTAAACAAACATCACGGAGTCTTTTATGTCTAAGAATTTACTAGAACAATTGCGAGAAGTGACTGTTGTGGTCGCGGATACGGGGGATATCCAGGCAATTGAAAAGTTCAAACCCCAAGATGCCACCACCAATCCTTCTCTGATTACTGCTGCGGCGCAAATGCCAGAATATCAGGGAATTGTCGATCAAACTTTACTGCAAGCGAAGAAAGATGCTGGAGACGGAGCCACCCAAGCACAGATAGTTTCTCTAGCTTTTGACCGTTTAGCAGTTGCTTTTGGATTAAAGATTTTACAAATTATTCCCGGTCGTGTGTCTACAGAAGTAGATGCTCGCTTGTCCTACGATACTGAAGCTACTCTGACTAAAGCACGGGATTTAATTGCCCAGTATAAAGCTGCTGGAATTGGCCGCGATCGCGTTTTGATTAAAATTGCCACCACTTGGGAAGGCATTCGCGCTGCGGAAATTCTCGAAAAAGAAGGTATTCACTGTAACCTTACCTTGTTGTTTGGTCTTCACCAAGCGATCGCCTGTGCGGAAGCCGGCGTTACCCTAATTTCTCCCTTCGTCGGTCGGATTCTTGACTGGTACAAAAAAGATACCGGACGCGATAGCTACCCAGCAACCGAAGATCCAGGAGTTTTGTCTGTCACCAAAATCTACAACTACTACAAGAAATTCGGCTATAAAACCGAAGTTATGGGAGCTAGCTTCCGTAACCTTGGTGAAATTACTGAACTTGCAGGTAGTGATTTGCTGACCATTTCTCCATCACTTTTGGCTGAATTGCAGTCAACTGTTGCAGAACTGCCACGTAAACTTGACCCAGCCAAGGCAGCAAGCTTGTCAATCGAAAAGATATCTATTGACAAAGCTAGCTATGACAAAATGCACGCTGCTGACCGCATGGCAACTGACAAACTAGACGAGGGCATCAAAGGTTTCACCAAGGCATTAGAAGACCTTGAAAAACTTTTGGCAGACCGACTAGTTCGCCTTGAAGGAGAGGTAGTAGCAAGCCATTAGAAGATAACCATAATTAGTGGTTAGTGGTTTAACCACCAACCACTAACCATTAGTTAGTTGTATCAGCTTTGGCTTAATAACGACCTCGGATAATGCTATATCGTCCGTAGGGCTGCCGTCGTTGGATAATCTGCCGTTGTCTTAACTGATCCCGTCGTCGGATATTTTGGTATCGTCCGTAGGGCTGCCGTCGTCGGATATTTTGGTATCGTCCATAGGGCTGCCTCTGTCGGATAATCTGCCGTCTTCGGATCATTCGGTATCGTCCTGGCCGCCGTTGAGCAATTAAAAGCTCTCCAGTTTTATCTCCAACTAGATTAGCTTCTGGTGCGGCGCTCTGTTCATTGCGAGCATTATTTAAAGAAATATCTTTTGCTTCAGCTAATGAGGGCGGATACACAAAGGCACATAGCAATAGCGCTATTGAGGATAACTTCCTAAGACCTTTCATGTTTTTGCTTCAACTAGACTTTGGTAATAACTTTATTAAAACACCTGAAAGTCTACAAATTACCCCTTATACACTTTTTTTAAACTTAAATTTGGTATGAAATCCTGTATTTAAATTTCAATCTTATGGAGAATTGCAAATTATATCAACCTGTGTAATAAAGAAGTAATCGTCTAGCAAAATATAATTTTTTCCAATAGACAAAATGGAGAATTACCTAACATTGTGTGTCACTTTAAGAAAGCTTTGCTACATTGCAATAAAGTTCAGTTAGAGGCGATTTATAAATTAAAAATACAATTATTGTAGTGGCATGGTAAGACTAAAATAGTGCATTAGACGTAGGTTGGGTGAAGCGGAGCGCAACCCAACATAAGCTAAAAAACATCTAATTTGCATAATCGAATTAAATATAACTCTTGTAGGGTGGGCATCCTGCCCGCCCAGTATATGTAATTTAAATGTGGAACAGCTTATCTCAGAATGTTGGGTTACGCAAAGCCTACACCCAACCTACAATTTTTTTTACAACTCTTTTAACTACACAAATCGGAAAATAAACGGGTAGCGGTAAGACACATTTGGCTGGTTCAGAACATTGATAATGGCAATAATTGGCATAATAAAACTGACCATGCCCAAAGCAATCAATAACAAAATACCAATTCCTACAAAAGTCAGCAATGCAAAGATAAGTGCATAAATATAAAGATTTATGTGAAAATCGAGTGATTCTTTGGCATTGCTTTTGATAATCTGGTCATTACTAATTAACAAAATTGCAATCGGTATGCCAATGGAGATAATCGTAGAGCTAAAAAATATTGCTCCGTGGCTTAGGGCGGATAAAAGCTTGCGTTGCTGAATGTCTTCCATGCCACAATTCCTCTTTTAGAGACTCAAATGGTAACTATTACTCGTGGATGTCACTGTAGTTACGATCTGATATTAGCGTTAGTTAAACACTCTCTGCACAAACCACCCTAAGACACTCAATCCCAGCAACAAAGGCGTTAACCAATCACCCCAACGCACATATAAAGTTTGTGTCTGTCGCCGATAAATTGTTTCAGCATGAGTTTCGTAAGTATTATATCCAGACATCCACAAGGTTCTCCCATGAGGATCTACAAAAGCTGAATAGCCGGTATTCGTTGCCCGTGCTGACCATCGATCGGTTTCAATTGCCCGCATGATATCCTGTGCATGGTGCTGGAATGGCATCGATGCAGTGTAATGGGCATCGTTAGAAGAACTGACAATAAATTGCCCACCCGCAGCAGCTTGACGGCGAAATTGTTCAGGAAAAGCGGATTCGTAACATATACTAGCGATCGCACGACCAAAAGGAGTGTCAAATATCTGATTTGCTGAACCAGGAACTTGGTGTGCCTCCAAAGGCGACAAGCGTTGAATTAACCCGCCGAAAATTCCTTCAAAGGGAATATATTCTCCCAAAGGTACGAGTTTGGACTTATCGTAGCGGCTGACAATTTCACCCTTACTGTTGAAAGTAAACAAGCTAATTGTATAACTGTCTCCTCGTTCGCCAAAAGCCCCAATCCAAGCAACTACACCTTTTTCTTTCACAGCTGCGACTAAGGCAGTTCCCAACAAGTTACGCTGGAAAATAGGTAAGGCTCCTTCTGGGGTGAGGACTGCATCTACACCTTGGTCTGCTAAAGTTAAATACCCATTAGTGTAATTTTCTTGGGCGCGACGAAACCCTTCTGAACTTCGTAAAAGTCGGTTCGGAATATTACCTTGAACAATCCCCACTTTCAAGGCTGCTTCTGGGGGTTGGGCGATGGGACGACTGTATAGGAAAAAACCGATGAGGTGTAAGGTAATTAATAATCCTGTGGCGATAACCCAGTATTTATTAACGAACCGCAGAGGCGCAGAGGACGCAGAGGAAATTTTCTCTGCGCCCTCTGTGCCTCTGTGGTTTATCCATCCTTCAGCAATTAACCCATTTACAGCAACTATTGTTGCTGTCACAGTATTAGGCCCAGAGAGTTGCCCCAGATGTACAATTACGAGATTATGCGGGCTTTGCGTGTAAGCAAGGGAACTCCACCACAGAGGGCCAGCACTCCATAGACTCTCTAAGCCGCACCAGAGGGCTGTACCAATCAGAACACGTAACAACGGTTTTTTTCCACCCAGGCGAACCATTACAGCCGCCCAAATAGTAAGGAATACCCCACCTAAGACACTGATAAATCCCCAACAAAAAAGCGTGATTGCCAAGCTTGGCAACCAGGGAACGCCCAACCATGTCATCGGATGAATTCCGGTAATCCAGAATAGGGCGACACCGTGAAAACCAATACCCCACAGGAAAGCCGGAGGGAATTGGTTTTTACCTTTGGCTGAAGTTACAACTAGCACCCATAAGGGAACTATGGCAATCCAAGCCAGGAACCATGCACCTACTGGGGCTACGGTTAGCCCCATTAAAATGCCGCTAGCTAAGGCTATTAAATAAGGGAGTAAGGTGGTTAACCTCTCCCCCTGCTTTTTATTCTGCTTCTTCTGCATCGGCAGCATCAGGTGGAACTATTGCTACTCCGGTAATAGCGTCATCTTCATCTAAACGCTGCACTCTGACTCCAGTTGCCGATCGCGATTGGATAGAAATTGCATTTACCGCTTGACGGATGATAATACCGCGATTTGTCACCATCATGATTTCATCATCATCATTGTTGACAATGCGTAGGGTTGCCAACTTGTCTTTAGTTTTGCGGTTTTTGAACTTGGTTGCCATTAAACCTTGACCAGCACGATTTTGTAGTCGGAATTGGGCAACGGGTACGCGCTTACCATATCCTCCCATTGTAATTACCAACACCCAAGGGCCAACAATGCCAGTACTAGGCACTTCTGCGGACTCTTCAGTAGTTTCGGTAATTTCGATATCTTCTGTTTCGATTGCCTCGATTGTCTCGATTGCTTCGATATCTTCAGTTTCGGCTTCTGTAACTATATCCAAAGTTTCAAGAATTGCTGCGGGTAGAATATCCATACCCACCAGTTCATCTTTATTTTTGAGTTTCATGGCTTTCACCCCACGAGTCGCCCTACTTAAAGGACGCAGTTGTTCGTGGTTGCACCGGAAGTTAATCGCCATGCCGTTACGAGAACCAATGATTACACTGTCCTCGACTCTAGCGCGTCGCACCCAGCGCAGTTGGTCGCCTTCTTCTAAGGAAATGGCAATCAAACCATTGGCGCGAATATGACTAAAGGCTGCCAATTCGGTTTTCTTGATATTCCCGCCCTTAGTGAGCATGACCAGATATTCTTCGCTGCTAAACTCGTCAACGGGTACAATCGAGGTGATTTTTTCCTCTTTAGGGATGGGTAACATCTGGACAATTGGTGTCCCGCGACTGGTACGCGAACTCGCTGGAATTTGATACGCTCTCAGGCAATAAACAACACCACGCTCACTAAAGAATAAAATACTGTCGTGATCGCAGCAAGTTAAGAAATGCTCAATGGTATCATCATCTTTTACCTTGGCTGCGGCTTTACCTCTGGTAGCACGGCTTTGCGCTTCAAAGGTATTAACTGGCATCCGTTTGATGTAACCTTGCTCTGTAACCAGAATGATTGCTTTTTCATTGGCAATTAAGTCGCGATCGTCTAATTCCCCTTCCCCTGGTAAAATTACCGTGCGGCGGGGTGTGGCAAAGTTAGTTTTCAGTTGCGCGACTTCGGTTTCGATAATTTCTAGCACTCTCTCCCGGCGTGCCAAAATATCTTGTAAGTCGGTAATTTTTGCTTGTAATTCGTCGTGTTCCAAACGAATTTTGTCTGCTTCTAAGGCAGTTAATCGCCGCAATTGCATCTGCAAAATCGCATCTGCTTGCACTTCCGAGAGTCCATAAGTTGTGATTAATTCGCCTTTGGCTGTCGGCGCATCGGGCGCATGGCGAATCAAGACAATAATTGGATCTAACTGGGATAGGGCAATTAATAACCCTTGCAGGAGATGATCGCGTTCCTCGGCTTTCCGCAGTTCGTAACGGGTACGTCTGGCAATGGATTCGATGCGGAAATCTAAGAAGACGCTTAAAAACTGCTTGAGGGTGAGTACCTGGGGTTCGCTATTCACCAACGCCAGCATATTCGCCCCAAAGTTGGCTTGCAGTGGCGTTTGTTTGTAAAGGTTGTTTAGAACAACGCGGGGATAAGCATCACGCTTAAGTTCGATGACAACTCGCATCCCGTCGCGATCGCTTTCATCCCGGATATCTGCGATGCCCTCTAGCCGCTTTTCGTTCACCATTTCGGCGATTTTTTCAATCAGCGCCGCTTTATTGGTTTGATAGGGCAATTCGGTGATGATAATTGCTTCTCTATCTGGCCGTCCCCGTTGTTCAACGGTTTCAATATTAGCGACACCACGCATGGTAATAGAACCACGCCCGGTGGTGTAAGCTTCTCGAATGGCAGATGTTCCCAAAATTTGCGCCCCAGTTGGAAAGTCTGGGCCGTGGACATACTGCATTAATTCGAGATCGGTGATTTCGGGATTGTGGATTACAGCCACCAAAGCATCAATCAATTCGCCCAAATTGTGGGGCGGAATGTTGGTTGCCATACCCACGGCAATCCCAGAGGAACCGTTGAGCAATAATTGGGGAATCCGTGCCGGTAAAACTGTGGGTTCTTGTTGGGAACCGTCGAAGTTATCAGCGAAATCTACGGTTTCATACTCAATATCGTGTAGTAAACCAGCGCTAGTTAAAGCTTGTAAGCGGCATTCTGTGTACCGCATGGCGGCTGGCGGATCGTTGTCTACCGAACCGAAGTTACCATGTCCGTTAACTAGGGGCGATCGCATGGAAAAATCCTGCGCCATCCGCACCAAGGCATCATATACTGCTGTGTCGCCGTGGGGGTGATATTTACCCAACACTTCCCCCACTACACGGGCGCATTTCTTAAAGGGGCGATCGTGGAGCAGACCTAGCTCGTGCATTGCGTAGAGAATGCGACGATGCACAGGTTTTAGACCATCCCTGGCATCTGGCAACGCCCGACCCACTATCACGCTCATGGCGTATTCCAGATAAGACTGCGACATTTCGGTTCGCAAATCTATCGGGATAATCCTCTCCTGTGAGGTTGTCATAACCTAAAAATCTCCAAAAATCGTAGATTTTAGCTTGTTTACTCAACAAAGCGCAAAATTATTCTAAATTACTCTTGAATAATTGCCATAATTTGATATAATTCTAGCATAATATTGCCCTTTTTTGCCTAGGCAGCTAATCCAAAATCTCTAGTGAAAGAAGATATAATAACTTACATTTGGGAAGCTTTTAGTTATTTAACAAGAGCAGTGAAATAAAAAGTTGATTAGCGCAAATTCGCCTAACTTGAAACATGACAGAGTAAAGTTAAGAAAACAATCTAAAATTGGCTTTATTAACTCTTACTTTGATAACCGTTATTTACTAGAATTTTTGCTTACTCAGGTCTTAAAAAGAAAAGCGTAGTTGATAATTTCTACTTAAAGAAATAGCAAAATTGGAGAAAGGCTACCAAGACGCAATTAAAGGAAGACTTGTAGCAATTCGTATTTATGATCGACAAAATATTTTGACGTAAAGGAGAGGAAATTTTGGCAGCAGTCCGAGTCCGCCAGCATGTTAATCCACTTGCTAACAAGTATCAAACACCAGCAAGTCCCCAAGACTTTGAAAAAATTTATGCAAAGCCAAATCAACCACTACATTTAGATATTGGCTGCGCTAAAGGACAGTTTTTGTTAAATATGTCCCAAATAGAACCCAACTGGAATTATCTAGGCTTAGAAATTCGAGAACCGTTGGTAAAAGAGGCAAATAAGTTACGTTCTCAGTTGGCTTTAACAAATCTGCACTACTTATTTTGCAATGTGAATAACTCATTGCGATCGCTATTATCTTCCCTTCCTCCAGGAAGTTTACAGCGCGTTACAATTCAATTTCCCGATCCTTGGTTTAAAACCCGCCATGCTAAACGCCGTGTAGTGCAGCCAGAACTGGTAGCAGAGTTAGCCAGTTATCTAGCGGTTGGTGGCGTTGTGTTTGTGCAATCAGATATGGAATTTATCGCGGTAGAAATGCGCGATCGCTTCGCCGCCCACCCAGCTTATCAGAAAGTTGGAACAGAAGAATGGTTAGCCGAAAATCCGCTACCAGTGCCCACAGAACGAGAAATAGGCACACAAAAAAAGGGTGAACCTGTTTATCGGGCTTTGTTTATCAGACGAGAAGTTGTGAATGAAGGCTAGTAACAAGTAATTCTTTTGAGGGAACTTGGCTGCATTACTTAAATGTATATAATTTAACCTGAATCACTTAACTTAAATGCTTAAGCTTCTATTAAAGGAAGGGTGACGGTAAAGGTTGTACCTACTTCAACTTGACTGTTGACTATAATCTCGCCTCCGTGTGCATCGACACATTTTTTGACGATCGCTAGTCCCAAGCCAGTACCTGGAATATTTCCAACATTGTCGGCACGTTGGAAAGGCTGAAATAGCCGTCTTTGGTCTTCTTGAGGAATGCCAATTCCCGAATCTTGAATTCGGAAAATTACTGTTTTTTCCTGACCAATTAATTCAAAACGCACTATACCGCCCGGTAGTGAATACTTAATCGCATTGCTAAGTAAATTGCCTAAAATATGCCGCAGCAAGCTTTCATCCCATAATGCCTCGTCTAATTGCCCAAAACTGGCAAACACCAAAGTCAGATGCTTCTCATTTGCTATTAATCGAACTTCTTCGACCATTTGGCGGCAAAAAGCTTCTAAATCTATACAAATGAGTTCATACCCCAGTCTGCCAGAATCAGCTCTGCCGATGAATGTAACTTCATCCAATAGCTTTGCCATATTTTTGATCGCCGAGCGAATCATTTGCAAATGATTCAGTTTTTTCTCTTTGGTCAATCTTTCATCCTGGTTTTGGAGCAATCCAGCAGCCAAGAGAATAGTATTTAAAGGATTGCGAATGTCATGGGAAAGCATCGAGACAAATTCAGATTTGAACTGGTTGAGTTCATTGGCTTTCACCAGTTCCGCCGTTCGTTCTTCAACCCGATTTTGTAACGTCTCATTGACTGTGCGTAATGATTCTAAAACCTGCTTGCGCTCGATCGCATAACGCAAAGAGCGAACCAACACATCTACATTTACCTGGCGCTTGACTAGATAATCTTGTGCCCCCTGACGTACTGCTTCAATTGCCAGTTCTTCATCATTTGTATTGGTTAGGACAACAATCGGTATACTTGGCGCTTGGCTAATCAGAGAAGGTAGAGATGATAATCCTTGACTGTCAGGTAGAGTTAAATCTAATAAAATAACATCATAATTACATTGACTTAGTTCCTGAAATGCTTCGCCCAATCGTTTTACATGAACCAGAGTAAAATCTTGGGACTGAGCTTGTGCCAGAAACTCTTGTAACAACCTCGCATAAGCTAGGTTATCTTCAATTAATAAGATTTTTACTGAGTAGCTCACAACCATAATCTTCGGGTTTCACCCCCTATTGCTCCTCTATCTTGTCATTTGTCATTTGTCATTAGTCGTTAGTAATTAGTTATTCTCCCCCTGCCCCCCTCTGCCTCCCCTGCCTCACTCCGATGGTAGCGTCACAGTAGAGAGCCAAAAGTCTTCGATACTCTTGACGATTTGAAATAATTGGTTGAGGTTGCGAGATTTAGTGATATAGCAATTCACGTGTAAATCGTAGCTGTGAAAAATGTCATCCTCATTTTTTGAGGTTGTTAACACAACAACTGGAATACGCTTTAGTAGTGGGTCGGCTTTGATTTCCGCCAGCACTTCTCGACCATCTTTTTTAGGCAAATTCAAATCCAATAGAATGAGGTCAGGGCGTAGTGCATCAGCATATTCACCTTCTTGGCGTAAATAAGCCATAGCATCTATACCATCCCTGACCGTTACCACCTGGTAGGGCACTGAACTATTTTTCAACGCTTCTTGGATTAAGCGAATGTCAGCTTTATTGTCCTCGACCAAAAAGATGGTTTTGTGTTTTTCTCCCGTTTCTACGCTCAAGTTCGCGTCCTCCAACTGGAATCGTAAAGTAGAAGGTTGCGCCTTCACCCAGTTCTGACTCTACCCAAATCCGCCCTCGGTGACATTCGACGATCTTCTTACAGATGGCTAAACCCATACCTGTACCAGTATATTCATCCCGCGTGTGTAAGCGCTGAAAAATTACAAAAATGCGATCGCTAAATTTCGGGTCAATGCCAATTCCATTATCCCGAACTGAGAACAACCATGCATTTTCTATCCTTTCTGCTCCCACATGAATTTGTGGCGGCTGATCGCTATGAAACTTAATGGCGTTACCGATGAGGTTTTGGAATAGCTGCATCAGTTGGGTGCTGTCAGCCATCACTGTTGGTAAGGGGTCGTGGGTGATAGTAGCCCCGGTTTCATTAATGCGTTGACGCAAATTGCCCAACCCTCGATTTAAGGCTGTCTCTACATCGTTCATTTGAAATGCGATCGCTTGCATATCCACTTTCGAGTATGCCAGTACGTCATCAATCAACGTCTGCATCAGGCTAACTCCTTGCACAGCGTAGCTAATAAACTCCTGAGCATCTTCGTCAAGTTCTTCGCTATAGCGCATCTCCAACAGCTGCACGTAATTCACAACTTGATTGAGTGGTTCTTGCAAGTCATGGGAGGCGACGTAGGCAAACTTTTTCAGTTCGGCGTTAGAACGTTCTAAATCCTGCGCTAACTGGGCTAGTTCATCGGCTTGACGCAGCACAATATTGACAATTGCTTTCCGCAGTTCCAATGCTGCTTTAACTTCTACCTCTTTCCAAGGTAAAGATGTTAAGCGAACCGTTTCTTTCCACAGTTCAAATGATTTGCGTGGACATAAACGCACATTTCCTTCTGATTGGTTAACTTCAAACGCCTTATTAGGATCGCCACCCCAATTTACAGTTTGAATTACTTCTGGTCGGAACCACAAAACATAAGTCCGCTTGGCAATGGGAATCGCTAACAAACCGCTAGCGACATTTTTAAAGCTTTCTGCATCTGGATAAATTTGCGGCAAAGAATCTGTATAGAAGACTTCTTCTTCAACATTATTCTTCAGCCATTGGACTAAAAAATTCAGGTCTTCTTCTCTAGGTGTTTCACCAACTACCGTGCAATTTCCCGCAAAACAGACAGCCGCACCTTGAGCGCTAGCCAAATCTAAAAGATGCTGCGGGTTTTTAACTAAACCATCAATAAAGTTTTCTTCTTGAGACATATATTCAATCAAGACTGATTGAAGGTGTGTCAGATTTATCCGGTGATAATAATCTTCTGTCTCTTCTCTAGCTGAGATTTCTGCAAATATTACTCGCCCTAAAAATTCGCAAGCTTTACGCAATTCGTAGGAAACATATTTTGGGGATTGATTATGACAAGCAATTAGTCCCCAGAGTTTTTGGTCTTTAATTAAAGAGATCGTAAGCGTTGCACCAACACCCATATTATGCAAGTACTCTGTATGACAAGAAGCAGCACTTCTGAGAATAGAGTTGGTTAAGTTAATCGGGCGATCGCTAATTGGATTATTGACAGGAAAAAGTTTGACTGGCTGAGAATAAGCATCCGGGATGATTCTGATCGAATTGGCAGCAAATAATTTTCTCGCTGGTTTAGGAATATCTGACTCTGGATAATGCAGACCTAAGTAAGGTTCTAGGCTTTCTAGTTTGTCTTCCGCGACAACGGAACCATGTCCATCATCATCGAATTTATATAGCATTACCCTGTCAAATTCCGTTATTTTCCGAACTTCTTGAACGATAACTTGACAAAAGTCACGGAGATTTGCTGTTTTTTCTAGTTGATTAATAGAGGCTCTAGCGAGATGATAAAAGCTTAAAAATGGAATATTTTCTTGAGTAATAGCAGGTTCTAATTCCAGAATTAAAAACCCTTCTGTATTCCGGTGAAATATTGCATCAAATACTATGTAGTCATCACCTTTTTTTCGTACCCAAACTTTGGTAGGATTGATAAAATCAAGATTTTCCCCGGCTAGCCCTGTTTTGATTCTCTCTATTTGGAATGGGTCGAGTAAATCTTCTAATTTTTTGTCCAACATATTTTCGGGCGCAATCCCGAAAACATTTAATGTATTAGTGCTAACTTGTAATATTTTTAGCTCCGGCTCCTCCAAAACTAACAGGACACCGTGAGGCTGAATTTGGCTAGAAAAATGAATTGGTGCCTCTTTCAAGCTAATTAAATTAATACCTGGGAATTGTAAGTTCATTTCCATGAAGATCCTCCTCTGTTGTCCGGGAGCATCAAAACTAGAATATCTAGAATAACGGATAATGATGAATGTAAAAAAATAAGTTTACATTCAGCATTTTTACTTAGTATCTAATTTCCCATGCCCTGATGTTGCGTTTTGCAGGCTTACTCTCATCTGCTTACGCTTTGAAAAGTCTAACAGCCAGTAAACTTACATAGGGATAAGAAATGTGAAACCCATGTGATTAAACAATCATGTATATATGTAGCTATATTAAGTTTATAAATGAGTTTAGGAGTCATTATTCTTACCAAAACCCCTTTTAATCAAATCCAAGAGTTGAACCACATCCGCAGTTTATAACCGTCAGGGGAGAGGGGTAAACCCAAATAAATAGGCATCCAGAAAATAAAAGCAGCCAGAATAATAAAAGTAATGGTGACACCTAACGCCCGGAGTTGTTGATAATAGCTGCGAAGACACTGATCGACAAACCAAGCGATCGCTAAAAATACAAATATGACTGCACACATATAATGGTATATGAAAACACACCTCGTCACCTCCACCCAAGGTGCTAAGTTAGCAGCATAATTTATAACTAAATACAAGGCAATCCAAGTATCAATACTAAGAGTTGCTGGTACTAAAAAACGCTTTTCCTTCACCCAAGGCATTACGGCTTGTGACACCAGCATCCCTACTAAAAACAACATAGCAGCAACACCAAACCACCATAAAAAGGGATTGCCCATTGCATGAACATCATAAATAACTTGTCCAGCACCAGCAGGTAAAGGTGGCCCCATGACAGGTAACGGATCAGTGATACTTTTAGCCGTTTGATAATAATATGCCATTGGTCGAGTCATCAAAGGCCATTTGTACCAGGCAGCACAATAAGGATGTACATCCGAACTATTACCACCTAAATGCAAGTGAAATTTCAAAATTTGCTGATGTACTGCAATAAATCCATAAGTTTTATCTAGCTGAAGGTGAGGAATCCAGATGATGCTATAGATAAAAGCTGGAATTATTCCTAGATAAAATAACATCTGGAAAATATTTAGCTGAGTCAAGTTTTGTAGTGGTGACTCAGATGAGGGAGATGGTATAAATGGTGGAGAATAAGTACTAATTCCTACCTCCTGGCCCCTGAATTCTGCCGACGCTCGCGGACTCGCTACCGCTTCGCTATCCTGGCTCCTGGCTCCTGGCTCCTGCCTTCTGCCTTCTGCCTCCTCCAATGAGGGGGATTTAAAAGAGAGTTTGGCGTTAGCAAAAGAATGCGTTCCCTGAATTACCCAAGCTACTATCCAAATAAGATAAGCACCTGATAGGAACCATAAACCGTTCCACTTAGTACCGACTGACGCACCAAAAGCAATGCCAGCAAAAACTAACCAAAAAGAACGTCGCCGATTTTGCTTATCTAATGCTAATAATAAAAACCAGTGTCCTAATAAACCAAAGATGACAATATAAATATTACTTAAAGCATAACGAGATTCAACTAGAAAAAGGCCATCACATGCAGTAAACAAACCAGCAAGCAAAGCAAAGCTACGGCGATAACTCAACTGATAAGCGATCGCAGCTACAACTAAAGGGATAAATGAACCAGTAAGGGCATTGAACCACCGATAAGTCCAAGGCGATCGCATTGAACCCGTTAGCCCATTTACTGTATCGTGCCAAAAAGGAATGTGACTACCAAGCCAAATGCCGATGCCGATCATATATTGACTTAACGGCGGATGAGCATTAAAAAATGGTGTATGCGTGAGATAATTATTACCAAATTTGGCAAAGTAAACTTCATCAAATACCAGAGTATTGAATCGCTCCAATCCCCAAAACCTCAAGGCGAGTGAGAGGATAAATATACCCAACAGCCCAATTCGGAACCATTTTTTAGTCATTTGTCATTTGTCATTTGTCATTGGGCATTGATAAATAATCAATAAATAGTTTTTCTTCCCCTACTCCCTACTCCTACTCCCTCTCTACTCTTCAGGTGCATCTAGTTGGAACAGGAGTAGTTCAATACCGTAATACTTATTTGTCCGCCCTATTGGTTTCATACCCAATCGTTCTGTTACACGGATTGAAGCATGATTTTCTGGCTTTACTACAGCATAAATCACTGGCAAGTTCAAAACACTAAATCCGTAGTTGAGCATAACTCGTCCTGCTTCTGTTGCATACCCTTTACCCCAAGAAGCTCGCCGTAAGTGCCAGCCTACCTCATAATCTTGAGTGAGTAAACCATCTTTGTCAGGTAATTGTTCGAGAAGGATAGTTCCCACAATTGTTGTAGTTTCCTTTTCGACAATTGCCCAAGATCCATTACCATTGTCGTCAATTAAACGCAGACGCTGTGACTCAACACTTGTGATGCGAGAGCCGAGAAAGTGCGTAACTTCAGGGTCATTATAAATTACAAAGGCTTCCTCGGCATCACGTTCGGGTATCCAACTGCGAATAATCAAGCGTTCGGTTTCCAAAAGATTTGTCATCTTGCTTTTGACTAAACTAAATAGCCATTCTGCAAAATACTAAGATACTTATGGTTGAGCAGTCAAAAGTTTTGTAGACAATTACACAAACAAAATATGGTGATCGCTATATTACAAGCAGTGATCCAGAAGTTCAACCACTATTGGTTATGCGATGCCTGCGGCGGTAAACTACACAAATTCTGAATCTTTCCGCAGTTCTTCAGACCGGAATCCCAATACAATCCGATCCTTTGCTATCCCTGCTCAACTTTTGCCACTTCTAGCATTGTCTTTAAAACCGAATCTGGATTCAGACTAATTGAGTCAATTCCTTGTTCAACTAAAAACTGGGCAAATTCTGGATAGTCGCTCGGTGCTTGTCCACAAATACCGATTTTGCGATCGCATTTTTTTGCCGCTTCTATGGCCATTTTTACCATTCGTTTCACAGCTGGACTACGTTCATCAAACAATCGCGCTACCAATGCCGAATCCCTATCTATCCCCAGTGTCAGTTGAGTTAAATCATTTGAACCAATCGAGAAACCATCAAATACCTCAGCAAATTCTTCAGCCAGAATCACATTACTGGGTAACTCACACATCACATAAACCTGCAACCCGTTAACGCCCTGCTTTAAACCATTTTTTGCCATCTCTGCCAAAACCAGTCGCCCTTCATCAGGAGTGCGACAAAAAGGAATCATCGGAATAACATTCGTTAAACCCATCTCTTCCCGTACTCGTTTGAGGGCATGACATTCTAGGGCAAAAGCTTCTCTGTACCCTTCATCATAGTATCGTGCTGCACCTCGCCAACCTAACATTGGGTTTTCTTCATGGGGTTCAAACTGTCGCCCACCTAACAAATTCGCATATTCATTACTTTTAAAATCTGACATTCGCACAATCACTGGTTTAGGATAGAATGCTGCGGCAATTCTACCAATGCCTTGAGCTAATTTATCTACAAAATATTGAGGTTTATCGTCATAAAGTGAGGTAATTTCAGCAATTTTAGCTTTGGCAAATTCATCTTTTAATAATTCATAATGAATCAACGCCATTGGATGAATTTGGATTTGGTTAGCAATGATAAATTCTGTCCGCGCTAAACCTACGCCATCGTTAGGAATTGCCGATAAACTTAATGCTTCTTGAGGATTACCCACATTCATTAAAATTTGAGTATGGGTACGCGGTAAGTTCTCTAAAGCAACTTCTTTAACTTCAAAAGGTAATAAACCTGCATAAACTTTTCCTTCTTCCCCTTCAGCGCAAGAAATTGTTACCTCTTGACCAGGTTTTAAAATTTCTGTAGCATTACCACATCCCACGATCGCAGGGACACCCAATTCTCGCGCAATGATTGCTGCATGACACGTTCTACCACCAGAATTGGTGACAATTGCACTGGCGCGTTTCATAATCGGTTCCCAATCGGGATCGGTTCTCTCTGTCACTAAAACTTCCCCAACTTGAAACTGTTCGAGTTTCTGAACATCTAAAATTAGGCGGGCTTTCCCTTGACTAATAGCTTCTCCAATTGCACTTCCTGTAACCAGGGGAATTGGGGATTGGGAATTATGGAGTGACGAGTGGGAAGATTTTTCCCCATTTCCTAATACCAACCGATAACTCCGCAACACATTTCCCGCCTTCTGCGACTGGACGGTTTCGGGACGCGCTTGCACAATAAAAAGTTGATTAGTAATGCCATCTTTTGCCCACTCGATATCCATTGGAGTCAATGTACCGTGGACTTGAGAATAATGATCTTCAATTAAACACGCCCAACTTCCTAGTTGTAAAATCTCTTCATCACTCAGGGCAAATTTATTTCTTTCGCTGGGGGAAACCGAAACATTTTTTGTAAATTTGGAGCCGTCATCATAAATCATTTTCAGTTCTTTACTGCCCAATTTTTTATCGATAATCGGGCGAAAACCAGCTTTTAAAGTTGGTTTAAAAACACAGTATTCATCGGGATTGACAGACCCCTGGACAACGTTTTCACCTAAACCGTAGGCGGCTGTAATCAGTGCTGCATCCTTAAATCCGGTTTCTGTGTCAATGGAGAACATCACCCCAGAGGTTGCTAAGTCAGAGCGCACCATTTTTTGCACACCCACAGCCAGAGCAATGCTAAAGTGATCAAATCCCTTGGTGTGACGGTAAGAAATGGCGCGATCGGTAAATATGGAAGCAAAGCACTTGTGACAAGCTGCTAAAACTCCTTCCACACCGACAACGTTGAGGTAAGTTTCTTGCTGTCCAGCAAAACTAGCATCGGGAAGGTCTTCAGCGGTGGCGCTAGAACGGACTGCAACATCTGTCTCTGTATGGTACATTTCACAAAGATTTTGGTAGGCTTTAGCGATCGCCTCTCGCAATTCTACAGGAAATGGGGTGTGGATTAATAGCGATCGCGCTTTTTTCCCACGTTCTCGTAAATTTTTGACATCCTCAACATCCAAGTCAGCAAAGAGTTTGCGTAGCTTTGCTTCTAAACCTGCTGATTTGATGAAATGACGATAGGCGTAAGCAGTGGTGGCGAATCCGGTAGGAACGTTAATCCCTTTAGGCGTTAGCTGTTGAATCATTTCGCCCAGTGAGGCATTTTTACCACCAACTAAGGGGATATCAGCAATACCAACTTCGTCAAACCACAAGATGAGCGATCGCTCTTGAGCAGATGGAGATAAAGTGCTTTTAGATATTGTAGTCATAATTACCTTTTAAATTTATACTCAATTTGTAAGTGTGTAACCGTTAGTATATTTTTCCCATCTTTAATTTTAGATTTTTCATTCTGTCGTGTAACTTTAAATTTGGCGATTAAATACAACTTTTTAGTCAATAAAAGTTAACAATTATTTAGGTTAATAGCTGTATCAAAATACCGGATGCAATACACAATGGCGCAACTAGAACGACTGCTAAAAATGGCAGAAGATGAGTTAACTGAGTATAGTACTGATGCCCGCAAAATAGAAAAACTACGGCGGAAAATAGGTTTAACAGTGTCGGCGGCTGAACAGCGACAAGTCAAAGAAGCATTATTAGTTAATAAGCAATCTTCTAATATAGTTACTCAAATTGTGGAAGAGCAAAGACAAACAGTAGCCTTACCATTTTGGGGAATTGCTGGATTGGGTTTGTTATTCGGAATTTCTTTAAATCAACCTTTCTGTTTGTTAGCAGCTATAGTTGGTACTGTATCAGCTTACAGAATTCAAAAATGGGGTTGGCAATTGCAGGCAAGGAGTCTATTGTTACAAACATTGGAAGATATTGAAGCGCGTATTGCCCAACCTAAATAGATACACTTTATAAATAAATTATTTATAACGGCTTGTATTCAAATATACAAATAAATCGATTAGTCATTCTATTGAACCTCGTAAGTACTTAACGATTCTTTTGGGATCACCATAACAAAAAAAATTAGATATTGGATTTGATTCAGGTATTTATAATCCTGGTTTGCGTGCAATAAATGCTACATGACCCTTCGACAGAAGGTATTGCCCATAACTACGAGTTGTTTCAACTTGGAAGCCAACGCCAGAGAGTTCACTTGCAATAGCTGTTGCTTCGTATAATCGCACGTGGTGTACTTCGTCAGATCGTCTGTAGTGTTCCCCTATCTTACGGAAGCTGATAATCCGGCGTGTCAAAATCATTTGCTCTCGATCTTCCGATTTTTCAACTAATACTACCCAGCTTTCTCCTTCAGTGAAACCCTTCATTGTAGTAACTTGTTCAACTTGCCCTTTTTCGGCAATGTCGAAGATGAATACACCCCCAGGAGTTAAGGCATTATATATGCGCTGAAAAAGCTGAACAAGAATTTGGCAATCGTTGTCTCGATCAAATAGGTAGCTGATACATTCACTAATGGAGGTGACAGCATTGCATGGCGGAATCTCTGTTTTGAATAGTGAATCGATCCGAAATTCGGCATCTGGGACTCTTGTTCGTGCAATATTAATCATCGACTCAGAAATATCAACTCCGAGAACACGATAATGAGCCTTAGTAAGTTCTTTTGCCCATAATCCGCTACCACAACCCAAGTCAACCACTAGTCCATCATGTATTTTGTTTTGAGCGAGGATTTCTAAAATGCCGGGAGCGGATTTGAGAGCGAAGTCACGGAAACCGTCATCATGAATAAATGCAAGGTCTTCTTTGTACCATTCATTCATATTGCTTAGAGGCTATGTTATAAATTTTTTGGGGCTAAATTCATATTACGAGCCTAAGACTAGCCCTTTCAAGGTGCGTAAAAATTTGGTAAATAGATTTCTCTTTAAGCTCTATACTCTGTGTCCTCTGCGCCTCTGTGGTTAGAAAAAATACTTTTAAACCGCAGAGGCACAGAGATCGCTGAGAAAAAATAAGAGATTTTACGATCCCACTATGGTAATTTTATTTTTACTTTATCAATTACCTCTTCACAGAAATTGTGTAACTAGGTAGATGTGAGGCATCTGTTTGAGTTTTTACAAGTCGCCAGTCATTATCTATATATAAATGCTGAAATACTTGAGAAGGTGCTAAGGATGTTTTTTTTAAATAATTTGTATGATTTATCTCTATATTTTCTAATTCGAGAGCTTTCGGTAAAGCTAATTTTGACGCATTTAGTTTGACTTTAGTGTTAAGCACATCAGTAAACCAGGTGTAGACTGATTCTAAATTTAGAGGAATTTCTCTATTTTTAAAAGCCTGAAATCTATCAATATTTTGAAGATACCATTTACCATTTTGAACTCCATATTTTTGGATTACCATGAAATCATAAGCTGGTAATATTGAGCTAAAACTCTGGGATAAATACGGGTCTTTCCCCATTATATAGCGAGCGACACTCGCACAGTAACCATCATGCTGAAAAATTTGAAAAGACTGTTCTTGTATTCTTTTCGGTAAACTTTCATGAAATGAAATGGTAGACCATATTGGTGTCCAAACACCCACCAAAAGGCGTAATTGTTCCGTAACGCTGAAAACAGGATTGTGTTGGCTCAATTTTATAAAATAGGGAAGTAATTCAGTTTTATAAAATTTAATTTCGTCATTTGAAGTTCCTGATTTTTGTCCTTGAACTCGTGCCAAAATCTCATTTTTAAATTTTACTTTTTTGGGAGCGCTTAATTGATTTTTTAGCAAGAGTTCAAACATCACCATTTACCTTTTTCTCATTTTTTTAACGTGAGTTCGATGAACCTCTCCCTCTCCGAAACAGAAAGGGAGGAGCAACGAAAAATTCAGCTTTTTGCTCCCCTCTCCGTGTCGGAGAGGGGTTGGGGGAGAGGTCAAATAAGACTTGTCGAACTCACGTTTTTTTTAGATGACTTGGTAAGAATTAAAAACTGGTAATTTTAGTACTTATGCAGGTATCATCTATTCTTTTAACCTGTAAGAGGTAGAGCTTTTTCGCTCCTGCCTTTGACAGTTTTAAGGTGTTTATGTGCTTGATACTATCTATTCTTACCCATAAAATGGTGTGATCTAGATCACTGCAAACTAAAATATATTGAAAAAGCATTTAGAAATTAGATCATTGCATACATAAATTTATAGCGGCGACTCTCTGAGAACGTCAAAGACGAAACCGCAAAGCACAAGAAGGGTTATTAATTCACAAAAAATAAAGTGTGAAGGAGCAAAATTTTTATCCTTCACACTTCATTCTGACTTTTCACGGCATCTGGAAAACCTCTCTCTAAATCTCTCTCCTAAAAGGAGAGAGACTTTGAATTTTCCCCCTTCCCGCGTCGGGAAGGGGGTTAGGGGGTTAGGTTTTTGGTAGACTTTTCCACATAACGTGAAAAATCAGACACTTCATTGTTGATTTGAAATTTCTACGATTCTCTTCCCGATGCCCAAGTATCACGCCATTTTACAGTGCCTTCTTTCGCAATCACCCAGCGACGATTGACCAAATTTTCCCGCAGAGGCGATCGCCCTTCCCGCCACATGGCATATTTATAAGCAATCAGCTTACCAGCGCTTTCATCAAAGGGAATCTCAGCAGACCAAGTATTTGAGTTGATGTACTCCAAAGGATATGCTTTGCTGATATCCCAGTTACCCAACTCAGGGCAATCTCCTGTCACCACAATGATTTCACCGGGTTGAGTATCCACACCATTGAGTTGAACGCGCACAATTGTCTGTGCTTTGATCCGTTCCCCAACGTGGCTGAAAACAAGCACTCCCCGTTCTTCTAATACTAGGTTATAAATCTTGCCGTCTTTTACTTCATACTTATTGCGAGTCACTACGCAAGTATGCTCACCATCGGGTAATTCTGTTTCTACTTCTGGGAGAGTAACTTCCCCTCCCCGGTTTAAAGCTACAAAACACAGAGAATCACGATAGCGGCGGACATAACAGTAAACATCGGCGGTCAAGTATTTCTGCCAATGGCTACCCATTGATATAGCAGGATTTAGCCGCCGTAAACCAGACAGCAACCGAATGCAACGATAAACCTCACTATCGGTATCCCAATTTTCCATCATTGGGCGGTTATATGGGTCATTACCGCCATCAGTATCGTTATGTAAATACTGTTCTGTGCCGTAATATATACAGGGAATACCGCGAGATGTCATAATTAAGGCGATCGCAACCTTCAACATCGCTGGATCGGGATTCAGCGATTGGAAGCGGCACATATCATGGTTATCGATGAAGGTAACTAACTCTGTTGCCCCGTTATAGCGATAATCCTGGTCAAAAATGTATTGAATTGTTTGGAATCCCAGTTCTGAACCTTGGCCCAATGCGGCTCGAATTGCCACACATAGCCCAAAGTCTAGAAGTGTCATGCCTGAGTGGTTAACAAATTCCACCGAGCGATCGTCACTCGGATTACTATAAATCCATTCACCAAAAATAAATACATCTGGTTTGTGATTGGTCATCTCGCCAGTGAATTCTTGCCAAAACCAAATCGGCATGTGCTTGACAGTATCAACCCGCAGTGCATCCACACCTCTGTCTAGCCATTGTTTAATTGCTGACTTAATATACTGCCGATATTCTGTATTATTTTCATTAAAGGTTGCAAGACCTGCTAGTTCACAATTCTGTACTTGCCAATCGTCTTCCCAGTTTTGCACTTCACCATAATGGTGATACCAATTATTGACATCATTATTGAAGTCAGCAATTTTAACGCCATCATCATACAATTCACCTTTACTACCACTGGTATCAGGGCTGCTGTGGTTGCAGACAATATCCAGCACCAGCTTCATATTCCGCTTGTGCAGTTCTGTAATTAATCGATCAAAGGTCGTATTTTTTTCTTCTTGGGTAGCATTTAAAGAAGGATTCTCTCCATCAGCAATGTAGCGAGGATTAATCCGCTTAAAGTCTTTTGTCCAATACCCATGCATCGCCGCATTGCTAATAAATAACTCTTCTACTTGCTCGAATAGTGGAGTTAGCCAAAGGGCGGTAACTCCCATATTTTTGAGATAATCTAACTTATCGATGACACCTTGCAAGTCACCACCCCAGTACTTACCCCATTCTTGTCTATTGGGATCGTAGAGTTCTGAATTTTCACCTTCGCTGTTATCTGGATCGCCATCATAAAAGCGATCTACCACCAGAAAGTAAATGGTTTCTTGGCGAAATTCAATATCTCTGGTGTAAAGAAACTCTAGGTCAATCTCGGTTTCTGATGGTGGCGTTTCTATAATAGCGTCTACTTTTTCTTGTGCAGAATCAACTTTGTATTGATCTGGGGAAAACTGAGATGGAGGGGTTTTTACCATAAAAAACTCAAAATTTTATGTAATTTACATTTGTAGAACTAACAGTACAAACGCTTTGGCTATTGTGTGTCGCTACAGACATCGGTATTGTGACATCCTGCCCACGGTATAGGTATCTATCGCTAGCTAGTTTATAATTCTATCGATAGATATAATTCATCTGCTAGAGGATAAAAATAAAGAAATATAGCATTTATTAACGATAATTGCTTAATAACAAAAATTTACAATATTTAATTAAGTTGACCTGTGGTAAAAATTGAGCCTAACTCGTGTTTAAGTGTATATTCGACAACAGATTTGAGAACATCTCAATTCTTTGGAGATTAGCTGTCAACAAGATTTTGTTACACCTGAGCAATATTGAGTAGACCAAGCATTAGCCAACTTTTTCTCTAGAAGATTCGCTCCATTGGTAAACTGACCATTGTCACTTTCAATCTTTTTTTACTGTTGAGGAATTAATTTAGGTAGCAATTATGACCAAGTATGACAAGGTTTTTAACTCACCAAAGACATCAGAGGAATCACTAAGTCCAGAGGAAGCGGTAGCGGCGATCGCAACTGTCACTGCGATCGCTGATTCCATGATTGAAGATGTAGATGCAGAAAGTTTAGCGGGTATCCTCTGGGAATTCGAGGTTTTCGAAGAATACTCAGAAGATGAAATCGCCGAAATAGTTGATAGACTCCTAGCCATTGCAGAAGAGGAAGGAATTGGCCCCCTGTTTAATGCTGCTAAAGTATCTCTCTCAGAAGAATTAGTGCTGGATGGTTTTGCAGCTGGGGTAATAGTGCTTTTAGACGATGAACTTGCGATCTCCAAACCAAAACAAGCCTACCTCAAAAAGCTACAAGCAGCCTTAGACCTGGAAGATGAAGAAGCAGAGGAAATTATTAAGGAGGTAATTGCAGCCTTTAAAGAAGCAGAAGAGGAGGAATATGCAGATGACGACGATGATGAGACAGTAGTCATAGAAGATTTCAGCGAACAGACATATCAATCCCCTTTAGGTAATTTTACCGTGCCAATTCCGGTTGATCCCCAGCAGGGCGGTAGAATTCAAAGCCAGGAAGGAGTAGTTGGCTTTTCTGATGACATCGGTACTTTATTGAGAATCGATTATTATCCTTTCCCTCTAGAACAGTTAGAGGAACTGGAGTCTGTTGGACAAGAAGAATATTTACAAACAATTTTAGTAGATAAATATGTACCCCAAGCGATTTTTGCCAATGTACCAGATGCTTCTGTGGAGTACACCGAATATCTAGAAGATACTTTGCGAGGCGCTTACTATGTGCTAATTGATATGCCCAAAGGTTCGACAATTTCTAAGCAAGAAAATAATGGAACTGCGATCAGATTAGATGCGTACCGGGGTCTGCTCACCTTTATCAGTGGTGAATTTTTGTATATAGTTAGTAGTCAGCACAGCTTTCTTGACGGCGAAACTCCCGATTCCCTTGAAGAAGAAGCTGAAGACATTAAGGAGAGTATTTTAGAGTTTGTTGAGACTATAGAGTTTAACTAATGCAGCATTTGATTGATTGGCGTTGCTGAATTCCGGTATGAAAATGATTTTACGTAATTTCAAAACCCTTGTAAAGAAGTTGCAATGCAACGTCTTTATACCAAAATTCATATATTTAATCAGCAACACCGATTCATTCATCGCAAATTAAATTTGGCAATACCTACATTGGTAATGTGTCGGCTTACATTAGATATCTGGTAAAAAAGAATGTAGAGAAGTATTGCCACTGCTATCTCTCTACATGGGTTCTGAATAACGCATATTCAATTTCACCGAAGAGGTAGAGGGGAAGGGAGCAGGGAGCGGGGGGAGAAAGCCCTTCTCCTCTACATGGAGCAAAGCGAAACATGGGTACGTTCGCACAGCCTCTCGTAGAGAAGAGAAGCCCCGTTCTTCCAGGAGGACGCTTGAACTGGGGCAAAGTACAAGCTCCGTCTCAGTCTTTCCCCCTACCCCCTGCTCCCCTGCCTCTTTTGACCAGATATCTATTCGCCCTCGCTTTACTTATCTGATGTACATTTGGAAAGGGCGATGTCTGAGACAAGCCTGGAGAAGATAGGAAGTCTCCGGCTCCGCGCTGGGTGTCTACGCTTATAATTTTTCATGACAATAACCCTGCTAAACAATCGCTATCAAGTTATCCAGGTAATCGGTGCTGGGGGTTTTGGCGAAACCTTTCTGGCAGAAGATGTTCACATGCCTTCTCGCCGTCGTTGTGTGATTAAGCAACTCAAACCGATAACTAATAACGATCCGCAAAATTACCAACTAATCCAACAACGGTTTGAACGGGAAGCCGCAACCTTGGAATATTTGGGTGAAAGTAGTAACCAAATTCCTAAACTCTACGCCTACTTTTCTGAGAACGGGCAATTTTACCTTGTCCAAGAATGGATTCACGGCCAAACTCTGACGAAAATTGTCGAAGCTAAAGGATTTGAGAGTGAAGTTGCTGTTCGGCAAATTCTTTTGAGTCTGCTTTCAGTGTTAAATTATGTCCACAGTAAAGGCATTATTCACCGGGATATTAAACCTGAGAACATTATTCTCCGTTCTGTTGATAACAAGCCAGTTTTGATTGATTTTGGTGCAGTTAAAGAAACAATTCGTTCTGTGGTCAACTCTTCAGGATACCCCACGCGATCGCTCGTTATTGGTACGCCTGGATATATGCCCAGCGAACAAGCCGTTGGCCGCCCAGTTTACGCCACTGATATCTACAGCTTAGGTTTAACGGCGATTTATCTGCTGACTGGCAAACACCCGCAAGAATTGCAAACCGATCTCAAAACTGGGGAAATACTTTGGCAGGAACACGCCCCTAACGTCTCTTCTCAATTGGCGGCGGTACTCAATCAGGCAATTAAGCCTCATGCTGGCGATCGCTACAGCACTGCTAGTAAAATGTTACACGCTTTGCAGTCTGCTAGTAATATCCCTCCTGAGTTAGCTGCAAATACTCCTACAGTTAATTTTTATCCCCCTGCGTCATCGACTCGACAAACCCAGCCATTATATTCCCCACAAAAACCAACTGTGATAGGGAATTCCACTCCTGGAAACTGGCAAAAACCTGCCGTAATTATTGGTAGTTTGCTGGTAGGCGGCTTGATTGGTGCAGTAGTGATTCCTAACATCATTCGTCAGCAACAACCAGAAACAACCATTGTCACAAGTAGCACCCCATCGCTAGAATCTTTGCCTACTCCCGCATCTACCGAATCGCCCCTTTCTTCCCAAACTTCTCCAGCCCCAGTTGTACCAGCCTCACAACCACGAAAGCGAGTAATTCTCAATCCTTTGCCAACCGTTAATCCCCCAGTTGTATCCATACCACAGCCAGAAAAAGAGCCTGTAATTTCAGATACTCCAGTGCCAGAAGTGTCTTCTACACCACAGCCAGAACCAGAGAATATTGCAGTTCCCACACCAGAAGCAGTTTCAGCACCACAGAAGAATGATCAGCCACCGAAAAAAGTAGCTGTGACTACCAGCAGTCAAAGCGTTCCCGCATTTCCTACAGGTACATCCAGAAGCGCTGTAGAAGCTACCCTCGGCAAACCAAATCAAGATTTAAGAGGTGCATGGGGTAAGACGCGTGCTGTTGTTTACAAACTAGTACCAAACAAAATTGATCTTGGCTACTTATTCGATCGTAATTCTCAAGTGCTGCGTCAAACAGAGGTATCTTTTGCCCAATCGGTAGACCCGCAGGTAATGGAAACTACCTTGAATGGAATGTTAGAGGGGCAAGCCACTGAAAAAATTAAGCAGGGACTTAAACAGGTACAACAGGGTCAGTCTGATAATTTCCGTTTTCAGAATGGCTCAGTCAAGGGCCAGATTATCCGCCAAGAATGTAATTTTATTTACATTAGCATTTGGGATGAAAATTTACATGATTTTGTGAGTCCATCGACAGCCAAAAGATGTTAACTTTCTAGAAAACCTTGTTCTCAAAAATTAAATTTTTGTATCTTAGAAGACAGATTCAGGATTCAATATAGTTTTTCAAAAACTGTCTTTGCTGGACTAAAATCAACATAATTTCGGTCTTCGCAAACACAAAAACCCAGTTTTTAGAATTAGTGTATTTGTCTTCTAAGTTTTGCAACTAAATCCATAAAAACCTGTTTACCCAATTCCCCATTCCCAATTCCCAATTCCCATTTTCAAACTGAGTTTCAAATTCTTAATCTTCATAAAGTTATAAATACCATTATTAAGTTTTTAATAATACTTGTCTCAGCTTGTACATTCATGTCGTAAAGTTCTATCGGAATTGTGTAATCTGAAGACAGCTAATAGCTCATTATTCAATCGAGGTCTGATGACTCCTACAATTATGCGTCAGCTTTGGTCAGTGGTTGAAACCGCGCAAGCCAAGCTCCTCTTACAACTGGATGATGCTAGCTTGGTGCAGTGGTTAGTGAAACAAACCGAAACACAAGTTTTGTTAGATCCTAACGAAACTGATTATCTCTGCCACTACATTCAATCTCGGCTAGCCCTTATACGTGATATTGCCCATGAACGCCAGTGTTCATGATAGCAAAATCACGATGAATTGATTGATAGTCAAGTGTTATTACTATTGACTATTGGCTTTTTGGGGAAAATAACCTTCCACTAAGCAGTCAGAGCCGACTACACGCCAACGAACACGTTCTAGAGACAATGCCTCAGTCATGGTAGTAAAACCTAAATCGCCCACTGGTGTGGGAGCAATGCTACCACCAATGATTTTTGGGGCAATAAATGCCAAAACTTTTTGCACTGCTCCTTGAGCGATCGCACTAGCAGCTAAGGTACCGCCACATTCCCACAAGACGCTACAAAAACCCCGTTCATATAAGTACGCCATTGCGTTATCTGGTGTAAGTGATGTTAATTCCACGATTTCCACTCCCTGTTTGAGCAACAGTTCTTGGAAATCGGGGTTAGCACCCTTTTGAGTCAACACCAAAGTTGGAGCATCCGCAGTTTGCCACAGGTGGGCACTTTCCGGTAAGTTGAGATGACGACTCATCACCACCCGCAGGGGATTATGTGCTTCCGCATGATGGCTAGTTAAATAAGGATTATCTTGTCGCACTGTATTACCGCCGACAATTATTGCATCACAAGCCGCCCGCAGTTGATGTACTTCATTGCGGGCCTCTTGGCTTGTCACCCAGGCGCTATGACCAGAGGTAGTAGCAATTTTGCCATCTAAAGTCATGGCATATTTTAAAATTCCCAAAGGTCGTTTGTAGAGAATGCGATGCACAAAAGCTTCATTTAGCTGACGACAAGCTGATTCTTCTACTCCCACCAACACTTCGATCCCCGCCGCACGTAAACGGGCGATACCACCTCCAGCTACCAGTGGATTGGGATCAACCATACCCACTACCACTTTTGCTACTCCAGCTTGGATTAATCCTTCCGAACAAGGGGGAGTACGTCCGTAGTGATTGCAAGGTTCAAGTGACACATAGATTGTTGCACCACGAGCGCGATTCTCCTGCGGAGAGGCTGCGCCAACGCCTGCTGCTTGTAAAGCAAACACTTCTGCATGAGGCTCACCTGCACGAGGATGAAACCCTTCGCCGACAATCTCGCCATCCTTGACAATCACCGCTCCCACCAAAGGATTTGGGGAAGTCCGACCTAAAGCGCGGCGAGCAAGTTCCAAACACCGCAGCATCATGCGAGAGTCAAAATCAGTTCCGATCTTTTCTTTTATAACTGCTGACTCCACTAGATGTATATTTTCCTGAGTGTAATTTGGTAAGGATGCATCTGGTTGAGCGACCACTGGGGAATTATCCATAATTTTAGGCGGCAACACTGTAAATATTCTGCACGCGATCGCGCAGCCTTTCCACAGGAGACTCGCGCTTTGCTCCTAATAATTGAAAATAGGGGGAAAGGAAAAAGGGTAAAGTCCAACTTTTAGAGAGAGTTTAAGACCCCAACTGTTGCGTCAGCTTCCCGCTTTCTTACAGTAGTTCAGTGGCTCCAGAATCCCCAACTAAAAACTTCCTCCTGCCCCCACCCATTTACAGCGTGGCTACAAGTTCCTGTAAGCGATCGCGTCCATCGCGGAAGACGGGCCAACCATCCCCCACCAGCACTGCTTCAACTCGACTCAGTTGAGCTAACCTGCGAACAGAAGCAACAGCCTCCTCTCGATTCAGTAGCTTGTCATCTGGCAATATAGTTAAGCTACCTGCTTTACGTGCCCTGACTAAATCCCCTGTAATCAAAGTTGTCTCCTCCAGTAACAGAGCCAATTCACCGGGAGTTTTCGAGCCTTGGAGTTCAATTACTTTTAAACCAGGTACGAACTCTTCACCATCAGATAACCAGCGATCGCAAGGTATGGGAAAAGTGTCTTTTTCTGCCACTGGGCCAGCTATCTTAGCATAAGTTTGATCGGCAATATCTTTACTTGCCCTGACATGCTCGGAATTCGTCAGCACAATCCAAACTACACCACCGAGAGATTTCAAATGATTCCAATCATGGTTTGATAGGGCTACTGGGTCAATCAAGATGTTTCCATCTGGGCGAATCCAGGCAATCCCATTGAAATCAATATTTCTTGCCGGATTGAAATTAGACCAGCTATAAAGATCGGGACGGTGCAAAGATTTCATGATGATTCTGGATCAGTACTTCAGTAATTGACTATTAATATCAATAATTAAGTATATAGATTATAAGGTTGCATTCCCTCTGAATCTCGAATTTGAGTATACTACGATAAAACTATCGGTATTATGGGTTTTAGAAAAATTCCTGCATAACCGCAATCGAGATCAACGGAGGTATGGGAGTGAGTGAGATTGGGCGTAAAAAAATATCAGCGAAGGCAGACCAGTTTAGAGAGTCGGTAATTCGGGAAATGACACGGGTGGCACTGCAATATAGTGCAGTGAATCTGGCTCAGGGGTTCCCTGATTTTCCATGTCCCCTGGAGTTGAAACAGGCAGCTTATGAAGCAATAGAGGCAGATGTCAACCAGTATGCCATTACTTGGGGCGATCGCGCATTTCGTCATGCGATCGCTAACAAAGTTCGTTGGTATCTCGGCTTAGATATCGACCCTGAAACCCAAATCACCGTCACCTGCGGTTCCACAGAAGCAATGGCATCTGTAATGCTGGCGACAGTCGATCCTGGTGACGAAGTAATTGTATTTGAGCCATATTACGAAAACTACGGCCCCGATGCGATTTTAGCTGGTGCTACACCCCGATACGTAACACTGCATCCTCCCCATTGGACATTTGATGAAGCACAGTTGCGTCAAGCTTTCAATGCTAATACTAAAGCTATTATTATCAACACACCCCATAATCCCACAGGCAAAGTCTTCACCCGTGAAGAACTCACCCTAATTGCTGAACTTTGTCAAAAGTGGGATGTGTTAGCCTTCACAGATGAAATCTACGAACATATTCTCTATGATGGCACTCAACATATTGCCTTAGCGACCCTTCCCGGTATGGAAGAACGCACTATTACCATTAACGGTCTATCCAAAACTTATAGTGTCACCGGATGGCGAGTTGGTTACATTTTGGCAAACCCCGTATTAACGGGAGCCATTCGCAAAGTCCATGATTTTCTCACCGTTGGCGCTCCCGCACCATTGCAACGAGCCGGAGTTACCGCGATGCAACTACCACCATCCTATTATGAAGAACTAGGCAAACTTTATCACCAGAAGCGAGACTCCATCTTACAGATACTCGATGGAGTTGGCATTCCTTACTTTCTTCCCCAAGGAGCCTATTATGTTCTTGCAGATATTTCTAAATTTGGCTACAAAACAGATATTGAATTCACTTACCATCTAATTAAAAATATTGGTGTTGCCGTAGTTCCTGGTTCCAGCTTTTTCAGCCAACCAGAAAAAGGCCATTCATTGATCAGATTCTGCTTTAGCAAAACACCTGAGACATTACAAGCAGCGAGCGATCGCTTACTCAAACTAAGTAAGTAGGCGTAAATAATTGTCGTTGGGATAAGGCAATAAAAAATAGGCAATAGGAAATAGGCAATAGGAAATAAACCTCATCTATGTTGAAACTAAGAGTTTTTTAAAATATATATTGATGTAGGTTGGGTGGAGTGAAACGCAACCCAACATTACCACCTTATTTATGTTGGGTTAAACTATCGCTGCACCCAACCTACAAAACTTGAAGACTAGTGGTCTATCGCATTAATTTTACTAGGTTTGTAGTAAGCGATTTATCGCTCAAATCAAGGACTAAAGTCCTTACTACAGAACTTTTATAACCCTTCAGAATTAATGAGACAGACTACTAGTTCCATATTATTCACGGAACTGGCGAAAGAAGTGTCAAACTAACCACACAAGCAGTTGAACATGATTAGACAATCCCAATGAAAAGACCTGGATTTATTGAGCGTCATCACCTGTGGACAGAAATCCAAAAAGAAGCATCTGAAAAGATTAAGGCTATTGTTAAAGAACAGGATTTATTGTTGATTCGTACCGCTTGGTCAGACCAGCATGGCATTGTTCGCAGTAAGTCGCTCTTACCCCAAGCCTTTTTCAGCGCCCTGGAAAACGGTATGCAAATCAGCACAGGGACATTCCTGTTTGATACTGGTGGTGCAATAGTATTTAACCCATTTGTTCCCGGCGGTAGTTTAGACATGCCTTTGATGACAGGTGCGCCAAATCTTGTGGCTGTTCCTGACCCTGATACCTTCAAAATTGTGCCTTGGGCAAAACGTACTGGCTTTATTCTCTGTGACGAATACTTTCAAAATGGTCAGCCTATGCCCTTTTCTAGTCGTGGTATTTTGCGCCAATCATTGGTAGAGTTACATCAAAGAGGGTTGGAGTATATTGTCGGCTTAGAAGTTGAGTGGTATCTAGCAAAGTTAGAAGATCCGATGTTAGCGATCGCTAATGTTGGTACTTCTGGAAAACCCGGTGAACCTGCTAAAGTTAGCGCTGTAGACCATAGCTTCCAATACCTTTTAGAATCACACAATCCAGAGATCCAGGATTTGCTGCGCCTTCTGGCAGAGAATTTAGTTGAAATGAAATTGCCTTTAAGGAGTGTAGAAAACGAAGGGGGTGTTGGTCAATTTGAATTTACTTTTGACCCGATTCCTGCATTGCAAGCTGCCGATACAATGATGATATTTCGAATGGCAACCAAGCAAATCTGCCGTCAACAAGGTTACATCGCATCATTTATGTGCCGTCCAGGATTGCAAGGTTCTTCTTCTAATGGCTGGCATTTGCACCAATCCCTTGTAGACCTTACCACAGGCGAGAACGCTTTCATGTCTGCAAACTCCCAAACCCTCACGTCAGATTTAGCTAAACACTTCGTTGGTGGTCTTCTCAAACACGCCAATGCTGCTTCTGTGTTCACAACCCCGACAATTAACGGCTACAAAAGATTTAGACCTTATTCCCTAGCCCCTGACCGTGCTGGGTGGGGATTGGAAAACCGAGGGGCAATGATTAGATTACAAGGCGGTTTTGATGACCCCAGTACCCACATTGAAAACCGAGTTGGAGAACCAGCAGCCAACCCCTATCTCTACATGGCATCGCAATTGATTTCTGGTTTAGATGGTGTAGATTGTAAACTTGACCCTGGCTCTCCAACAGAGTCACCTTATACTACAGAAAATCCGATTTTACCCAAAAGTTTGCCAGAGGCGATTTCATATTTAAGCCAAAGCGAACTTTTTGCTGAAAAAATGGGGCAACAGTTCATAAACTTCATCATTAAGATGAAAGAGAGTGAAATTAATCGCTTTTTGCAGTCCGTCGTCGATCAGCCACCAGAAGAGTATTTAAAGCAGGTAACTAACTGGGAGCAAAGAGAATATTTTGAATTATTTTGAGTTGGGTTTATAACTCTCTTAATAAACCAGATTTACTACTCTTTCGGGCTGTTGAAAACTATTTTAAATCACGCTTTCTTAATCATCCCTTGTTTCCCACGCTCAGAAAACTCGCTCACACATCACAGTGAGTTTTTTAAGCTAGAAGCTGTTTTTTCTGGGTTTCCTGAAAATGGAAAAACTAAGATACTTTTAATTTTTGGGTTATCAACTAATTCTTTTAAATGACCCAGTTGCCGATCTGTAATCGCAACTCCGGCATATTTTTGAGCATAATTTAACTCTTCAAGAAAATTACTATCATTATAAGCTTGAATAAATATACGATCCGCACCCCATTTTTCCCAGTCAGCAGCAAAATATTTTTTAGCCCAATAGGGGTTATGATGGCAAATATCAAAACTCACCGATGGATTAGCTTTTTTCATAGAAGTTACCATTTGTTGTACAAATTTAGTTAAATTTGCAGTGCGGTCAACTTTTCCAGATAATTCAGCATAATAACCCAGATAATCATCCCACTGAACTGCATCTATATCAGGATATTTTTTGACAAACTCTACTAAGATATTTTGAAAAAGATTAGCAACTTCAGGAATTTGTACATCAAGGACATAATGATCAATTCCAGAGTAGGTTTTATCCACTCCTGGAACAATCCATTTCCGGGAAATTGCCAAATCAAAAATTGGGCTATTCTTATCTATTTTAATTCCCTTCTCAAAGTAAGCATGAACTTGCATTCCTTGCTTATGTGCTTCATCTATCAACCAATTTAACCATTGTTCCTGAAATTGATTTGGACAACTTTTATATCCGAAAGTTTGCTGCATGACTTCGCTATTGTACATAGTACAACCATTACCCCAAACACCATGAATAATTGTATTGATTCCTTGAGAGCGATAGTAACGAACTCTTTCACGAATCGTTTGTTCGTTGGCATTATTGGTAATTTGGTAGCGAGTTAAATAAATCCCTCTAATTATTTTTTTCTCCCAAGCTGTTGGAAGCGATAGTATTTTTTTCTCTGGGATTATTTTCGGATTATCAGTAAAGGTTGGAGTGCTTGCTAAAGAGGGTATTGAGGTTATAGAAGGAGTTGCATTAATAGTTAAAGAACTAGTTTTAGTAGGCTTAGGAATATCTATATTTATCTTTTTACTATTATCTAAAAACTTGCTAATTTCTGGATATCCTTTTTGGCTAAACCACCAATAACCACCTCCTAAGATAATTAGGATTATAGAAATCGGAATATTTGAGCATCCACATCCAATTGGTTCTTTCTTTTTACTCGACATATAGAATTCCGATTTAATTTTTGAAAATATATTTAGAGACCATTTATAAAGTCGTAATCGCGGTCATCATCTTTTAAAGCTTCTGTTGTGCGAACTTTATCGCCACAGAATAAATCATCCGAGCGTCTTAAAATCGCTCGTGTCGCTTCCCTCTGAGGTCTGTTCGCGCAGTGCTGACGAGGCGACAAGCGCCCCGTCAGCATATTTACCCTATGATTTTTGAGAACGGCTAGTCATGTTGATGCGATCGCTCAGTTGGCGGATTGTTTGTGCTAAAGTGCGATCGCTCTGGTGGAGTTGGGTAATTTTATCGCAACTATAGATTACCGTTGTATGGTCTTTACCACCAAACTCCTCGCCAATTCTCGGCAAACTCAGAGATGTATGTTGACGCATGAGATACATTCCTATTTGACGCGCCCAGCTAATCTCTCTTCGTCGTGAGTTACCTTTGAGATCGTCTATTGAAACATCAAAATTATCTGCTATAACCTTTAAAATTGCTTCTGGGCTAGCTGCCATTTTTTCGTTAGGCGGTTCTAAAACAGGTGTAATATTTTCCACCGTCATCGGTAAGCCCCAAATAGAAATATAAGCCACCGCCCGAATTAAAGCTCCTTCTAATTCTCGAATATTAGAAGTATAGTTAGAAGCTATATACTCAATCACATCGCGGGGAAGACAAATATTTTCATCCTCGGCTTTTTTTTGCAAAATTGCCATCCTAGTTTCTAAATCCGGCTTTTGGATATCTGCAATTAACCCCATAGAAAACCGAGAACAAAGACGTTCTTGTAAGCTAGGAATCTGGTTAGGAGGACGATCGGAAGCAATCACAACTTGTTTACCAGCTTCATGTAAAGTATTAAAAGTATAAAAAAATTCTTCTTGAGTGTATTCTTTGCCTTCAAGAAACTGAATATCATCAACTAATAAAACATCAGCAGCTCGATAATGTTCTCGAAAACTTTGCATACTATCTTTACGAATTGCTGTAATTAAATCATTAGTAAACTGTTCAGTAGAAACATAAAATATTTTACAATCAGGACAAATTTTCCAGCGATAATGACCAATAGCTTGCATTAGATGAGTTTTACCTAAACCTACCCCACCGCATAAAAATAAAGGATTAAATTCTTTACCAGGAGATTCTGCAACTGCTAAAGAAGCAGCGTGAGCCATCCGATTATTTGCTCCAACTACAAATCGTGAAAAGACATATTTAGAATTTAATTCAGTAGTTTTATGGTTGTGATGAGAAACAGTTTCAGGAATACTGCTAGGATTTGTTGATTCCCAAGAAACCTCCCGTTCACTAAAATGAGAAACTTCATCACCTTGAGCAACAGTAATGTAAATTCCTACGGGATGACCGAGAATATCTTGTACTGCATGAGCAATGGTATTGATGTAATATTTCTGTAACCAATTACGGGCAAATGGGTTAGGAGTGCGGATTACTAAGCAATTATTTTCTAATCGCTCCGCACTAGCAGTTTTTATCCAAGTTTCAAAGGTCGGTCGGGATAGTTCAACCTGTAGGCGCTCTAGTACCTGACTCCACAGACTTTCTATGGGAATTTCCATTATCCACCACCTTTGCTGCTAATCGTCACAATAGAAGATAAAGCATCAATTTAGCATCCAGACACGCTAGACCTAGAATAAGCTTTTAAGTTGTAATCATTTTGGGACATACCCAGTAGGCAAGATCCTAACACTCACCGACTGACACGGAGAAGCAACGATACATGAAGACAACAAACCATGACTTAGCACCCAAAAAAACTGATACCAAGGGTTTGCCCCAGAGGTGGTGGATGCTGTTATATGGGATAGCAATGGTGTTCTTGGGAAGCTGCTCTCTTTTACCAGCTAAGACCTTTGAGACTCGACAAAGTGACACTCAACCCCAAGAAACAATAGAACCCAATCAGGGAATTGTCCCCCCGCCGATTTTCTCGTCGTCTGGAGATCCTAATTTTGTGGTAAAAGTAGTACAAAATGTGGGGCCTGCGGTAGTTCGTATTGATTCTTCTCGAACAATCACTTCTCGCGTACCAGACGAATTTAACGATCCATTTTTCCGGCGGTTTTTTGGAGACGCAGCACCACAACCTAGACAACGGGTAGAGCGCGGTAGTGGCTCTGGATTTATTATTAATTCTTCAGGTCAAATTTTGACCAATTCCCATGTGGTAGATGGTGCTGATAGAGTGACTGTCATACTCAAAGATGGTCGGACTTTTGACGGTAAAGTACTAGGTGAAGATCCAGTAACGGATGTTGCTGTGATCAAAATTGATGCTAATAATCTGCCAACCTTATCTGTAGGTAACTCAGATGCTTTACAACCAGGAGAAGCAGTAATAGCTATTGGCAACCCTTTAGGCTTGAATAATACCGTCACTTCTGGGATTATTAGTGCTACAGGTCGTTCTGGTAGAGATATCGGTGCTAGTGACAAGCGGGTTGATTACATCCAAACCGATGCTGCCATTAACCCTGGTAATTCTGGTGGGCCATTGCTTAATGCTCGTGGACAGGTAATAGCGATGAACACAGCTATTATCCGAGGCGCTCAAGGCTTGGGATTTGCTATCCCCATTAACACTGCACAAAAAATTGCCCAGGAATTAATTGCTACAGGCAAAGTCGATCATCCTTATTTGGGTGTTCAGATGGTGACACTGACACCAGAAATTAAAGAAAAAATAAGAGATAAAGCAGGCGATCGCTTAAATCTTACAGCAGATGAGGGCGTTTTGCTGGTTGAGATTGTGCCGCGATCGCCAGCAGCTGTGGCTGGACTACGAGTCGGTGATGTGATTAAAAGCATTAACAGCCAGCCTGTTACTAAAATTGAAGAAGTACAAAAGCTGGTAGAAAATAGCAAAATCGGTACTAAGTTACCAATACAGGTGGAACGCAATGGGCAAATTGTCCAAATAGCAGTTCAACCTGCTGCTTTACCCGCAAGACGAGAAGGATAAAGTTTGTCATTGGTCATTGGTCATTTGTCATTGGTCATTAGTAAATACCAATGCCCCATTCCCCATTCCCCATTCCCCAAAATAGTTTTATCATGACTGAATTAGCACCAATCATTCAATTAGGCAATCCAACATTGCGCCAAAAAGCTGTTTGGGTTGAGAATATTCAAGATGAGCATATCCAGAAATTAATTGAAGACTTAATTGCCACTGTTGCCAAGGCTAACGGCGTGGGAATTGCTGCGCCTCAAGTAGCACAATCTTATCGTTTATTTATTGTGGCTTCCCGCCCTAATGCCAGGTATCCCAATGCGCCGGAAATGGAACCTACTGCTATGATTAATCCCAAAATCATTGCTCATTCAACTGAAGTTGTCAAAGATTGGGAAGGTTGTTTAAGTGTTCCCGGAATTAGAGGGTTAGTTCCTCGCTATAAATCTATTGAAGTGGAATACACTGACTGTCAAGGCAATTTACAAAAGCAAGAATTAACCGATTTTATTGCTCGGATTTTTCAACACGAGTACGATCATCTCGACGGTATCGTATTTGTTGATCGCCTAGAAAGCACTCTTGATATGATTACTGAAGAGGAATATCAACAACGAGTAGTTAACAAATAAGTAAGAGGCAATAGGCAATAGGCAATAGGCAATAGGCAACAAGCATAAGGGTTTTCGCCTAGTTTTATTTTATTGTGTCAACTTACTTCAATGGGAGTGGGCAGTAGTGTATTAATTACGAATTACGAATTACGAATTATTTAAGCGTGTGTTTCGCAAACTCGCTCGTCTCGCCACAATTGATATAGCCGTGTCGCTGGCATAGTCATATATAAAACATCGCCAGCACTGAGGCTTGTCTCTAATAAATCCCAACCGTGAAGGGTTTGGTGATTCGTTTCTACGTACAAAGGTACACAGTCAGCAGACATGGCTACATCTTTCACCCACTGACCACAAAAGGCGTGTAAAGGTGTAATCACAGTTGCAAAAGCTACCCAAAGGCTATCGGCTGTGATGCCATTGCCAAGAATGCGTCCTCCTAGTGCAGCAGCAGCAAAAGCTGGGGCTGCTAATTCCGCCGGACTCAGTACGGCCTCGAAGCCAAATAGCTGTTGAGCTATGCCAGCAAAATCGGGATCGGCATAATGAACAATCACCGGAATGGTGGGTGTTAAACCTTTGGCTTTGAGGGCAATTTCCAGATTGGTGGCATCATTGCTAGTAACAGCAATCACTGCGGCAGCAGAGTCTATATTGCTGGATTTGAGTATTGTACGAAAGCTGGCATCACCCTGAATTACGGGGATACCTAGTTCTCGGGCAGTGTTGATATATTTGTTATTGGAGTCGGGTTCAACTACTACAACTTCATGTCCACTGGCGTGAAGTTGCTGGACAATTCTCACCCCAATCCCACTCAAGCCACAAACAATGTAGTGATATCGCTGAGGAATGCGGGCTGCATCCCAAAATTGCTTAAAGCGGCTTCCTAAGACGAAATCGGTGAGCATTGCATACCAAATACCAATCACCACTGCTCCAACCAGCATCATCACAACAGTAAATAACTTAATACTGTTAGGAGCATTTTCTACTACTTTGTCATTACCACCCGCTCCCGTAATCATGCCTACAGAAAAATATAAAGCATCGACAGGAGATAAACTCAACTGAGCCGACATATAGGTGAGTGTAGCGATCGCAATAACTGCAAGTAACACAACAGCACCTATCAATACCGATCGCCCGTGTTGTTGAAACTGCTTAAAATTAGTCATGACTTTCAGCAGTTTTTTAATCAATGACCTACGGGGAGAACGGATACGGGGTTGTGTACCAATAATTAAGCGATCGCCTACTTGGATCTCTTGTCCAGATATGACACCTGACACCAAATCCATCTCACCTTTGACTGGCAAGTAATAAATTAGCATCCGCGATCGGTCTTCCCACAATTCACTCAGCTTTAGACCTTTCCAGAAGTGGTTTTCATCAATGTATTCTTCATGAATGGGCCAAGTTTGCTGAAATAATTTGATTTGTCCGATCGCTCGGTTTCCCATCGCTGCAAAGGTGAATACGGGTGCTGCTAATCCCACAACACTCATACTCAAATGGTCTGGCAAACTTTGATCTAGGCGCTCGCCCAAATTTGTATTATAAAAACGGTTGATAATCCGAATCTGAGGATTCAGCACCCGCGCTTGCATCATAATAGACAAATTCAGAGCATCTTTAGAGCCAGCGATGACTATAGTGTGTGCCTGTTGAATTCCTGCTGCTGTTAGGGTAGAAGCTGCTTGTAAATCGCCAACAATCACATCTCCTGCGGTTTCGCCAGGGATAGATTGGTGATGAATGCCAACAACGAAGGCTCCCTGATGTCTCAGCAAACGAAAGGTTTTATATCCGGTACGTCCTAAGCCGCAAACAATAATTCTGGGTTTCATGAAACGGCAGCATCTTTTACAGGTAGGGCTGCATTTCTAGTTATTGATCAATATTGTTGCCCATTTTCCTGGAATATTACTGTAGCTGACAACACGATTGTTTTAATTGAAGGCAGGAGGAGGCAAGGGGCAGGGGAGCAGGGGGACAAGGGAGAATTATTAAAGAAGTCTCTCCGTCTCCCCCTCTTCCTTGTTTCCTTTGTCTCTTCTTCATGCCCAATGCCCCCTGCTCCCTGCCTCTTCGTTGAAGGGGCAAAAAATAATATAGAAAAATATGGCAATTTTTGTAGGTTGTGATACGCTATCTGCTTGAGAAGTGTCGAGGAACCGAAAATGACTAAGCTGCGGGTGGGGTTACTGTTTGGCGGTCGTTCGGGAGAACATGAAGTTTCAATCAAATCAGCACGGGCGATCGCTAAAGCCCTGAGTGCAGAGGAAAATGCTAGTAAGTACGAAATACTTCCTTTTTACATCCAAAAAGATGGACGCTGGCTAGCGGGAGAAGCACCCCAAAAGGTTTTAGAAACAGGCAGTCCGCTTTTGGAAGCTGAACAAACTGCTGAGGGAAATCTGACATCCAACCCTCAAGCCCAAACCCTAAGTAAATGGGAATCTCCCTCTCAAGTTGCCCAAGTGGATATTTGGTTTCCCGTTCTCCACGGCCCCAACGGTGAAGACGGGACAATTCAAGGGTTATTAACTTTGATGCAAGTCCCCTTTGTTGGTTCTGGGGTGTTAGGTTCGGCGATGGGGATGGATAAAATTGCGATGAAAATGGCCTTTGAGCAAGCGGGACTAGCGCAGGTAAAATATAAGGCGATAACTAGAGCGCAAGTTTGGTCTAATCCTTGCGTTTTTCCAAAACTGTGTGATGAGATTGAGGCAGCGTTAGGTTATCCCGCTTTTGTTAAGCCTGCTAATTTGGGTTCATCGGTGGGTATTGCCAAAGTGCGATCGCGCCAAGAATTAGAAGCCGCCTTAGATAATGCCGCCAGTTATGACCGAAGACTGGTTGTAGAAGCTGGTGTCGTCGCCAGGGAAGTTGAGTGTGCTGTTTTAGGCAACGATCAACCCCAAGCCTCTGTCGTTGGAGAGATTAGTTATGATAGTGATTTTTATGATTATGAAACTAAATATACAGAAGGTCGGGCAGATTTACTGATTCCAGCACTGATTCCAGATGCGATCGCTCGTAAAATTCAGGACATGGCTTTGGAAGCCTTTGCAGCTGTTGATGCTGCGGGATTGGCAAGGGTCGATTTCTTCTATGTGGAAGCGACACAAGAGGTTTTGATTAATGAAATCAATACGTTGCCAGGGTTTACGGCGACGAGTATGTATCCCCAACTCTGGGCCCATAGTGGAGTCTCCTTTCCAGAATTAGTTGATCGGTTAATTCAACTTGCTCTTGAAAGGTATTCTCCTAGCTGACAGAAAAAATAAGCAAACTGATTTCAGAGCATTACGGCGAGAAGTCATAAGAAATACACAATTTTGACAAAACTTAGTCGGATTTGGTAGCTTCTGTTTTACAAAAAAGCTACTGGAATCTGAAATTTTGTTACGGATACCTGATGCTTGACTCCTCCAGTACAATTTATTGACTAGAGGGGTACAAATCTGAAAGTAATCATGGAAAAAAGTCAGAGTGTACAGCGCGAGCCAACCCAACTCAGAAGGGCTACTCCAGAGCTGACAAACAGGAAATCGAGATTAAAACAAAGCTCGAATGTTCTGATATATCTGGTAACACATCATCCTTGGCTATTGTTAACTGGGTGTTTAGCCATGTTTTTAGGAGGTGGTGCCTTTGCCCTGTATAGCTTAGGTAATGCTGGACAGGTAGCACAAGAAGAACCAGAAACAATCCCAGTTATTGTTGAAGAACCAATCAGTGTGCCCTCTGAGAATAGTAACCCTACACCTTTATGGATGGTAGCTGCGATCGTCCTCAGTTGTGGTGGTGGTTCTTTGATTGTTTTCAAAATGCTTAACCGGAAAACACAACCGCAAAAAGTCCAAAAACAGGTTAACCGACATCAGGCACGCTTGGCACAAAGCCAGTACCAAAGATTGGAACCACGCCTTCCTAAAAACCAACCAATTTTTGTGCCACAGCCACAACTGATGCCGCTGATGCAGATGCAACCTAAAGCAAAACATTTGGTGACGGTTCTGCCAGCAGAACACAAGCACCACTTGGATACGCGCACAGATTCTTTAGCAGACTTAATGGATCTTCGTAAAAATAGTTCATTGTCTGCAATTTTACGCCAGTATTAAATTTAATGTAAAGCAAAAACCTTTCAAAATAATACTTTTTGCGAATTAGGGCACGGTTCTACCGTGCCTTTACTAATTTTATCGAACAGAATTCAGAATTCAGAATTCAGAATTCAGAATTCAGGAGTCAGAATACAGGAAAGGTATTCTGACCGAAAAAGCGGATAACGCTGCGCGTAGCTTGCTTACACGAAGTAGGTACGGCATAGTAACCTATGAACGAGTCCGCGCACTCCTACGGGAATCTTGCTAGCAAGAGCATCTCGATTCTGACTCCTGCCTTCTGCCTCCTGCCTCCTGCCTCCTTCATCCTTCTGGCAATTTAGCAAACGCGTGTTCAACTAAATCTTTTGCTTTAGCATCCAAACGCAGCCAATCCACTTCACCCAGTTCATCAATTAAACTAGTATCAATCTCAGCAGCTTCTTTCTGTGGGCTGTATTCAATAAAACACACCTCATAACACAATTCCCACAAATCGATACTCGCTTCTTGCTGTTGACGCTGCAAACGTAGATGATATCCTGGATGGGGCATCGGCAAACGAGTAAGAGTCTCTCTAATTTCATCGGCTTCTTGAGGCGTTGCAGTTTCCATTGCTTGCAACAACTCAGTCACCAATGCTTTGATTTCATCAGTGGTGCTAGGCGGCCAAATCAGGACATCATGGTAAGTTCCCGTCCAAGAAGATTCATCAAGGGACTTGCGGATATTATCGATAACGCGAATGAAAGCAGGTTGCATGAGGATTTCAGCCTGCTGCCATGCAACTGGATTTGTTATTTTCGGTGGCATTGGTAATAAACAGGGGCACTAAAAGAAAAATAAACAGTCTGCGTTTATAAAAAAGCTGCGTTTTTAATCTAAATCTTTTCTCAAGATAGCGGATTTCATTGAAGAAAATTTGGAGATATTTATTACCAGCTGGACAATTAGGTAATAACTCTGGGGAGGGAATATGATCGGCAAGCTACTAGACCATCGTTACCAAGTAATTCGAGTCCTCGCAATGGGAGGATTTGGTCAAACTTATATTGCCCAAGATACTAGGCGGCCCGGCAACCCCATTTGCGTTGTCAAGCACCTCAAACCCGGAACTGACCCCAGAGTTTTTGATACTGCTAAACGCCTGTTCAACAGCGAAGCCGAAACCTTAGAAAAACTGGGCAACCATGACCAAATACCCAGGCTGCTAGCATATTTTGATGAAAACCAAGAATTTTATTTAGTACAAGAATATATTGAAGGACATACCCTAGCGGAAGAACTTACACCTGGTAAACGCTGGAGTGAAAGCCAAGTAATTCAACTATTACAAGAAGTTCTGGAAATTCTCGAATTTGTCCACAGCCAAGGCGTTATTCATCGGGACATCAAACCGGATAATATCATCCGTCGCGCCTCAGATAATAAGTTAGTTTTAGTGGACTTTGGGGCAGTGAAGCAACTGCGTACACAGATGGTAACAGTGGGGGGACAAGCATCTGCCACAGTCGTTATTGGCACTCCTGGCTATATGCCCACAGAACAAGGGCAAGGCAAACCCCGCCCTAACAGTGATATTTATTCCCTCGGCATCATCGCTATTCAAGCACTAACAGGATTATTGCCAACAGCATTGCAAGAAGACCCAGAAACGGGCGAAATCATTTGGCAGCAATCAGTAACCGTAAACTACCGACTGGCGGCAGTGTTGACGAAGATGGTGCGTTATCACTTCAAAGACCGCTACCAAAACGCCACGGAAGCACTGCAAGCCTGTAAAGATGCGATTAATCCTGTAGCTACACTTTCCCAACCCCAAGAATCCACCAAATCTAGACATCAAGTATCTCGGCTGCAAACGGTTGCATTTGCACCAGCAAATCCTGTCAAACCTGTCCGTAAAGACTCTGGTAAATCCGACCCATGGCCAATATTAATTGGCATATTATTAGCGGGTGGTGCGGCTGCCTTAGTCGCAAATGTATATCCAACTGTGAAAAATTTAGCTTTAAATCTTACAGGTAAGGATACTACTTTAGTAAACAAATGCTCGGCTCTTGTCGTCGGAAATTCTAATATCCGTTCTGAACCTAGTTCGATAAATTCTGATAATATTTTGCAAACAGTTGCTGATAACACCAGTTTTGAGGTGACTGGCAAGCGGACAAAACGAGGTTGGATAGAAGTTAAACTTAAATCTGGTCGTTTAGCTTGGGTACACCCAGCTGTGATCGTCAATAATCAAGAATGGGCTTCTTGCCTGCGCGAAAAAGGTATTGCAACTAAGACAGTAAATGATAGTAGCTTGATTGCTACTCGACCGACTCCCAAGCCAAAAGCAAAATCTAGTGATGTAGCAACTCCCTTACTAGAAAAGCCGAAGGAGTCAACTGACAATGCGGACAAATCAGAACGATCGCAGCCTAGTGATAACAGTGCCAATATTATAGAGCAAGCAAAACAGAAGTATGATTCAGGGGATATAGTTGGAGCGATCGCACTTTTAAAATCAATTCCAGCAAATGCTGCTTCTGGTATCCAAGAGACGAGCAAAATGATTGCCCAGTGGCAGGACGATTGGGCGAAAGCAGAGGCGTTATCTAATGAGATCAACAAAGCAATAGATGATGGTAAATGGGATAAAGTTTTAGATTATAGAAACCATCCAGAAAAATTGCCTAATACTAAATACTGGCGAAACAAAATAGAACCATTATTTAAACAAGCAGCCGAAAATCTGGCAAAACAGGCATTAACTCAACTAAAAAATCAAGGCAATCCGAAGAGTAGCCAACAAAAACTTCCCGATACTAACCAACCTGCCACTAAAGAGAATCCCAATAGCACAGAAACTCCGAAAAGCAATTTTTAACAGTTATGAGTGTTTACATCCTTGGCAATACTTACAAATAAACTCTGCCTCTTAAATTCACAGAAGCAGCCTCATAAAAAAATTTCCAGGTAAAACCTGGAAACGAGATTTTAAATCGGGTTTATCTGTTATTTGATTTTCCCGATTAGTGCATTTCGTCATATTCTGGGGCTTCAACTCGTCTTGCTTCCATCCGCGAAGCAGGCAAAAACTCAGCGCGACGAACTGGAACCAAGGGCGGTGTATTTCCTTGGTAAGGGTGAATCACCTGTACAGTACGGGCTGGACGCTGCCGTGGCGAGAACAAAGCCAATACTCCAGCGACGACAACACCACCACCAATAGTCAGAGTTGCGCCTCCAACAGCCCAAAGCATGGGTGAAGACCACCAAGAAGTTTGCGGCTGGAGTGCTGCTACTTTTTGTTGGTTATACTGCTGGGCTTGTTGCCACTGCTGCTGAGTATTGAAATTTTGAACTTGTCCTTGGAGTTGTTGATTTTGCAACTTCAACTGTTCATTGTCGTTCTTTAAACGCTCCAGCTGCATCTGCGTATTCAGCTTTTCCATCTCCAGGCGTTGGTCAGCGCTGGTAGCAGTTGGTGGCTGATTCGGATTGGGATACATTGGTTGCCCATAAGGGCCGTAAGGATACATTTGTGGCTGCATTCCCGGTGCTACTACCCCTGGCATTTGCGGAGCAACAGCAAAATTAGGTTGTAGGGGGGTATTTGTTCCTTTGAGCAATACGAGAGCCGCCAGCCCAGCTACGGCGACCCCGCCGATAAACGCCATACTCTCACTCATCGCCTTTGCTCCTCAATTGCGACGTAACTATAATCATTTGTGACTGACTCACTCTCACACTCACACTCATAAATTATGCCTACTTGACTTCACATAATACTCAAACTATAAGCGACCGTATCAGCTAGTTTTTTTACATCATGATATCTGATGTTAATATTCAAAACCATAATGGTCAAATTGTCTACCAAACAAGGATAGAAAAACTACGCTGTTATACTTATTTAATCTACTTTTCCGTTCTAATCAAGAGGAGTATTTGTGCTGGTTTTGATGGCTGCTTTGAGACTTTGGCAAAATTGGGCGATCGCATTTAGTCCTTGCTCTGGTGTGCCTTCTGCCAACCGTTTGACAACAGCGCTACCCACGATCGCTGCATCTGCGCCCCATTCCTTTACCTGACGGGCTTGTGCCGCTTCGGAGATGCCAAAGCCTACACCAATGGGTTTCTCAGTAACACCACGAATTTGTTTGAGTAAATCGGACACGCGGTTTTCCAGTTGCGATCGCATTCCTGTAACCCCAGTGACGCTGACTAAATAAATAAATCCTTGAGAAGAATGAGCGATCGCTTCGATTCGTTTAGCATCGCTGGTGGGAGCTACCAATAAGATTACATCAATTCCCATCTCCTTAGCTGGTTCGAGCAAGCCTGCTGCTTCTTCCAAGGGCAAATCTGGTACTACTAATCCTGCTACCCCAGCCGCAGCTATTTCCTGGAGAAATTTATCAATTCCCCGATGCAAAATTGGGTTGTAATAGATAAACAGAACAATGGGCGATCGCAATTTGGGAGTAATCCCTTGCAACATTTCCAGTACATGCTCCAATTTGGTGCCCCTTTGTAGAGCGCGGGTAGCAGCAGCTTGAATTACTGGCCCATCAGCTAGAGGATCGGAATAAGGTATGCCCAGTTCAATAATATCGGCTCCATTTTGATCTAGAACCTGCAAAGCTTTTGCTGTTGTTTCTAAATCTGGATCGCCAGCAGTAATAAACGGAATCAGAGCGCACTCATGATTCCGCCCAAGGGTTTCAAAGCAATCAGAAATCGCAGTCATTTTAGTCAAGTGTCAATAGTCAGTGGTCATTGGTCAGTGGTCATTAGTCATGGGTCATTAGTAAAGGACAAATGACTAATGACAAAGGACAAATAACAACTAACCAATGATAACTTTACACCTGAGATTGCTCTTCTTGTTCTATTTCAGCTTGAATTCGTGCTAGCTCTTCTGGAGTAAGCTCATCTAGCCGCTTTTGCAGAAAGTCTTGCTCATATTGTTCCCGTTGTTGGTGGTAGGTCATTTTTTGTCCCACCGCACGGAAAAAATAGGTCGCTAACCAGCCAATTAACCCACTGACTAGTAAGACTTGGCTCCATATACCAGCTTTCTGAGTGTCCAAACCGACTAGCTGCAACATTACATAAGCCAAGCCGCCGGCAATAAAAACACCTAAGCCAATTCCAATAGCGTCAATCCGTCGCATGAGAGTTATGACCTACCAATTCTCGTTAAACTTGAACTTGTCGCCGTTGGGGTCGGAAATTTGCAAACGGCGATAGAACCAACAAACCTGGAAAAAAGAAAAACACCAAAAAGTACATCAACAAACGCTCGATGGAGCTAGCTACATACCAACGCTGCTTCAGGTAGAACAATACAGCAATGGGGATTACCAGAAGGTAAGCTCCAGCCAAAATCAGATATAGCAGGGCGACAATCATAACTTTTTTGGTCTAAGCATCTGTTTTCCATCATAGGCTGAAGAGCCAAACTGAGGGAAGTATAATCATGATGCTTTCAATATCATTACGCGATAATTCCTTTTTTTATCCAAATTGATTGATAAAAGCTAATTTTATGCTATTATCTTAAATCTACTAGCAAACAAATGCTTTAGTCACACAAGATGAGAAACTCATCTAGGTTGATTACGAATAAAACTTCCGATTTGGGAAGCGATCGCACAATCTAGAAAAAATATTTTCAATCTAGTTGGACAAAAGACACAATTGATGGTGGAATAGATAAGGCGGTATTTGCTGCCTCCAAAAATAACTAGGTTTATATCTAGTTAATTACCAAACACCTGCGGGGGTGTGGCGGAATGGTAGACGCTACGGACTTAGATAACTGAGCCTTGAAGGAGAAATCCCTCAAGTGGAAGCTCTCAAACTCAGGGAAACCTAAATCTGGTGACAGACATGGCAATCCTGAGCCAAGCCGAAGAAAGTCCTGAGTCATGAGTGTTGAGTGCTGAGTAAATTTAAAACTCTAACTCCTAACTCTTAACTCATAAATGTTCGGAAGGTGCAGAGACCCGACGGGAGCTACCCTAACGTAAAGTCGAGGGTAAAGGGAGAGTCCAATTCTCAAAACCTGATTTGGCTATTGCCATGAGGTAGCAGTGAAAACTGCGGGAGGATGAAAATCCGTTGACCGTAATAGGTCGTGTGGGTTCAAGTCCCTCCACCCCCACTAAAAATTGAAAATGCCAAAAAGCTTTTCTTGTGACTTTACCCATAACTTTGCCGCAACGGTAAGCTTATGCTTCCAATAAAGAGTGGCAAGGTTATGGTTCCAAACAAATTTCTCTTCGCGCTGCCCTTAAAGCAGCGCGAAATTTTTATTGCGAAAACATCCTGGTTTAGCCAATAGCCTTGAAATAGCTACCTCACTAGGATAAATACCTTCAGTGTGAACTTGCCTAACAGCTTGTTTTACTTAGATTTTTTGAATGGCTATTTCTAGGGTTAACATATTGGGCAATAGGTAGAAGGGAATGGGTAATGGGAATGCTTTTATTCTATTCCCCATTCCCTGGTTCAAGAGTTAAACCGCGATAGACTTGTTCAACGGGGAAATTGAGGTTAATGCTTTTGAGTTCGATTGTGTCGCCTGCTTTGTAGTTGATAATCAACCAGTCGCCTGCATCGTTTTTGTGATACAGGTCGATTTCGATGCTGGTGGAACTGACTAGTAGGTAATCGATTAAGACTGGGTTTTGGCGGTACATTCGGAATTTGCCGCCTCTGTCGTAGGCTTCGGTGCTGGCGGAAAGGACTTCGACAATGAGGCAGGGGTAGGTAATATATTGAGTTGTGGTTTTATCGCGATCGTCGCAGGTAACGGTGGCATCTGGGTAGGTATAGTTATTGCTGCCAAAGATATTGACTTTGACATCAGAATTTCCGGTGATGCAACCTGTATTTTCTAAGTGGTTGTCGAACATGGCGGTGAAGCGGATGGCGATACGACCGTGATTGACGCTGCCGCCAGTCATGGCGTAAACTTCGCCGTTGATATACTCGTGCTTTTCCAGTTGGGTTGCTTCCCAGGCAAAGTACTCGTCTGGGGTGAGGTGGGGGGCGTTGCCTTTGGCTGCGATCATTGTGGGGAAACTCCTGGATTGGATGACTCGCACACTTTCATATAGAAAAATCCCTGCTGCACTTTATTTTACACAAATAGATTTATCCGTAATGCCCTACTCTTCGTCTAACAATGCTTGTTCATCAAGGAAGGTTTGTAGCCGGATCTCATAATCTTCATAGTTAAAGTTCATATAATGCTTGGCTGTAAAGTAGTTTGCCGTCCAAGGGATACTCTTATAATTATTGAGACTAAGTAATTTCACTGGGGTTTTTGATGAAGTATTAAACAATTTGGATTTAATACTTTATTTATGGTCGGATTTTATCAAATTTGTGTAAAAAGATCACTGAATTTCAGAAGAATAGATTGATGCTAGTGTTCACCAAGGTTAAGCTGGTAATAATATGAACAGGAAGCCTTTTTGTCCTGATAACTGGAATGAACGCTAATAGTTTATCAATTAGTCAGGAAAATCCCCATAGTGTTACATCTAACTCTAGCCAGATAAATGTGCAAATTGCACAAGAAGAGGTTTATAGCTTCTTCGTGGAAATTGTCAAAAAACTGTCACCAGATGATGTTTTGCGAGAATTCAAAGGTTTATTTATAGACGGTCTTGATTCAGAAGAGTCAGATTATATTCCTGGGATATACAGTATTTTTTTAGATGATAATGAGCAAGAACTATGTAATACACTCAAGCGGTGTTGCTACATTATAGTTAATAATTGGAAGACTAATCGAAAAGATAAATATATCCAAGAATTAGTTAATTTATTTGTTAACGAAAATCTCAAGATCAAAGACAATAACGATCCAGTAGTAAAGATTTGTAAGACTTGGTTAGAGAATTTTGTCAACAGCAAAGACTACCAAGAATTGAAATTGTTTGCTGATAAATATGATGAATCATCTAAAGGTCATTGGGCTAATCGCTATAGTTCTTATTTATTAATCGATCAATCTGTTAATAAAAATAATCCCATAGAGCAGCAAGAGGCTGCTAGAAAGCTTTCTAAACAGATAAAAGAAAAATTTAAGTTTGAACTGGCAATGTATATTGCTCGTTCTCAATCTACCGTTTCTAGCACAGCACGCTATAAAAATCCTAGTGTTTTGGGAGACCAGGCTCTACGTTTAATTAAAGCAATTGTTTTAAAAAGAGGGGTTTTTAGTCATGAGAATATTGCTCATATATTTCTCAAACAAACTCAAAATCAAACTCTAGAACAATTTAAAATTAATCTCGAAAAATATCTATTTCTTTCTGTAGGCAAACAAGAATCAGTTGAGACTTGGAAGCAGCAGTTTATAGATGTTTTATCAGCATGGAAGAAGGATTATAATCAGGAAGTTATTACTAAAGAATTGTTTTTGAGAACTTGTAATCGAGTCATCGATTACTTGACAATAGAAAACAGCAAAGAACCTTCGTCATTATTTATCTTATTAATTAGTCAAGGTCATGCTCTAACGTTGGTAATTATACTTTTGAAAATAATTCTAATTTGTAATAATTCCCGTCGTCATTTAGAAACTCGGATTGCTCATCTGATTCGTTTTTACGAAAACTATTCTGAAGATGAATGTAAAGGTGTAATCAATTTTATGGAGATTTTTAATATCACGTTTGCAATTTATGCAGAAAATGTAGAATATAACTTGATTAAGATGGAAGAACAAAGCAGTAATCCGCAGTTGAATCTAGATGGTTATCGTGTGTTTTCACAGATGAAAGTAGATAGACCCAAATGAGTTTTGCCTAATTTATTATTTAGGAAGGCGTTCGTCTAAGTAAGCGAGGGTAGCGCCAGCAGTTTCAGCTAGAATACTAATGAGGCGATATAGAGCGATCGCACTGAATACTAGGGCCGCTGGAAAGTGATGTTGCAAAAGTTGATATGCAGTCGCTTCAAACACACCTAATCCACCAGGCGCACCCGGAATCACAAAACCTAAGAGCCAAGCGCAACTAAAAGCCCCTAGCAACAAAGGAATTTGATTTACGTTCAACGAACCTAGGGCGGACATAGTTAATATAAACCCAGTGGCGCGTAGTCCCATAAAGCCCAACTCTCCTAATAAAGGGCGTAAAGGGTAGCTTTTAAGACTGAAGGGAACAGTTGGTTGAGTTGTAGCAGCAGACTTTTTTGCTTTTAATCTGTATAAAAAGCGAATAACTGGGTTTAAAAACCGGGGATGAATTGCACAAAGAACTAGAGCTAAACTCAATAATTGTAGTACTTGAATAGCAAGGGTAGTATTAGCTGCCGCAAATTGGCTACTGCATAAGACAATGATGATTAAAGCAGCCGCTAGCATGAGTAGGGGTTCTAGCAAAACGCTTAAGGTGGCTGCACCAGCAGAAACATTGGCTTTTTTGGCGGCGACAATTCGCCCGTAGTGATGCCAGATATTACCTGGTAAATACTTAGCAATGTTTGTTTTTAGGTAAACTTGGATAAATTGGGGAGATGATACAGGTTGATTTAACTCTTGCAGAATCCAAGTCCAAATCCAGCCTGCCCAAGTATGTGCTAGTAAAGTTACCCCTGTAGCGATCGCTATAATTGCCCATCCTACCCCATCAATGCGGATAGCAGTCACTCCAATCCAATTATCTTTCAAGGCTTTTGCTAAAAAAAACAGTGTTCCGCCCAAAATTATCCAGCGTAAAAATTGCTTCATGAATTTAGTAATTTAACGGTTGAGCAACAAGGGGCCAATGCCTCTACGATTGCAGTACATCAGCTACCTATTAAAAGCTTTTGAAGTATAAAACAGCTTGATATAGTGCTTTTTACGAAAAGTATATTACTTTATTTTATATCTCTCTAGAGTTAGATAAAAATATTATTCATGTACTAATTAAAATGTAGCCTGCGCTAGAGGTAAAGAGCCTTTTATTATTCATATCCTTGATAGAGGTTATCGAAACTGAGCGAACCAAAACAAGCACAATAACTTGCTGACCAATTCAATGATTCAGCAAACACTTAACTTATTAATATTTCAGTAAGGAGGGCTACGTGAACGCTGTGAGAGTATTCTTGAAACAAATAAGATTGCGCCAGATATTAACTATCTTTTTAGCTGGACTATTGTTGATAGTTAGCACTGCTTGTAGTGGGGCAAATGCTCAAGGTGCAAATCCACAAAACCCTGCTGTGCAAGCTGGTGGAGCAAACAATCCTTATAAGAATGGTGGAGACAAGTATGGCAACTACAGAATGTCTACCGATCCGAAAATAGCAAACCCAAAAGCCAGTCAGGGACGCGACCAAGCTAGCTTACAACCAAGTTTGGAATTTTTGATTGCTACAGCAGATAGAGAATCTAAGATACTTTATCCTGGTGCTGAAACACCAGCAGGTCGAATCAATAAAGAAGCAGAGTTGCCACTCATCACAGATAAAGACTTCCGCCAGCCTGAACCCGGTGGTTTGATTCAGAATGAACCAAATGTTGGAGATCGGGTTCAAGATCGGCTTGAGACTGTAAAAGAGACTGTTGAAGAAGCTTCCGGCTTTTTGAAAAATAAGGCAGATGAAGCAAGTCGCAGACCTGAATTACAAAGAAATCCAGCAGTAGGTAGATAGAATCCTTATTTTGTCTGAATGCTTGGAATGCAAAATTAATTCCAAATCCCATCTTGGTTGAAGTTTAACTTAGTCACAAAAATTCAAGGAGTTTAGCACTATGAAAAAAGCAATGAATTGGCTCAAAAGCATTCGTCCCTTGAAAGTTTTAACTGTTTTTTTGGCAGGGATATTCTTATTTCTGACACAAGCTTGTGGTGCCCCAGGAATAGCAACGCAGCCACCACAGCCAGGTTCCCAAGCACCTAACGTCAAGCGATACGATCCTACAAAAGATTATCCTCTGAATTCTCCTGCTGGTGGGATGAATAACTTTAGTGATGTAGATCCCAGAGCGAGAGATGAAAAGGCAGCTAATGACAGAGCTGATGCACTGGCCAAAAATGCTCAAAGAAATATTGACCAGAAGTCAGTTGACAGCCCAGGGCAATATGGTGAAAATTACAAACAAGGTACACCCCTTGGTGAAAGAGTGAAGAACCTGGGTGAAGATATCGGCAGTTCAGCTGAAGAAGTTCGCAAAGGTGTTGTTAAGGGAACTCAGCGAGGAATCGAAAACCTTAAGGGTAATACCCAAAATGCAGCCGAAGACGTGACAAAAAATGTTCAGCGTGGGGCTGAGGATGCTGGTAAAAATGTTCAGCGCACAGCTGAGGATGCAGGCAATGCAGTCAAGAGAGCGGTTGATTGAAATTAGTCATTTAATTCTTGTAAAAATTTGAAAGCGCCCACAGACTTATAGTCTGGTGCTACTAAAACAAAGCCTGTCTATACAGGCTTTGTTTTGGTTTGAGGTGGGGTTTAATTCCCTTAGAGGATGTCTGAGAAGTATCAGATATTTCTTGATCCCCCCTAACCCCCCTTAAAAAAGCAGGGCTGATTCATCCCCTAAAACCTGTAAAATAGCAAGTGTTTAGGGGATAAAAATTATGGGTGCGAATCTAATCGAACAGTTAAAGCAAGTGGAAGACTTTAGGACAAAAGATGGTCGAAGACATCCACTTTGGTTGGTTTTATTGTTTGTAATAATGGGCACTATGAATGGATATGTGGGATATCGTGGGTGGGGAGATTTTGTGAATAGGCATAGTCGGGTATTAATAAAGAAATTTGGTATCCAAAAACATGGAGTTCCATCTTATTCAACTATCCGACGTGTAGTGATGGGAGTAGAGTTTGATAAGCTGGCGGAAAAATTCAATGATTGGGCTAAAAGTTATGTTGAAATATGAAGAATTAGAATGGTGTGCTATGGATGGGAAAAGTATTAAGGGGACGGTGAAAGACTACAATTCATCTCAGCAAAATTTTGTCAGCATAGTATCAGTATTTGCTTGTAAAAGAGGGCTGGTCGTCGGGATGAAAAAATTTGAAAACCATGATAAAAGCGAAATCCAGGTTGTACAAGATTTAATTACAGCAATGGATCTACAAGGTGTGGTTTTCAGCTTTGATTCCTTACATTGCCAAAAAAAACTTGTGAGATGATTATAAAAAGTTGTAACGATTACGTCATTGCAGTTAAAAATAATCAGCCAAAACTACATAGCCATATTCAACGCATTGCTGCTCTGAGAAAACCAACAAGTCGTATAGTTGAGACAGAGAAAATTAGAGATAGATTGACAACACGTACTGTAGAAGTATTCCATGAGATCAAGGGAATTGATCCAAAATGGATAGGGATAAACTCTTTAATTAGAGTGGAAAGAGTTGGAACAAGAAAAGGCAAAAAATATCACGAAATTGTCTGTTATATTAGCAGTCTGCTCGGTACAGCTAAAGAATTTGCTATCGGTATTCGCGGTCATTGGGGTATCGAAAATCGCCTCCACTGGGTGAAAGATGTTGTTTTCAAAGAAGATAGTTCCACAATCCGTATGGGTAATGCTCCGGCAAATCTTTCCATTACCAGAGCAATCGCACTCAACATCATTCGCCGCAATAGTTATGCTTCTATAACAATTGCTCACAGATTTCTATCTCATGATATTGACAAACTCCTTGCCCTTGTGGAATGAATCAGCCCTGCCTTAAAAAAGGGGGGAATAAGAGTCTTAAAGTCCCCCTTTTTAAGAGGGATTTAGGGGGATCTCTAAGGGTTAGATGTATACAAAAAAACTTTTCAGACATCCTCTTAACTCGACTTTATTTATTAATAGATATCTCTAGAAATTAAATATGCATTATCTAGAACCCTTGTAGAGACGTAGCAGTGCTACGTCTCTACATTATTTTTCATATCTCTAATGTCGTGAATGAGTCTTTTAGCTCCGTTAATGAGCCTTTGAACTCCGTTAATGAGTATTTTAGCTCCGTTAATGAGTATTTGAACTCCGTTAATGAGTATTTTAGCTCCGTTAACGAGCCTTTGAACTCCGTGAGCGATTTTTTTGTGCTGTAGGTAATTGCCTGCAACTGCGCTGTAGTAGAGTGTAACTAATTGATAGCGCTGTGAATAAAATACTAATTTGTTCAGCTAATCCTCGAAATAGGGAAAAAATGCCCTTGGATGACGAAGCACAGAATTACCCAACTTCTGTACAAAATTGACACGCAATTAGATAAGCTTTTATACTCAAAAAGCTGAAGGAAGACAAGGTTAATAGTAATGTTAAACTCACAGGCTAAACGCATCTTCATCAGCTACAAGCGTAATGCTAGCCCCGATGAACCAGTAGCGGTGCAAGTCTTCCAGGCACTATCGCAGCAGCACAAAGTCTTCATCGACCAAACCATGTCTGTTGGTACACGCTGGGCTGAATGTATTGAAGCAGAAATCCGCCAAGCTGATTTTTTGATTACTTTCCTTTCTGCTTTGTCAACTAGCAGCGAGATGGTGGTGGCAGAAATAGAGACAGCACACCACTTGGCAAAATCACAGTCAGGACGACCGATAATTCTCCCGGTGCGTCTGGCGTATCAAGAACCGTTCCTGTATCCCTTGAGTGCTTACTTAAATGGGATTAATTGGGCATTCTGGAAAGATGCAGAAGATACGCCACGCCTGATTGCAGAGTTGTTGCAGGCTGTCTCTGGCGGTGCATTGGCTATCAGTGAAGAAAAATCGAAAGCAGATTTACTCCAGATGAGTCAGCCCTCACTTCTACCCCATCCCTTTCCTTCAGCACAACCTGTATCGCTGGAAATGCCGGAAGGGACAATGGAATCGCAATCCGCTTTTTACGTGGAACGCTCATCTGATGCACTTACCTTAGAGACTATTGAGCGGCAGGGTGTGACAATTACAATTAAAGGCCCCCGGCAAATGGGCAAAAGTTCCCTGTTAATCCGCACAATTAATACTGCTGTGAATGCAGGTAAGCGGGTTGCTTTGCTGGATTTCCAATTGTTTGATAAAGCCGCCTTAATTAATGCTGATCTTTTCTTTCGCCAGTTCTGTACTTGGTTAACCGATGAACTGGAAATGATTGACAAAGTTGATGAGTATTGGAATATGCCTTTGGGCAATAGTCAGCGTTGCACTCGCTATGTTGTCCGCTATTTGCTTAAGGAGTTTGGCAACCCCATTGTCTTAGCGATGGATGAAGTTGAAAGGGTTTTTGATACAGATTTTCGCTCTGATTTCTTTGGAATGCTGCGAAGTTGGCACAATAGCCGCGCCACTAATCCCATCTGGAAGCAACTGGATTTAGCGCTGGTTACTTCCACCGAACCCTACCAGCTAATTGATAATCTCAACCAATCCCCCTTTAATGTTGGGCTAGTAATTGATTTAGAAGATTTTACAGCAGCACAGGTTGCTGATTTAAACCGCCGTCATGGTTCACCCTTCAACGCTAGCGAAGAAAAGCAATTAATAGCGTTGCTAGGTGGACATCCTTATTTAGTAAGGCTTGCACTTTACTCAGTTGCTAGCGATCGCTTCTATCCTACCGAATTATTTGCCAATGCGATCGCAGATAATGGCCCCTTTGGCAATCATTTGCGTAACCACCTCTTTCGACTGCATAACAAACAGGAGTTAGTTCACGGTATGTTCCAAGTGATTCACCAGAACACCTGTGTAGATGAGCGCATCTTTTTTCGCTTGCGGGGTGCGGGTTTAGTGCGCCGGGAAGGGCGTGTAGTGTTTCCCCGTTGTCAACTTTACACCGATTATTTCCGGGAGCATCTGCGTGGCTAATCCAAGCATTTACACTGTTGGCGGAACTGTGCAAGCTGGCGGTGGCATTTACATTCCTCGTCAAGCCGATGAAGAATTGCTCGGTTTATGTCGGTCAGCAATATTTGCCTATGTCCTCACGCCGCGCCAAATGGGTAAGTCTAGCCTGATGGTACGCACGGCACAAACACTAACGGAGGAGGGGATTAGCTCAGTAATTGTTGACCTTCAGGAATTGGGGGCAAATGTCACAGCCGAACAGTGGTATTTTGGCTTTTTGGTCAAGCTGGAAGACCAACTCATGTTTGATACAGATGTGGTGAGTTGGTGGCAACAACACGAGCATCTGGGAGTATCGCAACGGCTGACACAGTTTTTTGAGAAGGTTTTGCTGGCTGAGGTTGAGGGGCAAGTTGTGATTTTTGTGGATGAAATTGACTCTACCCTCAGCCTGGATTTTACCGATGATTTTTTTATCGCCATTCGTTATCTCTATGTTGCGCGTGCGACTAATCCTGAATTTGAGCGGCTTTCTTTTGTCTTAATGGGCGTAGCGACTCCCGGTGATTTAATTCGTGATGCCAAACGCACACCATTTAATATTGGACAGCGTGTAGATTTAACTGATTTTACCTTCGAGGAAGCTTTACCCTTCGCTGAGGGATTGGGATTACCCAGCGATGAAGCCAACCAGATATTACGCCAGGTGTTGAAGTGGACAGAGGGACACCCATATTTAACGCAGCGTCTCTGTGGTGCATTGTTAGCAAAGAGTCGGGAATCTTTTGTAGAGACGCGATTCATCGCGTCTTTGGAGAATAAGGATGTAGACAAAATAGTTAACAGCACATTTTTTGGTGCAATGAGCGAGCAAGACAATAACTTGCAGTTTGTCCGCGATATGCTCACCAAACGCGCACCAGACCCGGAGGTTTTGACTATTTACCGCCAGATTCGCTGGGGTAAACGGGCGGTTGTTGACGAGGAGCAGTCTTTAGCTAAATCTCACTTGAAGCTGTCGGGTGTGGTGCGGCGAGAGAATAATATTTTGCGGGTGCGGAATCAAATCTATCGGCAAGTCTTTGATTACAAGTGGATTAATAAACATTTGCCGTTTAACTTGCGGGATAGATGGGAGCGGCTAAAACCTGCACTACCTTATGTGGCGGTACTGGTAGTATTTTCGGTTTTAATGACGGGAGTAGCTGTGTATGTGAATGACCAACGTCTGATTGCCCAAGATGCCCGTGATAGAGAAGAAAAACAGCGTCTAGAAGCAGAAAATCAAGGCAATGAGGCAAAGCGTCAGGCTAAAAATGCGCTAACACAGCAGCAAAAAGTAGAGGAACAACGCCAGGAGGCAGAAAAGCAAAAGGGCATTGCTAAGAAAGAGAGTGAAAGAGCTAAAAAAGGAGAAGACCAAGCAAAGTCTGCACAAAAATTAGCTGAAGAAAGCAAAAAAAAGTTAGCAAATGCACTTGATAAAACAAAAACTGCTGAACAATTAGCTAAAGACAGACAGGTAGACGCTGAAAAGCAACGAGATTTTGCCAAGAGAAAAGAACAGGAAGCAATCGCTGCTAAAGCAGATGCGGATAAAGGTCGGATAAATGCCGAAATTCTCGCCCAAAGCCTCAAATCACAAAACCTAATGGCATCAAATTTTGAGCTTGAGGCTTTAGTAGCAGGTTTAAAGGTAGGAAAACGACTCAAAACTCCAAATAAAAATATAGAACCAGATACCCGCGTTTTGGCAGTAGCCACACTCCAGCAGATAATTTATGGAGTCAAGGAACGTAACCGACTAGAAGATCATAGCAGTTTGGTTTTGGGTGTGGCATTTAGCCCCGACGGTCAAACCATTGCCTCTGCAAGTTCTGACAACACGGTGAAGCTGTGGAATCGCAACGGGCAAGTCTTACAAACTCTCC
>NZ_JACJSF010000003.1 GCF_014698035.1 Desmonostoc muscorum FACHB-395
AAAAATGATGTAATGATTGATGATTATCTAACCCTACAATTTTCGCTATTTCCGGTAGAGTTTTACGTTTTATATCAGAAACACATCCCATGTGTAGGTACTTAAAAGCTTCAAAGCTTCTAACTTCTGGAAAGAGGTTTTGATACAACTGGCAGTATTCGTCCACAAATTTTACTGTGGGTGCAGGTGGGCGAGGCTCAACCATACTCTCTGTCTGGTGTTTTTGCGATCGCTCCTAATTATACTTTGTCGAGAGTGATAAAAGAGGGTTAATTTCGAGCTTATTAATTAAGTCATTGTGGGTAGGTGGCACTAACGGAATGGATAATCGGTAGCCTGTCTTGGTGGTTGTCCCTAATAGAGTTTCATTACCCACCACAACTACCATATCCTTATTGGTGGGGTCATTTAAGGCAGGTATAACTATCCCATCCTTAGTAGTAAAAGGCTGGTCAATATTTTTAACAGCAAATACTTCAGAAATTCTCAATCCGTAGACTACCTGCATTGAGAAAACAAATAACCAAGACTTACGTGACTCAATCCTATACCGTTTATCATTTGCAGGGACATCTAATATTTGCTCCCTCATTTGCAAGAAATCATCAAGGGATAAACTTTGCAAATCCTGTTTAAACTTAACTTGAGTTGCATTAATTTTCTCAAGCTCTTTATAGGCACTCTCTTGACTATTAAGCTGGGCTAATTTCTTCATTGCTCTCACACACATTTTGAAGTTCTTAGTCCCCTTCTCCTTTGAGTTAATAACTTGGAGTATGTCTGTAGTGTTAAATACTTTATCTAAGGGAAGACTTTTATAGAACCTCCCGTAAGCATCATTCCAGCAGGATTGATGGGAAGGATTTCTCTTATCCCTTACCCCATTTTTCCTCATACTATTCCAAAAATGTTCCTCTGCTATCTCAATAGCCTGCCTAAAGGTAATTAGGTTATTTTGGATTGTATTTTTAGCGAGAATGGTTTGGTCATACCAACTCCAGAACTCTGTTTCAGTGGAAAAGTTATTTAGAGCCTCAGCCACCTTTTTAGCTTTTTGGAGAGCTTCAACTATTCCCAGTTGAGTAAAGGTACACCCACAAGCTTTAGCTACCCGCTTACTTCCTAGTTTAAACTGAATTAGTATGTAAGTACCATAAGGCTTAGTTTCTCTTTTCAGTCCAACTCCTGAAGGGGTCTGCTTTTGAACATCCTTAAATAAAGCTAGTAAACGTTCAAAGCCAATTAAATTGTCTGAAGGCTCGTCTCTCATTTATCTCTCAATGCTGGGTGTAGTTATTGAGAGATAGTAGGGAGAACCCTTATTTTAGGGATTCTTGGTGTAATGAGGGCTACCGTTGAGCTATTCACCCACACGAATAACCATCATAGCACAACTTCTGAGAATTTAGCTAGTGATACGCCCAAAAAACGAATTAAAGGGGGAATTTGATGGTGAAGGTAGTTTGACCGGCTCCACTCTCTACATAAATTGAGCCGCCTAAATGTCTGACCATTTTCTGCACTAATGCTAATTCCAGTCCAGTGCCGCTGTGTTTCCAAGGATCGTGTTTGGAAAGGTGATAAAAAGGCTCAAAAATCCGTGACAGTTCATTGCTGGTAAGCTCTAGTCCAGAATTGCTAATATTAAGCTCTACTGCATCCCCTCTTAAGTGGGTAGAGACTGTGACTGATTCACCTGCTGGGGTATATTTGCAGACATGGTTGAGTAGTTCGGTGATAATCCTCTCCATATCTGTGATATCTGTCTCTAAAGGCGGGAGTGCGCTATCTAGACTCAGTTTTAACTGCTGTCGCTGACAGTTGGTGAGGTCTCGAAAAGACTCGACAATGGGCTGAAGCCAGCTTTGTAAGTCAATGGCAATCAATGTTGGGGGTTCGGGTTCTGCTTCGAGATATGTGAGTTTGAGTAGATCGTTAATTAACTTGCTTTCTCGCGCACACTCATTATGCAGAATCTGCAAGAGTTGTGGAACTATTTCTATCTCTAATATTTCTGCTGGTGTTAAGACACTTTCGAGGGTTTGGACTGCAAGGCTGATGCTAGTTATTGGGGTTCGCAGTTCTTGAGAGAGATTTCGGAGAAATTGGTTTTTGAGCCGATCACAATTTTCTAATTCTTTTACCTGCGCCTGGGTTTGTTGGTAAAGTTGAGCTTGGCGAATTGCGATCGCACATTCATTGGCAACCTGCTGCACTAACTCAATTTCAAATTCATCAAATGCCTCTTGTGATGGTCTTGTTAACCAAAGATTTCCCAAAATCCCTTGAGTATCGAAAATTGGACAAGCCATCTGGGACATAACTAACAACTTTGGTTGCCATCCAGGGGCAACTTCCAAAAATTGCAAAGATTGTTTTTGCAATAAGGATTGATAAACTTCCAGACGGTCTGTAATCTGTCTAGTCAGTTCTTGACACTGCGGTAGATTGTTGATGCTGTACTCGTAGGCAATAGTTACCAGGGTTTGACAGGGGCTATAGAGTTCAATTTGGCAACGTTCAAGGTTCAGTAACTCTGTTAATTCCTGAGTGACAGTCTGCAACACCTGAGCTTCATCCAGACGATCGCGGATTTGTTCTGTCATCCGGCGCACCAAGGCTTCAAAGTTTCGTACCTGCTGCAACTGATTTTTGTGCTTCTGTTTTTGCAACTCTATTTCGGCTTTGAGATCCTTAAGCTGCTGACGAAGTTCTGCTTGTTGCACAGCAATGCCGATTTGAGTTGCCAGCTGTTTAAGTAAGCTAGTTTCTGCTTGCTGCCATTGACGCGATTCCTGGCAATGATGGGCAATCAATAGCCCCCACATATCTTGCTCTTGGAAAATCGGCACGACTACATTGGCTCTAATCTGCAAAGATGCCAGAAAATCTATATGGTAAGGATGCAAGCCTGCTGCATAAATATCCTCAACAACTTGAATGCAACCTTGCCCGTAGTTTTCTGGATTGCCACTAAAGCAGGGATCGATGATGTTTTTTCCCAATAGTGAATCGCTTGCAGCGACGCTTGCGGCAACAATTACCCCACTGCCATCAGGCTGGAAGCGATAAATTAGAATGCGATCGCAATTCAAAAATTGCCGCAGTTCAATTGTTGTCTGATGCAGAATTGTCTCTAATTCTACAGATTGGTGAATTCGTTCGGCGATCGCTTCTAGCAATTGCTCCCGTTCAACCTGGAGTCCGACTGCTTCTTGGGCTTGCTTCACAGGAGTGATATTGCTACTAGTACCAATCAGTCGATAAATCCGGGAGTTAGCATCCCTTAGTGGCGTGAGAGTCGTACTCCACCAAGTAGGAACCCCCTGGAATTGCAAACATTGTTCGTAAGAAATAGTTTTACCAAATAGCACACAGTCAGCATAGTGCTGACGCACCCTTGCAGCATCGATGGGGGAGAGAATATCCTCTGGTTTTTTGCCTCGGAGATCGTCTGAGCGAATGCCTATCCACCGCTCATGAGTAGGATTAAGTGCCACATACTGAAAATCTCCATCCTCTAGAACATCTACTACAAATATTGATGCCTGCACAGAATCGTACATGCTCAGTAGAAATTGCTCACTACTATTTTTCTCCTCTACTTCCGTGCCAAAGATAATTTGAGGGGGCGATAATTTTGTCAACTCCATAGTTGATTCTGCTGGATTTTTATTCATGCGAGAGTCCCTTTCTGGTATTACTGACTCTTCTAGGCGCTCTCTTATCGTTATGCTTGTAGTAGATGCACTTTAGCGCCTATAGCAAAGTATTGTCAGCTGTTGCTCATCGAAATTTAAATCTTTCTCTACTTCTGGTCAGAAATCTAGGAAAGCTAATAGAAGTCAGCTTAACAAATCCTGCTTTTTGAAGGCGAAAATACATTTGCAGTTGAGGGCAAATCTAATGATTTTTTGAACAGTTTTCCAAGATTTTTGCATATACTTAAGTACAATTATCATATTATATCAATTAATTTTACAATTCTTAATAAACTTATTGGGTGAGGCTGGGTAATAGGAACTCACGATCGCAATTTATGAGCATTCATTCCGGTGAGGATACCAACTAGCAGCCAAGTGATAGCTAACCCTATAACTTCGCCTAAGAATAGTTGCGTTAAGTCGTGCAAAATCATCCCCACAGCAGAACCCACAGGGACAGCAACAGCCCAACTTACCGAAGAGACAAATATCCATCGCCACGCCACAGGTTGGGGAATTGCTAACCATTGTGTCAATCCAATTCCCAAGCCACCAAGTGCGCCATAAATCGCTCCCGACAGGATTCTCAAAGGAAGAATCTGAATGCTGGGTACAATCCAACCTACTGCACCAATACCGATCGCAGTGATGATACTCCAACCCAAAAGACTTGACAAAATCCACCTGATGCAAAATACAGGTTCTTTGAGAAGACAACCTTGAGGAAGTGCGATCGCAAATCCGCCGATAGCTGCTTCTACCACCCCAACATCTTGCTGATCGCCAACTTCAATAAAAAGTAAACTCAATAAAAAACCGCCACAAGTAGCGAGAGTCCACAGCAGTGTAAAGCTAAATCTAGTATTTTCCGGCGCGAATGACATCAAAGTTTTTTTGGTTTGAATTGTCTGACAGTTCTAGCATTAAACATCTCAAAAAAAGCTTTGCGTCGCTGTTGGGGCGATTCCGGTACAATGTAACCCCAGAGACTCTCCCAGTAGAAAAAGGATATACCATTAAAATTGCGATCGCGTACTGCTTGAACCTGTTCTCTAACTTGCGCCATTTTCACAGGATTACGCACCGTTCCCGTTGATATACCAATTTCTACAGGAATTAGACTTTGAGCCAATTTCACGGATGGTTGTTCTAATTGAGCGATAAAAGAGCTTTTATCATTTCGATAAACTTGCAAAATTAACTCATTAACTAAACCTTTTTTTATCCAATTCTCCCAGTCTTGCAAATAGTATTTATAGGCAAAAGCTTGATAGTTTGGAGACAGGGATATTTTGACTTTGGGTTTCACCGCCTTCACAGCTTGATAGAGTTCTGCCATGAAATCAGTAATTTTGTCTGCTCGCCAACGCATCCATTCTGAGTTAAAAGGGTCGATGGGGGGACTTTTGCCTTTGTGTTCTTGCTGGTAAAGTTCAATCGTGAAGCGATCGTAGCCAAACTGTACAGGCATCCCAAAATGGTCATCAATCTGAATACCATCCACATCATAATCCCTGACTACTTCCAAAATTAGCCCTCGGATAAACTCTTGCACTTGCGGATGTAAGGGATTCAACCAAGCCAGCTTACTTACTAAACTATTATCAATTTCTTCTGGTGGTGCATCTTGGATAGACTTTATACCTTCTTGCCCAATTGTTAACCAGTCGGGATAACGCCTTGCTAATTGTGAATAATGCGGTGTCATAAACCCATATTCAAACCAGGGAATGACTCTCAAATTTTTCTTTTTGGCAAGTGTCACTATCTTTGTTAAAACATCCTGTCCACCGTGCATGAAATTGAGAAAAGGTTGAGTATCTGAGCCTGTAGTCATTTCAGCTACAGCACTTTTATAAAAAGTATGTCCTCGGTTCCAAACTACAGGATAAATTGTATTAAAGTTGAGGGACGATAATTGGTTTATAGCCCGGTTAATGCCCCAAGGGACAAATAGTACACCACTAGCAACATTAGTGAGCCAAACGCCGCGAATTTCTGTAGGTAAAGGAATTATTTTTTGGAAATAAACTGGGAGTGAAGAAACTGAAGAGAATGAAAAAACTGTTAAAGTGGCTACTAATCCCAAACACATTAAGTAAGAAACACAACGGCGAGCAACCCGATTCATTTGTAATCGTGACCTAGTGCGATCGGAATATATATAACTACAAAATAAAGTTGTAATCCTCCGGATTATGTAAAGAAATGATGATTAATAACTCAGAATTCAGAATTCAGAATTCAGAATTCAGAATACTTGAAAGCATACGGAGCCAGTTTTGGTTATGAATATACTTAACGATACCAAAACCTAATAAATTAGAATTCCAAACTCTAATTATTACTCCTAATACCAATTCTTTATGAAACTGCATATAATTCGATCCCCCCTAGCCCCCCTTAATAAGGCAGGGCCGTTTCATTCCCTAAAAGGCTCTGATTTACAAGCGTTTCAGGAAAAAAAGTCAGGTGACTAAAAAATCTGATTGGGCAAGAAAATCGCGATCACACTGAAATTTAGTCGTTGAGGTGGTAGCTTTTCGATTAGCAAATCAAGCAAATTTCTGACTCCTACTCTTGACAAAATCTCTAAGAGATCGAATGAAACAGCCCTGCCTTAATAAGGGGGGAAACAGAAAAACATCTATCAAAGTCCCCCTTTCTAAGGGCAGGGCTGATTCATTCCATTTCAAACAGGATTTGTCAAGATGTTTAGCGAGAAAATTCTAAGTAAGCGTGACGAAGAGATGAACATTTAAGCACTGAAATATCAGTCAAATAGTTGGTTTCATCGGCAAGCTAGTAACAAAATAACTAATTTTTAATCGCTAGAACCCTTGATTTTTAAAGCTCTTTAGGGAATGAATCAGCCCTGCTTTCTAAGGGGGATTTAGCAGGGTGGATTAATTGTCTAGAGAGAAAAATTAAAACCCTCATTCTTGCGTTCATAAATCCAGTTCCCCTGTTAGCAGGCTGACGAGGTTACGGGGATTACAAATTTTCTCTCCGCACAATTAATCCACCCTGCTTTTTAAGGGGGATTTAGGGGGATCAGATGATTTGTGTGTACACGGTAGCCTTTTAGGAGAGAGAAATAGAAGTGAGGTTTTCCAGATGCCGTGAAAAGTTAGGTCTTTGATAGGAGCGATGCCTACGGCGGTAAACTACGCTCTTAAACTTCTCAGATAGTAACTCAGTATGAAGCCTAACCAACTGCCAGTTTAGGGGAAACTAGTTTTGTTAAAAACTTTGCCAGCCTCGCTAAAGCAACACCTATAAAACAGACTGTTTATCAATCACCTTTATTTATCGTTTTAAAAAACAAGAGTATTTGCTCTTATTGGGTTGCAAGCCATAATATTGACTTCATGAGCTCCCAAGGTACCTTGCTGAGAAAAAAATCACCAATTTGATTAGAGGCAATCGCCTCTAAAAACTGGGGAAACTGGCTGATGACTAGTGAACCTCAATCGGCTGTCATTAGGTAAAACAGTCACAAAATCTCCTTATCTACCCTCACAGCGAGGTGCAGAGAAGGACTAGGAAATAACAGCATTGAATTATCGTGAGCAACAATTATGAGTTGGCTAATTAGTACATTAATTATTGGAATCTCTGTCGCTTTTGCCACCACCTTTGACGACAATTTATATTTGACAGCTTTTTTTGGAAAAGTCAATCGCAGCTTTCGTCCTAAGCATATTATTATCGGTGAATTTCTTGGATTTACTACCTTAGTATGTGCCAGTCTCCCTGGTTTCTTCGGTGGTCTTCTGATTCCTAGCACCTGGATTGGATTACTAGGTTTGCTTCCCATCGCCATTGGTATCAGCAATTTCATCAGTCGAGAAGAAGAAGGAGAAACAGTGCAAGCTGTGTCAGTTGAGTTAAAGTCTCCTCTTAAATCTGAACGCCAGAACAAATCATTATTAGCAACCATCCGCGATCCTCAAACCTACCGCGTTTCTGCTGTCACCATTGCCAATGGAGGAAACAACATTGGGATCTATGTACCGTTGTTTGCTAGTAGTAATCTTCCAAGTTTGAGTGTAATTTTGTGTGTTTGTTATTTCAGTATTGGAGTGTGGTGTTTCCTGTCTTACAACCTGACTCGTAATCCTCTGATGACTCCCGTTTTAACCCGCTTCGGCCGAAAAGTCTTCCCATTTGTCTTAATTTACCTGGGACTCTCTATCTTAATTAAAAGTGAATCATATCGACTGTTACCTAGTCTGGCAATGCTTTCTAATTAGGAATTACACCCGAACTGAAAACTTGTTACTTGGGGATGCGATGTCTACGACGGGCTACGCCTACGCAGATGGGTGCTATTCCCTGACATAACCAAACAATCACCTGAGCGTTTTCCATCCAAAAAGATTTTTTAATCACTTGAATTTATCAATTTGAATCAAAATAATATTTGCTCTTATCAATCAATTTATCTAAAGTGAGAATAAAGCACATTATTGATGGCTCTTATAAAAGTAAACCCACTACTACGAATAATGATAGGAAGGAACTCATGAATCAATCAAATTCAAAAAAACTAACTCGGTGGATTGTAACAGCAGTATTTCTGCTACTTGTAGCAGGATTTTCGCTCCTTGACCAACAAGCAGTTAAAGCTCAAACATTAACAACATCCATACCTACTGAGTCTGAACTAGCTCCAATCACATCTCCCGTTACATCGCCAATGGAGTCTGAACTAGCTCCAGTCATACCTCAGGTTACACCGCCAATGGAATCTGTAACTTCCCCAGTTATACCTCCAGTTGTATCTGTAGCAACCAATGTTAGACATTTATTACAAACTAATGAATGTGTTGGATGTAACCTAACTGGAGCAATGCTTAAGGATGCAAACCTGCAAGCGGCAAATTTGGAGGGTGCTAACTTACAAAATGCAGACTTAGAAAGGGCTAACCTACAGCAAACAAACTTAAAAGGGGCAAACTTTCAAGGAGCAGATTTAGGTAAGGTAAACCTTTTGGGAGCAAACCTTGTGGGAGCAAACCTATTTGATGCAGACTTAGAAAAAGCCAACTTGTTGGGAGCAAATCTGCAAATGGCTAACCTACAGGGCGCAGACTTGGAAAAGACAAATCTCACAAATGCAAACATCCAGGGGATTAACCTGATGGGGGTTGATTTGGAAGATGCGATCAGACCTGAAGGATTTACTGTTCAGTGATTAGACTGAAGTTCTGAGTGTAAATTTAACAAAAACCTCAAAAGCCTGATTCAGTAATGAATACAGGCTTTTATTTTTAAAGGTTTGTACTCATATAATTGTCGGAATTTGCGATCGCCACAATAGTAGATAAAGGCACGTCAGCAAAATACTGTTGCTGAAATTGTTCTTCTCGGACAGCAGCTAAAAACCTTGCCACCGCTTCATCAGCAAGGTTTTCTGCCCTATCACTCGGATGCCAGGTAAATTGTAAATAATTGTCTTGTCGTTTGATTGTGAACCCTAAATGTTTTAAGGCTTTAATTCCTACAAGTAAAGTTTGATCGCTGATGCCGATTTTCTCTAAAAGTTGGACGCGCGTAACTGGTTGATTTGTGCGGCTGAGGTATTTGGCAATTCCGACAAGAGTCAGCCAAATTTGATTGGGTGGTTGGTGGTTGGGTTTAGACCAAGCGATCGCTAATTGTTGTTGATTGGAAAGCGTAGACGCGGAGCGGCTTATGGCTAGACATCGCCGCAACCATAGGCGTAAATTATCCCAACTCGTGGGACAATCTTCAAGAATCAACGCTAAGTCTTGAGTTGTGTTCGCCGTAACCTGTTGTGAGTGTTCCCGATTCCGTAAGTCTAAGATTAGTGGTGAGTGTTGAGTGTTAAGTGCTGAGTTAACACTGGGACGCACAGCAATTAATCTGATTTCATAACGTTTTTTAAAGGTGTTGTAGTCTAATTCAGCTATGCAATCACACCTTCCTATGGGCAATTCATCTTTGTAATGTCCCCACCATAAGCCAGGAAAAGCACTTCTGCCAGAATCATCCCGAATATCAAACTCAGTTTTAATGTACTGTACCTTTTTCCCTTGCCAATCCTGCTGATTGCGATGCCAAGCATTTTCAAACCAGCAGTTTTGAATTAGCAACTTCGGAACAGGATTACCCATTCCACAAGGTTCTAGCACTTTCAGTTCTAAAAATAACTCTTTTCCCAAGTCTGCAACTGTCACCGTCAAGTCTGCTTGCACAGTTGGCGTTAGGGTTGTACTACCTAAAGATTGCCGCAGCTGCTGATTAATCGCTGCTGTAAATAAAGGAATATTCTCTACTAACAAACTCAAACCTGCTGCAAAGGGATGTCCCCCAAAGCGATGTAACAAATGTGCTTGGTCTTTTACCAGTTGGTATAAATCTACAGAATTCACCGAACGGGCGGAACCACGGGCTAATAAGAGTGCTGAGTGCTGAGTGCTGAGTTCTGAGTTAGATAAAGAAGTAATTTCTCCCCCTGCTCCCCTGCTCCCCTGCTCCCCTGCTATTTCTGTACTTAACAAAATAGTCGGACGACCTGTTTCTTGTGCTACCTGTCCAGCAACTAAACCCAATACACCCGCAGGCCATTGGGCATCTTCTAGGACGATGACGCTGGTGGTTGATAAGTCTAATTGAGTAAGTTTTTGTGCTACTTGCGCTTGTACATCTTTTTGCAAAGATTTGCGCCTGGTGTTTGCGAGTTCTGTAACTTCGGCTAATTCGTTACAACGTTTGACATCTCGACTGGTTAATAATTCAACGCAAAAACTGGCATCACCTTGGATGCGGCTAACAGCGTTAATTCTTGGACCCAAACCAAAGGAAATATCTGTGGGGCGATCGCCATTTTTCTGGCACAATTCTAATAATCGCCCCACTCCTGGCCGGCGACGCGCTGCTGGTGGCTGTTTAAAATCTTCTTGTAGTCGTTGAATTCCCAATTGCGCCAAATAACGACAATCTCCACTTAATTGCACTAAGTCGGCAATTAATCCTACTGCTACTAAATCTAATAAATCTTCTAACGGATGTTTGGCAACATTAGGCAGACTTTGATATAGTGCTTCGACTAACTTATAAGCTACCGCTACCCCAGAAAGATTAAATAGCTGATGTTTCTTTGAAAAATAGCGGGGATTGATAATTGCTGCGACGGATGGGCGTTCAGTTGGTAAAGTATGATGGTCTGTAACTATTACATCTATACCTAGCTGTTTAGCGTAGATAATTTCCTCAATATTTGTGCTGCCAGTATCGCAAGTAACAATTAATTTACAACCTTGTTTTGCTAAGTTATCAATACCTTGATTATTGAGACCGTGAGATTCTTTCAGGCGATTGGGAATATAGAAAATTAACTGAGTATTTTGTTTAAAAAATTGCCCTAATCCATCCCAAAGTACAGATGTAGCGGTAATCCCATCAGCATCAAAGTCTCCCCAGATAGCTATTTTTTCTTTAGCGTTATATGCATGTTGCAACCGTGCGATCGCTAAGTCCATTTCTTGCCCAAACTCAAAGGGACTCGCTGGTTGATAAGCTTTATAGTTAATAAAAGCTGTTAATTGTTGATTATCTTTAATTCCCCGTTGCCACAACAATTGTGCTGCATATATTCCACTTGATAGGGGCGTATGCTGTTTCACCGCTTGGATGAACCACTCCGGGGGTTGTTCGGTTGCTGTTATAGTCCACTGCTGTTGTTCTGGCATGATTAAATCGGGGATTGATCCTCGGTTGTTTGAGATTCACCTGCTAGGGGATTAAGGACTACTTCATTGGCGACGCTATCAGCTTTCCGGGCGCGAATTGCCGGACGCGATCGCTTGTAACCTGCTCTTTCAGCTTTTTGGTGTTCATAATCAATCAATCTGCCATAATATTCATGCTTGCTTAAATTCATCGACAAGAAAATATGCTGGCGAGTATTACCAAAACCCTTGCGGTTAAAAAACTTTAAGGCTGAAGTGTTGGTGGGATCGGTATCTACCAGCATAAACCGTGCGCCATCTTCAATCATTCGGGCGACGACTTTATCCACCAATTTGTCTGCTACTCCCCGACGCTGATACTTCGGGCTAACTCCTAGCCATAAAATATATCCATAAGTCCAGGATGCTTTGGTAATGATAGTTCCCAAAATGAATCCGGCTAATTCTCCGTCTGTTTCGGCCACAAGACAATATTCAGGATCGGTATTGTAAAGTCCAATCACCTCCCATTCATCCCAGGTGCGGTATAAATAAGGATATAAATCGCTGGTAAATAACCCTTCTCCCAAGTGGTAAACGGGAGCAATGTCATCAATTCCTAATTCGCGGACATAAATGGCTTCAGTTTCGTCAAAAGTTGACATAAATTTAGAAGTTGTGATTTTTTATATCCCTATTGGACTGGACAAACATCCTTCTAATGTATGGGGTTGAGTGAGACTTCTTGAATGCTGTCAAAATTGGGCAATGAGTCTTTCACTGCTTCTTCGGGAACTTGTGTGCGCTCGCACCGTTTGGCAAACTGACAATAATCACAGGTTTTGCTACCCTCTGCCACTTGAGGAAACTGCTGGTTATTTTGGTAATCTTCCAACCAATTAGTTAACTGACTTAACAGTTGATTAAGTTTCTTTGCTATTTTTGTGTGTTGAACAGTATTGTAATTAAATTTAATATTTTGCGGCTTACCCTCAGATTGGACAAACCAGTAAGTCATGGAAATATTTTCTGGCGAATAATCGCTAGTTTCTGCCAATACATAGAGATAAAGCCGTGTTTGCCAGTTGGATTCTAACTCGCGTTTATTGGGTGGTTTAGGATAAGTTTTCCAGTCCAGAATTTGCGCTTGTTGGTTATCTGCAATCAATAAATCATAGACAACCGTCAGCAAATAATCTTGAACTTGCAGGGTGCGGTAGTGTTCACTTTCACGGAAAGTTTGATTATCAGATGCAGCCGTTAAAATTTCAGGTGCTGCATCGGCAAAAGCTAGCATCCAGCTTTGGAGTTTAGCATCTGCTTGCAAAAAACTATCAATTGGCAAACCCATTTCTCGCTGCTGCATTAGCAAGTGAAAACGACTACCCAAAGTTTGCCGTTCTTCTTGTTCTGGGTTTGAAGGTGAATTGAGTTTTTCTAAATAAGTATGTTGAAATTTACGCGGACAAGCTTCTAGTAAGTTGAGTTGTCCTTGAGACAGTCGCAGTAGTTGAGTGGGAGTTAACAGCATTCTTCTATTTTAGAAGTTAAAAGGGCGAATGACCTCCGCCCTAGCTCTAAGTTGACACCCAAACAATAACTGCCATAGTTCTCATATCTGTTATTTCAACTCGTCATCATCTGCCTCATCTTGGTGATTAGAATGTTTCGTTTTTCCTTGGGACTTGATGGAGCCAAGCAATCAAGCGCGAGTTAGTTTCCCTAGAAGAATTGCTAGATGATATTGTGCGTCCCTTGCCCAAAAGGGAAGTACTTGAAGCGATCGCTAATTGAACAAAGAACTGCACTTTTCTCCCTCCAGCCTGTGATGATGAAATAGATGACTGACCGATTAATTGAACAGGTTTATCACAAAATTACTACTGGGGATATTAGGCTAATTTATAAGCTATTTACTTGTACCTGGACATAACGGTTCGGTATAAATCATAGGACTTACGCAAACAATAGTTAAAACCCTGATTCTCAATTAGGGGCAATTAATGAATTGTCCCTACCGTGTGTAGTTTTGCGTAAGTCCTAAATCAGTTGCCTTCAGTCCCGATGGTCAAACCCTAATTTGTGGTAGCCAAGATGAGACAATTAAAGTTTGGGATGTATTGATAGGTGAGTGTCTAAAAACACTGCGTAGGCGTAGCCCGTCGTACACATCGCCAAAAGGCTAAGAAAAAATGAATATCACCGGGGTGACAGAATTAACATCGGCACAGATAGAAACTCTCAAAGCCTTGGGAGCCGTAGAAAAATCGAAAAAATAAAAGGTAAAAGAATGAATTTTGCCTTTTCCTTCATCCTTTTACCTTTTTTATGTACCTGATGCTTATTTCATGTTAGCCCTTGCGTCCTTCACTGCGGCAAAGAAAAAGAATCCGGTGAGTGGAATGCTCAATGCGAGGATAATCGCCGTGACTTGGAAACCCAAATCTGGTTGTCCGTAACTGAGTTCAAAAATTGAACCAACAGCTGCGATCGCACTTACACAAGAACCACCCAGAAATAAACCGCTTTTTGGAGTTAAATACACTACTAGCCCCCTATGCTATTGGTTTCACCGCTTGATACGAGAAGCCATTTTTAGATAGCTCCTGGGCTAAAGTCAAGGAGTTTTCTACACGGTCTACAAATACCACACCGTTGAGGTGATCCATCTCGTGCTGAATGCAGCGTCCTAAAAGGGCATTAGCCTTTAATGTTCGAGGACGACCATATTCGTCTTTATAGGCTATCTCCACGACTTCAGGACGCTTTACGTCTAGATATACGTTAGGAATGCTTAAGCATCCTTCTTCGGCAACAGAGATGTCGCGGCTGACTTGTTTAATGGTGGGGTTAATCAACACCAAAGGCGGATTAGCTGCGTTCTCTGGTTCCAGGTCGATGACAATTAGTTGTTTGTGAATTCCCACTTGGGGCGCAGCCAAACCAATGCCATCTTTGCTGTACATAGTTTGCAGCATTTCCCGCACCATCCGGCGAAGTTCGTCATCTACTTTAGAAACCCGCTTTGCAGCTTGACGCAGCACGCGATCGCCTAAATAATGAAGCTCCAAAGGTGGATTTTTTAACTTTTTTTTCTCTACAGCAATTTCAGAAGGCATGAGTCTCAATGGCTAGTGGTGAAAATTCTTACTATTTTCATTCTATCAAGTTGGGGAATGGGGGGTGGGGAATTGGAAATTGGGAATGGGGAATTGGGAACTATGAATTACGAATTATTGGCTGGGGTGATGTGTGTTTAAATCTTTTACGAAACTAGACTATCTGCTTAAAGAAACTTTCCTCGGTTTACTGCGGGGAGGTTGGATGAATTGGGCAGCTGTAAGTACTGTGACAGTGTTACTGTTTTTATTTGGTTTGAGTTTGCAAACCTCTTGGCAAGTCGAAAAACTACTCTATCAGTTCGGTAGTCAGCTAGAAGTATCAGTTTATCTTGAACCGGATGCACGGGGCGAAAATATTGAGCCACTGATCGCAAAAATGCCAGAGGTTGCAGCGATGCAAACCATTACCAAAGAGCAAGCTTGGACTAAGTTAGTTAAGGAAATGAGAATTTCTGATATTGAGGGTGCTACGCAGCAGCTAGGTGAGAATCCTTTAGTTGACGAGATGAAGGTGAAAGCGCGTAATTCTCAAGTTGTACCAACTTTAGCAACGCAACTGGCTAAGTTACCGGGAGTTGAGACGGTGGAGTATATCGATGAAGCAGTTAAACGCATTGCCCAGTTGCACCGGGGTCTGAACTGGATTACTTTAACAATTACAATTATTCTGACCCTAACAGCGATCGCAGTGACTACAACCACAATTCGGTTGATTGTGATGGCGCGACGGCAAGAAATTGAAATTATGCAACTAGTGGGAGCAACCTCAGCTTGGATTTACCTGCCGTTTATTTTACAAGGAATTGCTTTTGGTTTAGTTGGTGGTGCGATCGCTTGGAGTTTCATTTCTGTGATTCAACAGTTTCTTGGTAAATTGCTAGCCAATCAACCTGAGTTTATTCAAGTTATCAGCAATGGTGTGCAACTCACTCCAGCCCAAGTTTTACTATTACCCTTGATTCTCTTGAGTTTCGGTGCAGCTGTAGGATTAATGGGAAGCTTATTTGCAGTCCGAAGTTTTGCTAAAGGTTAGGGGTTAAAGATTGGGCATTGGTTATGTACAAATGACCAATGACAAATGACAAAGGACAAATCTTTATGAAATCACAATGGGAATGTTTTCTGCAAAATCTTGGTGTATGGGAAGGTTCATTTACCAACTTTTCTCCCGAAGGTACACTTCTAAACGATACTTCTAGCCGTCTTTGCCTAGAAGGTTTGAACAATAACCAGACAGTACGCCTAACTCTGAGCCGTTCGGGAAAGGATGATGTAATCAGAGAATTTAGGTCTGTGGGAGGGGGTCTGCTATTTTTTGAAAATGGTTCATTTTCTGAAGGTTTAATCCAGCTAGGACCATTTTCCGAATTTGGTGGAGAACTCGCTTTTGTTCATGAAAATAGCCGCTTACGTCTGGTACAACTGTTTGATAAAAATGGTCATCTAAATGGACTAACTCTCATTCGAGAACATCTAGCTGGAACCCCGGTAGTAGAACGTCCCCCTTTGCAGATACATGACTTGTTAGGAGAATGGCGAGGACAAGCAGTGACAATCTATCGAGATTTGCGATCGCCTGATATTTACTCTACAACTTTGAAAATACAACTTGATGATGCTAGGCGATTAATTCAAAGTACTTCTTTTGGCGATCGCACAATTACCTCAACTGCTACTATCAAAGGTTCTATCATCCTCTTTGACCAAGATCCAGAAAAACAGGTACAAGTATTATTGTTACCTGATGGCGCTTCTGCAACTTCTCCCCTCAAGGTGCAATTACGTCAACCCTTATTTTTGGAAGCGGGTTGGTTAATCCAGCCAAATCTGCGCCAGAGGATGATTCGTAGCTATAACGACAAAGGCGAATGGGTTAGTCTGACATTAGTTACTGAAGAAAGGGTGTAAGGGATTTGAGAGTGCAATCGTACTATGTCATGAGATATTAGACCAAACTTTCCTTAGACATCAGACTTCATTTACCATATTTAAAATCTGATTGTATAGGGCTGGAGAAACTCTAAACTCTGATGTAGTAATTAAGGCATCCATCAACGGTTTGACAGCAACTATGAGATTTTGATGTTTCGCCTCAATCAAAATACCCAGCAATCCAGTAATCCTTAACCCCAGGCGATTAGCTTCTGCTCGACCCCGACGTTCATCAATCAATAGTAAATCAGCACTCAGTTCTAAGGTAAGGGCGATCGCCTCAGACTCTCCTGGATCTAATCTCACCTCATCTCGAAGGCGTTCAACAATCTCGCGGTTTACAACTTTTCGCACTTCCAGCCAAGAAGCAGTTTGAACTTCAGAGGTTCCAGGAACGGGAGGATCGATATCGGTAAGCTCACAATATACTGCTTCGGGAATGGTGACTTGAGTGTAGAGTTGAGGCAGAAGTTGCAAGTGTTGAATTGCAGCCAAATTGGTGATCGCCGACGTATCACTGATAACAATCACAGCCTTCCAAGCTCTCGCAGGTTTTTCAAATCCAATTCAAAGTCCTCAACGTCGTAGGAGTAGAGAGGGATGTTTCGCTGCTTGAGGAGTTGGCGAAAGGTATTGGGTTGCATATCCGCTAGCTGACTGGCATAGCCTATCGTTAAGCGTCCTGTCTGGAATAGGAACAGCGCAATTTCTTGACAAAACTCGCTTGGGGTAAGCTGAGATGCTTGTAGAATTTCGTCTGAGATTACAATACTCATAGCAAGGCTAGTTTACCGATTATATCTTCAGGGTAGCCCAAGAAACTTCAAACTACGTTACGGTGGCATATAAGCAGTCAACATTTTTTTTTGCCAATTCAATGGTTTTGAAATGGTAATCAGGCAATTTGAAGTGTGCTAGGTTGAGGAATCGATTCACCTTCTACTTCCCAAGCTTCCAAATACATTTCAATCACTTCTTCACCATTATGAATAGCTTCTTCACGAGTTTTGCCGTGAGTGCAAGGCATAATAACGCGATCGCCAAACTCTGGAATCGTAACTAGGAAAAGTTGATCTTCATCAGACCATTGAAGAATCATACTGTATCGATTCATAAATCCTCGTCTTCCCTTAACTCTTGGAGTTCAGTTAATAAACTGAATGATAAATCCTGTGATCGCACTTTTCATCGTGGAAGTGTTTAAGATTGTGAGTGGAAAAATCTGTTGGGTAACGCCATCCCTCTACCCAACCTTATATTTTAAAAATAAGTGGTAGACCGTTCGCTGTAAAGTTATTGTTAGCCTGCGCCCCGATCGCCATTGTTTTCAATGTAACGGCGCAAAACTGAGTTAATCAGTGTTTTGTACTCTGTACCTTGTTCACGAAACCACGTTATCACTTCTGGATCTAACTGAATCAATTCACTGGCTCGCGTTGCCGGAATCCTTAGCGTGGCATTTTCAAAAAACTCATCGCTCAACGGTGGGATGTCTGAGTAATCAATGTCTTCATCCGTCATCGCCTCTAATGCAGCCCAATCAGTACGTGAGGTATTGTTCAAGTCGTTGACGTTCATATCGGTTTGCCCTTCGTGCTGAGATAATGCGGACTATGTTGTTCTGTCGTTCTGTCCAAATGACAACTGCTACACCGTTGCCTAAAAAGCCGATTCCAATCCAGCGATCTTCGCCATAATCAAAACGCTCATCAAGCTCAATCAGCATGGAATTGTCAAACATTCTAGGGACATCTGCAAAATCAATTCGATGTTTACGAATATTTTCAAAATTCTTCGTTTAGTCCCACTCAAACTGTATGAAGGCTTAATGAACAATACATAAACAGTTAAGTGCATTATCGCTTATTGCACTTCCTATAAGCTTTTCAATTAAATGCTGTTAAATGTTATACCAGTAAACATCGATGTTGCAATGCTTGCTTGAGTAAAACTTGATATTCTTCATCCTCAACCCGATAAGCGCCAAACCTCTCCAAATGCGGATTCATCATTTGGGCATCAAAAAATACAAATTTCCTTTGACGCAATCTTTCCACCAATTTAACCATCGCTACCTTAGAGCCTTCAGGAATACGGTAAAACATCGACTCGCCAATGAAAGCCCCACCAATGACAATCCCCAAAATTCCCCCAGCTAATTCGTCACCCTGCCAAGTTTCAAAACTAAAAGCATAACCACTTTGGTAAAGTAGCCAGTAAATCTTTTCCAATTCCGGTGAAATCCAAGTTGTCTCTCTGTCAGCACACCCAGCGACTACAGCTTGGAAGTCCCGATTAATTGCCACAGTAAACCGTTCTTGATTGAGAACACGCTGTAAAGACTTGGGGTAACGAAACCGTTCATCCAAAGGAATAAAAGTTCGATCGCGACTTCCGTACCAACTCAGGCGATCGCGCTCATCAGCCATGAGAAAATAGCCTTGTGCATAGCCCTCAACAATAGCGGCGATATCATATTGCATAAATAAATATAAAAAAACACTCTTAGAAACGCAATTTGATGTTAACAGTCAACCTCAGCGTTCCTTTGCGTTTCCCTCCGCGTCCCTCTGCGTTTAAAAAAGATGACTCAACCAATTCCACCCATTACCCTACCACCACCCGAAAATCCACTGCTCGAAGGTGAATGGTTAAAAGAGCGTTTACAACGGTGGCTAGATACAGAATTTATCCCCGAAGCAGTAAACCAAAATATTGCCCAACGAGCCGCACAGATTTTTGTGCGTCAACGGATGGAAGGAGAAAACGACCTTGGTTCTCTGGTAATTGCCATTGTCACAGAGATGCAGTCGTATGATTTTTCCAATAGCTTTTATGGAGAGTTTGCGATCGCCAACGCCGTCAGCGATCTACTCTTAGAAAGTCTGGGAATTGATAAGTGTTGTGGTCAATAATATTTTGTCATTTGTCATTTGTCCTTTGTCATTTGTTCTTTACCAATGACTAATGACCCTTACGGGTTCGCCAGTCACTCATGGGGGAAACCCCCAAGACCGCGCTGGCTCACTAATGACTAATGACTCTTAACTACCAGCTAGACTTAACAACTCCAGGCAAAAGACCTTCATGCGCCCATTCTCGTAGTACGTTCCGAGAGAGTCCGAAATCGCGGTAAACTCCTCTAGAACGACCAGTCAACCAGCAACGGTTGCGGTGGCGGGTGGGCGCACTATTCCGGGGTAGCTGTTGAATCTTCCGGTGGATTTCTAGCTTATCCAAAGGAGATGCTGCGCTTCTGAACTCATCCAAAAGGGCTTCCCGCTTGTCAGCATACTTTTCTATCAACCTGGTGCGCTTTTTCTCGCGCTCAATCATGCTCTTTTTAGCCATTATTCTCTAACTTATTTAAAGACACCGTTCTCCATTCTACAGTCTCTCCATCAATTCTGGGGTTACTTGTGTCGCTTACCCTACAACCACTGGCTTATTCGCTACAGGGCATAAATCAGCAAGCTCACACGCAACACAAACGGGAGAGCGGGCTTTACAAATAGCACGACCGTGATAAATCAACCGAATTGACCAATTTTCCCAATCCGGCTGAGGCAATAAACCCATTAAATCTTGCTCAATCCGAACGGGGTCTTTTGCTTCAGTTAAACCCAAGCGTTGACTAAGGCGCTTGACGTGAGTATCTACCGTCACGCCAGCATTAATACCATAAGCATGAGCCAGAACGACATTTGCTGTCTTCCGCGCCACCCCAGGAAGCTTTAACAAATGTTCCATTTGGTTGGGGACAACAGAGTTAAACTCGGTAACAATCATCCGACAAGCGGCTTGAATGTTTTTAGCTTTATTGTGATAAAACCCTGTAGAACGCACCAAGCTTTCTAATTCTACTAAGTCAGCGATCGCTAAACTCTCAGCATCAGGAAACTTACCAAATAAAGCTGGTGTCACCTTATTCACTCGCTCATCAGTACACTGAGCAGAGAGAATCGTTGCCACCAACAATTGTACTGGCGTTGAGTAGTTCAAAGAGCAAGTAGCATCTGGATAAAGACGCTTCAGGCGAGCTAAAATTTCTAGCGATCGCTTCTTTTTAGATAACGATTTGCGGGTAGTAATCACTGGAATAATTTTTGTACCCACTCCAATTGGCTAGTTAATTGAGTAGTTTCTTTGACGATCAGAAAAATTCCTAATCCTAAGAGTAATACCAAACCAGTTTGCATTACACCTTCTTGAATCCGGGACGGTACAGGCTTACCGCGTAAACCTTCAATCAGCAGAAAAGCGAGTTGTCCGCCATCCAAAGCTGGTAAAGGCAAAATATTGATAATAGCCAAGTTAATGCTGATAATTGCCGCAAAAGACAACAGATTTACGCTATTATCTTCAGCTAATTTTGCGCCTATTTTGACAATATTAACTGGCCCAGAAACTTGTCCAGCAGTTTGTTGAAAATTGGTAATCAACTGCCCAAAACCGCTCAGTGTCCCAATAAATAATTGTTGAAACCTGCTAGCAGCAAGACCAAAAATTTCAAAAGGACTATTCGGACGGCGATAAACTGCGGTAGCATTTGGACTAAGTGCCACACCAACTACACCTTTACCATCGGCTCCCAGTTTTGGCGTTAATTTCAGGGTTTGTTGTTGGTTTTCACGCTGAATTTTCAGTTCGATTTGCTGATTTGGATGAGTTTGAATTTCTTTAGTCAGCAAAGGAGTTGATTTGTCAGAAGCCGGGAGTTCTTGACCATTAACAGCCAGAATAATATCTCCTTCCCGAATTCCTGCTTGATAGGCAACAGATTCTTGATTAACAGGCTGTACAATGACACCAGCTTGATAGTTTAATTCTTTGGGAATACCAACGATACCCAATTGCAGAACCAGCACCAAATAGGCAAATATTAAATTTGCAATCACTCCAGCACTGATGACAATCGCCCTATCTAAAACTGGACGGTTACGCAGCAGATTCGGGTCATTGGGTGGAATATCACTATCGGGGTCATCATCGGGAAAGCCCACAAAGCCGCCCAAGGGAAAAGCGCGGACAGCATATTCGGTTTGTGAACCTTGATACTTCAAAAGAACTGGGCCAAAACCCAAAGAAAAACGGTTAACGAGAATGCCTTGAGAACGTGCTGCAACAAAATGTCCCAACTCGTGTACCAAGATCAAAACAGCCAAGACTGCGATCGCTGCTAAAACTGACATAGAGTAAATTAGAGAAAATATTAAGTTATAGTTATCTCCATTCTAATTGGGCATTGGGTATTGGGTATTAGTCATTGGTCATTGGTCATTGGTAAATAACAAAGGACAAATGACTAATGACAAATTATAAAACTTCACGCCCCAAGTAAGGTTGCAGCGCTTTTGGTATCCTTACTGTCCCATCAGGTTGTTGATAATTCTCCAAAATTGCTGCCATAGTCCTCCCCACAGCCAAACCCGAACCATTAAGGGTATGTACGAACTGAGTACCTTTCTTCCCCGCCTCTTTGAAGCGAATATCAGCCCGTCTTGCTTGGAAATCTATAGTATTAGAACAGCTAGAAATTTCGCGGTATTTGCCAGAAGAGGGCAACCAAACCTCTAAATCATAAGTTTTGGTAGAGGCAAATCCCAAATCCCCAGTACTTAAATTTACTACTCGATAAGGTAACTGCAACGCCTGTAAAATAGCTTCTGCATTCCCCACCAATTTCTCCAGCTCATCAAAAGACGTACTAGGTTCAACAAATTTCACCATTTCCACCTTGTTGAACTGATGCAGGCGAATTAACCCCCGCATATCGCGCCCATAGCTACCAGCTTCACGGCGAAAACAGGGAGTAAAAGCGCAGTGGTAAATAGGCAAATCTTCAGCAGCAAGAATTTCACCCCGGTAGAGATTTGTAACTGGAACTTCCGCCGTCGGAATCAGCCATAAATCATCATCCGCGCATTTAAAGCTTTCTTCCGCAAACTTGGGTAACTGACCGGTAGCCGTCAAAGACTCGGTATTCACTAACAGAGGCGGACTAACTTCCACATACCCAGCTTGAGTATGGAGAGTCAGCATAAATTGAATTAATGCCCTTTCCAATGCCGCACCAGCGCCTATCAATGTCACAAAGCGACTTTGGGCAACTTTTACAGCTCGTTCAACATTGAGAATACCCAGCTTTTCGCCAATTTCCCAGTGAGGGAGAATATTCGGATTTTGGGGAATATACTCATCACCCCAACGCCGCACTTCTACGTTATCTTCCTCATTCTTCCCAAGGGGTGTAGAGTCGCTTGGTAAGTTAGGAAGTGCCAACACAAGTTGAGCAATTTGAGCTTTGAGGTCTTTTTCCTGGGGTTCCAGTTGGCTCAACGTCGCTTTGACAGAGTTACCTTCATCGCGCAAAGCTTGAATTTCTGGGTCTTGAGAATTAATCCCAGATTTAATCTTCTGCCCGACAATTTTACCGATTTCGTTGCTCCGAGCTTGGAGTTGACTGCGTGTCCCCTCTAGTTCCCGTTGTTGCCGATCTAACTGTAAAATCGGTTCAATGTCGTATTTACCACTACGACTATTCAATCGTTCTTGAACTAATTGCGGATTTTCCCGTATTTGCTTAATATCCAGCACAGATTTTTCTCAGTTTCTAGCCTAAAATCTTCCTGTCAATACAGTTAACACATTAAGCATTTAGCATATAGTAATTTTGGTTTGCTGTGACTGGAAAAACAAAGTTTATTGCAAAAATTCAGTCTTAATCTCTGAATCAAGATTTTTCCCTAGCATCACTGCCAGGACTAAGAAAGCATATATTGCATTTAACCAATCATGAGCTAGTATCCTGAGCCACTCTTGTTTCAGTAACCTGAGCAAGACTCTGACCATTACCATTATTGTTATCAGCGGCTGCAAACGTCCTTTGAGTGATACTCTGTGCTTCCTTATCGTCTCTAGTTTGTCCAGGTGAAGGCAACCAGTATGCAAGCACACTTGATAAACCACCCCAGTAAAGTGCAACATTTTTATCGTCCCCTGGCGAGCCAAGCTTGAAAATGCACAGCCCCAATACGATGCTACTAAAGAAAACCTGTACGCCAAATCTCCATGCGTCTTGATTAAATTTATAGGCTGGTTGATTTCTCCTGGTGTCAAATTGATTTTTCATAGTGTTCAAACTTATAAAAAAGGTATACATCATCCCGGTTTTAGTTTTGACATCACTTGTTAGTACAGCTTGGCGGAATTCTTAATGATACCCATACCCCTACGGTGATATTGCTATGCGTAGTGTACCGCTCTCCCGATTCGCTAAGGTAATTGGTAATTCCTATACTGCAAGCGTTTCATTGATTTGAAATGGATAGTTCATTTACGCAATGCTGTACTATCAGGATGTTTTTTCAAGGATTATGTAGTTGTCTTCACACGCAGTTTTGCCCGTTTCGGAAAAGTATGATAATTTTCTTTTGACTCTTGAAAACTCAGCATAGGCGAAACGCCCGCCCCGCTACCGCTAATAGAATTTATAACTAGGGTCGGTTAATACGATTGAGTAGCCAAAGTGACGCTACAAGCCCTGCAAAATGTGCTGATACAGTGTTGGTATTTGCCTGTACAACAAGCATATCTAGACCGCTAATAATACGGGTAGGGTCAAAAAACTGTGTAGTTATAGCTTGAGGAGATATGGATCTTGCTACCAGTGTACCAACGATCGCTTGCGCGCCTAAAAGAGTCACCAGTGTTCCCCCTAAATTTACCCACAGCCCTAAGCGTAATACTTGCACAGTCTCACTTTTGCGAGGGCGGTTGCTGGGATTGGAGGATTCCAATTGTTTGCCAATTCTGGTGTAACGATAAGCTAAATAAATACCTCCACCTAAAACAACCAGTCCACAAATTGCTAAAAATACGCCAAAGCCAGTCCCAGGATTATTACTAGGACTACCAGTTCTTTGATTAAAGATGGCGAACAGCAACACAATTATGCTAGAAACAACGCCTAGTACTAGCTGAATCCAGAAGCTAATCCAACCTGTAAGGCGAAAGGTTTGGGCAATTGCCCGCAGAGAAGATGATGGAGCATCGGGAGTCTGTGACATATATAGAAGATTGCCAATGTGCCGGGCACTTTCAAAGGACACAAAGACACAAAGACAAAAGTTTAATCTAAGGAAGCCTTAGCTTAAAAGTTCGGAGAACACGGAGAACTATGAGAGGTATCGCACTCTACGTCTCTATCTATCCGAGAACACCAATTCAGTCAGGACTTACGTAAATAATCGCCGAAAAGAAGGATTTTCAAGTAGGGCAATTCATAAATTGTCCCTACAGCAACTAGTTTTGCGTAAGTCCTATCAGTAACGAATCATGTCTCTCCAACCTCTTATCTTTTAGTCAAGGAGGCTGGAAATTAGGTTTTTGATTACTGAATCGATGCTCTAGTCTTTGCGTCTTCTTTGATAAATTTACTATCACATTTACCAAATGCGACAAGAGATTCTCTTATCCAGCCAATCAGTAATGCGTACTACTTAAGTGTGTCCACCGCCGTAGCAGCTTTAAACCACATATATCCCATAGCTTAAATTCTTATGATTTGCATTGGGAAGATCACTGTAAAACAAAGTGTTTATTAAGTTTTACAGACAAAATTGCATTTTACCTGTAAAATTTCTTCGATGGCATTTTATTGCTTAAGCATTTCTAACTACCTTGGCATTACTTAACACCAAGAAAGTCAGAAACCTCACGCCTAAAAGCTGGGGCTTGGCATTTGCCCTAATCTGATCAGACTTAGTACATAAGGTACTAAGTGAATTTGCTACTCTCTGTTAGCTCCTCACCACACCATATCAAACTTGGGTTCGGGTACATTTCTTTATGTCCCTAAGACTCACAACTCTTACCACGACTTCACAAGCGTGGGTAATCGTTTGGTATTTACGCAATGGATATCTAGTCTAAGTAGCATTATATATATTACTCACTTGCAGTAGCACTGTATACTGACTACAAGGATTATAGACCTTACCATAAGGCATTTTTTTAGCCATTCACTAACCATGAAACTTGAGGATATATATCAATTCTTTGAAAATCCTCCGCCAACTTACCTTTGTCAGGAAGTAGCAGTTTGTTACATACTGTCTGTTTTATTACAAGGTGAATCCTACGGAACCGAGTTGATTGAGCAATTAGAAACTAAATATCCAACCTATAGGCTTTCGGATACTGTGCTTTATAGTGCAATCAAATTTCTGGAAGACGAAAAGGCAATCACTGGATATTGGAAGAAACTGGAAGGACGAGGACGACCCAGGCGGATGTACCAAGTTTCTCCAGAATGGCAAGTTCAAGCGCAGGATTTAGCTTTGCAATGGCTTAACTACATCAATAGGAGGACAAAGTAACGAATAATTGATAATGAATAAGTCTCCTCCAGTCAAACAATAACAATCAGTTATGGATACTGCTATTCTGCCATCTACGTTCCTGCTAACCTTGTTGTTATCAGTTGGGCTGTTTTTCTTTATTCGTGCCTCGACTAAAGACCGCATACAAACAGTGCAACTGGTATCTGAGCAAGACGAAGCTGCTTTAATGTCTCAATTAAAAGAGTATTTTCGCTCCCGGTCTTACCAAGTGGCAGAGGTAGACCGAGAACAAAACAAAGTGACTTTTGAAGGGAATGTTCGCCCCAGTTGGTTTTTAGCTATATTTTTAACTCTGCTGGCAGCGACTGGGATTGTTTGTCTCTCACTAGTCGTATACCTGCTTTTTCCTAACCTCAGTCCCATTGTTTTGGCTATGGTACTGCTGTCGCCTTTAAGTGGTCTGTTTTATTGGAAAAAATCTGGAAGACTTGAGAAGGTGTCACTCAAAGTAGAAACAACTCAGAGCGAACAAACCTCCTCAAGTAAGATCACTGTAGTTGCCCATCGAGATGAACTCAGTGAGTTACAGAGAACTCTACAGCTCAAGGCTGGCGAATAATTGTTGATTTTTTTATGATATGCAGACTTCTGACCTGATCTAATCTTTAAGCAATGAAAAGTAAAAAGGAGGAAATCAAGACTTCTGCTTTGTCATTTTCCCCACGACTTATATCGTGGGGAGAAATTTAAATTAATTAACTTAAATTCGTTGACAGAGCTTGGTTAACAATTCACGGTATAAGAGCGCAACTTCACTAGCGCTTTTGGAGGCGCTTGGCTCTATACCCACTCCCTTCTATATCATGACACTAGTATCAACCCATGCAATCTAGCGTGCTTTGAGACTAGTTTATTTTCCAACTACCTGGACTAGCCTTACTGGCAAATCAGCTCCAAACTAAAAAAAAATTAAATTTTGCATAAACTTAGCTATTTTGCCAGTTAATGAATAGTCAGGAGCCACACTCAATGTGTAAGATGACCAACTATGGTTCACCGGCTAGCTAAAGCAAGAGGTTCTTGACCAGGCGAAGGTTCTAATACCCTCAAGCTTGGAAACAAGAAATGGTTTTCCTCTACGTATTGAGCACCAAACAGTCCCTTTTCTGCCCAGAAATAACGATCTGTTGTGTGTTCATTTCGCTTTACGAGTAGCAACGCAGGTGGCAAAATCCCTTCAGCTTGAATGAATCTTCTCGCTGCTGTCACAGGTTTTTCTTCGCCACTTTCGATGCTATATTGAGGCACGTGTTCCAAAATACGCCGTCCTTCTTGACGACGGCGACTTTTCCTTTTGCGTCTCCTTGCCAACCTATTGTCCTCCTCTTTCAAGCTATAGATTGTAGTGTTAGCTACAAAATCCGTCGTCATTATATAAGTTCTAGTTCAAAATATCAATAGTTTTTAACCTTTTCATGCAAGAAAATTAACATCTTTGAAAATAGATAAAACAAAGTTACCTAAGAAAATAATTTCTTGGTACAAACCATCACTAAGAAGATTTTAGTTAAGCTTTATTGAATGGGTGAGGTAAAAATTAAGTATCCTCTCTTATCATCATGCCTCAAAATCTGTAATCTTGAGCAAGAGCTAAAAAATGTTAATGTCTGCCAGTTCCGATTTTATTGCTCTGTGTCGAGAGCAAATAGCGCTGCTAACCCAAGGGCTGGGAGCAACTTTAAGTATTGTGTACCTGACACAAGAATTGGTAGAGACTCCTTCTGGTGAAGCCAAACTGATTCCTGTGGTAATTTATCCAGAAACAGCATTATTACCGCCAGGGGAAGAGACTGCTGAGGCGACAGTACACAAGCAACTTCAAGTTGGAAATGTGTTTATATTACCCAACGATCGCAGAAGGTTATTGACAGCAGGATCGGAATCTCCAACGTCGTCACAGGAGTCTGAGGCATCTCAACCCCATTTAAAAGAGGAATACCTCTTTAGTGGCAACCAAATTGTTTTACCTCTGGTTTATGAGGGTGTGATGATGGGGTTATTGGTGACGGGTAGGCAAGACCGGGCATGGAATGAACATGAGGAAAGGCAGATTCAACAGATAGCCCAAACATTGGCGATCGCTTGTATTTTAGATCAACGCCGGGCATGGTTTGAGGAGCAGTTGCGTGAGCAACAAATTCTCCAAGAAAAACAGCGAGATTTGCTAGATAACCTGTTGCATCAGTTTCGTAACCCATTAACGGCATTGCGGACTTTTGGGAAACTGCTATTGAAGCGGCTGCGCCCAGGAGATAGCAACCGGGATGTGGCCAATAGTATTGTGCGAGAAAGCGATCGCCTCCAAGAATTGCTACAACAATTCGATCAAGTAATTGACTTAACAGAGACAGATTTAGCACCACTACATCTACCCGAACATGAAGTGTTTGTGGAAGCAACTATCCAAAAAGACGCTAAACCGCCGCTATTATTGCCGGGAACGGGAGATAAAACAGTTGACTGCTCGTTAGCAGATATATTAGAACCATTATTAATATCAGCCAAAGCGATCGCCCAAGAGCGAAAGCTAAAACTAATAACTGAAATTAAACATAATTCACCCTTAGTACGTGCCAACATCAAAGCATTACGAGAAGTTTTAACTAACATCATCGATAATGCTTTGAAATATACTCCCACTGGTGGCAAAATTTTGATTCAAGCGGGGCAAGAAAAAGCTAATTTTCAGGGAATTGCGATCAGTGACAACGGGCCTGGCATTCCACCCAAAGATTTAGAACATCTTGGAGAACGGCATTATCGGGGTGTACAAGCGCAAACAGAAATCCCTGGCACAGGTTTAGGGTTAGCGATCGCCAAACAATTAATAGAGCAAATGCAGGGCGAAATCGAGGTTTTCAGCCCTGCAATCAACTCTAAATTAACTTCGCCCCATGCGCCGGGGACTACATTTATTATTTGGTTGCCAAAAGTTTAGGATTTGTCCTTTGTCCTTTGTAAAAACCAATGACCAATGACTAATGACCAATGACCAATGACTATCTGAGTGAAACCAACAAGTTTTGATTGATGGTCATTTGTAAATCGGTATCTGGGTCAATGGCGATTAAGTCAACGCTATTCTTACCGAAGAACAGACCCACCAATGCACCGATACCAGCACCACCCAAAACTTCTTCTGTGGCGATCGCGCGATCGCCAGTTACAGCAGATACCGCAGTTGCCGCACCTGCACCCAATACAGTATTTTTGATAATTGAACCAATACTAGTACCCTTCTTGACGGTTTCAGTTTTGGTGATCACTTCAGAGCTAGCGTTAAGCTGATACTCCTGACCATTGGTCAAAACCAGTTTCTCAGCAACGAATTGAGAACCGCCTGTAGCAGGTTTGAGTTGACCAATTACTTGACTACCAGCCGGAATCACTACAGATCCGTCTTGTGTTACTACGTTTTGGGATACTGTCAACGTCAAAGGCGCAGTTTCATCCTTTGTAACCAGAATCTTTTCTGCCTTGTCATACTTCACAGGGATAGCAGTCCCTTGAGGAATTGTGACTGATACAGGCGTTGGGGTAGTAGACCCGACAGCCACAACATAAGGCGAGTTAATTGCTGAAGCTTGGTTAGAACTAACCAGTGCTTGGTAGATAAAAGCTGCTACTTGGGCGCGAGTAGCGGTTGCAGTTGGATTTAGGAACTTCACATTAGGATAGTTCACGACGATTTGCTTTTGGGTTGCGGCTGCGATCGGGCTACGGGCATAGCTAGCGATGTTAGAGGCATCGTTGAAGTATTGCAGAGTGCTTTCGGTATTGCCACTGGGACTATATTCCAGACCGTTAGCGAGGGAAACTAAAACCTGTTGGCGAGGAATAGCTTGGTTCGGCTCAAAGCGATTACCAGGATATCCAGATAAGAAACCAATGGTATAAGCTTGCTGAATGGCACTTGATGCCCAATAATTGCTGGGCACATCAGCAAAGTTGATTGGCGATCGTTGCTGTGCTTTTTGAAAAGCTTTGTTTACCATAGCGGCAAATTGAGCGCGTGTCACCGCTTCTTCAGGACGGAAACTACCATCAGGAAATCCGGCAATTACACCACGCTGTGACAATTGTTGAATAAATTGTGCCGCCCAATAATTAGATGAAACATCAGAAAAAGTGGTTTGAGCTAAAGATGGAGAAGCTGTAATCAAAGGAGCTACAGTGCCTACTGTGACGCTCAAAGCCATGAGTGCAGCTGTTCCAGATTGCAAACGATTAAAAGTAAACATTAATTTTTAACTCCAGTAGAATTATTTTTATTACTGTTAATTAATGAGACACTTACTAAAGTATTAGGTTCCCTTTAATTTCTGTTTTTTGTAAAAACCATTACTTTTGGCATACAGTCAAATTAGATAGTCAAATTAAGAAAAAGCCTGCCAACATAGCTAGCAATAGGTAATAGTGTAATCAGCCTCTTACCAATTAGAGGATGTTTTAAAAGTTCTCTGATTGGTATCAAAAGCTTTAGATGCCTCTAAATCTCCCTTAAAAAGCAATACAGTTCAGTTAAGCCCAAAATCCTTAACTGAACTGTATTACCTTAAAAAGCGGGGACTTTCACCTGGTTCCCTGCTTAAAAAGCCTACCCTGTATACACAAGGTCGGGAAGCAGGCTAGGGGTTAAGTCTAAGTTAATTCGCCAATTTGAAAATATTCGCTGTCACTCCCAGACTTTCTTCAAAAAGGGACTCACGACCCCAGCGTTGCACCTGCTGACTAAGTAATGCTTCGGCTTTTTGTTCTGAAAGTGAAGTTACCTGTTGAAACAGACCGGCAGATTGGGCACCACCATGTGTTTCCATCCGCATACAACCACCAGTTTCCGAGCAGATAACTGTACCACAGTCTGCCTGGGGATTTGTCGAACTGAGGCGCAAGGCAATCAAGTCACCAATAATATCGCCCACATCCGCAACGGGAACCCCAGCTAACTCGGCTTCTACTTGTCGTTGATCTTGAGAAATAAAATGGATGCGAGTGATATCATAATCATCGCTTTCCTTTTGATAAGAAACTGGTTGCCATTCCAATCGACTTGCCAGCCAACCCAAAAACAGCAAAGCTTGGGCGGGATTGCCTTTTTCGTAATCAATCGTCACGCGGTCAATTTCTCTGAGGGCGGCACGACGCTTAGGCGAATCGTAGGCTTCAGCTGTCAGTTCTTGCCATGATGCGAGGCGACGCCAGTTCAAATCCGCTAAAGGTACACCAGCTTCTACCAACTCTTCTAGGCGGAGTAAATCACTTTCTGGCTCGTTAAAGTTGCAAGAATCGACAATGACATTATTGCAGATTGCTGCTAGGCGCTTGAATAGACCGTTGTTAGGGTCTGGTGTCGCCTTCCACCAGAGAAACTTTGGCAAACCGCCAATCAACAATGCTGGAATCATGCCACCGATGCGTTCTAAGGCAGCAGCAGTTCCACTCAGAGTAATGTATTCGCAGCAGATAAGTGTGCTTGACGATTGTTTTTGAATCGGGCAATAGGCAGAAACTTGAGCCTTAACTCCTTCATCTTCGCCAGTAATAGGAAATAGGGCAATGATCCGGCAGGGGTTGCGGAGAGCGATTTCATCAGCAATTCTGGGGCTACCGCTATTTAATCCAGCAATAGCATGTTCTCCTCCAGTCCCACCTCGCTGACCTTTAGCGAATTCTTCTCGTAATACAGTCAGAGTTTCTTGTGTCGCTGTTCCAGTTTCTGGCAGTTTATGTTTCTTTTGCACTTCCCGTAATGCTGCTGCCATTTGCGGCCCTAAAATCCCATCAATTGGGCCGTTGTAAAATCCTAAAGCAGCCAACAAATACTGAGTTTCTTCTGGTTCGTAGACTACTAAAGTAAATGTTGTTGCCCTAGTAGCACTGGGAAGTTCACCGTCCTCCCCAGTTATGCCATAGCTTTGCCAAATTTTATTGAGTTCGGCATCTATTTCGTTAAGCGAAATATCTTTTGGTGCCTGGAGTGAAAAAATTGTAGAAGTTTGGAGAGCCATAGGAAGTTTTAGATTTTGTCATTTGTCATTTGTCATACCCTGCGGGAAGGCGAAGCGCCTATGTCATTCGTCATTTGTCATTTGTCATTTGTTTTTACTAGTGACTAATGACTAAATGACTAATGACTAATATTTAGAGTCTGCGCCAGCGACGGCCATCCTGGTTAATTAAGAGTTCTGCTTGTTCTGGCTCCCAAGTGCCGGCTTCGTACTGGGGAATAGTAGTAGGATCGGCGGGTGCATCCCAAACGGAAAGGGCTGGTGTCACTACTTGCCAAGCTGCTTCTACTTCATCTGCACGTGTGAACAATGTTTGATCGCCCATCATACAATCAAGGAATAAGCGATCGTAGGCATCGGATGTTGCTTGGATGCCAAAGGAACCATAACTAAAGTCCATATCAACGGAACGGGTGCGGAATTCGGCCCCCGGCATTTTGACATCAAAACGCAGGGAAATACCTTCATTTGGCTGAATCCGCATCGTCAAAATATTGGCGTTTGTCTGTTGGGCGGCAGATTGGAACATCCGAGATGGAACTTCGCGGAAGTGAATTGCAATCTCACTCACTTTTTTCGGCATCCGCTTTCCAGTCCGCAAGTAGAAAGGAACACCTTTCCAGCGCCAGTTATCCACCAAAAACTTCATAGCTACATAAGTGGGTGTGGTGGAGTTGGGGTCAACGCCTGGTTCTGTGCGATATCCTGGCACTGCTTGACCTTTCATCCAGCCAGCACTGTATTGCCCACGTACTGCTGACCGCGACAGATTGTGAACATCAGCTAAACGAGTAGCTTGGAGTACCTTCACTTTTTCTGTGCGGATGCTATCGGCATCCATTGCGTTGGGTGCTTCCATTGCCGTTAAGCAGTAAAGTTGCATGAGGTGATTTTGCAACATATCCCGCAGTGCGCCGGCGCTTTCATAGTACCCAGCCCGGTCTTCTACGCCCACGGTTTCTGCTACGGTAATTTGCACGTGGTCAACAAATTGACGATTCCACAAGGGTTCAAAAATCGCATTGGCAAAGCGAAACACCAGCAAATTCTGGACTGTTTCTTTACCCAAATAGTGGTCAATACGATATACTTGATGCTCTTTGCAATATTTTTGTACCACTTGGTTAAGGCTTTGGGCAGAAGCCAAGTCTCGACCAAAGGGTTTCTCAATTACTAGACGATGTTTGTAGGGATCTTCTAGCATCCCGCCGCTTCCTAGCTGCTTAATTGCTTCGGGAAAGAATGAGGGAGCAACGGATAGGTAGAACATGCGATTGCCTCGCGTGCCCCGTTTTTCGTCTAATTCACTCAGTAAGGTTTTTAGTTTCTGGTAGCTTTCAGGGTTGTCTATATCTCCAGGACTGTAGAACAGACCTTGAGAGAAGTCTTGCCAGAGTTCCCCTAAATCGACATCAGGATGTGCCTCTTCCATGCCCTTCTGCATTTGTTCGCGGAAGTATTCATGGCTCCATTCTCGACGTGCTACGCCAACAATAGTAGTTTCTGGTGGAATGCGCCGTTCTCGCCGCAATTTGTAAAGTGCTGGCACTAGTTTGCGCCAGGTGAGATCACCAGAAGCGCCAAAGATAACTATAATCTGGGGTTCAGGCATCCCTTGTTGTTGCAGACCAACGCGCAAGGGATTTTCTAGCAGACTAACCATAGGAATTTTGGATTTTGGATTTTGGGTTTTGGATTTTGGATTGGGGGAGAGGTAACAGGTGACAGGTGACAGGTGACAGGTGATAATCTGTACCCTGTAACCTGTACCCTATTCCCTTCTTCAATCCCCAGTCCCTACACTGGTGACAATACCTTGATCTTGTCTTCTAAAGAGTTCATCAAGGACTGGAAGGGCTGGATGAACTTGTCAATACCTTCAACTAACAGTTCATCCATTACGGTATCGAGATCGATGTTGATGTCGGGATCTTTGAGGTTTTCGATCAGCGTGTAAGCATTATTTACGTCTGTTTCTAAGCGATCGCTCACGTTACAATGATCGGCACAAGCTTTAATGGTCGCTGGTGGGACGGTGTTAACGGTATCAGGGCCTACCAACTCTTCGATATACATCACGTCGTTGTAGTTGGGGTCTTTGGTGCTGGTACTAGCCCAAAGTAGCCGTTGTACTGTGGCCCCTTTTGCTACCAACTCTTGCCAACGCTCACTTCTAATGATTTTCTTGTATTCTTGGTAAGCTAGCTTGGCGTTTGCGATCGCTACTTTTCCTTTCACAGCTTTTAGCTTTGCTTCCACGGCAATATCATCAACGCCTTTTTTCAACTTAGCATCTATTTTGGCATCAATGTTGCTATCGATCCGGCTGAGGAAGAAGCTAGCGACTGAAGCAATTCTACTGATGTCTTTACCTTCAGCCAGCCGTTTTTCTAAGCCACGAATATAGGCCCAAACTGTATTTACGTAGCTTTCTACTGAAAACAACAGCGTAATATTGACATTCATCCCCTCGGCTATTACTTGCTCTACTGCTGGCAAACCAGGTTCTGTACCGGGAATTTTAATCATCAGATTTTCCCGACCAATTTCTTGGAAATAGCGCCGAGCTTCGTTTATTGTCGCTTCCGTATCATGGGCGATGGTTGGCGGTACTTCGATACTCACATAACCATCTAGTCTATTCGAGGCTTCATAAACAGGGCGTAAAATATCACAAGCGTTACGGATATCTGCAAAAACGAGGGATTCGTAAATTTTGTCTATCGGTAAGTTGGCACGAACTCCGGCTTCTATATCGGCATCATAAATGACGTTACCTGCGATCGCTTTTTCAAAGATAGCTGGGTTGGAAGTAATCCCAGATATACCTTGATTTTCAACCAGGTCTTTGAGTTCACCTGATTGAATAATGTCACGGGTCAAATTATCCATCCAGATACTTTGACCGTATTGCTTAATTTCTAGTAGATGATTGGTAGACATAGCTAGTTTATTTCACTCCTGTATAGTGATGTTTCTAAGTGAAGTTGGCAAAACGCATTGATACTTACTTTTGAATTGTGGCGTTGCCAATCACTTATCGCATCGGCCAGCTGAGATAATCCTTTCTTGATCTTCAAAAAGCGCTATTTTGCATTCCCAATCCTAAATCACCATGATTAACGTTTAATTAATGGCAGATGAGAGTACAGCACGGCGGAAATAAACACCCTTATAAAATGTCTGAAACCCTTACGTAACAGTAATTACGAATTACGAATTACGAATTATGAATTACAAATTACGAGTTGTTTTCTAGTGTCCGTTTTGAATAAAAGACTCTACCTTTGCGACATCTTCTTTGCTGCCAATAATTAAAGGTGTGCGCTGATGCAGTTTTTTTGGCACTACATCCAAGATGTTTACCAATCCTGTCGTAGCACGACCGCCTGCTTGCTCAATCAAAAAGGCGAGAGGAGCGGTTTCATAAAGCAAGCGCAATTTCCCTTCTGGGTTTTGAATTGTGCCTGGGTAGAGGAACACACCGCCTTGAACCAGAATTCTGTGGATGTCGCTCACCATTGCGCCACTATAACGAGCGCTGTAGCCTTCTGTGCGATGAACGTACCGGATATATTCTCGAATCGATTCTTCCCACTGCCAGAAGTTACCCTCATTCACGCTGTAAACGGAACCGTGATTAGGAATCCGAATATTCTCTTCTGTGAGAATAAATTCTCCTAAGCTGGGATCGAGAACAAAGGAATGAACGCCAGTACCTATAGTATAAACCAGCATCGTGCATGGCCCATACAGGATGTATCCGGCAGCGAGTTGCTTCCGTCCGTTGGTGAGGAGATCGGTTGCCTTACCATCGCTATCAGTTCCTTCTTGTTGGCGAATGGCAAAAATGGAACCCAAGCTGAGATTATTATCAGTGTTGGATGAGCCATCAATTGGGTCATATAACAGGGTATAGCGACCAATGGGGCAATTTTCGGGGATGTAGTAGGGATTTTCCATTTCCTCAGAAGCGAGGCGACAGACTAAGCCGCTTTGCTTAAACACTGAGATAAATACATCATTGGCGTAGACATCCATCTTTTTGACGGATTCTCCTTGGACATTAACTTCCCCGGTAAAACCGAGAACGCCTTCCATTAAACCAGCGCGACTCATGCGGCGAGCAACCAGTTTACCTGCTAAGGCGATGCGATTCATCAGCGCACTTAAATCTTGGGCATCTGGCGAAAAACTCTGAAGTTGCTGGAGAACGTGACGCGATAAGGTTGTACAATCACGATCTAAAGCTCTATCTGTAATTTCATTGATAGACGATTCTAAGGATTCTGGCGTTTTAGCCATTTTTATGTTCTCCGCAGCCACTAGCTGTTAATTGGGTTTTAGTCGTGTATGGCAACTTATGGTTGCTGCTTCTATCTTAGAAAGGTAATTTGAGAACTTAGATGCGACTTTAGATAAACTAAAGAAATGAATTTTCAGTGACTCCTGCACTCAGAGCTTGGATACGTAGTAAGTGGTCTAAAATACGACTAAAGCTTTATCAGTAGCTTTGTTGAGGATTTGGGCTAGCGATGCCTAAGCTTATCATTCTAAAAAGTTCCGATTTTAATTGGAGTCGCAACTAAAGAGAGATTTTGATGCGCTGTTCAACTCTTTTTACCCACTAAACCAGAATCAAAGTGGATAAAGTTCCAACTCCTCAATCAAATTCGATACTTTATTCATTACTTTGCCCCTAGTGACACTTTCTGTAAGACTACTTCTTATTAGAGGAAATTCTAAAGTAGAGGTTTAGTTTTCGCTATTAGCAGCGCATGGGTGTAACGCAACTAGGATTTCGTAGAGCGGAATTAATTATGACTGCTTTAACTTTACAATTACCTCCTAATCTCAAATTTACGGATGAGGAATTTGAACAGATTGTTGCTGTGAATAAAGAGTTGCGTTTGGAATTAACTGCTGAAGGAGAATTGGTAATCATGTCACCCACTGGAGGAGAAAAAGGAAACCGTAATTTTGATTTGTTAGGTCAACTATGGTTTTGGAACAGTCAAAATAATTTAGGAAAGGCTTTTGATTCTTCTACTGGTTTTAAACTTTCCAATGGTGCAACTCGTTCTCCTGATGCTTCTTGGATAAAGATGGAACGCTGGGATGCTCTCACACCACAACAAAGAAAAAAATATCTCCCCTTGTGCCCAGACTTTGCAATAGAATTGGTTTCTGAAACTGATGATGTCGAAGACACTCAAGCCAAGATGCAGGAATACTTAGCAAATGGTTTACAACTTGGTTGGTTAATTAATCCCAAAGATAAACAAGTAATCATTTATCGCCCTCATCAAGCACCAGAAGCTTTACAATGTCCTACAAGTTTATCTGGCGAAGATGTTCTCCCTGGTTTTATTTTAAATTTACAGCCAATTTTTGCGTAGATGAATCGTTATTTTGATTGTTAATGCAAGTACTAGAAATAAAATCCCCTCTCACCACACTTACCTCAAAGGGAAGAGCTGTAGGTTGAGAGGGGATAACTAAGAGTAATTACTAGTTCTCTGAAGTTTCCTGAGAGAACTTTTTATGGATGGTTTTGGTGGATTCTCCATCAGCCGCTACTGTTATGAGATAGTCCATTAAACCATCTGAAAAGGGAAGACGCAGGTGAAAAGTACCATCGGGTTTGATTTTGATGGGATGTCCAGCAATGTTTACGCTTGTATTTGGTTGCGTTGCTCCGTGAATAATTAATTCAGCATCTGCTACAAACCAAAAATCTTCGTGGGAACGACTGAAAACGCGAACATTAGGTGAACGGGCGATGAGTAACCAATGATCGCTATTAGCTATATAACCAATTTCAACCATATAGTCGCGATCGCTCACGGGAATCGCCACAAAGCGATCGCGAGCTACTTCTTCACATTCATACTGCTGTACAAGCTGGGGACTTTGATAACTCAAGTCAATCCCAGTTACATCGTAAAGGCGCACTACCAATTGAGAACCGCCCTGTTGTAGCAGCGCTTTGTTCTGAGTCTGGGAAATGTGCCAAGAGACATAAGCCCATTTGGGAGTGCGGGGTGTGAGCAGTATGTTGCTTTCTTCTTCACTGCTCTTTTCTTCAACGTCTACCAAGTTAATAGCTGTTTCGCTTGGTAAGACTCCATTTTCAACGGTGGAATCTGTAGCAACAGGACTGAAAACACGAGCGATCGCAGAACGGGCAATAAATAACCAGCAATCGCCATCAGCGACATAGCCAATTTCAGCTATGTAATCGCGATCGCTGATGGGAATTTCCACAAAGCGATCGTTTGCAGTCTCGTCACATTCATACTGCTGGACAAACTGAGGATGTTGATAACTCAAGTCAATCCCAGTTGCATCATATAACCGCACTACCAATTTAGAGCCGCCCTGTTGTCGCAGTTCTGCTTTTTTGGTTTCGGATATCTCCCAAGAGACATCAGCCCATTGGGAAGTGCGAGGTGTAAGGACAAGACTGCTCTCTTCTTCAACATCTACCAAGTGAATATCTGTTTGATCCGCAATCGCCACATCATCAACAATGGGATCTGGATGCACAGAACTGGAGAAATGAACAACTGCTGAACGGGCAATGAATAACCAGCGTTCGCCATCAGCGAGATAACCAATTTCAGCTATATAATCGCGATCGCTGGCGGGAACATCCGCCAGTCCGTCGTTTACTGTCTCTTCAGATTCATACTGCTTGACAAGCTGAGGACTTTGATGGCTCAAGTCAATCCCAGTCACATCATAAATCCGCACTATAAATTGAGAGCCGCCCTGTTGACGCAGTGCTGCTTTTTTGGTTTCGGAAACTTCCCAAGACACATGAGCCGATGTAGAAGTATGTGGTGTAAGCACAATACTGCTCTCTTCTTCAACATCTCCCAAGTGAATATCTGTTTCATCCGCAATTGCCACATCCTCAACGATCGGATCTGGATTCACAGGACTGAAGACACGAAGAACTGCGGAACGGGCGATCAATAACCAGTACTCGCCATAAGCGATATAACCAATTTCAGCGATATAATCGCGATCACTGGCGGGAATCTCTACTAAGCGATCGTGTGCTGTCTCTGCACATTCATACTGGTGGACAAGCTGGGGAGTTTGATAACTCAAGTCAATGCCAGTCAAATCATACAGCCGCACTACCAATTGAGAGCCGCCTTGTTGCCACAGTTCTGCTTTCTTGGTTTCAGAAATCTCCCAAGAGACATTAGCTGATGTCGAAGTATGCGGTGTTAGCACAATACTGCTCTTATCTTCTGCATCTCCCAAGTGGATATCTGTTTCGGCTGCAATTGGCACATTGTCAATCGTAGTATCAGTTTCTCCTTGAGTATCCGATCCCAGATTAATCGCCCAGGCTCCAATTCCTGCGCCTGCTGCTAAAGCTGCAACGTCTGCAAAATCTATGGAGTTATTCTCAGCAGCACCTTCGCTAACAGTTGGCTCTGTTTGAGATTTTTCGTCTACCACCTCGATAGGAGGTTCGGCTGCATCTGCTACCACATTGAATACATCTACATCTGGCAATTCTGGCAAATTGAGCAGTGGAGATGGTGGTAACGGTGAAGGTTCCACTTCGTCAGAGTCTGGTAAGGGGAATTCATCTGTATCTTCAGTTGAGGTGATACTCTGTAGCCAGTTCAATTCTGCTTGAAGTTCCTCATCTATCTCATCTTCAGAAATTTCTGTGTCCCAATATTCCAAACCAGATGTTACTTCTGGCACATCTGGTAATTCTGGCAGTGGGGCTGTTACCTCAGATGAAGGCAGTTCTACATCAGAAGATATTTCTTCGGGAAGATTTCCCAAGTGAGGATATGGAGTGTTTACTACAGCTGCTGGGGCTTCTATATCCCATGCAACCTCATCAGAATCGGGTGTATTTGTCTCAGTATAATTATTTAGCTCGACCGTCTCATCGATGGCGTTTGTTTCTGTTTCTTTGTTGTTAAAGGCAGACCAGGTAGCCGCCCCGATGCCCGTTGCTAAAGCCGCACCACCAGTTAAAGCTGCGGCTCCCGCTCCATTAGTTAGAGTAGAGGTTGTGCCTTCATAGAGGTTAGAAGTGCCATTAGTTGCCTCTTGGACTAAATTGGATGTCCCGTGAGTACCATTTTCAGCCAGTTCAGATTGGGTTTGAGCATAGATATTGAAAGGAGTGCGATCGGGGGTTTCTTGCTCTTGGAATTGTGAAACTGCCTGTTCTTCAAGCATCGCTCCGTTAATGGAGGCAGCTGTGCTGGCATTAAGTACTGCTGTTTCTCGATCTTCTGGATCGGGTGGATGAGGATTTGATTCTGGTAGGTTGTCTGTTTTCTCATCGGATGATGGGTTTTTTCCGAGAGTCCACCAGGCCAACGCTGCAATTACACTAACAAGAAACAAAGGTAGCAGTACCCAAAACGGTACTTCTTTGTTGACAATTGGACTTTTTGGTGTAGTTGCAGGAGCGACAAAAGGCTGTTCGGCAAATGCAGAAGCAGTAGCACTAGGGGAAGCTGTCGCAGCAGGTGTCGTCTGGGCAATGGGAGAAGGCGTGACAATAGGTTGTGATACGTTGGTTGCGATCGCAGTTGCTTCAGCTGTTCTTGCTTGTTCTATAGCCTGCTGTCCTGCGGGTGCAAGGGTAAAGCCGAGAAAATCTACTACGCTTAAGCTGGGATTTTTTTTGTAAACGTAAACTAAAGGTTGCGAGAAGGGATATTTTGCATCATCTGGCAAGGCTTGATGTAATTGCAGAACTCGCACATTTTGCAGCTTCGACACCTGATTAGCTAACACATAGCTGATGCCATCTTTACCCAGTTGTTTGATGATTTCTGCGGTATTATCCTCAGTTAGTTGGGTAGCACTAGACCCTGTAGCAAATTCAGCAGTCTTGAAGGCTGGATAAGTGCGAAAAGTATTGCGAGTCTCACTTGTGTTCGGGTGGTCGATTAACCGAATTTTCCCTGGAGGCGCTCCTAATTGTGACCAATTTGTAATTTGTCCCCGGAAAATCCGAGCAAATTGTTTACTAGTCAAGCTTCCTTTGAAAGGATTATCTGCGCTGACCACGATCGCAATCTTCTCACGGCGCAAGCGGACTTGCTCTAGTCCCTGAGCTTTTTCTGCTGGTGTCAACCCCCGCCCCATTGCTACGATGTCGATTTTGCCATCTAGCAAATCTTTCAGTGCTGTATCAGTGCCATTAGCGGCAACTTCAACCTTAGTACCCGAAAACTGTTTTTCAAAATTCTCTTTCAGACCTTGATTGATTGCACCCAAACTATTTGAACCATCAATCCGAATTGTCGTTCCATTCTGCACTGTTTGCGGCAGTGTAAAAGAAGGAGACTCAGTTTTAGATTGCGCCAGTATGGGTTCTGATACCAGCAAACCTGCTGCCATAGGAGTTGTAGCTAAAGCAACCCATAGTATCAGCTTGATTATCGAAGTATCTTTTTTTTCTTGTTGCCACATAAGCCCCTTAATTAAAGTAAAAAATAGAAAGCCTACCAGTCTTAACCCACAATCTTGTTAAAGATTATGGAGGAGACGCGCTAATTATACATCTGAGTTCTCTTTAGTTCTAAGTTCCTTCAGCGCACTTATATTGATTTATACTTGGAATGAGATTGTATAGCATGATAATTTATACTCTAATTGCCAGAGTCTGTTTACTATAAAATGTTCTAATTTATATTGCAACTTATACCAAGTTGGTAGCTTATGGCCACAATTATGAATTATTGAATTACTAAAACTGGTAAAGTGTAGCAAATTCAATATTATTTAACAATATTATTTTCAGTCATGCTGAGTACTGTGTATCCTAATGTCTTCATGGAGTACTTATTGTTCAGTTTTCAGAAGAATCTACTATAGGACTCCTATTTTATTTTGGAACAAGACTCAGTACGGATGTATCCCTCTTTTCTTCCCAATTCCCAATTCCTATATATTTTTGAGATAACAATGACAATCTGGCTTATCAATGAGTGACTCCACCAAAGCATTTAAAGCTGTTGCAGCTAAAGCGCCACCTCCCAAAGTTCCTGCAACTGTAATAAAAGGTATCCCTTGTTGCATCAGTTGTCGCTTGGCTGCGGGAGCATGACTAAAGCCAATGGGCATTCCAATTACTAATGCTGGCTGAATATTTTGATTGCTAATCGCGTCACAAATTTCTACAAGGACTGAGGGAGCATAACCAACTACCAACACACAACCGTGATTTACTTGCAGCAATTTTGATCGCCATTCTTGATGTTGCCAAAAAGCTGCTTCTGCTTCTGTAGCGGTGGTAATGTGGGGATTATCAATTAAGGTTTCAGTGCGACATCCCAAGTGAAGTAATCGGGTTTGATCTAAAGCAGCAGCAACCGTTTGAGTATCGACAACAATTTGACAGCTTGAAGATAAGGCTTCTCGACTAGCTGCGATCGCATCTCGGCTCAATTTCACAAAGGATACTAAACTGACATCGCCACAAGCCAAAACCAACTGAGAAATTAAGTGTTGTTCAATTTCCGAACGGTGGGATAAATCTGGTAGTAAGCGTTGTAGCGATTCGGAAAAAGCTTCTGAATGGGTATGAATTTCGGCATCCAAGCCACTCCAGAGATTTTCCAATCCCCCCAATCCAGCTTGAGTTTCGACATCGAGTAACTTAAGTTGTGCCAAAACTTCCGCCTGCATAATTTGACAATGGCGATCGCGCCCCAATAATCCTTCTAATGCTGATGCAGTTTGCCGCAATTGAGAAATTTGTTGCATCACCGCGCGATATTGCTGCTGAAGTTGTCCCATGAGGTTAACAGTTGTGTCAGCTTCTGGTTCCACCTCCAAAATATTGCGGATATGGTTTAGCTGGAACCCTTGCTGCTTGAGTGCAACAATCCGTTGCAACCGCAGGACATCTTTTTTGGTGTAGAGACGGTAATTGCTGTGCGATCGTACTGGTTGCGGTAGCAGTCCCAATTGATGGTAATGGCGCACCATACGCGGAGTTAAACCGCCGCCTACTGCATCGGTAAGTTCTTTAATAGTTAAGCAACCAGCGTTCATAAATTTACTCCAACAACGGCAAAATTCTTTGTAACTCTTCACAAGCCGCCTGAAGAGATGGCGGTGCATTTTCATCTAAATTCCCTTAATAACACTGGATTTACAAATAGATAAACATTTAACTCTGCGTACCTACCCTGCGGGAAGGCGAAACGCCTATGCGCTTCCCTCAGCGCCCCTCTGCGTTTCAAAATCATTATAAACCTTGACATTAACATTAATGTCAAGGTTTAGCCTGAGAGAGTCCCTGTTAATTCACCTCTCATGCTCTACCCCCAACGTTTCAGCCAATTCACCAAAGAACACACAGATACCTTAGCAGCCCTTTTGTGTGGCTTACTGCTATTTCTCGGATGGTTCGCCTTACATCTCGGTTGGTTGGGATTAGCGTTTCTACTCCTACCTGCTGCTTACGTTATTGGTGGTTACGAAAGTGCGCGGGAAGGATTGACTACCCTTTTCAAAGACAAAGAACTCGATGTAGATTTGCTGATGATTGTGGCGGCTATTGGTGCTGCTAGCCTCGGTTTATGGCGACGAGAATATCATCTAATTATTGATGGGGCAATTTTGATTCTGATCTTTGCCATCAGTGGCGCATTAGAAGGCTATGCAATGGCGCGAACTGAGCGGAGTATCCGCAGTTTGATGAGCCTGACACCAGATACAGCAAGAGTTTTGCTTCAGGGAAGAGAAGAAAAAATTCCTATCAGTCAGTTAAAAGTGGGTGATGAGATTGTTGTCAAACCCGGAGAGCTAATTCCTACTGATGGGATAATTTTATCTGGTTACAGCACCCTCAATCAAGCTGCAATTACAGGCGAGTCTTTACCTGTAGAGAAAACAGTGGGTGCAGAAGTATTTGCCGGCACACTTAACGGCTATGGTGCATTGCAGATTAAGGTACACAAACCAGCCCAAAGCAGCTTGATTCAGCGTGTGATTCGCTTGGTAGAACAAGCGCAGACAGAAGCACCACCTTCGCAAGAGTTTATCGATCGCTTTGAAAAAGGATATGCCAAAGTCATTGTAGTAGCTGGGATAGTGCTGGCAACTTTGCCGCCATTCTTTTGGGGTTGGGATTGGGAAACAACAATTTATCGGGCGCTGACTTTCTTAGTGGTGGCTTCTCCCTGTGCGCTGATGGCTGCAATTATGCCCACCCTGCTTTCAGGAATTGCCAATGGTGCAAGACAGGGGATTTTGTTTAAAAATGGGGCGCAGTTGGAGAAGATTGGCAAAGTCCGAGCGATCGCATTTGATAAAACTGGTACTCTGACAACAGGACAAGTGCAGGTATTCCAAGTAATTTCGACTAGTGAATACACCCAACAAGATGTATTAAAAGCCGCAGCTAGTGTAGAATCCTATTCAGAACATCCTATCGGTAAGGCAATTGTGCAAGCGGCTGATGATTTGGATTTGGTTGGTGCAATTCAAGTGCAAGCCATACCTGGACAGGGAATTGTCGGAATCGCTCAAGAACAACAGATAATTGTCGGGAATGCCGTTTTTGTACAGCAGTATGTGACCAATTTACCTGAAGAGTTGCGAAAAATGGCTCAATCTTTGGAGCAAGAAGGTAAAACTGTGGTTTGGGTAGCACAGGGAAATATAGCAGAGGTGATGGGTGTAATTGCGATCGCAGATGAAGTAAGATCGCAAGCAGCTGCAACTATTACCCGGTTAAAGAAACTGGGAATTGAGCAAATTGTCATGTTAACTGGGGATAATGAAGAAACTGCTCAAAGTGTCGCCAAAGCAGTAGGAATTGATCGGGTATATGCTCAACTTCTACCAGAAGATAAGCTAGATGTTATCCGCCTTTTACAGCAAAAATATCAAACTGTGGCAATGGTGGGCGATGGAATTAACGATGCACCAGCTTTAGCCCAAGCATCTGTGGGTATAGCGATGGGAATATCTGGTAGTGATGTGGCATTGGAAACCGCAGATATAGTACTGATGGCAGACAAGTTAGAAAAAATTGCCGTAGCGATTCATTTGGGAAGGCGATCGCAATCCATAGTCAAACAGAATATATTCGTAGCGTTGAGTTTTATTGTGTTGCTTTTGGTGGGCAACTTTCTAGGAAGTATTAACTTACCTATTGGCGTGATTGGGCATGAAGGTTCTACAGTGTTAGTTACCCTCAGTGGTCTAAGATTGCTGAAATAAAGCACTCTTCTCTAACTGTCTAATCCGCTCCATTTGCAAGATGTTCCACTCATCTTCAGAAAAAGGTGTGCTAAACCAGGCATCTAATATTTCTTTTGCGATCGCTTCTGTAGTGGCACGTAAACTTAATACTAGGACATTCGCATGATTCCAAATACGTGCCCCACGTGCAGTTTCAGCATCATGGCATAATGCCGCACGTATCCCTAAAACTTTGTTGGCGGCAATAGATGCACCAGTACCAGTCCAACAAAAGACAATCCCCTCATCTGCTTTTTGGGTTGCTACTGCCAAAGCAACTTTACTACAACTGAGGGGCCAATCAACTTCTAAATCATTCTCAGCTAAGGAACCGAAGGGTATAACTTCATGCCCACGCTGCTTAAGTTCTTCCAGTATCCTATCAGTTAGGTTGGTGCGTTCATCACTGCCAATAGCAATTTTCATGCATTCCCCCTTAAAATTAGTCTTCCCCATCTCCTCATACTACGATGTTTATAGGAGACAGGGAAGAGGGAAAAATTACTTACAAATTAGGAATTACGAGGAATTACGAATTAATTCTCGCCCGAATGGCACTAAGAAAAGCTGAAACTTCGTCAGGGCAGGGTGTGGGAGGTGTGGGAGGACGGGGAAGAAGTCTTACCCCCCACACTCCCCACACTCCCCCCTCTCCCCACACTTCCCACACTCAAAAGCCAGTTAAATCATAGGTTTGCGCTTATCTTAGTGCCATTCAATTCTCGCCCTTTGCTGAATATAAAGCACTTTTCCCATCCAATGAGACTGCATCTGTTTGCAGTTCTTGATGCCGATTTGGTTTAATAAAGCGCTCTGTTGTCGTCTTAATCACGATATACAAAATCGGTACTACAAACAAACTCAAGAAAGTCGCAATTAACATCCCACCAAAAACAGCTGTTCCCAAAGATTGGCGACTACCCGCACCGGCACCTGTGGCAACAGCTAACGGGAAAATCCCTAATAATGTAGAAAAAGCAGTCATCAAAATTGGGCGTAACCGCTCTTGTGAAGCCTCAATTACTGCTTTAGTAATCGAAAGCCCTTGCTCTCGTAATTGATTAGCAAATTCCACAATTAAAATTGCGTTTTTACTAGCTAAACCGATCAACATTACTAGACCAATTTGGCAGTAAACATCATTCGCAAAACCCCGCATTGATTGAGCTACAAGCGCTCCAAAGATAGCTAAAGGAACTGATAACAGAATGATAAAGGGGTCAACGTAGTTTTCGTATTGAGCGGCTAGTACCAAGAATACAAAGATTATTCCTAATCCAAAGATTAGCGGTGCTAAACCACCAGAATCTATTTCTTCTAATGCAGTTCCTGACCATTCGTAACCATAGCCGGCAGGTAAAACTTCTTTAGCAACTTTTTCCATTGCTTTAATTGCGTCTCCTGAACTAGAGCCAGGAGCGGCAGAACCATTAATTTCAATCGAGCGGAACAGATTATAGTGATTTATCGTTTGCGCTCCCACAGTCTGAGTAACTGTGACTAAGTTACTCAAAGGAACCATTTGATTCTTTTGAGAACGAACGTATAGTTTGCCAATATCTTTGGGATTGGAACGAAACTGTTGATCTGCCTGGATATACACCCGGTAATTACGCTGCTGGAGATTAAAATCATTTACATATTGCGATCCCAAAGCAGTTTGTAAAGTACTGAAAACATCATCTATGGAAACTTGCAATGATTTGGCTTTATTGCGGTCTACATCCACAAGCAATTGTGGTGTATCTGCGGCAAAGGTGCTAAATACAGCTTGTAATCCTGGTGTTTGATTAGCTTGACCCAGCAACTTACCCATCGACTGGACTAGATTTTCTAAGCCACTGTTACCTCTGCGGTCTTGCAGTTGAAAGACGAAGCCGCCAAAGTTGCCTAAACCCTGAATTGGTGGCGGATTCACAGGGAAAACTCTGGCTTCTGGGATTGACAATAACTTCCCTTGCAATTTACCAATAATCGCCTGTACTGATTGATCGGGTCTTGAACGCTCATCCCAAGGTTTTAAAGTTGTAAATATAATGCCGCTATTGGCGGTGCTACCACTAAAACCAAATCCACCGATCGCAAAAGTCCCCAGTACTTCTGGAAGTGGCAGAATTTCTTTTTCTACCTGTGCAATCACATCGCTAGTATATTGCAGCGAAACCCCTTGCGGCCCTTGGATAATGGTGATGAAATAGCCTTCGTCTTCATCGGGTAGAAAGGCTGTCGGTACTGTGGTGTACAGCCAAGCAGTCATACCCAAAGAGACGATAAACAACCCAATGACAATAGCTTTGATGTGTGTTAGAAAGGTCAGCGATCGCTTATAACCATTCTGTACCCAGTCAAGAAACCGATTAATCTGGCCAAAAATCCAACCCAGCCAGCCTGAAGGTTTTTGTCCTTGACGTAGCAGCAGCGCACACAATGAAGGTGTCAGGGTCAAAGCCAAAAAAGTTGAAATTGCAATGGAGAAAGCGATCGTCAGGGCAAATTGCCGATAAAGTGCGCCTGTGGTTCCCGGAAAAAACGCCACTGGCACAAACACCGCCATCAATACTAATGAAGTGGCAATAACCGCGCCAAACAGTTCCTTCATTGATTCACTAGCGGCTCGACGAGGATTTATGCCTTTATCCTGAATAAAGCGGCTGATTTGCTCAACTACAACGATCGCATCATCTACCACCATCCCCGATGCTAAAGTCAGACCAAATAAAGTCAAACTATTGATGGAAAAGTTAAAAACTTTGACGAAGGCAAATGTCCCAATTAAGGAAAGCGGAATGGTAAGTGCTGGAATTAAAGTAGTTCGCCAGTCCTGTAAGAACACAAAAATTACAATTACAACTAGCACTACCGCTTCAATCAGAGTCTTGATAACTTCTGACATCGACTCTTCTACAAAGGATGTCGTGTCAAAAGCTACCTGATATTTCAGCCCTGGGGGAAAACTCGGAGCTAATCGCGCTAGTTCGTCTTTGACTCCCTTAGCCACATCCAAGGCATTACTACCAGGAACTTGATAAATCCCTAAACCGACAGCATCGTTACCACGAAATCGCAGAAATGAACTGTAGTTTTCTGCACCCAGTTCTGCTCTACCGACATCTTTGAGCTTGACTAATGTGCCATCATCTCCAGTTTTGAGGACAATTTCTTCAAATTCTGCTGGTTCTGCTAATCGGCTAGCAGCACGCACATCAAGTTGATACCTTTGTCCTTCAGGAGCCGGTTCTTGTCCAATTCTCCCTGCACCAACTTGCAAGTTTTGTTCGGATAAAGCATTCGCTACATCCTTGGTCGTTAGCCCCCGATTGGCAAGGCGACTTGGATCTAGCCACAGGCGCATTGCATAGCGGCGTTCACCAAAAATTTGAGCGTTGCTTACGCCTTTGACTCTTTTTAAGGCATCTGCTAAGTAAAGGTCGGCATAATTGCTTAAGAATATATTGTCGTACTCTTTATTTTCAGCGAATAAACCAATCGCTAAGAGAATGTTGCTAGATTCTTTTGATACCCGCACTCCTGTGCGCTGTACAGAATCTGGTAGTTGTGGTTGGGCAACAGAAACACGATTTTGCACATCCACAGCTGCAATATCTTTATCACGCGATGAATCAAAGGTGGCTGTAATAGTACTAGTACCATCATTACTGCTGCTGGAAGTGAGATATCTTAGTCCCTCAACCCCGTTGATTTGCCTTTCTAAGATATTTGTCACTCCGCTTTCTACGACTTCTGCACTAGCTCCGCTATAGTTGGAAGTTACAGTGATTTGGGTGGGACTAATTTCTGGGAATCTTGCGATCGGTAGTGTGGGAATACTAATTAATCCGATTAAAAGGATAACGATCGCACATACCGATGCAAAGATTGGTCGCTTAATAAAGAAGTCAACAAACATAGTTTAAAAAATTGGGCTTTGGGTATTTGGCATTAGGTATTGGGGCATTGGGCATGGGGCATGGAGAAGAGATAAAGGAGACAAGGAAGAGGGTGGAGACAAGGGAGAGACTTGTTCAATAATTCCCCCTTGTCTCTCTTGTCCCCTTGTCCCCCCTGTCCCCCCTGCTCCCCTGCTCCCCTGCTCCCTCCCTATGGCTTCTGACTACCCACTTCTTGCGGTGCGGGACTGATGGGAGCGCCATTAGTTAGGTTGAGAATACCGGAAACAACAATTTTGTCTCCAGCTTTTAGTCCTTCGATAACTTGATAATTATTCCCCTCAATAACTCCCAATTTCACAGGTTTTTGTTGAGCAACTAAAGATGGCGCTCCAGCTTTCTTTTCTGCTGGTGCTTCAGCTTTTTTTTCTGCTGAAGCTTCAGTGTTTTTTTCTGTTGGCGCTTCAGCTACAAATACAAATGTCTCCCCACCCAGGCGAGATACTGCTGTAACTGGAATTAAAATTCCTGGACGTTCGTTCCAGATTACTTTGGTTTGCACTGATTGGCGATTTACCAGTTGACTTCTAGAATTACCAAAATTAGCTTTAACCAAAATTGTCTGCGAATCTGAACTAGCATCTGGAGAAATGAAACTTATCTTACCCCTTGCTGCGGGTTCGCCTTGAGCGTTCAGCATTTGCACTGGTAATCCCAAGCGCAGTTTTTTGGCTTCTTCTAGGGGAACAGAAATATTTAGTTCTAAAGAGTCATTTCTAGTAAGTGTAGTGAGCTGGTCTGCTTTTTCTACATAATCTCCCACTTTTGTGGGAATATCGCCAACAGTACCAGTAAAAGGTGCCAGAACTTTTGTGTATTGCAGTTGAACTTGGGCTGCTTGGACTTGCGCTGCTGCTTGCGTTACTTGCGATCGCGCTTGGGCAATTTCTTCTGGGCGGGAACCATTTTCTAGTTGCCTTAAGTTTTGTTTCTGTTGTTCCAAAGCTCCAGCTAGCTCATTGATACTAGATGTTCTGCTTTGGCGGAGTTGAGCTAGGCGTTTCTGGGCTACAACCAGGGCAGCTTCAGCACTTTGCTGTTCTTTGACATATCCTTCTAAGGTATCTTCAGAAACTGCGCCCTCTTTTCTCAATTGTGCGTATCGCTTGGCTCGTGACTGTGCTAGTTCTACATCCGATTTAGCTGACTGAATTTGAGCCTCAGCCTGAGCAATTTCTTGTGGTTGCGACCCCGACTGGGCATCTCGCAAGCGAGCTTGGGCTTGGGTTAACTGCGCTCTAGCTTGGGCAACTTCTTCTTGTCGCGTACCCGCTTTGAGTTCGGCAAGACGTGCTTGAGCTTGTGCTAGTGCAGCTTTTGCTTGTAATAATTGCGCTTGCACACTATCACTTTCTAGGCTAATAATAACTTGCCCTTGTTGAACACGGCTGCCCTCTTTGGTATAAATTTGGGTAACTCGTCCTTCAACCTGTGGCTTTATAATTACCGAACGTGGAGCCTCTAAGGAGCCAATAAACTCCGAACTTTCTTGCACAGTTTCAGGTTGCACAGTCGCTAGCTTGACTGGAATTGCCATCGGTTGACCAGCAGCTGGCCCACCTGCTGGTGGATTACTAGCACTACTAGTTTGCCACCAGCGCCAACCAAAACCAATGCCTCCAATTAAGAGGATAATTCCCAAAATTAGAGGCCAACGACGCTTTTGAGGTGGTTTAGGCGATCGCTCTGGCAGTGGTTGTGGCTCTTGACTAGAATCAGTAACAGCAGGCTGTTCTATTTCAACTGGAAGCGGAGAATCAGGGAACTCAGAATGGGACATCTTCAGTTTCTCGTCTTGTGGATTTAGACTTGGGCAATCTACTCTTGACTAAAAAAGCATTATCTGAATAGTTTTTTAGCCCTTTGTTTTGATGTTGATAACTAACAAATATGTATTTGGGTATTTGGGCGATCGCTCACGATGTCTAGTACCTAAAACAAACAAATATGCTTCATCACATTATGGTTATTTTGTACATTACTTAACTCCCATCATTTTTTTAAAGTGTAATTTATAAAACTTTTTTGGTCAGTATAAAACCATCACTTTCCGTCATAGAGAAAACACGGTTTATGTTGTTCCAAGGGAATCAATACAATCTTCTGCCTCCTGCAATGGCAAACTGCCTGATACCGTGTACAAATAAATTTAAAGAAGTTTCGATGTAGTATTCATATCTATAATCTAATGTGGTAGGGATATCGCTAAAAACGCAGAATACCGTGAAACAACATACCCGTGGAACTATCTACAGATGCTTTTAAATCTATATCTGAAGATACTGCACCCTTATCTTGACTTTTTTGCAAGTACATAACCACCTAGCTCTTCGCGCAGCGATTAACGATTTGTTTGCTTTGTATAAAATCAGACGTGACGCTGGAATTCTTCCATAAGCGTTTGCAAGCGCTTGCTTGCATTATAACCACATAGGAAACTAGATTTGTATAAGTTTAAAGATGAGTTTATCCCTCTTGAGTCGTATTGAATACTGATCTTAGGGAAGAAAAATGTACGGTGCAATGTATGGAGCGATGCCTTGTCTGCGACACGCTGCGCGTAGCTTGCTTCTGAGTAGGAGTAGGCCAACGGCGAGCGATGCCTAAGCTGATTAATTCAGCTCTATTCATCAAAGTTGCAAGTTTCATTGAGTTATCCTAACCAAGAACAAAGTGCAATCAATACAGTGTTCTCTAGAGTCCTATTTTTGAGCAGTCTTATCTTCCTACACTTAGGTCATCCAATCGGATGATTCTTAACTCACCCATTCGGGTGATTTAATTTATCCTCATCAGGGTTCTGTATATATGAGCGAGTCATGCTCAATGCCCTTCAAGCATCCACAACTGATTCCTTAGAATCCAATTTCGGCAAGATACCCACAGTTGATTTTCGGTTAGCAAGAATATGAAAAAGCAGCCCTTCATACCGATCAAGTGCTTGCTCCAACGAATAATTTTCTTCGGCAAACTGTCTTCCCGCGTTACCTAACTTCGTACAGAGAGTAGGATTAGCGTATAAATCATGCACCGCAGCAGCCATTGCATCGGGCGATTCTGGCTCAACAATTATCCCACCACCACTGAGTTTGATCGCTCTAGCAGCAGTTCCAGTTGCAGGAACTGAACCTACAATTGGGCGACCACTTGCCAATAGTAATGGTATTTTTGAAGGCATATTAAACGAAATTACATTGTGCTTTTGCACAATCAACCCGACATCAGCTGCTGCTAGCATTTCGGGTAATTTTTCTCTCGGCTGCAATGGTAGCAGCAAAACATTATCTGCTCCATGTAATAGACAATATTCTTGCAACCTTTGCAATGCTGTTGATTCGCCGACAATGACAAAGACAATTTCTCTGATATGACGTAAGCAAACTGCTGCTTCTATTACTGTTTCTAAACCTTGGGTTAGAGCAATGTTGCCCGAATAAAGGACTATAAATTTCCCATCCAGTTGATGACTAGATATCCAAGAGTTATTCTTTTTTGGTATAGGGTGGATGAAATTTACATTCACCCAATTAGGAATACAAATAATTTTATTAACAGGTACTCCCTTATTCACTAAATTCTCACGAAATCCATCGGCGATAACACTAATAGTATGTGCAGTTCGATAGGCAAATTTCTCTAAAGCTGCAAGAGTTCGAATCATCCACTTGTTTTTCAGTAGCCCGATACGCACAGCAGCTTCTGGTAATATATCTTGCACATTTAGAACTATTGGGCAGTTGTATAGCCAACCAAATATTGTTGCTGGTAGAATACCTAACAAAGGCGGTACTGTTAAAATCATTACATCTGGACGTTCACCTCTAAAGGCTTGAGGCAAACTTGTGAAAATAAAGCTTAACTCCAGCAACAGACGATCTAAAAGGTTAGGTTTAGACTTAATTCTGATGTAGCTTCGCTGAATTGTGACACCATTTTTTTGTTCATTAATGTACCATTGATCCCGATAACCATCGTAAATTTCGCGCTCAGGATAGTTGGGCATTCCAGTAATCACCCGCACTTCATGACCTCGATTTACTAGTCCTTCTGCCAATTCAGTCATTAAGGGAGCAATTCCAATCGGCTCTGGATGATAGTTGTAGGAATATATCAGAATGTGCATGAGCTATTTATAAATTTGGTAAATACAGCCGGAGATAATCGGATTTATTGCTAACTTCAATAGAGGCTGCAACTTTTATTATTTAATTTAGTTTGTGATGAGATTATGATTTTTCTAAATCACAATTGCGATAAGCACTGCTGAGAAATTTTCTAGGTGGATTTTAACAGTTAGTAGTAGTAGCGAACAATTATCAGTTTTTCTGGTTGGATAAAGTTTCCCAACCGTATATTTAAAAGTTACGCGTGTTAACTAATAAACTTTAATTGTTCACTTATTTAAATTCCTTCCTATATATATGATTAGTTGTTCAGTTATTTAAAAGTGAATAGAGTTGTTAAATTTACACTGAGGGGATTGTAGCATGAGACTTAATATCATGCATATAACCTGCATTCCGCCTTGTGAACTGGCACATGAAGTATTTTTAACCAAGTAAACAATATTGCATTAATGGGTGAGAGTCCAGTTTTTTTAGTGGCTCAAAGGCACTAACTTTTTAACATTAGTGTGTTTAGTAGCTTCGTATTTAAAACTGTAACTGAAAAAAACTCCAATGTATCGCAATTGACATCAACAGCTTGATTCGGGTTGTTACCTGTAGCGGGCTACACTGACGCAATACTAAAAAGTTGCACTGATTGCTATAGTCAGGACGATTTTAGCGAAAATACTTCTGATTATAATCGCTCGAATACTTGTTTTCATAAGTATTCGAGCGATCGCCAACCGATAAGGCTGGATGATAAACTCACCAGTTCACTGAACTATTGGAGCTAAAATAGAGATTCATTAAACTAAACTTGGCAACCTCTAACTAGAAAGCCTTACTTTCTAGCAAGAGGCTTGCTTTTTCTTCAGAGTTGAGCCTACACCCAAGGCCCCAAATGCCAGAAAACCCAACAGAGAAGCAGGTTCAGGAACTTTGGATACCTGAATAGAACCAGAATTTTCATCTAGTGTTATTGATGTGCCTTGTTGATCGACATCTTGACGTAATGCCAAAGATTCGCCAACGGTTCCAGTAAAGAAGTATTCTCCAATGACACCTGTTCCTCCTCCTATATTCAGAGGGCCAAACAATTTCTGAGTAGCAGTATCAAAGTTGAAAGCGAAGAAATCAGATTGTGATACCCCAGAAGTAACGGTGTTATAAGTTCCAAGAGGATTATTAGATGGGTCTAAAAAAGAGACATTCAAGGATTGTAAAAAGTTGGTGGCTCCACTGCCACTTTCTGAAATAATTGTCGGTGCTGTAGTCTCGTCGTAGCTAAATGAACCGACTGCGGAATAACCAGCATCTCCTAGCCAGTTAAAGTTGAAATCAATAGCTTGAGCAGGGTTGTTAGCACCAGCAGCGATCGCAACACTAAGTACAGCACTGGTTGCTGTGGTAGCAGCGATTTTGGCAAAAATGTTTCTCACTGTTATATCTCCAAGATTTATTTACATGATGCAAATATCAGTGCATCAAACAACACTAACTTTACGATAGAAATAAATATAAGTAAATACTACATGGCAGACTGAGGCAAATATGACAACTAGATGAAGAAAAACACTTATTTTTTAAAGTTTTCGAGAAGATATCAAGTCTATTTAACAAACCTAAACTCAAATTTATCTATTTTGATGTATGTAGCAAGGGTTATTACCTAAAAATCACGAGCGATCGCCTGAGAATAACTGATAAAGTTGAGCTACGCAAAGTTGAAAACAGTGACCTATGCCTGCGTTTCTATTAGAAGTTGGTACAGAAGAATTACCTGCAAGCTTTCTCAGTGATGCCTTAATACAGTGGCGAGAACGCATTCCCAAAAGTTTGGAAGCAAACAGCCTTCAGGGTGAAAGTGTCCAAGTGTACGGTACTCCCCGGCGTTTAGCGGTATTGATTAAAGGTCTACCATCCCAGCAAGCAGACCGAGAAGAAGAAATTAAAGGGCCTCCCGCCCAAGCTGCCTTTAAAGATGGTCAGCCAACAGCAGCAGCATTAGGCTTTGCTAAAAAGCAAGGTGTGGAACTAGATGCACTCTTCCTTCGCCCCACTGACAAAGGGGAATTTGTTTTTGTACAAAAAAGAATTCCTGGTCGTCCTGTGGCGGAAATTCTGACAGAACTTGTTCAAGAGTGGATTTGGGGTTTAGAAGGTAAGCGGTTAATGCGTTGGGGAGATGGGGATGGGAGGTTTTCTCGACCAATTCGCTGGCTGGTAGCTTTGTTAGATGAGACGGTGCTACCGTTGGAATTGGTGAATGGTTCTAAAACGATTCAGAGCGATCGCATTTCTCAAGGTCATCGCGTCTTACATCCTGAACCTGTGACAATCGCCCAAGCGACTGATTATGTTACCGCCCTCAAATCTGCTTATGTCACCGTTGACCCCGAAGAACGGGAAAATCTGATTAAAGAGCAAGTAAAGGCAGTAGCAGAAAGTTTAAGCGGGTATACAGTCATTTACCCCGATTTGTTAGCAGAAGTAACCAACCTTGTAGAATATCCTTCTACAGTTGTTGGTAAATTTGAACCAGAATTTTTGGAATTACCAACTGAAGTAATTACTGAAGTCATGGTTACTCATCAGCGTTATTTCCCTGTATTCAAACCAGGTAGTTCTGAGCAAGAATTATTGCCCAATTTCATCACAATTTCTAACGGCGATCCCAAAAAATCAGATATTGTTGCCGTCGGAAATGAAAGGGTAATTCGTGCCAGATTAGCTGATGGCAGATTTTTTTACGAAGCTGATTTAACTAAGCCTTTAGAAAGCTTTTTACCTCAGTTAGAAAAAGTCACCTTCCAAGAAGAATTGGGTTCGGTGCGTACCAAGATAGATAGAGTGGTCAAGATTGCCGAGCAAATTACCACCCAATTAAAATTAGCTGAAAATCAAAGCCAAAAAATCCAACGTGCTGCTTTATTGTGTAAAGCAGATTTGGTAACTCAAATGGTGTATGAGTTCCCGGAATTGCAAGGCATTATGGGAGAAAAATATGCCTTAGCTAGTGGTGAAGATGCCGAAGTAGCAAAGGCAATTTATCAACATTATTTGCCAACGGGAGCCGGTGACAATTTACCCGAAACACTCACAGGTCAAATTGTCGGTTTGGCTGATAGATTAGATACCTTGGTAAGTATCTTTGGTTTAGGCTTAATTCCCTCTGGTTCCTCCGATCCCTTCGCTTTGCGTCGGGCTGCTAATGCTGTAGTTAAAATTACTTGGTTTTATAATTTGCCAATAAATTTAGATGATTTATTGGCGCAAATATCAACAGATTTTGCCGCGAAATATCAAAAAGATCAGGCATCATTAACCACAGCATTACAAGAGTTTTTCTTACAACGTATCCGCACCTTATTACAAGAAGAAAAACAGATTGATTACGATTTAGTAAATGCAGTTTTAGGAGAAAATGACCCAGAATACACAGAACGGACATTAAAGGATTTATTGGATGTCCGCGATCGCGCCTTGTACTTACAACAAATCCGTAACGACAGTACTCTAGATAACATCTACGAAACCGTTAACCGTTCCACACGATTAGCCGCCCAAGGTGATTTGGATACAAAACAGCTAGAACCGACATCCGTAGTTCGTCCAGAATTATTCCAAAAGCCCTCTGAGACAGCCTTGTATAATGCTTTGATCGAATCAGTACCACAAACTCAAACAGCACAGCAGACACGAAATTATCAACTGTTAGTAGCAGCACTAGGAAAAATTGCTCCGACAGTTAGTAGCTTCTTTGATGGGCCAGATAGCGTTTTAGTTATGGACTCCGATCCAGAAATTAAGCGTAATCGATTACACTTACTGGGATTGGTTCGGAATCATGCTCGTGTTTTAGCTGACTTTGGTGCGATCGTCAAAAATCTGTAGCGTAAGTCAACAAAAAGTTGTGTAATTTTTGCCAATAAACGCTAGTATAGGGAGTGCTTAACCAGGGACACTCTGCTTGCAATCTATGTCCAAAGCTCATGTTATTGGATTGGGAAAGTCCGGTGTTGCTGCGGCGAGATTGTTGAAACGGGAAGGTTGGGAGGTAGAGCTGAGTGATGGCAACACCTCCAAAACCCTCCTACAACAACAACAAGAACTCGCTGCCGAGCAAATAACCGTTAAACTAGGTCAATCCCTAGAATTAAATGGTGATAATTTACCCCAATTAATAGTTGTTAGTCCTGGCGTGCCTTGGGATATTCCCATATTAATTAAGGCACGCCAATTAGGTATTGAAACCATTGGGGAAATGGAACTCGCTTGGCGAAATTTGCAATCGCTACCTTGGGTAGGAATTACAGGTACTAACGGTAAAACTACTACCACAGCTTTAATTGCTGCCATTTTTCAAGCAGCAGAATTGGATGCGCCCGCCTGCGGTAACATTGGCTACGCCGCTTGTGAAGTTGCCCTATCTGATAGGGGACAGGGGACAGAGGATAGGGGACAGAGGGATAAGGAAAGAGGTAGGGAAACTCCAATCCAAAATCATATTGATTGGGTGATTGCGGAAGTTAGCAGCTATCAAATAGAATCTTCCAGTTCTCTTGCACCCCGGATCGGTGTTTGGACGACTTTCACACCGGATCATCTTAGTCGCCATAAGACTTTAGAGAACTATTACAATATCAAAGCAAAGCTGTTGCGTCAGTCAGAATTGCAAGTGTTCAATGGCGATGATGCCTATTTGAGCCAGTTAGGTTTAAGTGCTTGGCCTAATGCCTATTGGACAAGTGTCAAAGGAAAAGATTTCCTGATTAGCGAAAAAGGCTTTTACATTGAGGACGGCTGGGTTGTGGAAAAATTGACTGCAACCTCAGCACCAGAACCGATTGTGAAAGTATCTACTTTGCGGATGGTGGGAGAACATAACCAGCAAAATCTCTTGATGGCAGTAGCAACAGCACGATTAGCGGGAATTAATCGTGATGCGATCGCACTTGCGATTCAGGAATTCCCCGGCGTTCCTCATCGTTTGGAGCATATCTGCACTTGGGAAGGTATTGATTTCATCAACGATAGCAAAGCCACTAACTACGATGCGGCCGAAGTTGGTTTAGCATCTGTGAAAAGTCCAGCGATTTTAATTGCTGGTGGAGAAGCCAAAGCAGGAGATGATACTGGCTGGCTAGCACAAATCCAAACTAAAGCTGCTGCTGTGTTATTGATTGGCTCTGCTGCACCCGCATTTGCTCAACGCCTGCAAGAAGTGGGGTATTATTCATACCACATTGTCGAAACGATGGAAAGGGCAATCCCCAGATCGGCGGAATTAGCCAAGGAGTATGAAGCGCCTGTGGTGTTACTATCTCCAGCTTGCGCGAGTTTCGACCAATACCCCAATTTTGAGGTGCGGGGCGATGATTTCCGTCAGTTGTGCCTTGCTTGGGCGGGAGGAGCAAGGCTTCAATACAACTCGATTCTTTCGTCTTCCCTATAATTAATTCACTGTGTGGCTTGCAGTTACACAGTGAATTAATTATGTAATCTAAAAGTGCGGTGCGATCGCATTATCACAGAGATTTAAAATATTCTAGAAGGATTGTTTAGAGCTAATTTAGTAGTGGTTTTCTATAATTATATTTTGCTGTAGTTTGCAACTTCAACCTCATGAGCAATGCTTGTAGGTTTAGGAATAGGTAAACCATCTTCTAGCATTCCTTCTATATGAAATTCAATAGCTTCTGCAATCATCTGCTTGACTTCTTCTAAAGTTTCACCCACAGCTACACAACCGGGTAAATCAGGGATATAAGCGCCATAGCTAGTTTCTCCCTTTTCAATCACAACTGTATAACGCATTAGTATTCCTCCAATTGAGCTTGTCTCCAGATATTTTTAAGAGTACCAATTGGCACATCCACATTTGGTTTACCAGACACTGTTACCGTACTAGGTTTATCTGGATGTTTGAACTGTCGATGACTACCTTTAGTTCTAGCAAGATACCAACCATCAGCTTCTAGTCGTTTGATAACTTCGCGTACTTTCATGCTAACGCTTATCTGTATAGGTGAAATTTATATTACAGATAGAGTGTCTTATTGACAAAGAAAAGTAAACGACATTGTGTCGTAATTTCTGTCCGTCATTTTGTCGTCGGTTTTTGCATTGGTAAGTAGATGGACAAAAACATTTCTCATGAATCGAGTGGCTCAAAATGAAATGCTAAAGTTAATAATCAAGCTTTTCCAGAGCTACATTCTCTCTCTCCCAGATAAAATTTATATATGAACGCTACACAAGAAAAACTAAAAGTTCAGCTTGAACAGGCTTTAGTCGCAGCTTTTGGCGCTGACTTCGCTGGAGTAGATCCAATATTGGTTTCTGCTAGCAATCCTAAATTTGGTGATTATCAGGCGAATGTGGCTTTATCCCTGAGTAAAAAGTTAGGCAAGCAACCAAGAGCGATCGCAGGTGCGATCGTTGAGAAACTAGATGTATCCGAAATCTGCGAACCACCGGAAATTGCTGGGCCAGGATTCATCAATCTGAAACTGAAAACGGCATATCTAGAAGCACAACTGAATACGATTCAAGCTGATCCCAGACTTGGAGTTCCACCAGCGAAAACACCCAAGCGGGAAATTGTGGATTTTTCCAGTCCGAATATTGCCAAAGAAATGCACGTCGGACACCTGCGTTCTACGATTATTGGTGATTCCATCGCCCGGATTTTAGAATTTCAAGGACACGATGTGCTGCGGTTAAATCATGTCGGTGATTGGGGTACGCAGTTTGGAATGTTAATCGCCTATCTGCGGGAAGTTTACCCAGATGCACTTACCACCGCTAATGCTTTAGATATTGGTGATTTAGTTTCTTTTTACCGCAAAGCTAAACAACGCTTTGATACAGATACAGCTTTTCAAGAAACAGCACGCCAAGAAGTTGTCAGATTACAAGCAGGTGCAGAAGATACACTTCATGCTTGGAAACTGTTATGCGAACAATCACGGCGAGAGTTTCAAGTAATTTATGAATTGCTGGATATTAAGTTAACTGAACGCGGTGAATCTTTCTACAACCCTTTATTATCTGGTGTTGTGGAAGATTTAGAAAAATCTGGCTTACTGGTAGAAAACCAGGGCGCAAAATGTGTTTTTCTGGATGGATTTACAAATAGAGAAGGTGAACCTTTACCCTTGATTGTGCAGAAATCAGATGGCGGTTATAACTACGCCACAACTGATTTAGCATCCCTCCGTTACCGGATTCAGCAGGATGAAGCAAAGCGGATAATTTATGTAACTGATGCTGGACAAGGAAACCACTTTGCCCAATTCTTCCAGGTAGCACGCAAAGCCGGCTGGATTCCCGATGATGTGGAATTAGTCCATGTTCCCTTTGGGTTGGTATTAGGAGAAGATGGGAAAAAATTCAAAACTCGTTCTGGGGATACTGTGCGGTTACGGGATTTATTAGACGAAGCTGTTTCTCATGCCCATGCTGACCTAAAAACTAGATTACAAAAAGAAGAACGTCAAGAAACTGAAGAATTTATTAATGAAGTTGCTAGGGTAGTTGGAATCAGTGCAGTTAAGTATGCAGACTTAAGCCAAAATCGCACCAGTAACTACATCTTCAGCTACGACAAAATGCTGGATCTCAAAGGTAATACTGCGCCCTATATGCTGTATGTTTATGCGCGGATTCATGGGATTAGCCGCAAGGGTGATATTAACTTTAAAGAGTTAGGAAATAATGCTGTTTTGTTGGAGCATGAAACAGAATTAACGCTGGCAAAATATTTACTTCAACTGGATGAAGTTATTAGTAGTGTAGAGCAAGACTTGCTGCCTAATCGTTTATGTGAGTATTTGTTTGAACTGAGTCAGAAGTTTAACCAATTTTACGATCGCTGTCCTATATTACAGGCGGAGGAACCGCAGCGAACATCCCGCTTGGTTTTATGTGATTTGACTGCTAGAACTCTGAAGTTGGGATTATCTTTGTTGGGAATTCAGGTGTTGGAGAGGATGTAATTTTTTAACGCAAAGGTACGCTAAGTAAGAGTTAAGCTGGTTTTTTCATCAGAATTGCTGGACTTGGAGGCGATCGCATCTGTGAGATTTTTTAAGATATTCACACTGGTATTAGCATGAAACATACTGATAAAAGACAGGCAGGATAAAAGGTGACAATCGAAATCTACGTCAGCACTGATATAGAAGCGGATGGCCCTATCCCTGGGCCCCATTCCATGCTTAGTCTTGCCTCAGCTGCGTATACCGCAGACAAACAATTAGTTGCAACTTTTACAGCTAATTTAGAAACCTTGCCAGAGGCCCAAGGACATCCCAAAACCATGAAATGGTGGGCAGAACAGCCAGATGCTTGGGCAGCTAGTCGAGCCGACCCCCAGCCGCCTCTAAAGGTCATGGAGTCCTACCACGCCTGGCTTGTGGCTTTACCAGGTAAACCGATCTTTGTTGGCTATCCAGCAGCCTATGACTTTATGTTTGTCTACTGGTACTTGATAAACTTTGTGGGCGATAGCCCCTTTAAATTTTCGGCATTGGATATCCGTTCCTATGCGATGGCATTCTTAAAACAAAGCTACAACGAATCTGGCAAGGATAATCTACCTGCTGCATGGTTAGAAAATCTTCCATTGGCTCACATTGCCTTGGATGATGCCATTCAGCAAGGAAAGTTATTCTGTAATCTTTTGCAAGCGAATCTAGAGAGAGAAGAAAGATAGCTATGCGATCGCACTTCATAAGATTTTGTAACAGATTTCCGATAACGATGAAGCCTGATTCATTGTTATCGGAAATCCCTTACTCCTTTGAGAAACCGAGGATCTTGCCCTATACCTGAGTACCTTCGATATAAGCCTTAATGGTGGGTAACGCCGTCATCTTCTCATAGAAGAAATTGTTGACTATTTTCATCACTTCCGCCTGGGCTACTTCTACTTCGGAACCAAGGGGAGTGCCAGATTCTTGGCGGCACAGACTACGATATAAACGCAGCAAATGACGCACGATTTCTAACTCTTCTTCCCCCTCCAAGACCTTGACAGCTGCCACAATCAGTTCATCTGCCTGATTGAGAACGCTATCGAGATCAAACACAGCACTATTGTCCCTAGCTTGCTGCACAGTTCCCATTAACGCATGGACTTGGTAAAGCAATGCTGTAGGTTCGTCGAACAATTCACGCAGAAATGCTGCTTCCTCGTAACGCCCGTTCAGCCGAAAGATGTTGTACATCCGCTTGGCTGCTTTGCCGTAGTTGAGGTGTTTACCTTGTTTGACATATTTTTTAACTTCCTTTTCCAATACCGCCACATAATCATCCATGACATCGGCGGAGGCTTGCTTCACCAGTTTGGAAAAGATGGGAGCAGATTCAGCATCCAGGTAAACTTCTTGAAAATAGCCGTCTAGATAGCCGTCTAGTGCTGTGATAGTTCCATCTGGTGCTTCCCAGGTAACATCTACCACGTTGCTGGCGTTGGACAATTGACTACGTATTGTGTCAGCAACAACCCATTCCAGCTTACACCAAGACCAGTTAGGGTCTTGGGCTACGGCATCCCAGGTCAGCACCAGAGGATTGCCCTCTAGGTCGCTTACCTCAATCTGACCGGCAATCACCTCATCGGGTTGCCAGTTAATTGGCGAACCAGCACGTCTGGTGTTTTCTCCCCGAACCACTTGTTGGGGATAGGCACCAAAGTTCACATCAATTAACTGATAATTGGGGCCGGACATGGTGTTAAGCGCCTTATCCCGAACCAGTTTGCCAAGAATCTCGGAGGCTTCGCTACGGGTAGGGGCAATGATATTCACCCGCTCGAAGTAGTCACAGTCACCAGGATAAGTCTGAATTTTAGATTGAGCCGCAGAACCAGAGATTGCCAACGCGGTTTCTACAACACCAGGAATGTCCTCAAATTCGACGATTTTGCCAATGGCGCGAAACCGTGCCAACTCTTGCGGATCAAAATCCAACATGGTGGCTTTGTGCCCAAAAGCACCTGTGTCTTTGTCTACGACAATATCGCTGTCGCCTGTGGCCTCGGTGATGGAATTCATCCAACGTTCCAATTCTTGCTCATTGAGTTGAACCCCTAAACGATTAGCTGATTCAACGATGCGGTTACGTGCATCTAGAGTTTGATCTTGTGCTTTTGTCATATTTTATTTCCGATTTTATGTTGTGATTATACCTTTATAGATGATTTCAAGAAAAATGATTTTTGCGATCGTTTTTAAAGAATATTTATTGAATATTAAGTTTGATGAAATACGGTCTATCTCACAGTAATTGCATGAGATTAAAGCCGCTAACTCCCTCTATATAAGGTTCGCAATGCAAATATTTACTAAGGGTTTGTTAGATTTTGTTCTCTAATAAATATTTTTAAAGAGAGAAAAATAGCTACTAGGAGATATCATGATACTCCAAATTCATCTTTTTACTGATGAGTGTCATGTTAAACAAAGAATATTCATAAATAGTCATTTTCAGAACAAGTAGTAGATAATCTGTACAAATAAAGTTAACTATTTAAGGTCGTCGTTTTTCCGTTTTTGTTCTTAATTGCTAAGGGTTTTAAATATATTTACTTTTTGTAATATAGTTGTATTTATTTCCACTCACCTAGTTGGCGATCGCTAATTAAGTTATGTGCCAAAAAGATTTATTCCGCTCAGGTGTCGAGGCGGCGATCAAAAGCATAAGGATGAACCCAAAAACAGACCTAGGCCGTAAAGCAAAGGTCTTTCGCTTTCAGAACGTTGTAAAATTCATTAGCAACGTAAAACGCTGATATGGTTAATTTAGTGGCTTCTGCGCCATGAATGCCAAAATAGCAAGTCAATTGCCAATTCCGTACTGACAATTATTGTTACTCCTATACCTAAAATGCGATGCCTACGGCGGGCAAAGCCAACGCCAATATTCCCAATATTTAGTTGCAAACCTAAATATCTAATGCTGCGCCAAAAATTTTCTTTATATTATGCAAGGTTTTAGGAGAACTTTTCCCAGGATTGGGCAACTAATTGGCTCAACCAGCGACGTTGTTGCTGATCCAACATTGGATCGTCTGCTAGCAACTGAGCGGTTAATTCTTCCAAAGATTGACCCTGAGCGCGGACAATTTTAATGACTCCAGCGATCGCAGCTGCAACGAGTTCTTCATCAATTGGCTGTTGTCGCAGGGCAACAATTTCTTGGGGACTGTCTGGAATGGGATAATTCATGGCGTGGGTTTACAGAAATACAAAATGAACAATAAATTCAACAAATTCTTAAAATTTCTTTACTAAATCTTTACGAGATTAGTTGCGCGGAGTGTACTTTACTTTGTGCCTTCATAAAATCTGTCTTAGTGAGTAGATTGATCGGAGATGTCAGGAAACGATGAGAGAAATCCTTTATTTAGAAGTTCCAACTCCAGATATAGAAACTGTGCGTAGCTGGCTACAAACAGATTTTGAACCTGGAAATGGAGAAAAAGTGCTTACTTCGGAAGGCTTTCGCCTCAAAATACCCAGTGCTAAGACACCTACTGGAGTGGCTCTTTCCGAAAACTTGCCTGTAGAACTTTCGGTATTTGTTTGGTCGGTGCAACGAACTACCTATCTGAAAGTGTTTCGTTGGGCAGAACAACCCTTTCCCAGTGAGGGACAAATTCTGCAACGCCTAACCAAAGAAATCAGAAGCCGTTTTCCACATCATTATCCAGAACCACCAGCGATTGATTTATCCCAAGAATCGATTTTTGCCGCTTTAGCCTCTGCTTACCCCCTCACCGTCAAGTATTTTCAGAAAATGCCCAACGGTGAATACGATCTAACACGTGCCTACTGGTGGGAAAAACGATGGCGCGAAGGAGTACGAAATCCGCAGAGGCCGCGTCAAGTTGTGTTTTCTAATCAAGGAGACAGGGGACAGGGGACAGGGGACAGGGGAAAAGGTAATGCTAGTACCGAATCCCTAATCACTAATCCCCAGTACGACATCATCTATATCGGCGGCGCACTAGGCGCGATTCATGCAGCATTGATGGCAAAACTAGGATATAAAGTCCTGCTGGTGGAACGAATGCCCTTTGGCCGGATGAACCGAGAATGGAATATTTCTCGCGATGAGATTCAAAGCCTGGTTAATCTGGGTTTAGTCACCCCCGCTGAGTTAGAAACCATCATTGCTAGGGAATACAAAGATGGATTCAATAAGTTTTTTGATGCGAACAATCCATCCAAACTGCGATCGCCCGTTCTGCACACACCCACAGTCCTAAATTTAGGCTTAGATTCCGATAAATGGCTCCAAATGTGTGGGCAAAAGCTGCAAGCGGCAGGCGGCGAAATTTGGGATGAAACAGAATTTATGCGTGCAGATATTGATATATCACAAGTTCTGTTGCAAGTCAAGCACTTACCTAGTCAGGTTGAAAAACAAGTAAGTGGACGACTGCTAATAGATGCAATGGGAACTGCATCACCTATCGCTTGGCAGTTAAATGGTGGTCGTGCCTTTGATAGCGTATGCCCAACAGTAGGAGCGGTAATTGAGAGCGGATTTGAGCCGGGAGTATGGGATTCGCAATACGGGGACGTTCTTTATAGTCATGGGGATATTTCGCGGGGAAGGCAGTTGATTTGGGAACTGTTTCCCGCCGCAGATGATGAATTGACGATTTATTTATTTCATTACCATGAAGTCAATGCTGAAAATCCTGGTTCTTTGCTAGAGATGTACGAGGACTTTTTCACGATTTTGCCAGAGTATCGCAGGTGCGATATGGACAAATTGGTGTGGAAGAAGCCGACATTTGGGTATATACCGGGGCATTTTAGTGTAGGAAGTAGCGATCGCACAGTTGCCTTCGATCGATTGATTGCGATCGGTGATGCCGCATCACTTCAATCTCCCCTCGTCTTCACCGGTTTTGGTTCGCTAGTTCGCAACTTAGAGCGCTTAACAACGCTTTTGGATACTGCTCTCAAACATGACTTATTGAGTTTCCGCCACTTGAACCAAATTCGGGCTTACCAAAGCAACGTTTCCGTGACTTGGCTATTTTCCAAAGGCATGATGGTACCCACTGGGAAATTCTTACCACCCCAGCGCATTAACTCCATGCTCAACACCTTCTTTGGACTGTTAGCAGACGAACCTCAAGAAGTAGCAGATAACTTCATCAAAGATAGGTGTGATTGGTTAACCTTTAACCGCCTAGCACTCAAAGCCGCTAGAAGAAATCCTGCCTTACTTTTATGGATTTGGGAACTGGCTGGGCCTAGAGATTTAATGCGATGGCTTGGTAGTTATTTCAATTTCGGTCGTCATGCCCTTGTTAGCGCTTTACTAAGTCCCTGGTTTGGGCGCTTCTTAAACCGGGTAGGTTTTTGGCTAGAACCCCGAAATCCTGGCTTGTGGCTGTGGCTATTGGCGATTAATTATGCGATCGCCACAGGCAAACCGCGATCGCGCGCTCAAGTAGCAAAGACAAACCCAGAAGCCGTAATTCCGAAGTCAGAAGCAAGGATTCTCAATTAGTCATTGGTCATTAGTCATTGGTCATTGGTCACTTGTAGTGAGTTTCGACTGCGCTCAACTACCGCGTAGTCGTAAAGCCTACGGCATAGCTACGCTTAGGGCGCAGCCTCTCCAAGAGTTGTATTAGTCATTGGCCATTGGTCTTATATATTTAGACAAATGACAAATGACAAATGACAAATGACAACTAACTATTGACCTTTAGGACGAAAATTCGGTAGTTCCACAGATGCCAATGACTTACGCCCCTTGGGTGGACGTTGGGGATAAACCACAGGTGAAGGTGAATTCCCGTCATTAGTGTTATCACCTAATGACTCTGGGGAAAAATCATTTTCTGACAATTCCAAGTGTGACAATTGAGAAACTTCTGACCAGTAATCTTCAGTTGCTCCAACAGGCGGATCAGTGTGGAAGGAGCTAGAAGACAGCAGTAAGTTATTAGCTGGTGAAAGTACAGAATCTGTTGTCCAAGAAGTGGAGGTAGTTACAGGGGGATTAATCTCTGCCTCCAACTCCTTCTCCCGTGGATTTTCTGCTTCTTCATCGTCTTCTAATATTGTTGCTAAAGTCTCCCAGACAGGGGCATTATTAGCATCCACATCTGTTTTTGCAGTAGGCGGTGGTGATGCAGATGGAGGCTGGGAAGTGAAAAACATTTGGATGAGACTATCTAATTGCTGATCTAAATTGGATGACCCCGAAGTTGAAACAGCTTCAGGTTTATCTGGGGAATCGTCAATTTTTGGAGAGGGGGCAGGAGGTTCTGCTGATTTTGGGGTATTTTGCTTAACTGACCAGTTCCAAGAAGATGGTGGCGGGGTACTCGGTTCAGTTTTTTGGAATGGGATTGGTGCTGATGGTTCACCCCAAGAATCATCTTCATTTTCAGTCAAGGATTCTGATTCTGCTGACCAAGGTTTAATTGGCTGGGCATTAGGAAACAAAGACCGAGCTTTTCTAGAAAATCTTCCTTGTCCGCTAGTTATGTCTTTGGGGTGTTGTGCAGTATCTTCTAAGGAGTCATAGCTAGGAACCGATGTATCTAGACATTTTTCCAGAGCCGCTTTAAATTGCAGCGTCTGGCGTTGTTGTCGCATCAGTCTAGTACGTAACTCCCGACAAACAGTTTCTGACTGCAATAACTGCTCAGACTGTTCGTTGTTATTAGTGTGTAACAACGTACATTCTCGCTCTAGCTGGGCAAGGCGTTGCTGGCTAATTTGTAGCTGTGCTTTATAACTATCAGTGAAAATTTCCTGACGTTGAATAGTTTGTACAGCAATTTCTAATTGTTGAAATAAAGATTTTATCTGTTCTTGAGCCGCAGCTAGTTCCTGAGTATGTTGGTTGAGCATCGACTCAGTAACGCTAGAGCGCGTTTTCTGCCACTGCAAAACCTTTTCAGACTCAGCTAGGTTGTCTTTTAGCTGCTCTACTTGTTCATACAAGTTATTGTTAGCTGCACGCAATTCTTCGTTCAATGCCAGCAGGTTCTGAAATTCTGAATCAATAAGTGCTTGCTTGCCGATTTCCGGCTCTGCAACCCAGTCCTGCTGGGTGGTATCTTTTGAAAATTGTCTATCTTCAGCCGGCATGAGGAGTGGCAGTTGTTTAACTGCCATATTGTCATTAGGCACAACTGAGTAAAAGGGACAACTCGCCTGCTCCGATTGTGGCGAATTAGCAGAATTTAGGGATTCCATCACAGCCCCCTTGTTTGAGGTGTCAGCTTCATTCATCACTCTTGACCCACCTGCCTAAAAATATCAGCAGTGCTGGCATTAGCATTGCTTATCAACTTTGTCTAATCAGGGTTTGCTCTAGAAGCTAAGTTTAACTCTCTCCAGGCACCAGCAATTAATCATCAATTGGTGTTCCCTATTTTGGATCTAGACTGATGCCGTTATAACACTATGATGCTCGTCCCCGTCAAGAAGAGGCAAGGGGAACGGGGCAGGGAGCAGGGGAGATTAAAGCAGTGGTGCCTCTATCCCAAGGAAGTTTTTTACATGAAAAAACTGCCTCAGCTTATATTTTATTTTCTATAATCGCATCTATCTTAAGGTTTACATTTAAAATGTCTTCTTTGACACATTTTTATACTGACTTATTTATTACTTAGGATAGATGTCAGTACAAGTATCTACTATTCGATGATAATTCTGTTATTTTGAGCGATCGCTATTTAATGTCAGCAAACAACTAAGAGCTTCTGCTAAGAGTAAAATGTTAAGAGAACCTGACAAATACGAATAAACACGTACAAAATAAGATTGAAGCAGTAATAATTAGAATAAGTAAATTGATAAAATTTTTTTAAAGAATAATCTCAACTAAATACAGGCTTTTTTCTCGTTAAATATAGTCCCAGCAAGCAAACTAAGTCTTAGCTAGAAGAGGCTTTTTCTATTAACTTGCCTTCAATATATCAAGTTTGTTTAATGACTACAAGAAAATTGTTTAAAGTATACTTGACTACTTAAGATTATTTTTTACATTGTAATTTAATTAACAAGAAAATTATTTTATTCAAGCATTAATACGGATACACTTTTTAATTGATTTATTAAAGAATAATTGGAATAACCGAGTTTTCTACTAGCAATAAAGTAATTATAAAGACCATAATTACTACCGATCAATGTGAGATTAAGTTAGAGAAAGCTGTGTGGTAGCTAGGCTTATCCAAAAATTCCAAGTTTAAAATAGGGGTGCTAAAGATGACCGACATACTTGCAATAGGTGTAAATATAAAGCAAGAAGCTGTCCAATTACCGCTAGTTGCAGAAAATTTTGACAGTTTTTGGGAGAAAGAAATTAGACCATTATTCACAGATGAGTCTCTATCTTTTAGGGTGAAGACTCTGAAGGGAAACTATGTAAACTACGTCAACTTGGATAATGGAGCTACAACCACTCCCTTTACAACCCTCAAGCAGCATGTAGACGAGATGCTTGACACTTATGGCAGCGTACATAGAGGTTCTGGGCAAAAGTCCATCATCACTACACGAGAATATGACGCTAGCCGGAACGTGATTCGAGACTTTGTGGGGTCATCTTCAGACAACTATGTAATCTTTGCGAAGAATACAACAGAAGCAATTAATGGAGCCGCCACACTTTGGGCAAAAAAACCTGGGAAAATCTTAGTTTCTGATATTGAGCATTCATCAAACCTGCTCCCTTGGGTTACTAGAGACGAAGTTGTCCAATACAGAACCCAACCGGATGGAAGTGTAAGTGTCGCAGAAATTGAAGATATCTTCAAGGCACACCAAAATCTTCCTGAAGCCGAGCAAATTAAGTTAGTAACTATTACAGGTGCTTCAACAATTACAGGTTATAGACCCCCAATTTACGAAATCGCAGCTTTAGCACATCGGTATGGAGCTAAAATTTTTGCCGATGTGTGTCAGTTAATTCAGCATGAACGAGTAGATATGCGTGCTGATGATGACCCATGCCATTTAGATTTTGTGGCTTTCTCTGGACACAAGATGTATGCACCTTATGGAACTGGGGTTTTGCTGGGGCCAAAGGAATTTTTTGATAGTTCTTACCCTTATCAAATTGGTGGTGGGAACCTGCCTTATATCACCAGAAATCTAGAGATCAAGCGTTTTTACACAGAACGGGCCCATGACCCTGGAACACCAAACGCAATGGGTGCGATCGCCATTGCCAAGGCGATTGAAATTATCGAAGCAGTAGGGCGCGATCGCATTGCTAAGTATGAACACTCTCTAGTTGAATTCACATATACACGGCTTAGGCTGATTCCTGGAGTTAAACTACATATCCCAGGAGATAATTTAGCCCATGTTATTCCCTTTGATATTGATGGGTTTGATGGACGCTTAGTAGCAGAAATTCTGGCACAAGAATACGGCATTGGAGTTAGGGCTGGGGCTTTCTGCACTTATGAATACATTCGCAAACTCAAGAATATTTCAGATGAGCGAGACTACGAGATTGCTCAGGAAGTAGACAGGGGAATTACACGCAACATTCCTAGTATTATCCGCGCCAGCTTTGCAGTATATAATACATTAAAAGACTGCGATCGCTTTATTGATGCGATCGCTCAAATAGCTAAAAACGGATTTGCTCACTATTTGCCCAACTACACACAAGACGAAATAACTGGTGTTTGGACAGCGATAAACAGCTAGTCTCTTCAGGGCATGGATAAGAGGCAGAGGAGCAGGGGGCAGAGGATAGAAATTTTCTGCTTGCTCCCCACTCCCTCATCTCTGTGTTTTGAATTATTAATTACAAATTAAAAGGGGGTAATAAGCTTGAGCGATGAAAACCTCTTAGACCAAGAGGATTATCTACAGGCACGGGTTGATGAGTGCATCTGGCAAAAAAGCACAGATGCAGGTATTTCGCGCCAGCGCTTTCTGAAAATACTAGCCACGATGGTTGGCGCAACAGCCATCGGGGGTTTAACTAAACCTGCGCCTGCTCACAGTCAGGCAGCTGTTAAAACTAAGAGCAGTAAAATACTTAAACCATTACCACCAGGGTATATCTCTCATAGCAAAGGCACGTTAGAGATGAACTGGGAAGCGATGTATGGGCGTGGTTATTTAGTACCAAACGATTGGTTTTATGTTCACAACCGCAGTACACCTCCGCCTTTTGACCCATCTATATGGCGTTTGCAAATTCATGGAACTGGCGTTTCTGTGCCTTGCGAGTTCACATACGATGAAATCATCGCTATGCCTTCCATCTCGGTAACATGTGCCATTGAGTGTGCTGCTAATGGTCGGCGCTTCTTTGAAGAGGCTTACAACACACCACTCTCTGGAACCCGGTGGAGGCTTGGGGCCATTGGTGTGGCTGAGTGGACTGGTGTACCACTGAGTATATTATTAGAGCGGGCTGGATTGAAATCTACAGCAAAAGACGTACTCGTAGAGGGTGCAGATTTTGATTCGCTCGACTCAAAGGAGACAAATAAATCTAAATTCAACAATGTAGTTCCGATTGCCAAAGCATTAGCAGATAACTCGCTTGTCGTCTATGCAATGAATGGAGAACCATTACCTCCAGATCATGGCCAGCCATGCCGTGTCTTATTCCCTGGTTGGGGAGGAAACGCCAACGTTAAATGGATTGAGCGGATTGAGGTTTCTGAAACACCGATATATACCCAGTGGGTAACGGAGCAGATGGTACTGGTTGGTGCAGATTACCCAGCGATCGCACCATATAAAGGTAAGCTGATTACCTATCAAAATGTTAAGAGCGCTTTCGAGTTGGCTTGGCCCGCTACGCTTTCGGCTCGAACCCATTTACTACGTGGACGTTCTTGGTCTGGGAAAGGAAAAATTGCCCGTGTAGAAGTCAGTCTAGATGGCGGTAAAACTTGGCAGTTTGCACGACTGAGAGAACCAAACTTTCCATTTGCATGGACACGATGGGACATTGAATGGAACCCAACTCCTGGCGAATATTTTCTCCAAGCTCGTGCTACTGACAATTTAGGTAACACACAATCGAGTACAGTTCCGTGGAATGATTTTGGATTGCTCTACGGAGGCATTGTTAGCCATCCGGTGACAGTACGGGGATGAGGGAGAAGGGGCAAGGGGGCAGAGGGCCAGGGAGCAGGGGGAGATAAGGAAGACAAGGGGAGAAGAAGAATCATTATGCCCAATGCCCAATTCGCACTTAGCACTATCAGTTTTCTAAAAAAATACCTATTTTATGATTGATTTTAGTTGGTTGATTTTAGTAACTGGGGGTTTAATATCTGGAGTCATAGCCGGACTTTTAGGAATAGGTGGCGGTATTATCACAATTCCTCTTTTAGTCACACTAGGTTATACTCCCGTTCAGGCGATCGCTACTAGTAGCCTTGCTATTGTGATTACTTCCATTTCTGGAAGTTTGCAGAATTGGTCAATGGGATACTTTGACTTTAAACGAGTAATGTATTTAGGAATTCCAGCTTTTCTAACTACTGGAATAGGTGTATATTTCGCCAACAAGATTCCTTCCTACATCATACTCTTTACATTTGGCATCATACTACTCGTTAATATCTATTTGATTGAACTTCGTAAAGAACTTGCCCTTAATGAAAAAGAGAATACAGCCCCAGTATTTAACCCATTAGTTTCTAAAATTGGCACTGGCGGAGCAGCAGGAATTTTAGCAGGTTTATTTGGCTTAGGTGGCGGTACGATTATGGTGCCATTACAAATGTTGCTACTGGGAGAAGAAATTAAAGTAGCAATTCAGACTAGTTTGGGTGTAATTGTCATCACTGCTTTAGCTGCCTGTACAGGACACACATTAGAGGGAAATATTCTGTTTGCTCAAGGTTTAGTTTTGGGATGTGGTGGTCTTTTAGGCGTTCAGATGAGTACTCGCACATTACCAAAACTGCCAGATTCTACTGTAAGTTTAGTGCTACGCATCTTCTTAGGTATATTATCAATCTATCTTTTTTGGGAAGCTTGGATAAATTATCAACACATAATTTAAAACTCATCTATCTTGAAACCTAGAGTTTTTTAAAAGATATATTTATGTAGGTTGGGTAGAGTGAAACGTAACCCAACATTACCACCTTATTTATGTTGGGTTACACTATCGCTGCACCCAACCTATAAAACTACGGTTCTCAAGATAGATGAGGTTTAGTAATTTTTTATTAAGTCGGTAAACCAACTTAGCTTCTTAATTATGTATTGGATATGCCAATGTTTTCAATCTGTGAATATAGGTCTACTTTTCCGTATCAAACTTATTTTTAATTTCACTGATGAACGAAAGTATATATCTAAGCTTTCTGTTCTATCTGTCAGAAATATTATCTACTATGTTGAGCTAATCTGAATGATTTGGGATATCAAAATTTACTAATTTTATACTAACTGCATAGCGTACTAACCCTACAACATCATAAATATTAAGCCGTTTCATCAAATGCACTCGGTGTGCCTCGACCGTTTTAGTACTGATGCTTAATAACTCTGCAATCTCTTTTGTGGAAAGACCTTCTGCAATTAACTTTAAGATTTCAAGCTGGCGGGATGTTAATAAAGAGCTAGGCTTATTGTTGGTAAAGATACGTCCTTTTTTTGTCGATAATTCTGACTCTAGTTGATGAGGTCTGGTAATTTCTAATTTTAATTCATCATTCACTAAAGCAAGTTTTGTAGTATAGTTCTTAACTTTAACTTTTAATTCTTCATACGCTTTAGATAACACTAACTCTGCTTGTTTATTTCTAATAATATTGAGTGCTGTTTGAATAGCAACATAGAGATTTTGTTGACTAATAGGTTTTAGAATATATCCACAAGTGAATGTTAATGTTGCTCTTTCTACAGTACTTTTATCAGAGTATGCTGTAATATAAATAAAAGGTATTTGGAGACAATTCCAAATTTCTCGCGCCGCTTCAATACCATCTATTTCACCCCGTAATTTAATATCCATTAAAACTAAATCTGGGCGAAGCTCAGTTGCTTTCTCAATTGCTGTTTCTCCTGAATCTACAATATCTACAACAGTGTATCCGAGCCACTCTAAATTTTCTTTTAAATTCATTGCAAGGATAAATTCATCTTCTACAATAAGAATCCGATGAATGTTTGTTATAAAAGTGTCCATAAGGCTATTGGCTGACTATATATCTAGTATCCGTTTTTTACAGACTTTGATTCAATGATTTATTTTGTAAACAATCAAAATCTCTACAACTACTACTGCTCCAATGCAAATCAGCATTATTTTCCTTCTCCCATCTGGTTGCGGTAGCATAAACTTTGCTTATCACTGCTAATCAACTGTGGTACTGTTACTGATTGTGCATATAAAATTTCTATAAAGTTCATTATTATATCCGTGAAAATACAGGATATAACACCCTGTTAGAAGAGATAAAAGACTACTTTAAATCTTTCTCTTCTACTGATAGTCTGCGATCGCTTGTTGTATGGATCTAGGAACCTTATGGCTTTTAAAGCCTAATTTATCATTATTTTCTGATAATTAGGAAAATCCTTAAATAATTTAAGGATTTTCCTGATTGTACTTTTTTTGTATTGCAGTTAATGTTGTAAAACACTGCAAAAATAATATTTTATTACGTCAATTTATAATGTGAATCACTTTCAACAAGCTTTTATAATCGTGGCTCCTCAATTTCCTGGCTTAAAAAGCATATAAAATACAATTGCTTATCAAGTAATCATTCACGGAAAATAGCCATTTACACTCAAGAAAACCGTGAATTAAGAATTTTACTAACTCTATTTATAAATTTTCTTACTTGTTTTCTTTTGAAGATGTATTTTATCATGACTTCTTAAAAGCATATTACAAAAAAATGTACTTCACTTCCCGCAGTTTTTACTCATACTATTAAGTTAAACCTATTAATTAATAACATTTTTTAAGGAGATGGATATATATTATGTATGACTTGCAAATGTTTACTATGAGAGATATGTCAGAATGTGGTTTAGCTCTGCGTAGTTTAGGCAAAAAAGCTAACAGTATGGAGGAAGTTGGTAATCATATTGTCCAATATCTTTATAACAATTTAATTGATTTAAAATCTGGTGAAAGATCCTGTGCGCTTGTCCGTTTTTTCAAAACTCACTCTTACGGAGAACTCCCACCAAAATTACAAGAATATACACATAGTTTTGTTAGCAATGATGTACTAGAAAATAATCTCAAATGTTTAACTTTATTGTCAACTGCTGGACAACAACCAGAATGGAACTCACGGCATAAATCTGAGGGACACAAGGTAATTCCTCTCTTCAGTAAAGAGATGATTGCTCAGATACCTATGATTTTTCAACTTATCCAACAACTAGGGTTAAATCTTGATGTTGTAGTGCGACCAGACCTGAATTTATTAACTGATTTAGAACAGAGGATGTATAAAGTCTTTTATGTTCCCGATGCCTTGGGTAGTTCTTATATTCCTTCACAAACATCATTTGTAATTCCTTATAATATCAAGTCTGTAGTTGGCGTTGGAGGATTATTACCTTCGGGCAACATATTTATAATTATCATGTTCTTGAAAGTTGCAATTCCTCGGATAAGCGTCGATTTATTGCGTCCGTTAGCATTAAATGTCAAGATGACAATACTACCTTTTGAAAATGAAAAAACTTTTACCGAGCAAGAGCAGCATCTTGTAGGTGATAATATTTCAACGACAACAGATGATGAAACGTTTCAATATCTTAATTCACAGATTACAACACTAAATCAGTTATTAGATGTTTCTGAGCAATCTACTATAAGTCAATCAGATCGCCTTGAACAAACAAATGCTTCCCTTCAAGAGACTTTAAAAAAGCTTCAATCAACTCAAATTCAACTAGTACATAACGAAAAAATGTCTAGTTTAGGGAAACTCGTTGCTGGTATTGCTCATGAAATTAACAACCCTGTTAATTTTATTTATGGTAATCTCAGCTATGCTAAAGAATATACACATTCCATTCTGGAAATAATCCAGAAATATCAAAATTATTATCCAGATCCTCCCGAAGAAATTAAAAAATTAGTTAAAGAGAATGACTTAGATTTCCTAATTCGAGACCTCACAAGAACTTTCAATTCTATGACAGTGGGAACGGAACGAATAACTGAAATTGTTAGCTCACTGCGAAATTTCTCTCGTTTAGATGAGGCAGAAATTAAACAAGTGTATATTCATGAAGGTATCGATAGTACTTTAATGATTTTAAAGCACTTTTTACAAGCTACAGATAAAACTCCAGAAATTGAAGTTGTTAAAGAATATAGTCAATTACCTTTAATAGAATGCTATCCTGCTCAAATAAATCAAGCTTTTATGAATATCATTACTAATGCTATTGATGCATTACAAGATAGTGGTAAATCATGGTTTAGAGCTAATAATCAACTAGAAAAACCCAATTTTCTATTACCAGTAATTCGTATTTCCACTGAAGTAATCGATCCAGAATGGGTAGCAATAACCATTGCTGATAATGGTTGTGGAATGAATGAGAAAGTGCGTGCAAGATTATTTGACCCTTTTTTTACTACTAAACCCGTGGGTAAAGGCACGGGTTTAGGTCTATCGATTAGTTACCAGATTATAGTCGAACAACATCGCGGAAAAATCGGCTGTATTTCTGTTCCAGAGCAAGGGACAGAATTTGTGATTAAGATTCCTGTAAAGACTAAAAATGTGTAGGGCATAAATAAATTTACTTGCTCTGAAACTCAGCCAGCCCGAATTTCTCACGTATTGTGTGGTTCGGGTGGCGAGTGTGGGAGGTGTGGGAGGTGTGGGAGGTGTGGGGGGCAATGCAGCGTTCATTGATGTGCAGTTACTCAATTCCTCCTCTTTCTCCCCACACCCCCTACACTCACGCTCATTTCTCACTTGTGAGAAATCCAGGTCAGGGGTAATTCCAATACGGTTCGGATAAGCAGGGGAGGCAAAAGGGTATATGTTCAGCAATTCTTTTCTCCCCCTGCTTCTCTTCTCCCCTTGCTCCCCCTTCCCCCTACTCCCGCGCCTCTTCGGTCAAGGTAGCCACCGGGGACGAAATCCGGCTAAGGGGAGTTGTTCTGGTCTAATTTCAACAGTCGCAGCATCAGCGATGGGTAGCAGAGGCATTAACCACAGGCTACTGGTAGCAATAACATCTCCATCATCAGTTTTCAAGGTGTTGGTGGGTAATGATGCTGGGGGGTTTGTCTGGGGTACTACTTGGTCAAATAACAAGCCTAAACCGTCAGCAGATAAACTCATTTGCACATTTCGTTGAGCGGGAGGCAGTACTAGCAGTGGTTTCTGTTGCCCGGTTTTCAGATCAATTGCCACCACATAAGGCTGTTCTATATATTGTTCCTTGGATACTAGCTGTGTCAGCAAGCAGTAGAGGGTGGGTGAGGCAATATCAAATTGGCAGCTGAGAATTGAACCTGTTGTTTTTAATAGTTGTTTCTGTACACCTTGGTTTGTCACTAAAAACAAATCTCGCGTGTAATCTGTATTAAACTTTACCATCGCTGCTTGAGAGCCATCTTTAGAGAAAGCTTGTACCAAACCAAACTGCGGCAGAAAATCTAGAGGTTTACTGGCATCACCTTGCAGTGGTAAGATTGCTGCTCCCTGTCCTTGGGCAACTGCTACGGCTTTACTATCTGGGGTGATCATAAAGTCTCCCCCTGGTTGGCTTTTCAGACGTTTGGGGGTGGGTTTTTCTGCTGAACCGTCGCTGGTTGCTGGCATAAACCATAGTCCAAAGTCGCCGGGATTATTTTTGTTTCCGCGCTGGATGACAATAGTTTGCCCGTCAGGTGATAAGTCAAATTTCAGGTTTTGATAATCTTTACTATCTAAAACTAGGTCAACTTTGCCTCCTGGTTGTGCTTCTTGTCCAGATTTACTAGAAACGCCTGTTGTGACTGTGTACAGTTGGGCTGAAAGTAAGTCTTCGTTATTGCTGGCGCGAGCCGAAAATAAAATTTTCTCTCCATCTGGAAATGACTCGAAGTCCATTGCTATCAAGTCTTTGGGGGTAAGTACCCTTTTTTGCTCTTGGGTTAAGTTGTATAGAACTAATCGCCCCTGTTCTTCTTGATTGCTTCCGATGTAAAGAATGACGCGATCGCGTGTGCGGAAGCTACCTGTAAAAGCCTGGATCAACCGATTTTTGCCCTCTTGCTGTGCAAACTTATCTTTAGCTCCCTGTAACTGCAATTTATAATTTGTGCCATAAGGTGCTGGTGTTAACAGCGTATAAACCATTCGCCGACCTGCCCAACTGAATTTACCTGCTAGGGGTGGCTCGATTTTCAAGTTATCCTCTACACTTTTTGTTTCCATTGGGCGGCTGAAGGTGAGGGTGAAGGAGTTATCTTCCGCCCCAATCTGTTGATTTTGCCAGGTAAAGTCGCGCACACGAGCAGTTACCACATCACCTTGCAATATGATTAACCCAATCAGCACACTTAGCAGTAGCATCAGTGCGATCGCTATCCGATCGAGTGGTTGGATAAATGTTTTAGATTTTGTCATTTGTCATTGGTCATTTGTCATTGTTCATTTGTCATTGGTCATTTGTCATCAACAAATGACTAATAACTATAAGGATTCTGGGGTTGAGGAATTTTTTTGAGAGAGGTAGCGGCAATGGTCAGTTGGCGTTTACCTGCCAAATTTTCTGTCATCATTTGCCCTTCTACTTCCAGCCAAGTGTCAGGGGAGTAACGCTCTTGATTGTTTGGGAGTTTGACAGGTAATCCTACTGGGTAAGCATCTGCTGCACAGCAAGTTAAGACAAATCGGGCTAAGAACAAATATTCTTTTCCTATATCTGGTGGATGAATAACAAATCCCTGAACTTTAACTTTTTGGCCTGTATATGTGTCTGGTTCTGGATAGACATTGACAGTGCGTACCCAATCTACAAGCGATCGCTCCTCTGGACGAACAGTAGCTCGAAAGGCTTGGGGTTTGACGCGTGTACTTCCCAATAAATCGGTGGTTACGCCCCTTTGGAGTGCTTTGTCACTAGCAAAAACTTGCGGTGTAATGATAAAACCTAGAATTGCTGTAATCAACAATAAAACACTCCCCCAACCAGGGGGAAATAAACTAATATGCTGTCCGTTTGGCGTAACATCACGGCGACGGCGTTGCCAAAGTTCCTGCATCTTGAAGAAACCAATAACAATCAAGCTGATACCTGTCACAACCACAAACCAAATGTAATTTGGGTGAATTAATAAGTTCAGCTTGTTAGTTAGCCAATATCTCAACATCAAAATGCCCCAAGATGTAATTGCTAGGGCATCCAGCCAAGGGAGTAACAGATTTGGGATTTTAGATTTAGGATTTTTATTAGCCATTAGTTATTGGACATGGGGCATTGTTTATTTGCAAAGAACAAAAGATTAATTCTTTAAAAAACGTGCAAGTTGAGGAAAAGAGTTAACACAAATGTTAATTGTGCTGCTAAAGCAAATAAGTAAAAGACAGTTTTGGGCTTAAAAATAGATAACATCAAACCAACGCTTTTGATATCAATCATTGGCCCAAACACTAAAAATGCCAACAAGGAACCGCTACTAAAGGTCGAGGCAAAAGATAGAGCAAAGAAAGAATCGACTGTAGAACAAATTGACACCACTACTGCTAATATCAGCATGACTACAATCGAGCTAATAGGCCCAGCACCCAAACTGAGAATTAATTCACGGGGAGCTAAGACTTGAATCGCTGCTGCGATCGCACTTCCTAAAATCATCACTCCACCCAATTCCCGGAATTCTTGGACGCTATTATCTACCACTAAGCGCAGTTTATCCGCAAGGGGTTTATTGGTATTAGAAATTGGGGCAGTCGGCTGTGCAAAATTAGCATCTATCCGCAGAGGTACACCGGCTTTTCCACCTAAAATATAAGTCCCGGATTGCAAGATATTTGGTATCGCTTCTTGCTGTTCTACTTGGTAACGTTTACCACGGCGTTTGGTTTCCGGCTGCGCGGGTGGATTAAACTTCATATACCGAGCGATCGCAGGCTGAATTATCGGATTTAAGTCCTTTTGAAAACTGAAAACAAAACCAATAATTGTGGCAATTGCTAGAGAAAATACGACTCGTAAGACCACTATTTCTGGCTGATCTCGAAATGCTGTCCAAGTTGACCAAATTACAATTGGGTTAATTGTTGGCGCTGCTAGCAAAAAACCAATGGCGACTGGTGTGGGTACTCCCTGAATCAGGAACCGCCGCGCTACCGGCACATTCCCGCACTCACACACCGGAAATAAAAAGCCGATCAAGCTGCCAACTAAAGCACCCAGCAGCGGATTTTTGGGCATCTTTTCTACTAATTTGCGCTCATCAACAAAAAATAGCAGCAAACTGGAGAATAAAACCCCAATAAGCAAAAAAGGCATCGCCTCGACTAGCAGACTTAGAAATATCGTAAAACCATTGTTCAGTTGATTCATGTGCGTCGCAGTCAAAAGCGGTTTTTAGTTTTAGGGTTCTGCCTAGTCATTCTATCGAAATGGGGATCAAAAGCAGTTCGGGAAAATTAAACATCATTTAAGTAGCAAGTTATCTTACGTTTCAAGTAGCGCTTAAACGCTACAAACCTTTGCTTCAGCCAAGATAGTAATTTTTACCTGAGTGCATTTACTGACGATGACCAGTTCTAAGATTGTCTAAGTTCAGAAATTGTTCCGATTATAGAGGGCAAGTAGCTGCATAGATGATTTGAATTTACCTATATTTATACTTACAGTAATTTGCTGGATAAGATATTAGCTCGGCTGTATTTTCATCAAGTATTTACAGTTATTGAACAATTGGCGACACCGAATAGCTCATTGTAGATATCGCTCTTGGTCGCTACAACGATTTATTTTGCGTAGTTATGGCAAAATCTAATCTGAGCTTTGCTTGATTTTTTACTATAAAAACTCTAAAAAAGCAAGACAAAAGTTTAGCAAACACGGTAAATGCTTGCAATACCTTGTTCTTTAGGACAAGGTATTGTGCCGATCGCTCTTTTGTATATATAAAAGTCGCCATTAGGCTAAGAACCTGGACGGTAGCCATTCAGAACCCCGACTTTTTAAATAAGTTGGGGTTCTAGTATTCGCTGTTAATTACGTTTTTGTGGAGTTCCCCAAATCTTGATTTGTCGATCAAATCCGCCACTGGCGAGGATTTTACCATTAGGACTAAAAGCGATCGCACTTACCCAGTCTGTATGTCCATTCAGTGTATTGATTAACTCACCTGTAGTTAAATTCCACACTTTAATCCCATCTTTGCCGGCACTAGCAAGGGTTTGTCCATCGGGGTTAATAGCGATCGCATTTACCCAGTTATTATGTCCTGTGAGGGTGCGGACTAATTCTCCAGTATTAATATTCCACAGCTTGACTGTGCGATCGCGGCTAGCACTCACTAATGTCTGTCCATCTGGTGTAAAGATGACAGCGCTAACAACATTAGAATGAGCTACAAATTCACTGATTAATTTACCAGTACTCAAGCTCCATACCTTGATTACACCCTTATTATCACCACTAGCCAAGGTCTGTCCATCAGGGCTAATGGCTAGAGTATAAATCAAGTTATCGAAGCGTACTAGAGTCCCTAAAGGGCGCTGCTGTAATAAATCCCATAGCCGAATCCCATCCAAAGCTCCACTGATCAGAACTTTACTATCAGGAGACACCGCTAAAGATAATACGTTGCTGGTATGTCCGACAAAAGAGCGGCTAAATTTAAAATTTTTCAGGCTCCAGAGGTTAATTGTGTTGTCATCACTACAACTAGCAAGGGTTTGCCCATCTGGTGAAATCACTAAAGACTCTATGGCTGATTTGTGTGCTTTATTAATATCCCCTAACTTTTTACCATTTACTGGATTCCACAGGCGAATAATACCCTCATTTTCTGCACCTCCACTCGCAAGAATTCTGCTATCTGGACTGAATGCGAGAGATTTAACAGTTCCGTTATGCCCTCTAAGGGTGTAAAGTATTTGGGCATTAGCAAAGCTGTTAGTAGTTGGGGAGTTTGGTGTTACTTCAACGGCAGCATGAGCTTGATGAATGTAAAACCCTTGCCAGACAGTCACTGGAAGGGCAACAGCTGCCATAAATGACAGGATAATATACGGACGCAGAAAATTATCCCCACCTCTTCCCTCACTACTCACACTTTTTCCTCACTTTTTATATACAAACAAACCACTTAGAATTATGAATTAAGCTAACGCGCCTACATATTGCAATATTTTCCGTGTAGACCGTCATTAGTCATTAGTCAAAAGTGTTTACCAAGGACAAAGGACATTTGACAAAGGACAACCTCACCAGTTGATGTGCAATCTTATTTACGTAACAGCTTATCAACTCATAACGGGCTAAACCTTAGCTATCCGCTAACAGCACTCTTAAAGAGGTGGTTTTTTCTTAGAAACGCTTAACATTGGTAAAGGCGCACTAGAAGAACGAGAGGGCAAATAATGTTGCACCACAGGTTCCTCTGGTAGAGGACGGCGCTGCTGGAAACGCCACAACTTAAAGGCTAGCGCTATGCCTGTTGTTCCCAAACCAAAAGCGAACAACGACCAGCTATCATTCAATCCGCCAATCAGGGCATCTATAGCGCCCATCGTCACCAATACACTGATTAGTGGCTCTTTTCGGTAGGTTGACTTCAAAAAACGAGGTAATACAGCATTCATCACAGCTTGGTTGGTTCCAGTTCAGCTTTTGTGTATATTTACCAAGAATACCTCACCCATAATTTGCCTTTCTCATCGAAGGCAGACACTAATTATGATTTTCTTTAGTTGGGGAGGAAGTATAGTCATTAATTGTCTTGCATATACTAGTTGCAAGTCTATGATATTTCCATCACTAATAGGTATTTTGATTCCTCTCTTGCTTACATTCTAGTGCAAAGCACTTCGCTATCAATCGCCAAAGTCAAAACCAACTGGTTGTTCCAGCTGGTTGAAACTCTTTTAACTACTAGCTTAGAACTTGCACCTTGTGCTGGTTAGTGGCACTACTTCAGACCCAGCCATGATAGCACCCCTTGATTGGTGACATATTCAATCACCAGCATCAAAGCGAAGCCAATCATTGCAGCTCGACCATTCAAGCGTTCAGCATATTCGTTAAAGCCAAACTTTGGCTCTTCTAGTTTAGGTGCAATTGTTGGTTGTGTTTGTGTCATTTTTAAGAAACCTTTTTTTTGGCAAACGGGAGTTGATATGAGAATTCACAGCAATTGTCAGGTATAAGCGGTAAAGGTTAAAGGAATTGAATAGTATTTTCCCCTTCAGCTTTACCCTAAACTTGGTAACTTATGAGCTAATTGCAGTGCTTGAATGTCAAGATGACTTGATTGATTCAGCAAAAGCTTCCTAGTAGGGAGCTATACAATCGCTCTTTTAATAAATTGTTACTATTCTTTATATATTGTATAAACACTGGGGTAATAGTCAAGGGCTTGAGTTTGGGGCTACTCAGATTAAATTAAGAAACTTAGAACACAGATTAACTATCTTTAATACAGCTATCTGTAATAAGTCGGTAGCAAGCTTGAGATTCGCAGGCTAGAGTTAAACAAAAAAATTATCAGAGGCTATATATGGAAATCGGCGTTCCAAAGGAAAATAAGGATCAAGAATTTCGTGTAGGGTTAAGTCCTTCTAGTGTGCGGGTGCTGCGAGAAAATGGTCATAGCATCTTTGTAGAGACACAAGCCGGGAATGGTGCTGGATTTTCAGATGAAGACTACAGAAGTGCTGGAGCCGAGATTGTCCCTACATCAGAAACGGCTTGGAATCGGGAATTGGTTGTGAAAGTCAAAGAGCCGTTGACATCTGAGTATAAATTTTTGCAGAAAGGGCAGATATTATTTACTTATTTACACTTAGCTGCCGATCGCAAATTGACAGAGCATTTAATTGATTGTGGTACAACTGCGATCGCCTACGAAACTGTAGAACAACCTGGTGCTAACAAACTCCCCTTGCTTACCCCCATGAGCGTGATTGCAGGTAGGTTAGCAGTACAATTTGGGGCCAGATTCCTAGAACGTCAGCAAGGTGGTAGAGGATTGCTGTTGGGCGGTGTCCCTGGAGTCAAGCCAGGTAATGTAGTAATTTTAGGTGGCGGTGTTGTCGGCACAGAAGCGGCTAAAATTGCTGTGGGTATGGGTGCGATCGTCCAGATTTTAGATGTGAGTGTTGAACGTCTATCTTATCTAGAAACCTTGTTTGGCTCTAGGGTGGAATTGCTTTACAGCAACTCTGCTCATATTGAAACCGCCGTCAAAGAAGCCGATTTGCTTATCGGTGCAGTTTTAGTGTTAGGACGTAGGGCCCCAACATTAGTATCGCGTGAATTAGTTAAACAAATGCGTCCTGGTTCGGTAATAGTTGATGTAGCCGTTGACCAAGGTGGTTGTATAGAAACTTTACGCGCCACATCTCACACAAATCCGGTATACCTTGAAGAAGGTGTGGTGCATTATGGCGTTCCCAATATGCCAGGAGCAGTACCTTGGACAGCAACTCAGGCACTCAATAATAGTACATTACCTTATATCGTCCAGTTGGCGAACTTGGGAATTATGGCGCTAGAAGTTAACCCAGCCTTAGCTAAGGGTGTGAATGTGCAGAATCATCGCTTAGTGCATCCGGCTGTACAAGAGGTATTCCCTGATTTGGTAAATTAAGGTCTGTAAGAATTAGGCGATCGCTAATCAGACTAATTTTCTTGCCTTATGCGCGGATGGGTAGGTGTACAAAACGAGAAGGGGCAAAAAATGGCTACTGCTCCATCTATACAATGCTTTCAGGGCACTAGTATTTTTAAACCATCCGCGCACCTTATGGGGAATGGCTTTCAGCGATTTGCCTCTAGCCGAATCACAATTCATCGTGTTATCATTTCAGCATTCGCGCAACCGAACCTTGAAAACCAAATAGGACAAAGCTTTCAGAAGCCAGCGATTGCAATTCATCAAAATCCCTATTAGGGATTGAAACAATGGCTTTGGGGGAGGGGGCTACCTGCCCCGCAGGATTGCAATTCATCAAAATCCCTATTAGGGATTGAAACTCTCTAGCTCTTCCCATCATGCGCCTTTGGTTGCATTGCAATTCATCAAAATCCCTATTAGGGATTGAAACAAAAGTTTGAAGTTTCTATATTATATCATTCCTTATTGCAATTCATCAAAATCCCTATTAGGGATTGAAACAATTACCAAAGCATTTAGGTCTATTACAGGAGTGCCATTGCAATTCATCAAAATCCCTATTAGGGATTGAAACGCCCCGGCAGAGATACCAGCAAGAGGGTCAACGCCATTGCAATTCATCAAAATCCCTATTAGGGATTGAAACTATACTTGCTGCTTTCTGGCGTTCTAGACCTTCATTGCAATTCATCAAAATCCCTATTAGGGATTGAAACCTGAGTAATCTACGGTCGATCGACTGTAGAATAATTGCAATTCATCAAAATCCCTATTAGGGATTGAAACAGAGCCAAGCTGAGATTTTTCCCATTACCCAATATTGCAATTCATCAAAATCCCTATTAGGGATTTAAACTTTTATAAATTGAAAATAATCATCATTGAAAGGATATTGCAATTCATCAAAATCCCTATTAGGGATTGAAACAGTGCGACTCATTCTAAAGTAAAAAATATCAATGGATATATAACTTTAGGTGAGAATAACTTGGATAAAACCTAGGAAATTCGATAACTAATTCTCGGATGTAGGTGAGAAACCTACCCTGGAAAGGAAACAGTGACTCCCAATCTGTCCACACCAAATAGACTCAGAATTCTATAGAGTGAAGGTGGAAACAGGACACAATCAAAGCCAAAAACAGATATGGCACACTCGTGTTAAAGGGGAGATTACATGAATCGCCTATAGTACTTACATCTGTACATAGAGCAACGAAGAAAGCATTAAAGCATTACCAAACTACTTTGTGTTTCTTCCTCTAGTTCATAACCATTAGCTAATTTTTCAATTGCTTGGTCAAGCATACCCAAACCTTGATCTACCTTTTCAACTAAACTTAGCTGTCCTCGAAGTTCGGCAGCACCAACGAAACCCTTAGCATACCAAGTCATGTGCTTACGGGCTTGACGCACGCCGCGATCGCCTTTATATTCCCATAATGCTTGTAAATGATCTCTTGCACATTCCAAACGCTGAATCGGAGTAGGTGTCGGTAATATTTCCCCAGTTTTCAGGAAGTGATCGATTTCTCCAACCAAAAACGGATAACCCAAAGTTCCACGGGAACACATCACACCATCAGCGCCAGTTTGTTCTAAACATTTTACCGCCGCTTCAACGGAAAAAATATCTCCATTGCCAATCACTGGGATAGAAAGCACTTCTTTGACACGAGTAATCCATTCCCAACGGGCATTGCCATTGTACCCTTGGGCGCGGGTGCGTCCGTGGACTGTAATCATTTGTGCCCCTGCATCTTCCATCCGCTTGGCAAAGTCGAGAATAGTAATTTCGTTGTCATTCCAGCCAATACGGGTTTTTACTGTCACAGGCACATCAACAGCTTTTACCACTTCCCGCACAATTGCTTCTGCTATTTCTGGTTGCCGCAACAACGAAGAACCACCACCATTTTTAGTGATTTTATTTACCGGACAACCCATATTAATATCAACAGTATCAGCACCTTCTGCAACCGCCTTTATTGCTGCTTCTGCCAAAAAATCGGGACGGCAATCGAATAGTTGAACACTAATTGGGCGTTCGTTGGGATCTACCTCCATGATTTTGGGTAACTGCTTAACATAATGCAATCCCGTAGCATTCACCATTTCGGTATACATCATCGAATCTGGTGCATAGCGACGCACAAGACGGCGAAACACCATATCCGTTACTCCAGATAGAGGCGACTGGAGAACCCGACTTTTTACCTCAAACGATCCAATTTTGAGGGGTTGAGAAAGTCTAGCTTGGAGAATAGGGGAAAGCGAAATCATACAAAAAATTAAAAATTATGGGAATGGAAAACAACAGGAATATTTATGGGTATCTGTGAGTAGTGCTAATTGTAGGTTAGGTATCTTGACTTGGAGGCTGTTTTTGTATTTCTTGCTGAACTTCCTCTAAACTCAAACCTAACTCTTTTGCCATTTCTTCAAAACTTAATCCCAATCTCAACAACAAAGGTATCATTCTAAACTTTTCTTCACGCGCTCCTTCTTGTTTACCCTCTTGCTTGCCTTCTTGTTTGCCCTCTTGCTTGCCTTCTTGATAAACTCGTGTTTGTTTCAAATCGCTTAACCCAAACATACCTTCAATCTCCTCTGGACTCATCGTCGGAAACTTATAAACCAAAATTGTCTCTATTAATTCTAGTAACTGCCGTCGTTGTGGTTCAATGTTGATTTCTTGCTGAGTTCTCTCTATTAACTGCCTAGCAGATGTAATTGCTGTTTCCTCTTCATCGACCACTAGTTTCATAGTAGCAATTCCGACTGGCAGCGATGCAGTTTCGCCCAATTCGTTAAGATAAATGCGAGTAACACGATTGCTAGTGAAAAATTCGCTGTAACTATTGATATCTGCTATATCTAGACTGCGATTGGGATAGATAACTACTCCTCGCCAAGAATTTTTAGGTTTATTTTGACGTAAATATAAACAAATTTCTGAAATTAGGCGCGAATAAATTTCTGCGTCGGTTTGAAACTGGACTTCAACAAAATAAATCGGATTTTCTTGCCCTTGTGTTGGGAGAAAAACACCATCTATACGGAATGTCGTTTGCTTGATTTCAATTGAGGAGAATTTATAACCCTCTGCGGTTTGGGGTAGATTACCAATTAATTCAAAAAATATCTCAGGGAGTTCTTGAAAAAGGCGGTAAAAAATACTGTCAGTTTTCACGCTTGATATATTGCGGTGATTTAAACCGTTAGATTTTACCGTGAAATAGCTAGTAACAGATTTTGTTTAATTAGACTTAAGAAAATACGGGGCGATTTCAGTTATATATATATGTTATGTCAATTTGTAGCTAGTGTACTACGCCACTCTTTTAATACAAAACTAGACCACAGCAAAAAACCTATCAGTAACAGTCCCATAACTCCATCGAGCCAAATTAGGCTATGCATTTTCAAAGACATGGGAGCAAGTATCGGGAAGAGATAATGGACTGGACTGGAGATACTAGTGATTGAGTATAAGGCTAATAAAAAGTACGCCGACCAAAACTTGCCTTTAATGTAAAACCAATATCCCAACAATCCGATTGGAGTCATCACAATCACAGTACTAATTACTCCAACAGAAGTGAACCACGCGGGGCCAGGATATCTACTCAAAAATAATGCATTATCTATGTAGTGTAGCCAAGTTGAAATGAGGTTAAGTGTGATAACAAATAGCAGAATCGTCTGGCGAAACCTAGATGTATTGCTCATGATGTAAATATGCAATTAAAATACGTAACAGCTTATTAAGCCGACTGCGAGAAGCAATCGGCTTAACAAATTCATGGTAATTTAGTTGCAATTTAGCCGTGAGTTGCACCTTGAGGAGGACGTGAGACAACTTTTTTGGCTAAACCCAAAGTCTGCAAAACTAGGATGCTCCACCAAGTAACATCAATCTCCCACCAAGATAACCCAGATTTTGCCATGTGGGGATAAGTATGATGGTTGTTGTGCCAGCCTTCTCCATAAGTGACGAGGGATACCCACCAAAGATTACGAGCGCCATCGTTAGCATCAAAGGTGCGATAACCCCACAGGTGTGATGCTGAGTTCACAAACCAGGTTGAGTGCCAAAGCAAGACACATCTGAGAAACACTCCGTAGAAGACAAAAGGCCATCCTCCTAAAGCATATAGGAGTAATGCGAAGGGTATTTGCAATAGCAAAAAGTAGCGATCTAGCCAACAATAAAAGGGCTGTCTTGCTAAATCAGGGGCATATTTTTTATAGGTGTCATAGTCAAAAAATTCTGGGCGTGGGTAAAAAATCCACAATATATGGCTCCACCAAAACCCTCTTTGAGCAGAGTAGGGATCTAAATTAATATCTTCGGTGTGGGCGTGATGCTGGCGGTGTCCACCTACCCAAAAAATTGGCCCACCTTGCAAAGCCAGGGCTCCGATTAGGGCGATCGCATACTCTAACCACTTGGGAACTTGGAAACTCTTATGGCTCAGTAGTCGGTGATATCCCAGGCAAATACCAATGCTCCCGAATAACCAGTGGAGAAACACTAGCAAACCTAATGCTGGCCAGGAGAAAAACCAAGGAGACATAAGTGCTAAGGCATGAAATGTAGCAAAAAATACCACATTTGTCCAACTGAGTCGAGGTGAGTTGCCTCTCTCAGGGGCGATCGCCCCAAAATTTGCGGTCATAAAAATTCCTGTTGATGGATGATGAAGCAATTTGCCTTTTCTCGGATGCCACCCCACAAGGGATTTACCCGCACTGTATACTAATTCGTTACAGTTGAGTAAAGCAAGTATCACTTACATTTGTTATGCTAGCAGAACTCTGATACCCCTGCAAGTGCCACTTGCATTTTTCTATGTCGTCTCACCTCGTTTCCACTCGTCAACGCTTGATTCAAGCTGCACTTGAGTTGTTTTCTGCTCAGGGAGTTAGCGCTACCACAACCCGCCAAATTGCAGAAAAAGCCGAAGTCAACGAAGTGACTCTATTTCGGAATTTTGGCAATAAGCATGGACTGCTTTTAGCGGTGCTGGAAGAGTCCGCAGCCTTTAAGGATTTAGGTGAATCGCTGGTGCGGCGGGCAACGCCTCCCGGCAATGTGTACCAAGCTCTCAAAGATTATGCAAGTGATAGCTTGCACGCATTAGAACGAGTGCCAGAGTTTGTCCGGTCTGTGGTAGGTGAAGCCGACCAATTCCCGGCAGAAAATCGCCGCGCACTAGGCAGGGGAGTTACAGAGGCAAACCGTTATGTAGCTCAGTATTTAGCTACTGTAATCCAGCAAGGGCACCTAAATACTTATTTACCAGCAGAAAAATTAGCTAGTTTGCTAAATGGGATGATCTTGGGATATGCCGTAATTGAGTTCACCAGCGAATTTCACGAACTTTGGGAGGATCGGAATGATTTTCTCGAAAATTTGGTGGAGTTGTTTTTACATGGAGCCATGTCATCCTCAGCAGAATCAGCTATAAACTGCTTACAAGGAGGGTTCACCACCACAGAAGTAGCTGATTTGCCTGCTAGTTTAGTTCACGAAATTTTACAACAAGCCAGGAAATCGGGAGTACGAGATTATGCCTTGGCTTATGTGTTATTTGGGGCTGGGTTATCTGCCACAGAAATAATTAGCTTGGAGCGATCGCACCAAATCTACGATCCTCAAGGGCACTTCCTGCAAATTACAATCCCCGGATGTATCCGTCAAGTACCAGTAAATCAGTGGATTTTGGGCAAACGCTACGGTTCTTTTACCAATAATCCCTTAATCAAATGGCTGAAAAGTCGTAAAGATGCTCAAACAGCCATGTTTTTGAATGAAACAGGTAAACCCATGACAGAATCAGAGCTTGAGACACGTTGGCAAGTGTGGAGTGAGGGATTATTAACTCCCCAAGGACAAGCGCCAGCGATCGCTCAGGCACAACAAACCTGGCGCGTAGAAATGTTGATGCGGGGAATCACCTTGGAAAACCTGATTATCTTAACAGGCTGCGATCGCATTCAATTACAACCCTATGTCCGCCGAGCCAAAGAAAAAGCTGCCCTAGAGCAAGCCACCCGATTGGATCACAAGCCAGGATAGGGTACGCCTAAGCAATTAAAAATTACAAATTAAAAATTAAAAATGAATAAATGGAAGGGCAGTAAGCATTTTGGTGCCGATCTAATTGTTTAATTTAAGGGTTCCATAATGGCTCTTAAACCATTACTAGATAGTGTTTTGAGCATTTCTTTAGCGTTATATTCACTGCTAAATACTCCTGCTTGCATAACTCTTTGACCTTCCCAAACTGTGGGAAACGCACCAGGAGCAAGCGATCGCACTAAATCTTGATCTCTATCAGTCAAGAGTGGAACTACTACGCGATAACGGATACCGAACTGTGTCGCAGATTTACTGGCATAAGGAATACTTGCAGAACTTGTTTGCATATTGGCAGTATTACTAATGGGGATATTGTTATCAGGAAGTGGTAAAAGTGCTGACGCATTTGGGGCAGTCGCTTCTCGTATTGGTAATGGCTGCTGTGTTTGATTCCTTGTGCTAACTGAATTGGATGGGTACTCAGGGGCAGTAAATTCAATCGTATTAGGATCAATCCGCACATAATTCAACTGTGGTGTGTTAGGCGGCTGTGCTGAACTGGAAGTTGCAATTTGAGTGTTAGTTGGTATTTGTCTCGCCGACAAGCTGCTAGGTGTTGGAAATCTAGCAACTTTAGATGTGGGTTGCTGTTGATTGGATATAGGCGTGGAAAGTGGAACCTTAGCTGGCACTAATGGTAGCAATTGAGTGTTTAATTTTGCAGAAACAGGATTATTTGCTGAAATGCTGTTGCTGTTTTGGCTATTACTAGTTTCAGAGATTCCGGGAGCCGAGAAGGTGATTTCCCCAGTTGGTGGTATTTCTTGTAATACATTGTTGGGAGTCGATTGAGAATTTTGTGCTGCTAGTGCTATTGTGCCGTTAATATCTACCTTGCCACTGATGCGATCGCTCACAAGATTATTACCGCCAGCAGAAATCATCTCTTTAGCAGCGCTGGCGTTAATGTCATAGCGAGCATTATTTTGAAATTGATTACCCCCAGGTTCCGATGCACTACCCAAATCTGGCATTGCTTGAGCGATCGCAACTAGACCATCTTCTTTATTATCTTGAATAATATTATTTCGTAAAATCGGGTGGGCCTTTGCTTGCACAACAATTCCCGATCTATTGTTCTGAATTTGATTGCCTATAACTATCGGAGCGGCATTTTGGGCAATATTAATGCCAAAACCCGTTTGGTGAAAGACATTTTCTTTCACTTGGGGGCTGGAATTCCCGGCAATTGTCATGCCATTGGCTCCATTGCGATCAAAGTAATTCTTGCTAATGGTAGGTGCAGCATTACCACTGACAGAAATCCCATCTTGGGTACTGCCAGTAAATGTATTTTCCGCGATTACCGGATCGCTAGATTCAATCCATAAACCGTAACCCCGGCGATTGGAGTTCGTCACCGTCACCCCAGTAAGCAAAGCTTGGTTTGCCCCCACAATTGTGACGTTTTGACCACCAAAGCTCCGACTCAGGTAATCACCGCCTCCCTGAATGATAATATCCTTACCTTGATTGTTAGGGTTGCCTTGAATTGAAACACCCGGTTTCAGCATTAAGGGAAATTCCTCTCCTGTCTCGGCGCTATAAGTGCCAGTGGAGAGCATAATTAAAGTATTGGGGTTAGCTAATCGCAACGCATGGGTAATCGTTTTCACAGGGGCAGATTCGCTACCATTACCTGCGCCGTCATTTCCACCATTTGGGTTAACAAACAGCACGTTAGCCTGAGAATTTTTTGTCTCACCTAAAGGTGCTGAATTTGGTGTTGATGGCATCTGAGCGATGGCACTATCCAGGAACGTCATACTTATCGCTCCCATCCCTACGGTAAAAGATAATACTGATAAACTAAAAAATAAAAGTTTTGCTGATTCCAGAAACTTAAGCTTTGCAAGCATAATATCTACTCTACGGTACTTAGGAAACACACAGCAGTGAATCATATTTAACACAACTCCTTAGAAGTAACAATAAATTCTTATACTCTTAGAGAGTATTATGTCGATAATATTACCCACATATTGACCGATTGGCGATTTTTAATACAGGGTAATAAATAATATTGTGTCTGTTCGAGAATACCTTGCTCTAAAAGACACGCTACGCGATCGCCAAAATCCCCTCACCCTAAAAGAGCTTGTAATTCGGGACTTACGCAAAAAATTCTTCATCAAGAGACAAACACTCTCTAAATACTATCTATGCCAATACTTGTCGGTTAAGGGGGAAAGGGGGAAGGGGAAAGAAAAAACCTTTAACCTTTACCCTTTAACCTTTTCCCCAAACCCAATTCCGAGTTAAAAATACAAAACCCGAGCAGTATTGGTATCTATGCAGTCTCAATTTAATTTGCCCATTGGAGATTTTCTGATGTATCCCTTTCGGCTAGTCCTTTGTAAGCTCGTTGTTCACCCTAAAATACTTGACTAACCTTAGTGCAAAACTGTAGCCTCAAACTACCCTTATCACTGCATATAAGAACATGGGATAATTTATCGTAACCATGATTACTACGCTTTTTCGCGTAGATTCGGCAAAAATTGAGTAAAAAAAGCAAATTAATTGACTTATGGTTACTAAGAGATATGATAATTCACATTTTGATGAAAGCACTAACGGGGTTGTTGTAATGGTCGAGCCATACAGCCAAAAAGAGCAAGTACAGCAAGTTGTCTATCGCATTTTAGATGCCAATTTAGACCGCGCTCGTGAAGGCTTGCGAATTATTGAAGAATGGTGTCGCTTTGGCTTGAATAATGCCCAGTTAGCTCTTGAATGCAAGCGTCTGCGACAAGAATTAGCCAAGTGGCATACCCCAGAATTACGAGCGGCGCGAGATACACCAGGCGATCCTGGGACTGAGTTAACTCATCCTCAAGAAGAAGAACGAGCTAGTATAAAATCAGTATTGCAAGCTAACTTTTGCCGTGTTGAAGAAGCATTGCGGGTGTTGGAAGAATACAGCAAGCTTTATCAGCCAAATATAGCTAAAGCTTGTAAGCAGATGCGCTATCAGGTTTATACCCTAGAAAGTAATTTAATGGGTCATCAGCGCCATCAATTGTTGTGGCGATCGCATTTGTATCTTGTTACTTCCCCGAATGAAAATTTGTTGAATAACGTCGAAGCTGCACTTAAAGGGGGATTAACGCTTCTACAATACCGTGACAAAACCACCGATGATTCTTTGCGTTTGGAACAAGCCAGAAAACTCCGACAGTTATGCCATATCTACGGTGCTTTATTCATTGTTAACGATCGCGTGGATCTAGCTTTAGCTGTCGATGCAGATGGGGTACATCTGGGACAACAAGATATGCCTATCGCTATTGCTCGGCAATTACTCGGTTCACAGCGTCTGATCGGTCTTTCCACCACCAATAAAGAAGAAATGCAAGGAGCAATTGCTGAAGGTGTAGATTACATTGGCGTGGGGCCAGTTTATGAAACTCCCACAAAAGTAGGTAAGGCAGCAACAGGTTTAGAATATGTCAGCTATGCTGCGAAAAATTGCTCAATTCCCTGGTTTGCCATTGGCGGAATCGATGCCAATAATATCAATGATGTGATCGATGCTGGAGCCAAACGTGTAGCAGTAGTGCGATCGCTCATGCAAGCTGAACAGCCTACCCTAGTAACACAATATTTGCTCTCCCAACTCAATCGCATTAAGCCAGAACTTTAAAAGAGTCATTTGTCATTGGTCATTTGTCATTAGCCCAAAGTGAGTAACCAATTCACCATTCCTCATTCCCAATTCCCAATTCCCAATTCCCACATTTATGTCTAATGAGATTACGGTTCAGGTAAATGGGGAAACCCATAGCTGTTCGTTTCAAATTTCTTTACCCGACTTGATCCAACAGTTGGGTTTTAACCCGCGCTTGGTAGCTGTGGAGTATAACGGCGAAATTTTACATCGCCAGTTTTGGCCACAAACCAAATTGCAGCCAGGCGATCGCTTAGAAGTGGTAACTATTGTTGGGGGTGGTTAGTTGAGGTGAGTCAGCAAGCCCAAATCTTTCAGGCTGCGTCGTGTAATCTCGATGCGGACGGGTGCATCCTCTGGTTTATACATATCAAGAGTTGTTGCAAAAAAGTAGACGTTTTTGTTTTGTTCTAAATAACCCACAAACCAACCAACGTTTGGTTTCGTACTTGTTAACCATCCCGTCTTTCCCCGCAATGTGTAGTCTGGAGTTTGTTCGCGTACCATAATGTCTTTGACAAGATTTATTGTCCTTTGGGAGAAAGGTAAATCACCTTGATACAACCGTTGCAAAAACTTAATTTGCTCTTGGGGTGTAATTTGCAATAGCTGCTGTTCTAGCCAAAAACGATCAATGTCTGCGGCGGTGCCAATCTGACGATTTCCGTAACCTACTTTGTTAATAAATTGCTGCATCCGTTCATATCCAGCCTTCCGCGCTAGTACTTGATAGAACCAAACAGTTGAATCTTTAAAGGCTTGACGCAAATTCGTATCATGATTCCAAGCATCGATATCTCGATGAATTCCATCCCAAGTGAGAACCGCCACATCATCAGGAACTACACCTGTTTCTAAAGCTACCAGCGCGTTAAAAATTTTGAATGTCGAAGCTGGAGCGATGGCAGTTGCATTACGTTTAGGATTGTGTTCATAGGTGCGGTTATTTTTTGAGTCGTAAATCAAGATTGAGCCTTCACGCCCAAATTCTTGAAAGTGTCGCCCAAAATTTGGCGCTTTAATAGCAGGACGTTCAGATGAGGTTGAAGCTGGTTGAGCCAGAATAGGCATTGTTCGGAAGCTAATTACACTCAATACCGCAACACATCCAAGAATTGTAAATATAACAGCTTGCCTTCGGTAATGCCGAAGAGATAGCCACATACCAAACAAGATATTTTTCATTGCATATTTAATAAAATCACAAAGGAGATTTTACACTGCAATCTTGCTCATTTGCGGGGAGATGAACATCTGTGCATCCCTACTCCATCTGCATTTATCTCACAAAATCGCGTTTTTTCCCTCTGATTTGTAAAGCGATCGATGAAGAGTTCTACGCTTGGCTAATTCTTTACCTTTGCGGCCAAGTTGCTCACGTAGCTGTTGATCTTTGCACAACCGATTGAAAGCTTGAAAAACTTCATAACCAGAATTGGGATTAACCAGTATCCCATTTTCTTCATGCTGAACTGTGTCTAGAACACCACCTAAGCGAGGGGCAATGATCGGCTTACCGAAGTAACTTGCTTCTAAATAAACCATACCAAAACCTTCCATATTATTAGGTTTAGTATCTAATAAAGTCAGCATGGCAAATATGTCACAAGCTGCATAATAACCTGCTAGTTCACGCTCTGGTACATATCCCGCAAAGTGGACGCGCTTATCTACCCGCAAACGATGCACCAGAGATTTCAGTTCCGATTCACTTGGCCCTTCACCGCAGATTATATAGTGGACATCGACCCCAAAAGTTAGCAATAGTGGGATGTTATCAATCACTCGGTCGAAAGCTTTATGTTTTACTAGCCTTCCTATGGAGAGAATAACTATTGCTGAATCGGGAATGTTGTATGCCTGACGCACGCGAACACGCAAATCATCAAGGCTACTGGGACTCCCGACATTGTTACCAAATTTTTCTGGTCTGATTATTGGGTTAATAACGTAAGTAGGAGTATCTAATCGTAAAGCAGTTCTGAGGTAGTCTTGTGTATAAGAACTGTTACAAACAATACCTTCGGCTCTATGAAGTGTTAATTTAAATAGCGATCGCAGTACGGGATTGTGTAAAGTACAAAGAAAATCATTACCGTGCAGATAGATAAAAAAGCGAATAGGTAACAAATAGCTCAATAGCAACAGTGAAGGAAAATCATAGCCGTGGCCCCACTCTATATAACGGTAGTGATAGCGAAAATAGAGTTTGATTGCTAGCACAAATGAGCAAACAATATTGACAAAAGGCTTCAGAATATTTCCCACAAAGCCACTACGCCAGTATCTAGGATAAAACCAGCGATATACTGGAAATTGTTGACCTTCATCAAATACTTTATCTCCTGAGCAACTAGCCGCCAGCACAATAACTCGTTCTGGATCTTGGAGACAACGATTGTACATATATTCTCCAATTACAGCTTCTTTCGGCAAGAATATCCTGGATATGACTAGGATATCTGGGTATGCAGCTTTGTCTCTGATTTCGGCTGTTAGTTGAGAAATATGTTCCATAATCAAGTTGATAAATTTACTTCAAATAATTTTGAATTTATTTACAATTAGGATTACTTTCCAAGCCATAATTATTATTTTATTTCTTTTAAAACGAATCTGGTAGACAAAATTGAAGGCTATTTTAGAAGATTAGCCAGCAAGATTGTTTTTTTATTGTGTTGATTTTATTTTGGCGGCAAAACTCTCAACATTTGAGAATTTTTGTGCATTATGGACAATAAAATAAAATCTAGCACTTGTAGTCCAATGTAGTCAAATTTCTCACTGAAGAACTGTTGCAAAAATTACGAAACTTATCTACGTTCACTAGACTATCTTGAATAGTCTAGACTGGTGTGCCAAAATGCCAAAAGTTTAGATAAGTATTTGATAACTATCTGTGTCTGCTTAGTGCTGCTGATAAGCATCACGTCTACTTGTAATACTACTACGCATACGTAAGCATCAGGTCTATATCTGTCCTTTATATTACTTGAAATAGAGAGATATCCTTTTGGATTCTGACAGAACAAGTAGGGTGAAGTATTAAAAAATTAGTCAAAATAATCATGAGAAATGAGAAACATCTGTATAATCCAAGACTGTAGCTCAATGTGCCTAGTCTAAAACGTAGCCAAAATTGTCTGTAGGAGTAGCCCATCGTAGAAATTACAAATTTCTGTGATGATGAACATATCTTAAGGTACGGTTCCCCAGTCGAGAAATCCCCCCTGCGATCGCTGCCTATGCCAGATAAGACGCGGTAGATTGAATATGTAGCCTTTAAAAGTGAATGCTACAAAGCTTGCTTGTTACGGACTGGCGTTAGTGACATAACCGCAAAACTCCTACCAGCATGGAGATAAATCATAAAAATTCTGTTTTCCAAGCGATTGTATTATGCGTAAAAAACTACAACAAATCAGCAAACCACTGTTAAAAACCTTCTTAGCACTAGGACTGGTGTTAACTTTGGTTCTTAGCCACGCCGATGGAGCATTAGCGGCCCGCAGTGGGGGTCGAATCGGTGGTGGCTCTTTTAGAGCGCCTTCCAGCCGCACCTATACACCGCGCACTTATGCACCTCCTGGCGGGGGCGGATACTATCCTGGTGGTGGGTTTGGTGGTGGTTTTGGCTTTCCCTTCCTACTTCCTTTCTGGGGTATTGGGGGAGGATTTGGTGGTCTATTTAGCATCTTAATTTTCTTTGCGATCGCTAATTTCTTATTGCAAACTTTCCGCCGTGTCTCTGGCGGTGAAACACCAGAAGCAGATTACAGCAGTAACTCTCCTGTTTCTGTAACTCGTTTGCAAGTAGGTTTGTTAGCTCAAGCCCGTGAATTGCAAAATGAACTCAACCACATTGCTGAAACTGCTGATACTAACACCCCAGAGGGAAGAGCAGAAATTCTGCAAGAAGCAAGCCTAGCTTTACTCCGCCATCCCGAATACTTTGTATATGCAGGTGGTGGCACTCAACAAGCCAGTTTAAATTCAGCTGAAAGTCAGTTTAATCGGCTGTCACTGGCAGAACGGAGCAAGTTTAGCGAAGAAACTCTTTCTAACGTCAACAATCAGCTAAAAGCAGCCCTTGCCAAAGAAGCTTTACCCCAGGCTGGTGAACTAGACAACCCCACCCGCCTATTTACTGAAGGCCCTGGAGAATACATTATCGTCACCTTGCTGGCGGCAACACTAGGCAAGTTTGATATCCCCACAGCGATTAACAGTGCTGATGATTTGCGTCAAGCTTTGCGCCAAATTGGTAGTATCCCTAGCGAAAAACTTCTGGCAATTGAAGTACTTTGGACTCCACAAGCTGAAAATGATACGCTGACATCTGATGATGTACTGGCAAATTATCCTGATTTGAGACTTGTTTAATCTCTAAAAATTTCGCGCTTTACTGCCAATAAAGAACTTGGCATCTTGGCGAAACAAAGTAAGTTACTCTTTGAGTGCAATAACTAGAAAACCGTTTGTCAATAACAAGCGGTTTTTTGTATAACCTAGATATACCAAGAATTACGCACTGAGAACTAAAATATCGATCTACCCTAACTCCTTTGAAAAAAGGCTAAACTCTCAAAGCCTTCTTAAAACGGGGGTTGGGGGTTCTATTATGCGTAAGCCCTATATACTTAACTATCTTTTAGAAAAATTATTCTTAGCCAAGACTTTGCTAATATTATCAAAATGTTATACACGTAAAGCGTTTCTTATGCCTAATGTTGAAGCCGACGAAAACCGAGAGCATCGCATTAAAACAGAGATCATTGTAGATGCTGAAGACAAAGAAGACCGAGCTATGGGTTGGTACTATTACCTCGAAGAGGCTCTAAATTTTCCCTTTATGGCTAAATGGACTAAGAAGGGACGTAAATCAGGCTCTACCGAGGAGAAAGAAGTGGAGGTGCTGGGAATGGCCCCAGATGATGAGTGTTTAAAAGATATGCTTGTCGAAGTGGCTTACATTAATGGTAAGGATGATGATGTATATTCTGCAAAGTTATCTGAAATAGCAGCCATTGACGCTGACAGCGAAACTCAAGAAGCGATCGCAGACTGGCTCTATTGGATTGCCAGAGGATACAAGTTTTAAACTCTAGGATAAATATCGAATGACGCGGCAGGGATTACCAGCAGCGACAACATTCTCAGGTATATCTTTGACAACTACACTGCCAGCACCAATGGTTGTGTTATCGCCAATAGTGACACCTGGACAAATAATTGCACTGCCACCAATCCAGACATTGTTACCAATGCTAATTGGGGCAGCTAATTCTCTACCAGAAAGGCGAATTTCTGGCTCTACAGGATGATAAGCAGTATAAATTTGTACATAAGGAGCGCATAATACATTATCACCAATGTGAACTGTATTACAGTCTAAAATTACACAGCCATAGTTCATAAACAATTTATTGCCAGCAAAAATATTACTACCATAGTCACAGTGAAAGGGCGGCACAATTGATACTTTGTCACCTATCTTTCCAAATAACTCTTGCAAAATTTGCTGCCGTTGATCTTGCTGTTCTTCAGTTGTAGAATTGTACCTTCGCAACAGACGACTAGCTCGTTTATTTTCGGCAGCCAATTCTGGATCTTCCGCCAGATATAACTCGCCTGCGAGCATTTTCTGTTTTTCGGTTTTTTCCATAACAGGCTTATGGGACTTCTCGTTTGTATACGATAACCTTAGCAGCAACTAAATTAGCACATATTCTATCCTTAACTAAATATGGCATAAGTCGCTTTTCCCTGCCGTTTAGCTCGGTACATTGCAATATCAGCATCCCGTAGCAGAGTTGCAGGTTCCTCATAACTACTAAAATTCCAAGCAATACCAATACTAGCTGTAGTAGATAATTCACATCCATTCAGCTTAAGTGGCGATCGCAAGGATTCTTGAATCCGTTTGGCAACATTGGTAGCATCAGTAATGTCTTTAATATCCTCTAAAAGAACTGTAAACTCATCACCACCAAATCGGGCTACAGTATCACCACCACGTAAGCAGGACTCTAAACGTCTAGCGATCGCTACTAAAAACTCATCCCCTATTCCATGCCCAAAGCGATCATTAATATCTTTGAAACCATCTAAATCCAAAAATAAAACTGCAAAATAATAATCGCTTCTGCGTTTGCTGCGCTCAATTGTTTGTCTGAGCCTGTCTAGAAATAAAACACGATTTGGTAATGCTGTTAGCCCATCATAAAACGCATTACGGATCAATTGTGCCTCTGTCTGCTTGCGTTTGGTGATATCTTGAAACACTAAAACTGCACCAGTGATATTACCATTGCGATCGCGGATGGGTGCAACTTTATCCCCAATCGCTATCTCTTTGCCATCTTTGGTAATCAGTATACAGTTTTCTGGAAAATCCAAAATTTCACCTGTTTTGATTACATCTGCGGCTAAATTTTCAATTTTTTCTCCTACATCTTTGTCAACTAAGTTAACTACTTCTACTAAATCTTTACCAAACGCTTCACTTTCCTTCCAACCCGTGATTATTTCTGCTGTGGGATTCATCATTTGAATACAACCATTAGCATAAGTCACAATCACTGCACTGCTCATACTATTAATAATTGCTGCCAGCCTTTGTTTTTCTTCGTATAATATTTTTTTGCTTTGATGTTTGTATAGAGCCATTTCAATCGCAAAATGTAAATCACTTTCAATAAATGGTTTGACTATGTAACTAAAAGGCTCACTTAGCTGGTTTTCATATAATGTTTTATATTCCGAATACTCTGTTAAATATACTACAGGCACATGGAAGTGATTCTGGATGATGTCTGCTACGTTCACACCGTCAATTTCACCAGCTAGGCAGATATTAATTAATACTAAATGTGGATGAGTTTCTGCTACCTTTTTTATTGCTTCTTCACCAGACTTAGTAGTTTCTGATACGGAATAACCTAATTTTTGTAAACTTTTTCTAATATTTGAGGCTATGATTTTTTCATCCTCAACAACTAGGATTTTGCGGGCGAACATGGTAAAACAACCTGTTTGCTAGGGTTCAGATTTTTGTTGTCAGTGTCAACTCAATAGAAAAGTTATTATTTTATCATAAACAATCTTTTACGACTCTGTAGTATTGCTTGATATAAATACTTAACTAATGAGCAAATAGCATCGTATTATTAACCTCCAATAATTTCTGTGTTTGTCAAAGCTCACTATGATTAATGTATGCGGCTAATATCATGTCAGTAGCATAAGAATGTAAATTACCATATAATTAGCAGTAATCAAAAATTTATTTTCAACAATATACAAGCAATCATCGTCTTAAATAAAACAGACATTAAGTATAGTATTTATGTCAAAATTAATCAAGAATAAAAGTTCATAAAATCACAGTCTACTACTTTCAAATAATTTGAAAAAATTAATATAGTATCTTGTATGTAATATGATAATATCCACTGATTATAATACTACTAAAAATTAATCGTTATCTGGAATTAAAGAGTTTAATAAAACTTTGTCTACAAATAGTGTTTGTCTCAGTCGGGATGCAAATTATCGTCTGCAACTGTCTGATTACCAATTCTCTAAGGTTGTTCTAAAAAAAGGAGATTTTGCGCCTAGTTTTACCAAGTAATCTTGCTTTTGTGCAGTTTCACAAAGAATTGGTATGAAATTTTGAATTGTGAATGAAAGAGTATAAATTAAAATTATTTATTGGTTTTAGTTAATACTAAATCACAAATTGTTTTAACTGAAAATATGCATGTTAAATGCTCATCAGCAAATAACATGATTTTTTAGTGTTTTTTGATAACGAGCAAGTGCTGGGGGCAATGGCAGGAAAGATTCTCTTTGTGAGATATTTCCGCGCTCCATAAAAACCCCCTGTTTTTGCTAGTTTATAGATATTGACAAAAAAAACACGTTTTGTGCTTTAGAGATTGGACTTACTTTTAGTAAGTTCAATGCTAATTTTGCCACCAAAATCTGGAATAGGTGCAGCAGGTTTGCTCAGAATTACTTGGACTTGTGTTACACGATCGCACTCTTGGAGAATAGAATCTGCGATCGTTGCTACCAATTTCTCCACCAAAGCAAACTTAGACGTTTTGACGAGATGTTGTATCAAGCTAATGACGCTGCGATAATCTAAAGTGTCTTCGATCGCGTCAGTCTTGGCCGCTGTGGAGATATCCAACCATAACCTCACATCCACCTCAAACCATTGTCCTAGCACTTGTTCTTCTCGTAAATACCCAGTGTAGCCATAGCAGCGAATTCCCGTTAAATGAATGCAGTCCATAAAAGTTTGAGAGCAAATTGGGCATTTTGTAGAAAGTGGAGCAAGAAAGTATCGAGGATCGGCTTCCCTCCCTTGGACTTCTTTTCACCAAACTTTCCCAGATGGATTTTAAATTAAATTTCCCTAAACAAAATCTAAAATTTCAGATTGTTTTATAGCTATGTTTGATTTAATGCCGATCGCCTTTAGGAATGTTAATCAACTTTGGGCTTACATTTTAACAGAGACCCTAAAGCGGTTGGGATTGACTTGTGCCATCATTTGTCCTGGATCACGCTCTACACCCTTAGCGATCGCCTTTGCTCAACAAGCACCTGAGATTGAAGCGATTTCCATTCTCGATGAACGTTCCGCAGCCTTTTTCGCTTTGGGACAAGCTCAAGCAACCGGTCGCCCTGTGGTACTAGTTTGTACCTCTGGTACAGCAGGAGCAAATTTTTATTCAGCAGTCATTGAAGCTTCATATAGTCGCGTACCACTGTTGGTATTAACCACTGATAGACCGCCAGAATTGCGAGATTGTCACTCTGGTCAAACTGTAGATCAATTGAGATTATATGGAACCTACCCAAATTGGCAAACAGAGTTAGCCTTACCCTCTGCTGATCTGGGAATGCTAGCTTACCTGCGACAAACAGTAATTCATAGCTGGGAAAGAGCGCAAACTCCTACAAAGGGGCCAGTACATTTAAATATTCCCTTTCGCGATCCCTTAGCGCCTGTTCCTGATGGAATTGACTTGAGTTATTTACAGTCCCAGTTCCACCCAGAAGACTTCTTCGCAGGAATAGCAAACCCATTCCCTATTCCCCATTCCCCATTACCCATACCCAAAGAATGGAAAGAATGCGATCGCGGCATTATCATTGCAGGTGTTGCCCAACCGTCACAACCAGAAGAGTATTGTAGAGCGATCGCGCAACTTTCCCAAACTCTCAAATGGCCAGTGCTAGCTGAGGGACTTTCCCCAGTCAGAAATTATGCCGAACTCAACCCCTATTTAATTTCCACCTATGACCTAATTTTGCGAAATCAGCAACTAGCAAAGCAGCTAGCACCCGAAATGGTGATTCAGGTGGGTGAAATGCCTACGAGTAAAGAACTGCGTAGCTGGATAGATGCAACCCAACCCCGACGCTGGGTAATTGACAAGAGCGATCAAAACCTCGATCCTTTGCATGGGAGGACGACGCATTTACGGATATCTGTAGAAGATATAAAAGCAGAGGAGAGAAATTTATCTTTATCCTCAGACTATTTGCAGCAATGGTGTGATGCGGAAACTAAGGTTAGGTTAGCTGTTGACCAGACGATGGGGAAGATAGATGAAATAATTGAGAGTAAAGCAGCTTGGTTAATTTCTCAGATTTTACCGCCAGGAACGCCTCTATTCATTGGCAACAGTATGCCTGTACGGGATGTAGAATATTTCTGGAAACCGAATAATTTAGGAGTGCGATCGCACTTTAACCGAGGTGCAAATGGCATCGATGGCACATTATCCACAGCTTTAGGAATTGCCCATCGCCAACAAAGTAGTGTGATGTTAACGGGAGATTTAGCTTTGTTGCATGACACCAATGGTTTTTTAATCCGCAATAAGTTTGTCGGACATCTCACAATTTTGTTAATCAATAACAATGGCGGTGGGATTTTTGAAATGTTACCCATTGCCAAGTTTGACCCGCCATTTGAAGAGTTTTTTGGAACTCCCCAAGATATTGATTTTGCTCAGTTGTGCGCCACTTATAATGTTCAGCATGAATTGATTACTTCTTGGGAGCAGTTGCAGCAAAGATTAAACTCACTACCAACTAAGGGGATTAGAGTTTTGGAGTTGCAAACAAATCGGAAATTAGATGCTAAGTGGCGACAGGAGAATTTAAGAAACTTTGCCGCAGATATTGTAATTTAACTATTCTGTTAGGTGCTTTGGAATCGCCAGATTGAATCTGCTGATTAAATAAAATACTTGTGGAATTAAAGTTAATAATTATTTACCAAAAGTATTTTAATTGCTAATAACGATAAGCAATCTGGATCAGTTATAGCTTCAACAAATGCCTTAGCTTAAATTTGCTGAATATTTTTTATTACTCTATGTAGTACATTAGAATAGTGCGCGTTCACAAGATTGTTTAAAATATGACAAATGAACTTCATCTTTATTTTGATGACTCTGGTAGCCGTAATCCAGATTCAGAAGCAATACCGCGCCGTGATGGTATTGATTGCTTTGCTTTAGGCGGAATTTTAGTGGAGGAAGAGAATATAGAAAAGATTATAATAACGCATCGAGAATTCTGTAATAAATGGAATGTTGCTGAACCATTGCATTCTACTAAAATTCGTTCTCGACAGAAAGCTTTTGCTTGGTTAGGTAAGGAAGAGAATAAACAAAAATCTGAGGAGTTTTTAAGCGAGTTAGAAATGCTGATGCTCGATTTGCCGTTTACTATTATTGCATGTGCTATCCACCGACCAGGTTACAATGCTCGTTATAAAAACAAGTACAATAACGATATTTGGATGATGTGTAAAACTGCTTTCACTATTTTAGCTGAACGCTCAGTAAAATATGCGATTTACAAAGAACGCAAGCTACGCATTTTTTTTGAGGAAAGTGGGAAAGATGCGGATAGAGCAATTCTAGAATATTCGAAAGAACTTAAAACTCAAGGAATGTATTTTAACCCACATAGTTCAGCAGCTTATATGGGACTAACAGCAGAGAAATTTAAAATAAATTGGTTAGGAGAACCACAGCGTAGAACTAAAAAATCACCAATGATACAGCTTGCTGATCTAGTCTTGTATCCAATAATAAAAGGACGTTATGACGCAAGCTACCGAACTTATGAGTCCCTTAAAAGTAAGTTAAAACTTGTTGATTGCGTTCTAGAGCCGGACAAAATACCTCAGATGGGTATTAAATATAGCTGTTTTGACGACATATAAAACTAAAGACCCAGAATTTTTCCGAGTCTTTAAAATTTCGGCTTTCATACGAAAACCCCGGGGCGTTGCCCAATAAACGAATAATAAGGCCATTTAAAATTAAGTGCAAGCTAAACTAGCCTTGTTTATTAAAACTTTAAATTTTAGTTCAGCGTCTCTGTGTAAAGTTTCCCCTTTTAATTGATCTTATAGCTACCCTTCCAAATCCGCGATCGCAATCTCAATTCCAATAACGCCAAAGCTAGCGCTTACAAAGTTCTTCAGCGATTTCACCAAATAGTCGTTTTAAAAGTCACAGGACGAGCGATCGCACTTTTTCTTCCACTGCTTCTGATATATCCGCGTGTCTGCAAATACTTCTTAACTTCGGGAAACTTTATTTGTATCCATAATTATTTTACGGAGTGCGATCGCCCTCCTCCTCTGCGCCTCCAGGTAAAACTTACCCCCTTATTTCACCTTGTAACCATCTTTCCAAATCACTAAGAGTAGAGAAATCCAACAAAGCATCACCTAAAGCTTCCAACTGTTCCACCGATAACCCTTGAATCTGGGACAGAAGCGCATCAGGAATATTACCCACGCGCCGATTTAATAGTCGTAAAATGATCGCTCTTTCTCCCTCAACTTTTCCTTCCTCTCGTCCTTCTTCCTTCGCTTCCAGAATAGCCCGTGGTTCTTCCAAATTTAGTCCTAACATTGCTGCAATCTCCTCTCGACTAAGGTTAGAAAACTTGTAGACGATAATCGTCGTCACTAAATCAATTATCGCTTGCTCCGACTGTTGCCGTGCTTGCTCCAACAAAAACCGCGCCCCTTCCACTGCTTCGGTTTCAGAAGTAACATTTGTCAGCAACATCAAACCCAATCCCAAAGGTTGCTGTCGCAAATCCCCCAACTCATCCAGATAAACGCGCCTGACTTGACCACTTTCCAACAAAGCGCGGTGAATCAATGAGGAAGAAGGTTCCAGGCTGCGAGAGCCAAAAATTATGACCCCAAACCAGTCATCGTAACGGATAGAGTGGCGGTAGAGAAACAAAAACAACTCACTAAAGAAGCGGTGATATAAGTCTTCGTCCCTCTGAAACTGGACTTCTGCAAAAAAGACGGTTTTGGAAACTGCATCAGCCGGAGGTAAAAATACTCCATCAATCCGAAACGCCGTTTCTTTCACTTCAACTGATTCAAACTGGTAGTTTTCTGCTTCTGGAGGTGGTTCATCTACTAATTCAAATAGCAAACCGGGAAATTGCTTAAATAATTTATAGAAGATGGTGTCACGTCGCATTTTTATTCCTCAACACCCAGACAATTACCAGATTGTAAAGGCTTGAGACAACAATTTTAGCGTAGACGTAGCCCACCGCAGGTATCGCATGTCCCTACGTCCGCGATAAAATTCTCAAGCACAACAGCGCACTCCATACCAATGCAAACTAACTGGCAAACTGCCAAAACCTACGAAGATATTCTGTATCAAAAAACTGATGGCATTGCAAAAATCACCATCAACCGCCCTCATAAACGCAATGCTTTCCGTCCTGAAACAGTCTTTGAACTGTATGACGCTTTCTCTAATGCTCGTGAAGATACTACCATTGGCGTTGTCCTATTTACTGGCTATGGCCCACATACTGATGGCAAATATGCCTTCTGTTCCGGTGGCGATCAAAGCGTGCGGGGACATGCGGGTTATGTAGACGATACTGGTATCCCTCGCTTGAATGTGCTGGACTTACAACGCCTGATTCGTTCTATGCCGAAAGTGGTGATTGCTTTAGTCGCTGGATATGCGATCGGTGGTGGACACGTCCTACACTTGATTTGTGACCTTACCATTGCTGCCGATAACGCCATTTTCGGACAAACTGGCCCCAAAGTCGGCAGTTTTGACGGTGGTTTTGGAGCCAGCTATCTCGCCCGCATTGTGGGGCAAAAAAAAGCACGAGAAATTTGGTTTCTCTGCCGCCAATATGATGCACAACAAGCGCTAGAAATGGGCTTAATTAATTGCGTCGTCCCAGTCGAACAACTAGAAGCGGAAGGTATTCAATGGGCGCAGGAGATTTTAGAAAAAAGTCCGATCGCAATTCGATGTCTCAAAGCCGCCTTCAATGCTGATTGTGACGGACAAGCTGGTTTACAAGAACTCGCTGGCAATGCCACTTTACTCTATTACATGACAGAAGAAGGGTCTGAGGGCAAACAAGCTTTTCTCGAAAAGCGTCCACCAGATTTTCGCTCTTTTCCTTGGCTACCTTAAAATTGCAAAAATCGCACCTCAATAAAGGGTGCGATTTTTGCAAATGTCAATGTTTATGGCACTAAATATCTTAAAAGCAAATCTTATCTTAAGCAAACTACAAAATTGGTTCAGTAATAATGGATAACTAAATAAACACTGCTTCAGTCTTGGCCTCTTCAGAATATATAGAGGCAGTTATTTCTTCTACAGGAGCAGGAGCAGCATGATCTAAATCTGAAGCCGGGGAATGAGAACAAGCTAAAACTGGCCTTGCATCTGGCAAAGTCCAAGCATCTTCCAAGGTTTCCCAAGAAGGTGCAAAAGGTGGGAGCGCCAATGAGCAAGCCTTCCAAGTTGCTTGGACTGGCGCTCCCAACTGCTGGCACGTTCCACCACGGCGACCTTCTGGCTGGTAATGACGGCAATATTTACAGGCAGATGCTAAAAATTTAATAGGTTTCATTCGGATTCATCTTTAGTGCCGTTTTCGGCTGAATTTCATCTTTATATTTTGCTTCTATATATAAAGACGGATAAAAGCCAAAAAACCATTATTTTCTATAGCTTTCAGCGATCCCGACGAAAAAATAAACTTTAGGATATTTTTATAATCTTGTTATATTTTTAAATAATCTGGAGAGTGATTACCTATTGATTTTGGCTAAAACTTATTAGGGATCAAGAGTAAAACTAAAGATTTTGATTTATTTAGCCTTTTAACTTCCTCCTTAAGGATGCCTTAAGACATATAATTTCAGATAAATAGTCTGGTTTTAGTACCACGTTTGGTATATTTTAGCTGTAAAACATCTTTTTTCTCAAGAATTAGAACGAACTTATCTAGATGGCAGCAGCAAATTACTTTGAGATAAATTCTGCCCAAGGAATAATCGCTAAAATATTTTGCGTTCAATTTAGGCCAAGACTGACTTACTTTAAAACTTTTTAGCAGCACAGACAGAACAGACTGCCCAGCGCTGGAGTTCGCCGGGCGGGGTGGGAGATTCACATTGAGGACAAAGGGGTAAGCCATGCGATCGCGATCGCATAATCTTCGTCCAATGCCCAAAAGCAGCATTTACATCCTTGGTGGGTGTAACATCAGGGCGGCTAATCTCATCACCAAGGTAACTGGGATGCTCGTGGGGCAAAACCGTTTGTTGCTGTTTTCTCTCTACAGATGGATTCTGCCAGCTAGCAGTAGAGAAGCGAATATCAACCAAAGGCGTTGGCAGTGTTTTATTCAACTTTAAAAGCAGAGACGTGCGACCAAAAGTCAGGTTTTGCGCCCAAGCAGCGCTAGAAGTTGCTACCGACAAAACATCGCGTTGAATCGACAATGGTCGAGTATTTGCGGCAACCACTGGTCCAACAACACTTGCCCAACACTTGAGCAAGTGTTGAAATGGTTGCTCCTGCCATTTAGACTGCTTTTCCAGAACGCCTAAAATATCATTAATTGATTTCAACGACATCATTCAAAGTGGGGAGTGAAGAAGGGAATAGGATAGGGTACAGGTTACAGGTTACAGGGTGCAGATTATTCACTATCACCTGTCACCTGTCACCTCTTCCCCAATCCCCAATCTATTTAAATAATTTTCGCTAATATTGTCAGAAATATATCTATAGTTATTCCAGAAATCTACGTTTGAGGCACACAGGCAATGACTCAAAACCCCCTAAACGATTCCGGTACTCAATCGTCTAAAACGCCTGGGTTGAAACCAGCACTAACAGCAGCACTAGCAAGTTTAGAAGTACCGCTAGATCAAGAGTTAGCTCGATACCGACGCACGCGAAATGGTTTAGTGTCATCGAACCAACGCCGTGTTGCAAGTTACATGAGCAGTCAAACCCAGTCTTTGACTGCCATTCCTACAACATTGGGAACAACTCAGTCATCAGTAACGGAAATTAAAACTAACGTGCCGCCTGCTGTACCTGTGAATCATCAGGGAACCCCAGCGCCAGTTACAGAAATTGACGTACCACCAACATCTTCTCTAGTTGTGAATCATGAGGTGAACCGAGCGCCAGTTACAGTAAATACCGAAGAACCAAATAATCTCAATGTGCCCTCTACCCAAGATTCTGCTAAAACACAAACTCAACTTCCACCGCCACCGCCCAATTTTAGTAGCAGCATCGTGCCAGCAATTGTTAAAGATACTAAGAGCGAAAATCTTTTGCAGACAGATAACACCCCTAAGCACCCAGATGACTACTTAGAATCTAGTGAAGCACTACTGCGAAGTCTGACAGAAGAACAACCAGAAACCCAAAAACCAAGCAATTCTAGTGACAGTCTGCTATCACCTTTAGGTATCGGCTCAATGTTGCTGCTATTGTTAGCAAGTCTTACCTTGGGTTATGTAGTATTCAATCCTAAAGGCTTGCCTCAATGGAATTTAGGCAAGTTGTTTAACGGAAACTCGTCTCCTGCACCAGGAAATACTGAAGAAGTTGGGAGTAATGTCCAACCTCAGATCCAGCCACCAAGCACATCATCTATGTATCCCAATCTTGCGGCCCAAGAGTTTCCTGATGTGAGAGATCCTAATGATCTAGTTGGCTTACAACCTAAAGTCCAACCAACCGTCGCTAATCCAGCCGTTCGCCAAAACCCTGTAAATCCTCAAGCGCCATTGTCTAACCCCAATACAGCCCTAAAACCGACAGATCCGATCGCTCTAGCGCCAGTACCAACTGTACAATCCTTACCTCCCCTAAATTTACCTCCCATTTCAACGGCAAAAACCTCGCCCCAGCCAATCGCAGCCTCACCAAAGCCTAATGCAGAAATCAAACCAGGAACAGATGGGTTCTACCATGTCGTGATAGATAATAAAGGTGCAGCTTATGCTTCAGCACGGCAAGTAATTCCTGATGCTTATCTATCACCCAACAAAGAATTGATTTATCTCGGTGCTTTTAAGACTAAAGAGCAAGTACAAAAACAGATGCAATTATTACAGACAAAGGGAATTAAGGCACGAGTTCAGCAACCATAAGTTGCAAAAATCTACGATACCATGAGATAACAGTCCTGACTTATGAGTGCTGTTAGCGGATAGCTAAGGTTTAGCCTGTGCTGAGTAGTAGATACAAAATCTGACTACGACAAAAATTTTATACTCAATTAAATTACTGAGTATTCAGCACTCCATAACTACCCTCCTACAAAATTTTTATACTCAGCACTCATTACTCAGCATTGAGTTTCGTGAATGGAGAGCCGACATGGAATTAATCAAGCGTATTCTGCGGGTGATTCGCTCTAATCTCAATAGTTTGATCGGTGGTGCAGAAGATCCAGAAAAGATTCTAGAGCAAACTGTCCTAGAGATGCAGGAAAATCTGGTGCAGTTGCGTTCGGGTGTAGCACAAGCGATCGCTACCCAAAAACGCACCCAACGACAGGCGGCGGCTGCCAACTCTCAAACAGAAGAATGGTATCGCCGCGCCCAATTAGCCTTACAACAAGGCAATGAACCTCTAGCACGGGAAGCTTTGACTAAGCGCCAAGCTTATAAAGAAACCAGTACAGCCCTCTTTTCTCAGATAGAGCAGCAAAACGATATAGTCGCTAGGCTAAAAAAGGATATGCGATCGCTAGAGTTAAAAATTTCCGAGGCGAAAACAAAAAAAGATATGTATATTGCTCGCGCCCGTTCTGCTGAAGCCTCTTCTCGCCTCCAGGAAATGCTTGGGGGAGTTTCTGCTACCAGCAGTCTGAGCGCCTTTGAGCGTATGGAAGAAAAAGTTTTGCAAATAGAAGCTAAATCAGAAGCGATCGCCCAACTCGGTAGTGACGACTTGGAAACACAATTTACTTCCTTGGAATCTACTAATAATGTGGATACTGAATTAGCCGCGATGAAGGTGCAGGTTTTAAATCAGGCAGAAAACACACAGCACAACAATCTGCTTACCGAGGAGAAGCAGAACACGGTACAGCCTCCTCAACAGCAGTTACCTAAAACTCAAGACTCTTGAAGTTCGGCTAATTACCCCAGTTTGGAGATATCTTAAGAATTAAGAGTTGTTATAACGTACTGATTCCAACCGGAAAGATTACATTGAAATAGGTAGCTATTAAAAAGTAAAAAAGCTAACTGTCCAGCAAAAAGCGTAAACCAAACAAGGAAAAACAAAGTTATGGGATTATTCGATCGCATTAAGCGAGTAGTTAGTTCTAACCTCAACGACCTGGTTAACAAAGCCGAAGACCCCGAAAAAATGCTAGAACAAGCCATCCTGGAAATGCAGGAAGACTTGGTGCAGCTGCGTCAGGGAGTAGCCCAAGCGATCGCCGCCCAAAAACGCAGTGAGAAACAGTACAATGATGCCCAAAATGAAATCAATAAGTGGCAACGCAATGCTCAACTAGCACTGCAAAAAGGTGATGAGAACCTAGCAAGGCAAGCTCTAGAGCGCAAAAAAACTTATACTGACACCAGCGCCGCCCTCAAAGCTAGCTTAGATACCCAAAGTACTCAAGTTGAAACCCTCAAGCGCAACTTAATCCAGCTGGAAAGCAAAATTTCTGAGGCTAAAACCAAGAAAGAAATGCTTAAAGCTCGGATCACAACTGCCAAAGCCCAAGAGCAACTCCAAGGCATGGTGCGTGGGATGAATACCAGCAGTGCAATGTCTGCCTTCGAGCGGATGGAAGAAAAAGTCTTGATGCAAGAAGCCCGGGCCCAGGCACAAGGAGAGTTAGCAGGTGCAGATTTAGAAACCCAATTTGCCCGGTTGGAAGGTAGTAGCGATGTTGATGATGAATTGGCAGCTTTGAAAGCGCAAATGCTACCACCCGCTACTCCAGTAACTCAAGCACAACTTCCACCCCAACAAGAAACCACTCCTGCTAAGTCGAATGAAGTGGTTGATGCCGAGTTGGATTCCCTACGCAAGCAATTGGATCAACTATAAAATTGCCAGAAAACTTATTTCAGCTAGTCCCACGCCTGTTGGTTGTGGGATTTTATATCATTAGTCAATAGTTAACAGTCAAAATAACTATGAATTATTGATTATGGACTATTGACTACTTTGGGATAAAGTATTGTGTGTGCCAACTTTGATCGCCACCGGATGGAGACTGTAATGAGTAAGGCTGTAATCACCATAACTGATGCTGAGTTTGAAACAGAAGTGTTAAAAGCTGAACAGCCTGTATTAGTTTACTTTTGGGCTTCCTGGTGTGGCCCTTGTCAATTGATGTCGCCCATGATTAACTCAGCTGCTAGCAAATATAGCGATCGCCTCAAAGTCGTGAAAATGGAAATTGACCCCAACCCACTCACTGTTAAGCAGTACCAAGTGGAAGGTGTTCCGGCTCTGAGACTATTTCAGGGCCAGGAAGTTTTAATTTCGACTGAGGGAGTCATCGGTAAAGATAAGTTACTCGAACTCTTAGATACGCACTTAAATAGTAATTAGTCAATAGTTCATAGTCCATAACTAATGACTAATGACCAATGACAAATGACTAATGACTAATATGCAATTTGCAAAGCGTTTACAACCCCTGCAATCTAATGTATTTGCTGATATGGACAGAGCCAAGGCAATCGCTTTGGCGACTGGACAAGAAGTAATTGATTTGTCGTTGGGGTCTTCTGATTTACCAGTCGAGGCACACGTCATTGAGGCGATCACCCAATCTCTTCACGATCGCAGTACCCACGGCTATTTGTTGTTTAACGGTACTCTTGGGTTTCGTGAAGCGGCAGCCAACTGGTACGAACAAAAATTTGGCATCAAAGTAAATCCCCAAACTGAGGTACTACCTCTGATTGGTTCTCAAGAGGGTACAGCCCATTTACCTCTAGCATTGCTCAATCCAGGAGATTTTGCCCTGTTGCTCGACCCAGGTTATCCCTCTCACGTCGGGGGAGTCCACCTAGCCAGTGGTCAAATCTACCCGATGCCATTACGGGCAGAAAACGCTTTTTTACCAGTGTTTGCGGATATTCCCACCCCAGTTTTGGCCCAGTCGCGGATGATGGTATTAAGTTATCCTCACAATCCCACCTCAGCGATCGCTCCTTTATCTTTCTTCCAAGAAGCTGTCGCCTTCTGTCAACAACACAATCTCGTCCTGGTTCACGATTTCCCCTACGTAGATTTAGTATTTCAGGAAACTGGGGAGTGGGCAGATTCTTCTCCCAATCCAAAATCCTTAGTCCCTTCAATTCTGCAAGCCGATCCAGAGAAAAGCGTTTCGATTGAATTTTTTACCCTTTCCAAATCCTACAATATGGGCGGCTTCCGCATTGGCTACGCCATCGGTAACGCCGAGTTAATTAACGCCTTACGCCAGGTAAAAGCTGCCGTTGATTTTAATCAGTATCGGGGAATTTTAAATGGTGCGATCGCAGCCCTGACTGGCCCTCAAGCTGGGGTAAAATCTGCTGTCGCTATCTTCCAGCAACGCCGCGATGCCTTCATCACTGCTTTACACTCCATTGGCTGGAATGTTCCTACTCCCAAAGCCACAATGTACATCTGGGCAAAATTGCCCTCAGCTTGGAGTCAAAACTCCATAGAATTTTGTACTCAGCTAGTTAAACAAACTGGTGTAGCTGCTTCGCCTGGTGCTGGCTTTGGCAAATCTGGGGAAGGGTATGTCCGTTTTGCCTTGGTACATGAGCCACCTTTGTTAGAAACTGCTGTGGAAAGAATTGCCCAATTCCTTTATTAAATTTCTTCTCAAGCTGAACGCCAAAGATTTTTTGCGGCAAAGTCTATGAATAGAAGACGCAGCAAAGGCGCACAGCCGTGCGCCTTTATAAATCAATACGGTTCAGTTAAGCAATTTATCCGTTGAGGCTGGCGTTGCGGGGGAGGAGAAAAAAGCTTATCTGAACCCTATTGCCCTATGAATAACCGTATTCTACTGAATTTCAAATATTTTATCTGTAACTTTTAATATTAGTAATATTTAGAAAAGTAAGTAATTAAACGTATAAAAATCTAGAAATATTCTTCATATTTTTATTGATAATCCGAAGTAACTTTACCCAATCAGGTCTTCCCGTCTATTAAAGTGGGTTTGTACGTTCAGCTACCAAAGTTGGCTAACAATGCAGGTGGCGTTTTCAAGCTGCTGTATTGCCAAAAGCCTGTAGTCAAGACAGCCCAAGCCTATAAATGGCAATAGTTTAAAACTTAATTTCCAAACTGACAGAGACTTGAAAACAATGAAGATGACTTTTCAGAAACTTGTAATTGGCGCTTCAATGGCTATTGGTGTGAGCGCGATCGCTACTGTACCAGCACAAGCTGGAACCCTCACCGGCGCTACTATTGGTGGAACAGCAGCCAGTGATTATTTAGTCTATGATGTCCAAGGTAACAGTACCATCTCCGTGGATAAGACCTCCGCAAATGTACAAAAAGTACTGGATGGCAATGCTGCAAATCCTACTGGAAACGTAGAGTTACGAGCTAGTAGTGAGGCAGCAGGTTTTGATTTCAACAAAAACACTACCTTAACGGGGCAAATTGGTGGCCAAAGTATTACCTTAAGCAGCCTGACAGCAACAGATTGGTTTAGTACTGGTTCAGGATTGAGTACAAGCTATGGGGCAAATAACTTTGCAAATACTTGGTTTAACCAATTTGCTAAGGCAGCCGGTCTAACAGCAAATTCTATCCCTTTAGCCTATAATATGTTTCTTAGCATCAAAGGTTTCGAACGCTCCAGCGACCCTAATATCTCTTATGTTAATCAAGATGACAGCACTGGCGATATTAAAATTGGGTTAGCTGGTCACTTTGATTTAAAAGCTTACTATGCTAATACACCTCAATTTAGCTCCTTGGCTAGTCTTGTCAAAAATGGATTCCAAGCTAGTGAAGTTGTGAAAGTTACATATAATGACAAGACTGATTTCCTTTACAGCTTTTCTGCTACGGCAACTAACCTAAAAGAAGTTACTGATGGCAGTTCTCACAGTGGCAACTATGAAGTTAGCATCAAAGGTGTTGTGCCTCCCGCAGCAGTCCCAGAACCATCAGTCATGCTTGGTCTGTTGGGTGTAGCTGGTATCTTTGCTACACAACGCAAATTGAAAAAAGCATCTATTTAAGAAGATTGCAAGTTCAAAATTACAAATAAAAAAAGGAGCTATTAGCTCCCTTTTTTATGAATACTTTCTTCCAGCGATAAGATAATTTGATTTTCTAAGTTATATATTTTTAATAAAATTTGCAAAAAATAAATCGTTTGGAAGAGCCTATATATTTATGCCCTTACCAACGTATTTATAACAGCAATTTCGTACAGTTGTATTATTTTACCCTCAAATCCACATAAAAACTTTTCTATGAATGGCAAGTAGCCTATTATTGCTCCTAGTATTACTTAAGTAATTTTACTCATAAGAATTGGTAACTTGACTTTTTAAAATCAGTCTTTTATTTAATACTATAAATTGTAAAAAGCTCGTAAAGAAAAGCTTAATAATTGATTAATATTATATTTAATCGTACTATTATTAAGTATGGGAGTACAGTTAAATTTGATTTATTAATATCTTTGACTACATTACATAAGTCAATTTTCTATTAATTTTACAGTTTAAATGTACTACCGTTTTAGTTTATGGTAATAATTGTTGGTTTTTATTTAAGATAATCAGATAATAGGTAGCAATGACAGTACAATTCTTCAATATAGATCAGCCATTGCGCTCACACAAAGTTAGACGAATTTTGCTAGTTGAAGACCATTATCTTAATAGGTTGTTACTGAGTGACTATCTAAGTTACTGTGGGTACGATGTCCAAAGCTTATCTGAAGGCTCTACTTTTTTCTCTACTATAGATAAATTTAAACCAGATTTAATGTTATTAGATTTGAAGCTACCAGATATTGACGGTTATTCGCTCTTAAAACAAGTCCAGCAAAAACCTGATGTGTCAAAAATACCTATCATTGTAGTTTCCGCTTTTGCTTTTAAAGCAGATCAAGAATTAGCTATGAGTTTAGGCGCACGCCGATATTTTGTCAAACCTCTAAAACTCAAGGATCTTACACTTACAATTGAAAAAGAGTTGACTTGTTGCCATAGATAGATTTTTTTACTTGGCATACCTTTATTCGGCTTTTTGCTCTTCAATAAACTCTTCAACTTGCTGACTAATATGTTGTACAGAAGTGCCAATTGTTAAAATTTTATTTTGTACTTGTGCTAACAGCAAAACTGCGGTTTGCAGCTCATTGAGCGTTTCAGCCATAGCTTCACGGTACTGGGCTTCAAAGTCTTGTAGGTTCATAGTTTAACTGTTACCTTAATTATTATCATAACTATATTTATAATCATATTCGTAAATATAAATTCCTAAATCCGTTAAATCGCTTAATATTATAAGTTGAATTGATAATCAAAATTGCTGTTTATTGGTAATTAATCTCGCTGCATTTATATAAGCATATATTTGAATTTTCATTAATTTTAACTAAGAATATATAAAGCTAATAAGTCAATAAAATAAATTTTTAAATAATTAAATTTTATCTCTATTAAAATATTAATTATAAATTCAAAAAGCCAAGTTTTGATTCTGGCAGTAACAGATGACAAATAAGATAATAGCTACATAAACTCTTATCTGCTCCAAAATTGTGATATGTGCAGCAAGGAATCTAGTAAACTGTGATGGAAATTACTTACCTTTCTTTACAAGGGGATTTTGCCCCAAGTCTTGTTGGTGGCAGGATTTACGTCAGCTCATAAACCAAGCAAGCTGTGGGTACTCCATTGGATAACTCGTAGGTAGCCGCAGAAGTATCTATAGACTAAAAATATCTTTACTTTATATTTAATTGATAATTACTCTATGAAATCGGCACGAAAAAAGAATTTTTCTTAAAATAGAGAAAGATTACCTAATTTTGGTTGTGACAATATCTATTCAAATACTACCACTGGTTAAAGAGCCGGAACGACTGGAAAATCGTCTAGCCGAAATTCCACCGGAACCGGGGGTTTATTTCATGCGAGACAACAGCGATCGCATTATATATATAGGTAAGTCACGTAAATTGCGATCGCGTGTTCGTTCCTATTTTCGTGATGGCTACAACAAGACTGAACGCATCGCCACGATGGTTAAGTTGGTGACAGAAATTGAGTTCATCGTCACTGATACTGAAGCCGAAGCTTTAGCGCTAGAAGCCAACTTGATTAAGCAGCACCAGCCATATTTCAACGTGCTGCTCAAAGATGATAAAAAATATCCCTATCTCTGCATTACTTGGTCAGAAGATTATCCGCGAATTTTTATTACCCGTAAACGTCAATTCGGCAAAGAAAAAGATAAATTTTACGGGCCTTATACTGATGCTGGTTTATTACGAGAGATTGTCCGTATCTGCAAGCGCATTTTTCCCCAGCGACAACGACCTCAACCACTTTTCAAAGACCGTCCGTGCTTAAATTATGATTTAGGGCGTTGTCCGGGTGTGTGTCAAAAGCTGACTTCACCAGAAGAATATCGCAAAATTGTGCAAAAGATCGCGATGGTATTCCAAGGACGAACTCAGGAATTGATTGATATTCTGACTCAACAGATGAATACAGCAGCTGAAGACTTGAACTTTGAGTCAGCAGCGCGGATTCGCGATCAAATTTCTGGGTTAAAGTCGCTGACTGCTGACCAAAAGGTATCCTTACCAGATGATACAGTTTCACGGGATGCGATCGCACTGGCAGCTAACGAAGAACACGCTTGTATTCAATTATTTCAGATTCGCGCTGGACAATTGGTAGGGCGTTTGGCTTTTGTGGCTGATGCTCATGCAGAACCAGGAGCTATTTTACAACGAGCTTTAGAGGAACATTACCAAACTGCTGACTCGGTGGAAATACCCTTAGAAATTCTGGTACAGCATGATTTACCAGATAGCGACATATTGGCAGATGTCTTAACTCAACGCAAAGGTAAAAAAGTCACGATTTTGACTCCTTTGCGGCAAACTAAGGCAGAATTAATTGAGATGGTAGAGCGAAATGCTCAGTATGAATTGCAAAGAATGCAAAAATTTGGCGATCGCAATCACCAAGCAATGCAAGATTTAGCTACCATTCTCGATTTACCAGATGTACCCCATCGCATCGAAGGTTATGACATTTCCCACATTCAAGGGTCAAATGCTGTAGCTTCCCAAGTTGTGTTTATCGACGGTTTACCCGCTAAACAGCATTATCGCCACTACAAAATTAAAAATCCCACTGTGACGGCGGGACATTCAGATGATTTTGCTAGTCTTGCTGAAGTTATTGGGCGACGCTTCCGTAAGTATGCGGAAGATCCACAGTTGTCACGTTTGGGTAATCCAGATTGGCCTGATTTAATCATGATTGATGGTGGTAAAGGTCAGTTATCTTCAGTTATCGCCGTTTTGCAAGAGATGAATTTATTAGAAGACTTGCGAGTTGTGAGTTTAGCAAAGCAGCGAGAAGAGATTTTTTTACCGGGAGAATCTAAACCCTTGTCAACTGATGCAGAACAACCGGGGGTACAGTTGTTGCGGCGATTGCGAGATGAAGCGCATCGGTTTGCAGTGAGTTTCCATCGTCAGCAACGCAGTGATAAATTGAAGCGATCGCGTTTAGATGAAATTCCTGGCTTAGGACATCATCGACAAAAGCAGCTACTAGGGCATTTTCGCTCAGTTGATTATATTCGCCAAGCAACAACTCCACAACTTGCAGAGGTTCCAGGAATTGGGCCGCGTTTAGCTCAAGAAATTTACGATTATTTTCATCCTGCTTAAGGAGACTAACACTCTGTCAAATTTCAATTTATAGGTAAAAAATTTTGTAGTAAAGACTTGAGTGCTTAGAAAATAAGGACTTTAGTCCTTACTACAAACCTTAAAAACTAGCTTTACAAAGTATTAATTTCACTCTTACAGCGGATTCAGTTAAGGTTGTCTGCGAAAATTTAAGATGTGTAAATACCGTAAATTTACGGTATCTCATAAGTATGCTAATTTTGATTAAATTATTTCACTAGAATTTAACCTCATAAATATTGCTAGCAAAGATTAACTAAATCTTAAGATAGAAATTTTGTGACTAAATATACAGTAATTTATTGGTTTTAATTTTTGAATACAAGAACGGCTTTTTTTGTATCAGTCTGAAATGACTATAAACAGGTGTCTCTCAAGGCATTCGTCATAGGGATCAGTAAATCACTAAGCGGGATTTAATTAAAAAATAATTTATGTATCTAAAGTAGGAGGGTAAGATCACTTAAATTCTAGGATAATATACAAAGATATCGAAAATTTTCAAACCTGAAATTTTGTTTAAAATAATCAGCCAATATTAAGGTCGTTTGTTAACTTGGGTCAAACCAAAATTATTGCTACTTTAACTGGCAGTCTTCTCAAATAAAAAATAAATTACAACCAGGGGTTTTAAAATGCAGACAGTACAAAAGATTTACTGCCCAAATTGTGGCTGCCAAGCAGAACGTTATTATATTTCTGATAGTCAATTAACTCGAACACAATGCTCTAGTTGTGACTACTTGATGATTAGTTGTACTCGTACTGGCAAAGTCATTGAGGCTTATGCACCAGGAATTTATGCACAACGCTAGATAATAAAAATTAAAAATTGGAGAATGTTTTCTCTAATTTTTAATAATAAAGTCACTTATGATAAATTCTGAAGGCTTTACAAGTTCTTATTCTGTTGTCTAAGTTGTTGCTGTCGTCTCTGTTCTTGTAATCTAAATTCTTGTTGTTGTCTAATTTGTTGATCTTGTCTGAGTTGTTGATCTTGTATTCTCAGTTGTTGCTGTCGAGAAAATTCTTGTTGTTGTATTCTCAGTTGGTCTTGTTGTAGTCTAAATTGTTGCTGGCGGAGCATTTCTTGCCGTTGTCGTGTAAATTGTTGCTGTTGTATTTTCTGTTGTGGTTGTAGTAGTTGAGGTTGTTGAAGGTTTTGCCGTAGCCATGTTTCCTTCATTCGTTCTTGTGTTTGCTGATTTTGCTCTTCTTGTTGTTGTCTGATTCTTTCTTGCAATGAATCTTGCGTCTGGGGATTCGTCTGAATTATTTGTGCATTAGCAGGAAAACTAATCGATAAAGCTTTTGCAAGCACAATCAATAGTAGCCATGCTTTAAATAGCGACAAGCGATTCAACATATAGTTATCTCCTCATTGTTATAGTTGGGGTTTAGCGATCGCTAAACCCTTAAAATTTCAACACAATTATCCTATACAAGATAAATACAGGGGCTTAGAATAGTTCACTAAAGCTAATATTTTATTTACCGTTATGGGTTTGTGCGATACTTACATCTGACTACGCCACCGTACTCAATATTCTTCAGCCCATAACGTTTTCTAAATATCAGTGCATTGAGAATAGCTTGCTAAATCAAGGTTATATCTAGTGCATTATGTTGATTTTGCATAAAACTCTCGCTTTTCAGATATTTATCACTAATTAAATTATACATTCAAATTTTATTACATGGGTTGTCGGATTTCCGTAATCCATCTATCTGGTACAGTTTAAGTTACGAAGCTTTTCAAGTAATTGAACTACACCATTTTCTGTTCTCTATCGCCCGTGATAGTCTAAATATCTGAAAACTTATCTAAAAAAGCATTTCAGGCGATTTTACACCATAGATAAACAGAGATAATTTCTTTAGATATATCTATGTTTATCTGTGGTTTGATATTCATTCATAGAATTGACTGCAACGCCGTTTAATTTTTACTTGCTCTCAATTGTCCGCAAGCAGCATCGGCTTCTAAACCACGGGAATAACGCACACTAACAGCAGTATTTTGTTGCTTAAGGACGTTGACAAATGCTTCAATGCGATCGCGGTTGGGGCGTTTGTAGTCCACTTCTTGGATGGGGTTGTAAGGAATCAAATTCACATGACATTGAAATCCTCGCATACATTTTGAAAGTTCTAATGCGTGTTCTGGTAAATCGTTGACACCAGCCAAGAGAACGTATTCAAAGGTAACGCGCCGTCCAGTGATTTCTACATATTCTCGGCATTCAGCCAACAACTCTTCTAGAGGATAGGCGCGGGCGCTGGGGATGAGTTTTTCTCGCAGCGCTTGGTTAGGTGCGTGGAGACTAACCGCCAGAGTGATTTGCAAATTATTTTGCGCGAACTGACGAATGCGATCGCGAATACCAACTGTAGAAACTGTAAGCGATCGCTGCCCAATACCGACATCTTGATTCAGAGATTTCAGCGCTGCGAGGACATTTTCAGTATTCAACAACGGTTCACCCAATCCCATGAACACGACATTGCTAACCCGTTGCTGAAAATCTTCTTGCACAGTTAACACCTGATCGATAATTTCATGCCGTGCTAAGTTGCGCTTGTAGCCTCCCTTACCAGTAGCACAGAAATCACACGCCATTGGGCAACCCACCTGAGTAGAGACACAAACAGTCAGACGGGCTTTTGGGCCTTCTCCCCTTTCTGCGAAGGTCGGGATACCAACAGTTTCAATAATTTGGCCGTCTGTTAATTGTAAAAGATATTTGACTGTGCCATCGGGAGCCACAGAGCGGTAGTGTAAAGTTGAGCGCCCAATGGGGACTTCTGCTACTTCTTTGCGCCATTGCTTAGAGAAGACAGAAATATCAGCTAGCGATCGCACTCCCTTATCATAGATCCATTCATGCAGTTGCTTTCCTCTGTAAGCAGGTTGTCCTTGTTGCTGCACCCAAGCGCTTAACTCCGCCAGAGAAGCACCGAGAAGGGGAGGGATTAATTCTGATTTTTCTGGGTTGTGTGAGTCAACCTGAGATACAAGAGGCGTAGCAGACATAAAAAAATCAAGAGTTGATGTAGGATCTCTATCCTACACCTGCCAGATAAAGTTAGTCTTGACCAAAGAAGACAGGGAATTAACCAAAGGTTGTGCCGTTCCAGCCCCACATTGCACCCTTAGCGTCTGCAAACTCGATGTAAATGCGATTTTTCGGTACACCTAGAGTTTGGTTAATCTGCTGGCAGAAGTCTTGACTCATCGCTGCGGTTTGATCTGGCTTCATTGTGCCAATGCTCTTAATTTCAATGTAGCAAACCGGTTCTGTATTCCCTGCAAAAGTCATGGGAATTCCCGGCTCAAAAGCAGTCATTACATAAGATTCTGGTTTTCCCAAATGTTTCGCTAACTTGGCAGATAGATTTAAAAGCATTGACTCAATTTCAGCTGTTTGAGGAGCAGACACAGAAGTTTGCACTTTAATTAATGGCATAGTACCGAATTAGAAATTAGGATTTTATTCACACTGTTAAGTTTACCGAACCGTAGACCCGACAAGGGGCAGTTTTCCCAATTCCCAATTCCCAATTCCCAACATTTAGTTATGAGATGAGCGAAACAGGCGATCGTATTCGGGATGATATAAGCGCGATCGCCCTTTTGTTGTTGAGAGGGCTGGACTGATTATATAAAGTGTGGTGCGAATTAATTCTTCTTTATGAGTACATTCCGCCATTTGATTTAGGGGAACAACCCTGATTTTTTCATCAGGCCATCCGATGCGAAAGCAGATTGCAATGGGGGTTTCGGCTGGGTAATGTTCAAGTAGTTTAGCTTGGGCATTTTCGATGTGACGCGCACTGAGATATAGGCAAAGGCTAGCCTGATGTGCTGCGAGAGAGGCTAATTCTTCGGTGGCTGGGACTTCTGTACGTCCACTAATACGGGTCAAAATGATGGTTTGGACTAAACCGGGCACAGTTAGTTCTACTTTGAGTTTGGCAGCAGCAGCTTGAAAAGCGCTGATACCTGGTATGACTTCAAAAGGAATATTTGCCTCTGCGAGGAGGTGCATTTGCTCGTGGATGGCGCTGTAGAGACTAGGATCGCCAGAATGGAGACGGACTAGAGATTTTTGCTGCGATCGCACCCTATCGATCATAATCGGCAAAATCTCTTCTAAAGTCTGATTCGCAGTTCTAATTATCTCCGCATCTTTTCGGCAAAGTTCTAAAATCTGTTCGGGTATTAGAGAATCAGCAAATAAAATCACATCAGCAACAGCGAGTAGTTTCTGCGCCTTCACCGTCAATAAATCCGGATCTCCAGGGCCTGCTCCGACAATATACACAGATGGTTCTATGGCATATAGCGTTTTTTTATAACTCAGGTTTTCTGTATATTCACTTTTAAAAGAACCCACGGCAATCCCTCAAAAAACTTTTTTGATATTTTCTCAGTATCTTTCCGGATTCACCCTCTTTCCCTAGTAGAGAGTAATGGTAGATGCACCCTGGTTAAGCCCTAGAAAATATTCTGGGGCATTTTTTATTTTTAGATATCGGGAATTGGGAATTGGGCATTAGTTATTCTTTCTTCCTCTGCTTCCCCTGCCTCCCCTGCCCCCTCATCCCCTCATCTCTCCATTCCCCTTGGGAGTAGGCACTACATCAGGTAAAGGGCGTTTGAGTAAGTAAAGCCAAGCTAATCCAACCAATCCAAATAAAATTCCTAGACTGCTGACTACTTGTGCCATTCGTAATGGCCCCAGCATCAAGCTATCAGTACGGAAACCTTCAATCCACAAGCGTCCTAAGCTGTAGGCTGGCCAGTAAACTAAAAACAGAGTGCCTACCTTTAAACGTGGCTTACCGGATAAAGACCGGAAAAACAACGTTATGAGTAGCGTAAAGACCATTAAATCCCACAGAGATTCATACAAAAAGGTGGGATGGAAGTAATCGAAACTAGCATATTCTAAAGGACGATGGTCTGGTGGAATATACAGCTTCCAGGGTAAATCAGTAGGATCGCCAAAAGCTTCAGAATTAAAGAAATTGCCCCAACGTCCGATCGCCTGCCCTAAAATCAGCGAAGGTGCTACTAAATCTGCCAGTTGCCAGAAAGAAACCTGCTTGATTTTGGCAAAGATTAACGCAGCCAAAACGCCACCAATAATTGCTCCATGAATGGCAATACCACCTTCCCAGATAGCAAAGATTTTTCCTGGAGTTGGGGCATATTTTGACCATTCAAAGAAAACATAATATAGCCGTGCGCCGGGAATTGCCCCAATCAACAACCAAAAAAACAAATCGCCTAGCAACTCAGGATTAACATTACGGCGCTTTGCCAATTCTTGAGAAAGGATTACGCCAATTAAAACTGCTGTGGCAATCAATAAGCCATACCATCGGATACTTAGTGGCCCTAATTTCACCAGAATAGGTCCTGGAGAAGTAAATTGAAACGCCAAGGGCAAGGTGGAAAAATCCAGTGCCATGAGAAATTACCTAGAAAAGTTTGTTAACTACCCGCGCACTTTGCTAAGTACGGGGTTTTTTACATCTCGAATACTGAAACTACACTTAAAATCCAGCATCCATATTTAGGAGTCTAATTCCTAACGCCTAGTTGAGCATAACTTGTGTCACAAAAACAATTGAGTTTAGCATTCTTGCTCAGAGCGCAAGATGGTAGATTTGAGTAAGTTACACAAAAGAGTTTCGATATAATCACCTAAACAACTTTGATATATCTAAAATTGTGATTGCTATTTATCCTGGTAGCTTCGACCCCATCACCTTGGGACACCTTGACCTCATTCAGCGCGGTAGTCGCCTGTTTGAGCGGGTAATTGTCGCTGTACTGCGGAACCCAAACAAAACGCCACTTTTTAGCGTGCAGCAACGGTTAGAGCAGATCCGTCTTTCTACACAACATCTACCTAATGTAGAAGTAGACAGTTTTGATGGTCTTACCGTAAACTATGCCCAAATGCGACACGCACAAGTTTTGCTTCGGGGTTTACGGGCTGTGTCAGATTTTGAAGTGGAACTGCAAATGGCTCACACCAATAAAACTCTTTCTACCCAAATAGAAACAGTTTTTCTAGCAACCTCAAATGAGTATAGTTTTTTAAGTAGTAGTGTGGTAAGAGAGATTGCAAGGTTTGGCGGCTCTATCGATCATCTCGTTCCCCCACACATTGCCCTAGATATATACCAATGCTACAATCACAACTCTCCAATGTTGAACCCAATCTCAACGGAAGCAATCCCCCCCCTGAAGAATATGTCGGTGGAGAGGGAAGCATAGATATTCAGCAGGAACTCAACCGCCTAGAGGAAATAGTTCTCTCTAGTCTTAGGATTCCTCTGACGGGACGCACTCTCATAGATGAAGAAAAGCTGCTGGAACAGCTTGATTACATCCGGCTTGCTTTACCATCGCTTTTTCAAGAAGCAGCAGCCATCCTTAACCAAAAGGATGAAATTCTGCTAGAAGCGGAAGAGTATGGACAGCAGGTTGTTGATGCCGCGCAAGCAAAAAGAGCGCAAATCTTAGCTGAAAGCGATATTATTCAACAGGCTGAACAAGAAGCTGAACAATTGCGACGACAAGTGCAACAAGAGTGTGAGGGAATAATGCAAGAAACCCTCGCCGAGATTGAGCGTAAGCGGTATGCTTGTCAGCAAGAGTTAGAGCAAATGAGGCAAACTGCGATCGCTCAGGCTCAAGATATTGAAGATGGTGCCGATCAATATGCTGATGGCATTTTGGGCAATATCGAACAGGATCTCAAAGATATGTTGCGAATTGTCACCAACGGACGACAACAATTGCAAATTGATAACCTCACTCAGCGCAACTCACCTCCCGGTAAAAAAAGATAGAGGTTCTAACAAGAGATGAGGAAAAATTCTAAGTTGGGTTTCGCTATTGCTTAACCCAACAATTTTTGCAATTCTCACAAATCAAATATGATTGCTATATTTATGTTTAAAATTCATCAAAAATGCAATTAATACCTGATTACAGGGTGTAAGTAAAATCTTCTACCAGCATACCGGGAACTAAACTACCTCCTAGTTGGCGACTATCATAAGTGCCTACTTCGGGAATAAATTCTTGAAAATTGGTTAAATCTACTAATTTTTCTCCCCAGAAGCGATAGAGACTTTCATCAAAACGTAAGTTTTCAATGGGAGCAATAATTTCTCCATTTTCCACCCAAAAACAAGCATAACGGGTCATACCTGTGATTCTACCAGTTTGGCGATCGCTCCAATTTAAGTAATGCAAATTTGATAGATACAATCCTGTATCCAATCTCGGAAGAATCTGCTCAAATACTAAATTTCCGGGACTGATTTCTGGCGCACGGAGAGTCTCGGAACCATTAGCACCATTGGCAGTTTTTTGATATTCCTTAGCAGTGCGAGAATTAACCAGAGTGTTTACCAAAAGTCCTTTTTCTATTACAGGTAACTCCGGTGCTGCCATTTCTCCCAATTCATTAAATCGGGGTACTAATCCGCGCTGAAAGTTTTCTTTCAAACTAAATGCTGGCGAAAGCTGTTTTTCTTGACGCGATAAAGCAGCTAAAGCACTATTTCCTTGTTGGATATCAGCTTCGCTGATAGCTCCCCAAGAAAGCATGACTAATAAATCTGCAACCGCAGCAGGTGCAAAATAAGTTTTGTATTGTCCTCGTGGCAGTTCTTTACATGGACGAGCAAGCAATTCGAGTTGTTTTTTAGCTTCGCTAATTTTGGCTATATAAGCAGATTTATTCCAATCACTTCCGGCAAATGTGCCCTTAACGGCTTGCCCAGAGGCGGAAAATAGAGAATAATCTAAGGTAAAAGAATCAGTAGCAAACCAGTGCTTTTGCCCACTGGAATCACCATAACCTTTAATTACTATTCCTCCAGCATATATACCAGTAAAATCTAATTCATTAACTTGTTCTAATACACTTGATACTACTGCTTCTTCTGCCAACAAATTCCCAGAATGTACTTCACGACTGGTATTAGTTCCTGATGGTAAAACTAGATATGGATCGATGGGTAATAGAATCAGTTCGTCGCGTAATTCCTGCAAAGCAGAATATGCTAATTGCCAGTCTAGCTCCCAATTTCCAGTAAAGGGAAACAGCCTAACACTACTGCGTTGATCTGCCATCAGAGTCAGTTCGATCCACCCATCAGCAACACAACCAGTTTGTCGCACTTTCGCATGGTTAAAACGAGTAAATTGACTTCTTTCACTACTGAGTTTGACAGTGAATTGTTCATTTTCTGCTTTTTTTATCAGCAGAGTTTCAATCAGTCGATTAAAGCTGACTTCTAACGCAGATAATTCCTCAATTTTCATGGATATTAAATATTAATAGGGAATAAGCCAGGGGAAAATTAGGAATTAAGAGTTAGGAGTTGAAGAGTTTTTGAACTCAAAACTCATAAGTAGCTAGGCGTAAATAAATTAAAGCTTGTAGTAAGGACTTTAGTCCTCATCATAATTGTTCTGAGCGATAAATCGCTCACTACGAACTAGAATTTTATTTTATATTTAATTATGCCTAACTACTTAAGTACCAACTATTGACTCCTAACTCTTAACTTTTTCAACTTCCTCCACCAAAAACTTCGACATTAGCAAATACACAAACAGGGGAACCATGTCCTACCCAAATGGCCTGATTTGGTTCTCCTTTACCACAATAAGGAGTACCATACATTTGCCAGTTTTCAGCATTTCCTACTTGGATTAAGCTATGCCAAAATTCTGGTGTTGTGGCGCGATAGTTGGGATTGCGGAGGGTTTTAGTGAGTTTACCATTTTCAATTAATTTAGCGTACTCACAACCAAATTGGAATTTGTAACGGCGATCGTCAATTGACCAAGATCGGTTAGATTCCATGTAAACGCCGTGTTCTATGCCGCTAATAATGTCTTCAAAGCTAGCGTTTAGAGGCTCTAAATTCAAGTTACCCATGCGATCGATCGCTGGTCGATTCCATGAAGAAGCACGCGCACAGGCTACTCCTGATACACCTGCTCTAGCTTGACTCTCTAGACTGCCTAAACCCCGTTGAAGTACTCCTTCTTTGACCAAATATTCTCGCGTTGCTACAGCACCCGTATCATCAAAGCCATAGCTAGCAAATTCACCAGCCACGGTGGGATCAAAGGTAATGTTCATCAGTGGCGAACCATATACTAGGTTGCCAAAATCACTTTTATTAACGAAGCTGCCCCCAGCATAGTTACGCTCATCTCCCAAAATTCGGTCAATTTCTAGGGGATGCCCGACACTTTCATGGATTTGCAGCATCATTTGATCTGGGGCTAAAACTAAATTGGTACGGGTAGTTGGGCACTCTTCTGCTGTCAAGAGTTCTACTGCTTGTTCGCCAATTTGCCGCACCCGATGCCATAAGTTTTCTTGTTTTAATAGTTCAAGTCCGCCTTGGTAACAGTTTGCTTGGGAGCCGTTGTTGCTGCGCTGCTGTACAATTGACCCATCTTGGGCGGTGGCTCCGTAATGAGTAGCTATAGATAGAATTTTTTGATAGACTTCTGAACCATTGCTGCTAACAAACCAAGACTCTCTCTCAATGGTGCTAGCACCGGCTATGGTTTGCACAATCTTGTCGTCAACTTTTAGCGTTTGGCAAATACGAACCAGCAAATCGTTGATTTCTCCGGGACTCAAAGCATCAAAAGGTTCAAGGAATGGAGATTTATATTCACCAACGACTTTAGGGCGCTCACTTTCACGAAAGGGATGTATCCACCATTCGCTGGCTGCTAGTGCCTGTTTATAGGCTGTTTGGGCAGCAGCTTGTAGTGAAGACAGTTCCAGAGAGTTAGTGGCTGCATAACCTAGACAACCGTTGACCAAAACTTCCAGCATGGCTCCAATAGTGAAGGATTTGCCATTTGCCTGGGGTAAGCCGTCACGGACTGAACGGCTTGTAGAAGTCTCCTTTACGGCTCTGATACCGATCCAATCAGCAGGAATGTCGAAACTAGCGATCGCTTTTTTAAGTTCAGACCACATAATTTAAGGAATTGGGAATTGGGAATTGGGAATTGGAAATGGGGAATTGGGAATAGGGAATTGGGAAGAATTAAATTCCTACTTCCCAGTCTCCTTTAATTCCGATGCCAGCGTGTACCATCACGGCTATCAATTAGCGTAATACCTTCTGCTTGGAGTTCGTCACGAATGCGATCGCTTTCGGCAAAATTTTTGCCTTGACGCGCTTCTTGCCTTTGCTGAATTTTCGCTTCAATTTCCGCATCGCTTAAACTATCATTCATAGGAATTTCCGCTTCTGGCTTGGCAGTGAAACCTAAAACGTCGGCTAAAGTAATGAGTGTTTGCCAGGTTTTGAGTAACTCATCTGCTGATATGATTGGTTTTCCTTGATGTACAAGGATATTCCCTTCACGGATTAATTCCTTAGCCATTTCAAATAACACTGCTAATCCACCAGGGAAATTAAAGTCATTATTGAGACTCATACAAAAGAGTTCAGCAATATTATCGAATTTCCCAGTAGGATTACTTGCTGTATGAGATGACCAACCCAGTTGTTTAGCATGTCCCTCAAAAAGCTCACCTTCGGGATGGAGAATAGGATTATTTACTGTATCCAATGGCCAACCCAATTGTTTACCATACTTATAGCCAAAGAGTAAACCTTCTTTAATGGTGTGCCAACCGTTGGTTGCTGCGGCGATCGCTTCGTCGGTAAAATCTATGGGTGTACGATATTGAGCAGTTAGCACGAATAAGCGCACTGCCATCGGGTCAACTCCTCGATCCAGTAAGTCTCTAATAGTGGTAAAGTTGCCCAAAGATTTGGACATTTTTTCACCATCTACCTTCACCATGCCGTTATGCAACCAGTAACGCGCTAAGGGTTTTCCTGTTACAGCCTCAGATTGGGCAATTTCGTTTTCGTGGTGAGGAAAAATTAAGTCAGCACCACCAGCATGAATATCGATGGTATCACCCAAGCGATCGCGCACCATTGCCGAGCATTCTATATGCCATCCCGGACGGCCTGCGCCCCACGGTGACTCCCAAGCAGGTTCTCCTGGTTTTGCTGCCTTCCATAAAGCAAAATCAAAGGGATCTTTCTTTTTCTGATATTCTGGATCTTCTACGTTGACGCGATCGCTTTTACCCGCTTGCATATCTTCTAACTTGCGTCCAGAAAGCTTGCCATACTCAGCAAACTGCCGGACTGCATAATAGACATCACCATCAGAGGGGTAAGCAAAACCTTTATTTTCCAACTCATGAATTAACCGTTGAATGCCATTCATCGTGTGGGTAGCACGGGGATATTCATCAGCTTCTTTGATTCCTAACCGCGCCATATCCTCAAAATATGCTTTGATAAAGCGATCGGCCACAGCTTCCATTGATGAATTTTCAACACGGGCTCGATTGAGAATCTTGTCATCAATATCAGTAAAATTTTGGATATATCGGACTTCATAACCGATAAACTGGAGGTATCGGCGGATTACATCCCAAACAATGCAAGCTCTAGCATGACCCAAATGGCAGTAGTCGTACACCGTCACGCCGCAGTAATACATCTTAACCTTGCCTGGTTCGACTGTTTCAAACGGTTCTTGACGACGGGTGAGGGTATTGTAGAGTGTTAGGGTCATAACAGAGTAATGCTGAAATAAGGAGATACGTAATAATAGGGTAAAGCAGCTGGGATGACAGTCCAGCATCCCTATGCTAGTGTTTTCTGGACTATCTGCGCTACATTACTATTTTTTGACTATTTGATAACAGCGCTATGCAATCAGCAGTTACACCCGAATCTTCGGCAATGGATACGCCCAAACAAGGAATGCCAGTAACAATTATTACGGGTTTCCTCGGTAGTGGGAAGACGACTTTACTCAATCATATCCTCAACAACCAACAGGGTTTAAAAACCGCTGTTCTCGTGAATGAATTTGGTGAAATTGGCATCGACAACGAGCTAATTGTTTCCACTGGTGAGAACATGGTGGAACTAAATAATGGTTGTATTTGCTGCACTATTAATAATGATTTAGTAGATGCAGTTTACAAAGTTTTAGAACGCCAAGAAAATCTAGATTATCTAGTAGTGGAAACAACTGGATTAGCAGATCCGCTACCAGTAGCTTTAACATTTCTGGGCACAGAATTACGAGATTTAACCCGCTTAGATTCGATTATTACCGTGGTAGACGCGGCGAATTACAGCCTAGATTTATTTAACTCTGAAGCCGCATACAGCCAGATTGCTTATGGCGATGTAATTGTGCTGAACAAGGCTGATTTGGTTGATGAAGCCACTTTGAACGAGTTAGAAACAAAAATTAACGAAGTTAAGGAAGGAGCAAGAATTATTCGCGCGACGCGATCGCAAGTGCCACTTCCTTTAATTTTGAGTGTTGGTCTGTTTGAGTCTGATAAATATTTTGACACAGTGGTGGATGAACACGATCATCACGATCATGAACATCACGATCATCATGACGATCATGACCACTCAACATGCGGTCACGATCATCACGACCATGATCATGATCACCACGATCATCATCATTCTGACCATTTAGAAAATGATGGTTTTACTTCCATCTCTTTCCAAAGTGACAAGCCTTTTTCTATTAGGAAGTTTCAGTATTTTTTAGATAACCAGCTACCCTCAAATATCTTCCGAGCAAAGGGGATTATGTGGTTTGATGAAAGTCCTAAGCGTCATATTTTCCACCTTTGTGGCAAACGCTTTACGTTAGATGATGATGAATGGCAAGGTAAATTGAAAAATCAGCTAGTGCTGATTGGTCAAAATTTAGATCGTGAGGCTTTAATTAGTCAACTCGAAAACTGTATTTGTCTACCTTCAACCTCTCGCGGTAAAGGGTTTGGGAAATAAAAGTTAGGAGTTAAAAGTTTACTACTCGTTCCCAGGTTTCACCTGGGAATGAATTCCCAATGACTTCGCTATCTATTAACTTACTATTGCGTTCGCTCCAGTAAGTTAAATCTCCGTCGTAATATTAAACAGAATTTTCTGGGCATCATGTGCCGAACGTCCTGGTCTAAAACCGTAGTTTCTAGCATGAAATGTTGCTTCATGTGCTGGTTCTAAAACATATTTTGCGATTGCTTGCCAAAGTTGTAAAAAATTTTTCCCCCAGCTAATGCCGTCCCCCCGATGTCTTGGGGGGACTAAGAAGGGTAGCAACAATTTCAAATTCTCACGAATGATTTAGGATTGCTATATACAGATGAAATTGCGCCTTCATCAACTTTTAGTTTCTACCTTTGAAAGAGTTTAGCCATTCTTGAACTTGTTCGCGGGCAATATCGCGCCCTCCAAGACCAAAGGCTAGGGCAATAGCAACTGCGATCGCACCGAGTAAAAGTCCAAAGGCTAAATTCACAATATCACTGGCAACTCCAATCTGTTGCAGTGCCATTGCAGAGACTAAAGCAATAATGGCAATCCGCGCTACTTGTCCCAAAATTTCTGCCTGACGTTCGCCGGAACTGGTAATGATATTAAAAGCTAGATTTGCCAAGAATAAGCCAATAGCAAATATCACCAATCCCGCCAAAATTCGCCCAAATATAATCACAATACCAGACACTAATGCTGTCAGGGCTGGAATATTCAAGATATTCACAGCCGCCACCGTTGCAAATAGCATGATACCCACTAAGGCAACAATACCTGCAATTTCTGATGGAGTGCGGTTTGGGATATGGGCAGTTGTTGGTTCAGTTGAAATTTCGATGCGTCTAGTGGGTGTAGTCAGACCCAAAATAGTGAAAATGTTGTTAAAGCCTAAATTGGTGAGGATACTTGTAACTAAATCCGCCACAAACCGCCCCACAAAATAGGCAACAATTAAAATTGCCACGGCTGTAAAGATGGCAGGGAGAGCGTTGAGAACCTGTTGTAGCATGGCGATCGCCGGGACAGATATCGCATCAATTCGCAAGGCATTAAGCGCTGCGATCGCTACAGGAATCAAAATCAAAACATAGACAATTGTGCCGATAATATTCGATAGAGGTTGCACCCCCGCACTTGCAGATAATCCCAACCGACTACCTAAATGGTCAATACCAGTTGTCGCCAGTAAGTTCGTCACAATCCGCCGAACTACATTAGCGATGAACCAGCCAACTACAGCTATTAAGATCGCCGCTAAAATGTTCGGCAGAATTAGCAGAACTTCTGTAATGAGAGCTTGTACTGGTTGTAAAGCCTGCCTTAGTCCTAAACTATCTAAAACTGGGGCAAGAAACAGTAAAAATATAAACCAATACAGAGCATTAGCAATCGTCTCACTCAGAGACAACTGATTTAGGCTGGGTGCGCTGTCTTCTGATTCTGGATTCAAACGCTCATCCAGATTAAACGCCTGTAATGAGCGCACAGTGATAATCTTGACAATGGTCGCCAAAAACCAGGCGGTTGCCAAAAGGATTCCCGCACCAACCAAATTTGGCAAAAAGCCAATAAGTTGATTGAGAAAATTATTGAGGGGTCGAGAGGCTACTTCCAGATCCAACGTCTGTAAAACAGCTACCGCCGTCAATAGAATAATGCTCCAAAAGACTAAGCTAGAGATTAATTTCTCCACCTGGGGAACATCTTGACGACCTGTTATCCCTGCGGCAATGCGGTTATCGATGTTTGTGCGCTTGAGGATTCCTTGCGTTACGGCTGCTGCGATCGCTGCAATTAGCCAACCTACTAACAAAATTGCTACTGCCCCCAGGAGACGGGGCGTAAACAGAATTATCTGTTGAACAATACCTTGTACATCAGCGATTCCTTGATTCACTGCTGGTTGTATCGGTTGCAGGCTGGGCGATTGTGCCAAAAATTGCTGCACCTTCATAGCCAAACCAACTTCTATCACCTGGGTTATTCCTTGCCAAGTTGTATTCATGGTTTTCGGGAATTAAGCTTAAGTATTCGCCGCAAACACTGAGTAAGTGTTTTGCCTATCAATTTACCAGTAAACACATACATATATTGATATCAAGAGTAATTTTTGACTGTGTTACCAAATATTTGATTTAATCTTCTGGAAATGGCGAATTTTGCGTTACTCTAATTGCAGCAACAGCATCGAAGATGTGGAATGCCTCAAGTTTTAGAACAATCGATTCAAATTAATGCTACAGCTACGGTGGTAGAGCGCTGTATTAGCGATTTAGCTCTCATGCAACGCTGGCTCAACCCAGTCCTCCTTTGCGAACCTGTGGGTGAATCTTGGAGTACTGATATCGGCAGTAAAAGCCGTTTTATCATTCAAATTCCTCTACTGAAACCTACGTTGAATAGCGTAGTTGTGGAACGACAACCGGGTTTGGTAGTCTGGGAATTTCAGGGATTTTTTCAAGGGCGCGATCGCTGGGAATGTCAAGCCACAGAAAAGGGAACGCTCCTACTAAACCGTTTTGAGTTCGATATCCCTAACCCCTTAGTGAGTTGGGGTTTCAATACCTTCGCCGCATCTTGGACAAAAGAAGATATGCAAGCCCAACTCCGCCGCCTGAAACGAGTCGCAGAAAATTTGTAATTGGGCATTGAGCAGAAAAGGCAGAGGAGCAGGGGAGGCAGGGGAGACAAGGGGACAAGGGGACAAGGGGACAAGAGGTGAGAACTTGAAACAAGTCTTTCCCCTTGTCCCCAATTCTCCTTGTCCCCAAGTCCTCTTGCCCATTCCCCATTCCCCATTCCCCATTCCCTAATCCCTCCCCAATTCCGTAAGTAGCCGCCGAATTACGGATGCATCCTGGGCATCAGGAACTTTTGCTAAATAATGTCGTAAATCGTCTACGGCTTGGGGGTAGTTACCAAGTTGATAGGAGATTAAGCCGCGATCGCGCAATTCTAAAGTTACATTAGGAAACAGCAACAAAATTCGTTCAATTGCTGCCAGCGTTTTTTCTAACTCTTGTTGTTTGAGGTAAATAAATTTTATATTTGTCAGCATCCGTGCCAAAAATTGCCGATTACTGACCACGGCTAAAAATTCTGGTTGTAGCGTCACAGGTTGCTGATAAATTTGAGACAGCCGTTCCTCGCAATCTTGAGCAAATATTATTTCACCGCCATTAAAGGCATCCACAAAAATTTCTATATCTGGAACATCTGGGCGGATCAAGAAATGCCCTGGCATTCCCACACCCACCATCGGGAAATCAATCCGTCTGGCAACCTCTAGGTAAACTAACGCTAAGGTAATAGGAATTCCTAGTCGGCGGTCAATTACATCATTGAAAAAACTGTTACGCGGGTCGTAATAGTCAATCTTATTACCAGAAAACTTTAAATCATCGTATAGGTACTGATTAATACTTTGAACTATCCGCAAAGGATATCGTGAGTCTGGTAGGCGTTCTTGAAGCTCCCATGCCATTGTATCAAGGGCGTTGAGATATTCCTCTGGATCTAGCTTGGGATATTCTTCTTGGGCAATATACAAAGCTGCCTTTGCTAAGTCAATATGCTCGTCAGCCTGCTGAATCTCTTGGTAAAAATATTGTCGCGCTGACGAGAAATTCATAACCTGTTGCCCAGTGGAAGTATGAGGATGAAACCGCACCTACGCTTAACCCAAGCATTGTACCTTGGCTAAACTGAAAACATTTTTCTGTACCTATTTTTTATATTAAGGATATTCAGAAGATTTGGAAATGTAAGTTCTACCCTAGGCTTCTACCCGGATTTTTCACGCATAGTTTAGGCAGAGGAGTGTGGGGAGTGTGCGGGGTCAGATTTCTTCCCCATCCTCCCACACCTCCCACACCCCCCACACTCCTTGATTTCTCACTTGTGAGAAATCCAGTTTCTAGCTGTCGGCGTTCTCGGTATAGATTCTGTCTGAAAGTGCAAACAACAACCCAAAGCCCCAGCTAAAGCATAAATTTATAACTAACTCACTTTGAACACTGCCGCGTCTGCACAATCTTGACACTCTAGTTTTAATTTTGAGTCTTCTCCAGTCCCCATGCAAAAACTTACCTTAATTTTGATCCCCAAGCCCCAGTCTTAAGGATCAATTTATGGCGTAGAGTAGGGTCGTTCAGTGCTAATCTGAAAGGTGACATTGCTTAATTTTATGTCTTCTCCGACCTTATCTGAAATATAGCTTCACTCATTAGGCGCAGCATGGTCACAACCGCAGAAAAAACAAACATTGGCTACATTACCCAAATCATTGGCCCAGTTGTAGACGTTAAATTTCCCGGCGGGAAATTGCCACAAATCTACAACGCTTTGAAAATCAAAGGCACCAACGAAGCTGGGCAGGAAATCAACATCACCGTTGAAGTACAGCAACTGCTGGGCGACAACCAGGTGCGGACTGTTGCGATGAGTTCCACCGAAGGCTTAGTGCGCGGTTTTGAAGTCAGCGATACAGGCGCTCCCATTACCGTGCCAGTTGGTAAAGCCACTTTGGGTCGGATTTTCAACGTCCTTGGCGAACCTGTGGATAACAGGGGCCCAGTAAATGCTGAGGCAAGTTTACCCATCCACCGCTCTGCTCCTAAATTCACCGATCTGGAAACCAAACCTTCGGTGTTTGAGACTGGGATTAAAGTTGTTGACCTTCTGACTCCCTATCGACGCGGCGGTAAGATTGGTCTATTCGGCGGTGCTGGTGTTGGTAAGACCGTAATCATGATGGAGTTGATTAACAACATCGCTACCCAGCATGGTGGAGTATCCGTATTTGCTGGCGTGGGTGAGCGCACCCGTGAAGGTAATGACCTCTACAACGAAATGATTGAGTCTGGGGTAATCAATAACGAGAACCTCAACGAATCAAAAATTGCTCTAGTCTACGGTCAAATGAACGAACCACCTGGAGCTAGAATGCGGGTTGGTCTTTCGGGATTGACAGTAGCAGAGTACTTCCGGGATGTGAACAAGCAGGACGTGCTGCTGTTTATTGATAATATCTTCCGGTTTGTACAAGCAGGTTCGGAAGTATCCGCGCTATTGGGTCGGATGCCTTCTGCGGTAGGATATCAGCCCACATTGGGAACCGACGTAGGTGAACTGCAAGAGCGGATTACCTCGACTACAGAGGGTTCCATTACCTCCATTCAAGCAGTATACGTACCTGCGGATGACCTGACAGACCCCGCACCTGCTACTACCTTCGCCCACTTGGACGGAACCACAGTACTGTCTCGCGGTTTGGCTGCTAAGGGAATTTACCCCGCAGTTGACCCCCTTGGTTCAACTTCCACCATGCTCCAACCAAACATTGTCGGTGAAGAACACTACAATACTGCGCGGGCGGTGCAATCAACTCTGCAACGTTACAAAGAACTCCAAGACATTATCGCCATTCTCGGTTTAGATGAATTGTCTGAAGAAGACCGTCTAATCGTGGCGCGGGCGCGGAAAGTTGAGCGCTTCTTGTCTCAGCCATTCTTTGTAGCAGAAGTATTTACCGGTTCTCCTGGTAAGTATGTGAAGTTGGAAGATACCATCAAAGGCTTCCAAAAAATTCTGTCTGGTGAGTTGGATGCTCTGCCAGAACAGGCTTTCTACTTGGTTGGCGATATCAACGAAGCGATCGCTAAAGCTGAAAAAATCAAAGGTTAGTCATTAGTCATTAGTCATTGGTCATTGGTCATTAGTTCAACTGCTAATGACTAATGGCAATTACAAAAGACATAAGGACATAGACGCTCTTTGGGCGGCTTCCCGTAGGGTAGGACGAAGGACGAAGGACAAAAGACAAATGACATTAACCGTTCGTGTAATTTCCCCAGATAAAACAGTCTGGGATGCTCCAGCAGAAGAAGTAGTTTTGCCTAGCACAACTGGTCAACTAGGTATCCTCACTGGACACGCACCACTTTTAACCGCCCTGGATACTGGTGTAATGCGAGTCCGTGCCGCGAAAAATCAGGGTTGGGAAGCGATCGCTCTTTTGGGTGGCTTTGCCGAAGTCGAAGAAAATGAAGTGACAATTCTGGTTAACGGCGCTGAACGTGGCGACAAAATTAACCTTGAAGAAGCTCGTGCTGCTTACAACCAAGCAGAAGCGGGACTGACTCAAGTTTCAGCAGACGATCGCCAAGCCCAAATCAAGGCAAATCAAGCTTTCAAACGCGCCCGCGCTCGGTTTCAAGCGGCTGGCGGTTTGGTCTAATTTAATTTTCTATTTCAACTTTGTAGGTTGGGCAATGTCCAACCTACAAATTATTTATTAAAAAGAATTCAGGAGTCAGGAGTCAGAATTCAGTATTAATCCTGTATCAATACTAAACTTTCTCCGTATATGAATCGAGTATTCTGAATCCTGAATTCTGAATTCTGACTCCTGAATTATTAAATTTTCAAAAAAATTACGTCAAGTTTAAGAAATCGAGGCAAGCTCTGTTGAAGTGTTAACTTAGCTAATTAGTTGCCCAAATGGGCACAAATTATGAAAAGCTTTTCATCTTTGCTTGGTACTCGTAAACAAAATAAGGTAGCTCGTTTTGCGGCCTCTATCGTAGCAACGTTAGCGCTCGCTGGTGGTATCCATTCTGCCAATGCTACTTCTGTTAAAACAACTACTGCAAAAGAAATAACTTCGGCATTAGTCCAACGAAATCAGACTACACCAAATATTGCTCAGTTACCAATCAGCAGGACTCAATATCAAACTGCTGGAATTGATCCTGTTGTACTAGTTCCTATCCTACTTGTCGGCGGTTTCGTCATATTCGTCCCCCTATTCTTTGGGGGACTTGTAGTCATTGGTGAGCGTGAAGTCGGTATTGTAGTGAGGAAATTTACCCTTTCCGGGCGTGGACTCCCCGCCGGCAGTTTGATTGCCCTCAACGGCGAAGCTGGTTTGCAGGCAGATACTTTAGCTCCTGGTTGGCATTGGGGCTATTGGCCTTGGCAATATTCTGTAAAGAAAGAATCAGTAATTGTCGTTCCCCAAGGGGAAATCGCTTTGATTGTGGCAGCAGATGGCGCATCCAACCCACCAGAGCGGATTTTGGGGAAAATTGTGGGTTGTGACAATTTCCAAGATGCTCGGAAATTCCTTACCGAAGGTGGGGAAAAAGGGCGGCAAATGGGTTTTCTCACCGCAGGTACATACCGGATTAACACTGCCCTATTTAAAGTCATCATGGCATCAAATGCCAGCGCTCATGGCATGGCTCCAGAACAGTTGCGGGTGTACAGTCTGGCATCAGACAAAGTTGGCATCGTCACTACCTTAGATGGTGTACCAATTTCTGCCGGTGAACTCGCAGGCCCCATAATTGACGGACACGACAACTTCCAAAATGGTCAGAAATTTATTAATGGGGGTGGACGGCGAGGTTTACAAGAACAGACTTTGCTTTCTGGTTCTTGGAACTTGAATCCTTGGTTTGTCCAGGTTGAACAAGTGCCGATGACCGAAATTCCCATTGGTTATGTGGGTGTGGTAATTTCCTTCGTGGGTAAAGCACATCAAGATGTCAGTGGTGCAGCTTTCACCCACGGTAACTTAGTGAATCAGGGACATAAGGGTGTGTGGGTCGAACCGCTATATCCTGGTAAGCACCCGATTAATTCCCGGATTATGAAGATTGAACTAGTACCAACGACCAACATTGTTTTAAACTGGTCAGGTCGGACTGAACGCCACAGCTATGATGCTAAACTGGCTTCTTTAACAGTGCGATCGCGTGATGGGTTTGCTTTTGATTTGGAAGTAGCACAAATTATCCATGTGGGTGCTTTAGATGCTCCGAAGGTAATTTCCCGCGTTGGTGCAATGCAAAATTTGGTAGACCATGTATTAGAACCAACTATCGGCAATTATTTCCGCAACTCAGCCCAAGACTATACTGTACTAGACTTTCTCACCGCTCGGAGTGAACGACAAGCTGAGGCTGCTGAGTATATTAAAACAGCATTGCGGGCTTATGACGTACAAGCGATCGACACCCTGATTGGTGATATTCTGCCACCAGCATCACTAATGCAGACACAGACAGACCGGAAAATTGCTGAAGAAGAACGCAAGACTTATGAAGTCCAGCAGATGGCGCAAACGCAACGGCAGCAGCTTGTTCGGGAAACGGCATTGGCTGATATCCAGCAAGAAATGGTGAAATCAGAGCAGAGTGTACATATTGCTGACTTAAAAGCCCAAGCGCAAATTAAACAGGCGAACGGTGAAGCCGAAGGTACAAAACTCCGGGCAATTGCTGAGGCTGAAGGTATACGGGCTACAGGTAATGCCAAAGCTGAAACCTACCGGGCTGGTGTGGAAGCTTTGGGTTCCCAAGGTTATACAGCAATGCAATTAATGCAGATTATAGGCGATCGCCATGTCCGCTTAATTCCAGATGTCTTAGTTGGTAGTAATGGCAGCAATAACGGCTTAGTGGATGGGCTACTATCCATGATTTTATGGAATCAAACTGGTAAGGGTGAATTGAAACCAACACCTTTGCATCCGCAACCAGTAGTTACCCAAACACAACCAACCACAGATAACGGTCTTCCACCGATAGTTGTGAATTTTCCAGTGGATAAGTAATATTCGGTGGGGTAGCACAGCTTTGCTACCCTACGAAAAACGCAATTTAAAATGGTTATATTTTACTTTGGGTAGGCAATATGCCTACCCTGTAATTTTGGTAGAAAATTTTGTTTTTACAAGAACGTTATCGTTTACTAAAATCAATTGGTAAAGGGGGATTCTGTAAAACCTTTCTTGCTGTAGATGAGGGTCAGTTTCCGCCAATTCCTTGCGTTGTTCAAGAAATCTCGCAGGAATACGAGACATTTAAAACTTTTCAGCAAAAGGCGCAACAGCTAGAGGAATTAGGAAAGCATCCGCAAATTCCCGCTTTATTGGCTTATTTTCAGCAAAACGGGCATATTTATTTAGTGCAGGAGTTTATTGCAGGCATTAATTTAGCTCAGGTGGTTGAAGAAGAAGGTGCTTTTAATGAAACTCAGATTTGGCAAATGTTAGAAGATGTTTTGCCAGTTTTGCAGTTTATTAGCGATGGCAACATCATCCACCGCGATATAAAACCCCAAAATATCATCCGTAGATCCCCAATTACTAAAAAGGGGAATTTCGTTATAGTCGATTTTAGCACTGCGAAAATTGTCACAGAAGTTGATCAGTTAACATCTGAAACCATTATCGGCAGTCCAGAATATTCTGCACCAGAACAAGCGAGAGGAAAAGCAGTTTTTGCTAGCGACTTATATAGCTTGGGTGTAACTTGTATTTACTTACTTACCCAGATTCCTCCCTTTGATTTATTTGATATTGCTAACGATTGTTGGGTTTGGCAACAATATCTTACTAACAAGGTAAGCGATCGCCTGGCGCAAATTATCGACAAGCTGCTGCAAAATTCTGTTAACCGCCGCTTTCAATTAGCTAATGAAGTTATGCAAGCAATGGGTATGGAATGTAAAACTCAAAATTTGAAATTACCAAACCCTCCTTGGCGATGCTTGCATACCTTAACTGGGCATTCTGGGACATTGAGTAGTGTAAATGCCCTTGCCATAAGTCCTGACGACTATACCTTAGCCAGTGCTAGTGATGATAAAATCGTCAAATTGTGGGATTTAAATACTCAAAAAATCCTAGCTAGCTTATTAGGACATTCCCAAGCGGTAAAATCAGTCGCCTTCAGTCCTGATGGTCAAATTTTGGCAACTGCTAGCGATGATAAAACTATCAAATTGTGGCAGGTTGAGACATTAAAAGAAATCTGCACTTTATTGGGACATTCACACGCCGTAAAATCAGTTGCTTTCAGTCCAGATGGGCAGATTCTCGCTAGTGGTAGCTGGGATAAGACAATCAAACTCTGGGATGTCAATACTGGCACAGAAATTTGCACCATAACTGGACACCAATTACAGGTAAATTCAGTAGCATTTAGTCCCCAAGGACAGCTTTTAGCTAGCGCAAGTTATGACAGAACAATTCGCCTGTGGCAGATAGAAGGTTCCCAGAGAGAAATTCAAAACCGCCCATGCTATAGCTTGTTAAGCACCCTTTCGGGTCATGCATGGGCGGTTTTGACAGTCGCTTTTAGTCCTGATGGTCAAATTTTGGCGACGGGTAGTGATGATAACACTATTAAATTGTGGGAGGTAAACACAGGTCAGCTAATTTGCACACTTGTAGGCCATTCTTGGTCTGTGGTGGCTGTGGCTTTTACTGCCGATGGCGAAAAACTCCTAAGTGCAAGTTGCGACAAAACAGTTAAACTTTGGAGGGTAAGCACAGCAGAAGAGATTGTTACTCTCTCTGGTCATGTAGACTCAGTATCTGCTGTAGCTGTGAGCAAAGTTAGACAATTAATTGCAAGTGGCAGCAGAGACAAGACTATCAAACTGTGGCAGCTTGTAGAACAGCGCGTAGGCGTAGCCCGTCGTAGACATCGCTAATATTGTAATATCAGGCGCTACCTGTGAAGGCAACTTCTGGAAATTTCAACTGAGCTTCTGCCATTGGACGGTTTCTACCTTCCTCTTGCCAGTAGTTAATCACTTCTGTTGCTTTATTAAGCAACTCAACACGATCCAGGTCAGTAATCCAATGTTTGGATTCTAATTCCTTTTTTAATTCTTCCCAGGCATCATTTCTGGGCCAAAAAAAGTACTTAGTCAAAGGACTGGTGCCTTTGCCTACAACTTGATCCACTGCGAGAGCAACGTTTTCGTCTAACCACAGAATTTTCAAAATAAACTTGGTCAATCACACCTCCGGGAATTTCCGGGCATTACTTAACTAGGATAGCGATCGCTTATTTTAACGCAATACCCTATCAAATGACCAAACAGTCATTGGATTGGGCTAGCATAAGGTGTAGTCGGCGTTAACAAAAGATGCTTATGACTGCTCAACTGCCCCAATCTCAAACAAAATCTGATTCAGATTTGTATGAGCAAGACTTTTACCTGTGGATTCAAACCACAGCAGAACTGCTCAAGCAAGGTCGGCTCACAGAACTGGATTTAGAGAATTTGATTGAAGAAATTGAAACAATGGGTAGGAGTGAAAAGAAAGCACTAAGAAGCAATTTGGAAGTGGTGCTAATGCACCTATTAAAGTATGAATATCAAGCCCAGAAGCGCTCTGGTAGTTGGCGAGCAACAATTCGTGAGCATCGCAAACGCCTCAGAGAAGCCCTAGAAGAAAGTCCTAGCCTCAAACCCTATTTCTCTGAGGTTTTTGGGCTGTGTTATGACAATGCTAGACTCTTAGCTGCTGATGAAACTGAATTGCATTTAGCTACCTTCCCCGAACAATCTCCCTTCACGCCAGAGCAAGCCCTCGACCCCGATTTTTTACCTGAGTCATAATCACACCCTGATTTAAAAGATTTTGCTGTTAATTTTGAATTTTGAATTCGGAGCGAAGCGACGTGACTGCCCAACTGCCCCAATCTCAAACAACATCTAGTTCAGATTTGTATGAGCAAGACTTTTATCTGTGGATTCAAACCACAGCAGAACTGCTCAAGCAAAAGAATTTCACACAACTGGACTTAGACAACCTGATTGAAGAAATTGAAACGATGGGCAGAAGTGAAAAGCGGGCATTGGAGAGCAATCTGGAAGTGTTGCTGATGCATCTGCTCAAATATCAAATTCAAACTGAAAGGCGCTCAAAAAGTTGGCAGTACACAATTTTGGAACACCGCAGGCGAATCCAAAAGGCACTCAAGGAAAGTCCGAGTTTGAAGCCTCACTTTGATCAGGTTTTCGATGAAAGCTATGAAACTGCTAGACGACTGGCTGTCATTGAAACTGGATTAGCGATCGCTATCTTCCCAGAAAAATCTCCTTTCACGCCAGAGCAAGCCCTCGACCCCGATTTTTTACCTGAGTCATGATCTCACGTTTTATGATGAGGTAAAACTCTTTTGCTTCCTACCCCATGACTCAACAAACTTCTGCAAAAGCGATCGTTATTTTCGATATTGATGGCGTTGTGCGCGATGTTGGTGGTTCCTATCGCCGAGCGATCGCAGATACGGTAGAATATTTTACCACCCAAGCATATCGTCCAACCCCACTAGATATTGACCAGCTGAAATCTGAAGGCGTGTGGAATAACGATTGGGAAGCATCGCAGGAATTAATTTACCGCTACTTTGAAACCCAAAAACAGAGCCGTGAGCAACTGCAACTAGATTACAATGCGATCGTTGCTTTTTTTCAATCGCGTTACCGCGGTCCAGACTCAAATAATTTTACTGGGTATATCTGTAATGAACCTTTATTATTACAACCTAGCTATTTAGAACAACTTACCCAAGCTGGGATTGCTTGGGGATTTTTTAGCGGTGCGACTCGTGCTTCTGCTAACTACGTATTAGAAAAACGCCTGGGTTTGCAATCTCCGGTGTTGATTGCGATGGAAGATGCGCCAGGAAAACCTGACCCCACTGGGCTTTTCGCTACAGTTCGTGAGTTAGAAAATGGAATTGAGCAAAAATTAGCGATCGTCTATGTGGGAGATACGGTAGCAGATATGTATACCGTCGAGAAAGCGCGGCGTTTAGATTCTTCTCGCCCTTGGATTGGTGTAGGGGTTTTACCGCCCCATGTACAGGAAACAGCAACGCGTAGTGATGCATACAGTAAGACACTAATAGCAGCCGGAGCAGCTGTAGTTTTTCGTAATGTGCAAGAATTAACCCCTAGGCAGATTCAAGAATTGGTGAGTTCATCTATTTAATCTGTGTTCTAAGATTAATCCAGCTATGCGTGGATGAATGACTAGCTGATAACGATCTTGCTCCAATTTATTGGGAGATAAATAAAAATGTCTGCACATAAACTGCCTAACGGCCCTCAAACTCACCCTTGGGTACAGACGTATCAATGGCTGACTAACCCATTGAAATACATGGAAGACTGTGCTAAAAGCTATGGTGATATGTTCACTCTCCGAATTGGCCCAGTTTTTACTCCTCAAGTCTTCATTAGCAATCCTCAAGCGATTCAGCAGATTTTTACCACAGATCCAAAACAGTTAGATTCTGGTACACCGGCAGGTTCAGGTTCGCCTTTATTGGGGCCAAATTCTTTACTATCCTTAGAAGGAAAACCTCACCAACGCCAGCGTAAACTGCTGACACCTCCTCTACATGGGGAAAGAATGCAGGCTTATGGTGATTTAATCTGTGAAATCACCCAGCAAGTAACTAGTGAGTGGCCAGTCGGAGAAACCTTTACAGTCTTGTCATCCATGCAAGAAATCTCCTTTCAGGTGATTTTGAAGGCTGTATTTGGTCTAAAGGACGGACTTCGTTATGAAAAACTCAAAGAAATCCTGATTGCGATCCTGAATCCAAAAAGACCTATTGTACGGGCAATACTGCTCATGTTCCCATTATTACGACAGGATTTAGGGCCTCGTAGTCCTTGGGGAAGTTATCTACGTTTGCGGCAGGAAATGGATGATCTAATCTATGCTGAAATTCAAGAGAGGCGATCGCTTGCTGATGAGTCTCGAAGTGATATTCTGTCTTTAATGATGGCGGCTCGTGATGAAGCAGGTGAGCCGATGACAGATTTGGAATTACGTGATGAGTTGATGACTTTGTTGGTTGCAGGCCATGAAACTACAGCCAGTTCTTTGGCATGGGCGCTGTACTGGATTCATCATCAGCCTGAAGTCTGGGAAAAACTGATGCAAGAACTGGATACTCTGGGTGAGAACAAAGACCCAAACGCCATTTTCCGATTACCTTATTTGAATGCAGTTTGTTCGGAAACAATGCGCCTGTATCCAGTGGCGATGTTGGGATTAAATCGATTGGTTAAATCACCTTTAGAAATTGCAGGCTACAAATTTGACCCTGGTACAATATTGGTTCCTTGTATTTATTTGAACCATCATCGAGAGGATTTATACCCTAATTCCAAGCAGTTTCAGCCAGATCGTTTTCTAGAACGCCAATTTACTCCATCTGAATATTTGCCCTTTGGTGGTGGTAATCGTCGCTGTATTGGGATGGCATTTGCCCTATTTGAGATGAAACTGGTATTGGCAACTGTATTATCTGATTGGCAAATAAAACTAGCTGATACAAAGCCAGTACTGCCGGTTCGGAAAAGCTTCCTGTTAGCACCAGGCGGTGGTGTACCAATGGTGGTAACTGGAAAGCGTCAGCAAAATCAGCGAGTTCTTGAGACTAACTTAGTGTAAAAAGTCTCAGAATCAGGTGGGAGCGATTGCTCCGCTTCCCCTTTTATTTACCTGTTAAATTACTGGATTTTCAAGAACTTATCCAAAGCTGTCACGAGGCTGGGAGGCCAACGGCGGATATTTTTTACCCAGTCGATATCTTTGTAGCGGCTATCAAGTCCATAAGCTGCTACCCAGTTACTTTCGGCTTCACCTTGTTCTCCATTTACCCAATATGCAGCTGTGAGGGCGGCACGCACATCAGCAAACTTGGAGTATTTACGGGCGATATTTCGCATCTCGCGGATTGCTTGCTCTTTTTGACCGGTTTCATAAAGAGCGAGAGCGTAGTTAGCACGGGCGAAGGCAAAATTTGGGGCTATCTCATTAGATTTTTTGTAGTCTGCGATCGCATCTTCCCATTTTCCTAAACCTGTTTTGGCATTTCCCCGATTGTTATACGCCATCGCATCGTTAGGATCGAGTTCTAAGACATGATTATAATCTGCGATCGCATCGTCCCATTTTCCCATCCCTTCTAACGCCGCCCCCCGATTCAAATAAGGATCGGTAACATTCGGCGCTAGTTCTATCGCTTTGTTATAATCTGCGATCGCCTCTTGTAACTTGTTCTGGCTCACCCGCGAATTTCCCCGGTTACTCCATGCCCCCGCATTCGTGGGAAATTGCTCAATAATCTTTGTCCAGTAAGTTTCAGCCGTCGCAAAGTCACCTTGATTCGTCGCTGTAAAGGCTTGATTTGCCCACTCATCGCCTTGTTTTAACTGTTCTTGAGTAATGGGCGGTTGAGATTGTGCCATAACTGGTGTACCCCAGCCAAACACGAGTAACAGACTGAGAAAAATACCAATCAACTTAATCATCTAAGGTTTACCTAATTTGTTCTTTGTCATTTGTCATTTGTCATTGAGCAGAGGAATGGAGTTCAAAGGCTCATTAAAGGAGTTCAAAGACTCATTTACGAGTATCAATGCCCAATCCCCGTAATTACAATAATGACAACTGTTCATTAGGCGGCGTGAATCCCAAATGCTTATATGCTGCCTTAGTCGCCATCCTTCCACGATGAGTCCGAGTTAAATACCCAATTTGCATAAGGTAAGGTTCGTATACCTCTTCAATTGTTTGGGTATCTTCACCTGTGGCTGCTGCCATTGTTTCTAAACCTACTGGCCCGCCGTTAAATTGTTCAATTATTACACTTAGCATCTGGCGATCTGTCCAATCTAAACCGCAAGGATCTACTTGGAATAGTTGCAATGCTTCAGATGCGATGATTTCATTAATCTCCCCAGATATTTTTACTTCCGCATAATCACGTACCCGTTTTAGTAGCCTATTTGCAATCCGTGGCGTTCCGCGTGAACGACGGGCAATTTCTGTAGCACCATCTTGTGTAATAGGGGTTTTGAGTAATTGAGCGGTTCGCAGTACAATTTGAGTCAGTTCGTCAACTTCGTAAAATCGGAGTTTTTGAATTAAGCCGAAGCGATCGCGCAGTGGTGAAGTTAAAGCACCCACACGGGTTGTAGCACCCACTAAGGTAAACTTTGATAGCGGCAAACTTCTAATCCGAGCGCTGGAACCCTTACCAATGGTAATATCTAAGCGATAATCTTCCATTGCTGGATACAGAATTTCTTCCGTCATCCGCGAGAGGCGATGAATTTCATCCACAAATAAGATATCCCCTGGCTTCATGTTCACCAGTAGCCCAACAATATCTCGTGGACGTTCTAGGGCTGGCGCACTGGTAATTTTGTAATTTACCCCCATTTCCGATGCTAAAATCATTGCCATTGTGGTTTTGCCCAATCCTGGCGGCCCATACAGCAGCAAGTGATCCAGCACCTCACCACGAGACTTGGCTGCTTTGATGGCAATATCTAGCACATCCTTTAAATCTTTTTGTCCAATGTAATCGGCAAATCGGTGCGGCCGAATACCTTCTTCCTGTTGTTCTTGTTCATCAATAGCAGCTTCAGGCTTCAAAATATTTTCTGTGGATGGTGCTTTCGCCGACTCCCGACGCTGCTTTGGTTCTCCGTTGGGTTCTGGAGGCTGTTTTTTCGAGGAGATTATCGCCATAATTCTTACAAGGTAGAGGTTACAGGGTAGAGGTTACAGGGAATGAGGTACAGGGTACAGTTACAGGGAATGGGGTACAGGGTAAAGGTTACAGGGTACAGATTATTCCCTATAACCTGTCACCTGTTCCCTCTCCCCTAATCCCAATACCCGTGAAAATTTTCGTTTGGAAATACCCGCGCCAATTTAAAATTTAAATTCCGGTCAATTACCCAGAAGTACAAAAGTTATTATGTTATCTAAAAGAATCTTACCGTGCTTAGATGTGAAGGCGGGACGGGTTGTAAAAGGAGTTAACTTTGTCAATCTCCAAGATGCAGGCGATCCGGTAGAGTTGGCCAAGGTTTACAACGAAGCCGGTGCTGATGAGTTAGTATTTCTGGATATTACAGCTACTCATGAAGACCGAGCTACTATTTTAGATGTGGTCTACCGGACTGCCGAACAGGTCTTTATTCCATTAACTGTGGGTGGTGGCATTCAATCCTTAGAAAATGTTAAAGCTTTGTTACGAGCCGGCGCAGATAAGGTTAGTATTAATTCTGCGGCGGTACGTGATCCCGACTTGATTAATCGGGCAAGCGATCGCTTTGGTAATCAGTGCATAGTTGTTGCAATTGATGCTAGACGCAGAAATAACCCGGAAAATCCAGGTTGGGATGTGTATGTGCGGGGTGGCAGGGAAAATACAGGCTTAGATGCTCTATTGTGGGCACAGGAAGTTGAGAAACGTGGTGCTGGAGAACTTCTAGTAACAAGTATGGATGCGGATGGAACCCAAGCCGGATATGACATCGAGATTACACGGGCTATTGCAAACGCTGTAGAAATTCCAGTCATTGCTTCTGGTGGTGCAGGTAATTGTGAACATATTTACACAGCTTTAACTGAAGGCAAAGCGGAAGCAGCACTATTGGCATCGCTATTACATTACGGGCAATTAAGCGTAGCAGAAATCAAAAATTATTTACGCGATCGCAATGTGCCAGTAAGAACATTATCTTGACCCACAAATCACCTGTTAATGACATCTATCTGAGGTTAGACACACTTCTTAAAAAGGGTGTTAATATTATTTTACAAGTATTAACAAATATTAAAAAATATGTTGCTTCCTATTTTACTTTTTGATGTAGCTTTGGTAGCGTGGTCGCTGCACTTAATGGAAAAAGCCTACGAGAGTAAAGAATTTTCCCTCATGTTGGCTGGTACATTGGTTGCCCTGGCTGCTGCTGCCATGTTAGTAGTTTACTTTTTGATGGGGCACTGTATGACCTACTTGTTGCAAGTGTCGTTGTGAGTGTCTAGTGGTAGAGGAGATATTTAAAATTTAGTTTTCATAAAAAGCTTGACAAAGTGCTAAAATTAAGTGATTATGTATAATGGATTTTGAGGGGTTATAGCGCAGTTGGTAGCGCACCTCAATGGCATTGAGGGGGTCAGCGGTTCGAATCCGCTTAGCTCCATTCTTAAGTCCCTAATCTTCTTAGTAAATTGAGAGGGTTAGGGAAATTTTTTATGAGTTTTATTTGCTGTCTACCTAGCCAGTCTCGAAAGTTGGAATGATAGAGACTGTAATGGATTTCTAAGGCGATTCGTTTTTGCTGTAAAAACTCTAGCCCATTTTCTCGCACTTCCTCAACTTCATATTCATCAGTAAGCTAACGCGCCTACATATTGCAATATTTTCCGTGTAGACCGTCATTAGTCATTAGTCAAAAGTGTTTACCAAGGACAAAGGACAACCTCACCAGTTGATGTGCAATCTTATTTGCGTAACAGCTTATCAATGATTTGTGCAATACCTCGGCTATTTCAAGTTCTAAACTCGACACTTGGCTTTCAGACCCTCAACTACGGCAATATTAACCTTGCAACCATATCAACAAATAGATGCTTGCACACTAAAGATAGCCATCTATGGTATAGAAATGTATAGAATCTTGTAAAGATATAAAATATAGTTGTTAAATGCACACATTTCTAGCTTCTTCCTCAATGCAGCTGTCTGTACCACCAAATCACTTTCAGTCAATGAAGATTGTCGCACTGGGGGACAGCTTAATTTATGGATTCGGCGACCCGGAAAAAGGAGGCTGGATCGAGCAACTACGGCGATGGTGGATGTTGCCGGATAGTGCCGGTCATGTTCTTTATAATTTAGGGGTAAGAGGCGATCGCACGCAACAAGTAGCGCAAAGGTTAGAAGTAGAATTTCGCCACCGGGGTGAATTGCGAAATCGTGTCCCCGACTTGATTATTTTATCTGTAGGTGTGAATGACTCAGCGCGGTTAGCACGTCCCGATGGTCGCAGTTATACAGATTTTACATTGTTTGAAAAAGAAATTGCTTCTCTGCTAGATTTAGCACAGCAACTCTGTCCTGTGTTATTTGTGGGCATGGTGCCAGTAGATGAAGCCAAGATGCCATTTTTAGATTGTTTTTACTATAATCATATCGATCAGTACCGCTACAAAGAAGCAACTCGACTTGCTTGTACCAAACGGCAGATTCCCTATTTAGATATTTTTGAGCAATGGATGGAACGCGGTGAAAATTGGCGGCTCAAACGCTTGAGTGAAGACGGTCTTCATCCCAATACACTCGGTTATCAAGCTTTGTTAGAAGATGTGATAAATTGGGATGCGATACATTCAGTAGGCTTTGCCAATGCAGCTTACCATTCTCAATTTAATTATCATCTTAAACAATCCTAATTAATATAGATATGTTGGTGCTTTGAAATTAGCCAAGATTGTCATATTTGCCATCTTCGCAAAAGCACCACAATCTCCCTAATTTTTTAATGAAGCGAGTCAAAATCTATCTATAAAAACTCTAATTTCTCTATATTATTCATTACTCCTAACTCATAACTCCTAACTCAGCACTCCTATGACACCAACTTTATTTGGTCGTTGGCAAACTCGATTATTATTACTTGCAACTGTGGGTGTACTTGTATCTTTGCCTTTTGCAATGGGTTGGATTGGCCCTGGTGCTAACTCAGTTTATTTTTGGATACTTCTTTATGTAGCCATATTTGGCTTAGGTTGGGATGTGCTTTATAACTATCTCCAAAAATCCCGATGGGATAGGGATTGGCCCGCAGCTTATCAACTCTTAGCTGGTATATGGGAATTAGTATTTGTGTTCTGTGGAGTAAAACTATTTGGCTTTTTACCAATACCTTTACCGAAAGAAGAATTACCGTTAACAGTTTTTCTACTGCACTATAGCATCGTGTGGCTAGCAGTTTTTATTAGTTCCCAAAGCCTAATGCGAATTATTTTCCTTCGTTGGCGTTTTCGGGGTGGTGAGTGGTTGTAAATTGCATAGGGTCTTGTACAGAACGGAATAAGAGTTGTAGAGAGTTATTGCATAAATGTTATTGTTATGCAAATACATCGGTTTGTAAAAATTAACTAATACAGCGTTTTTCAGGTAAATGAAGTACACAGATAGGGGCACAGCAGTACTGTGCCCTTAAAATCATCTGTACCTTATAAAGTTGCAATCTGCTGTATGTGGCGGTTTCAGTTTGGATGCAATATGTTGTATTGACACAAAGTTGTATCCGTTTTGACGAAAAATAGGGCAGTTGCTATCAAATTAAAAGCAGCTATCTTAATATTTCTAAAATTAGCACTTGTGCTGATGTATTCATCTATGAGAAAAACAGGACAAGCTTTGGAGTCTGAAAAGATTTTTCAATGCAGAGACGCATATTAAGGAAGTGCAATGTCAAATTTCGATCTGGTTATTCAGCTATTTTTGCAACTCACAGTTATTCTAGTCGCTTGTCGCATCGTCACGATTTTAGGACGGCGCTATCTTGGTCAAACCGATGTTGTTTGCGAAATGATTGCAGGTGTAATGCTAGGTCCATCGCTTTTGGGATTGATTGCACCGGATTTTCAGCAATGGCTTTTTCCTAAGCTTCCCATCATCACTGCTGTAGGACTCAAAATACCCAATCCATCAATGTCGATTTTATATGCTATCAGCCAGATTGGGTTGGTAATTTATATGTTTTTGATTGGTTTAGAGTTCAACACTAAACTCTTAAAACATCATATCAAAAGTGCAAGTCTGCTATCTGCGGCTGGAATTATCACTCCTTTTATTTTAGGAGCGATCGCATCTTTTTGGTTTTATCATAATGGCGATTTCTTTCAACCAAAGGTAATGCCTTGGTCAGCCGCTTTGTATCTGGGTGCGTCGATGACAATCACAGCATTTCCCATGTTGGCTCGCATTCTTTACGAACGCGGTCTTGCACAAACCCGCTTTGGGACTTTAGCTTTAGGTGCAGCATCGGTAGATGATGCAGTTGCTTGGTGTTTGCTAGCGATCGTCCTTGCTAGCGTGAAAAATTCTCTGAGCATTGCCATATTAGCAATTGGTGGTGGCATTTGCTACGTGCTATTTGCAATTTTTCTTGGTCAACCTCTACTGAGAGCGTTCACACGGATGACAAAACGCGATGCAGGTGTGAACAGACAAACTTTGACTTTGATGTTGATAATTTTGATGTTTTGTGCATGGTTTACCGATATTACAGGCATCTATGCAATATTCGGTGCTTTCGTGCTGGGAGCAGTAACACCACGCGGAGAATTTGCCCAACAAATTCGCCAATATACTGAGTTTTTAACTACTTCTTTTTTGCTACCGATATTTTTTGTCTTCTCTGGACTGAACACTCAAATTGGATTGGTAAACACGCCTACTTTGTGGGGAATTACGCTGTTAATTATTGCGATCGCAATTCTTGGTAAAGGTGTCGCTTGTATGTTGGCTGCAAGGTTAGCCGGGGAAAATTGGCGTGAATCTGCAACTATTGGCGCTCTTATGAATGCTCGTGGTTTGATGGAGTTAATCATCCTTAATATTGGTCTTGAGCAAGGTATAATTACCCCGACTTTATTCACTATAATGGTTATTATGGCAGTCATTACTACACTCATGGCATCACCACTAATTGCCTTTTTATTGCATGGTACAAGCTATGATCAGCCTTCTGCTTAAGCAAAGATAAATATAAAATTAAGTACCAATTAACTGATATTAGTTACATAGTAGTTGGGTAAAATTATCCGCTTAGACTCTAAGCTATAACGGCTAATTTGTTTGTGCCCACTTTTAACGAATACTACGAAACCAATCCCAATTATCTATTTTTTTGTATCGGCAATTCGGCAGTTATTCTAAATTTATCTCCTAAAATCATCAAAATTCATTTTTCAACTCTTCAAGTGCATCCTCTCAGTAATTGACATTACAACTAAGGGCAAATTAATCTTGGTTGTATCTAATGAACTTGACATTTTCAGACCCTTTAAAGATTCATCTTAGAGAAACCAGATAGTTAATTGTGAGGAAACCATGCACATAGTTATTCTCGTTCTGGTTGAAGTACTGATTATTATTGGACTTTCACGGTTAGTAGGGTTAGCATTCCGTTCCATTAAGCAACCTTTGGTAATTGGTGAGATTGTTGCCGGGATTATGCTCGGCCCATCTTTATTTGGTTTAGTTGCCCCCCATTTAGCAGTTACCTTGTTTCCACCAGAAACTATTCCTTTTTTAAATGTTTTGTCTCAGGTGGGACTAATATTTTTCATGTTTCTGATTGGGCTAGAACTAAATCCAAAATATCTTAGTGGGCAATTAGAAGTAGCTGTTTTAACTTCTCATGTCAGTATTTTAGTGCCATTTTCCTTGGGAACATTGCTAGCTGCGATTCTTTATCCCCTAGTTTCTAATGCAAGTGTATCCTTCACCGCCTTTGCCTTGTTTTTGGGGGCAGCAATGTCGATTACTGCCTTTCCAGTGTTGGCGCGAATCATTACTGAAAACAATTTGCAAGGAACGCGTTTAGGAACCTTGGCGCTAACTTGTGCAGCCGTAGACGATGTAACAGCTTGGTGTCTCTTGGCAGTAGCGATCGCAGTTGCTCGAACTGGTGACTTTGCTGGTGCGATACCCACAATTATCGCCAGTATCGTTTACATCGGCTTGATGTTGACGGCGGGACGTTGGTTCCTGCAACGCCTTGCCAGACACTACCTTCGTGCGGGACGACTCAGCCAATTGCTGCTAGCTGGGATTTATATGGCTGTGGTTGCGTCGGCATTAATTACCGAACTAATTGGTATTCACTTAATTTTTGGGGCATTTTTACTGGGAGCAGCAATGCCCAAAAATGAAGATTTAGTGCGGGAATTGGCAATAAAAACCGAAGATTTTGTTTTGATATTCTTGCTGCCGATATTTTTTGCCTACAGTGGCTTAAAGACACAGATTGGTTTGCTCAACCGTCCAGAATTGTGGCTTTTGTGTGCGTTGGTTTTAGGAGTTGCGATCGCAGGCAAATATGTTGGCACTTATGTCGCAGCCCGTGTCAGTGGCATTAGTAAACGGGAAGCCTCGGCACTCGGTTGGTTAATGAATACTCGCGGCTTGACCGAACTGATAGTACTAAACATTGGTCTAGAGTTAGGGGTAATTTCCCCTTTAATATTTACCATGCTGGTAATTATGGCATTGGTAACTACATTCATGACCTCGCCATTGCTGGAATGGACATATCCGAAGAAGCTGATCAGGTTAGATATGGTGGAACCGGAGTTGGAAGCAGAAACAGTTCTAGATACTTCTGCTGGAGATGAAACTTACCCTCATCCTTTCCGAATTTTGGTGCCAGTGGCTAATCCAAGTACCCAAAAAGGTTTAGTACAGTTGGCAGTAGCCTTGGCACAGCCCGCCGTCGGTGTCGCTCTCAATTACCGATATCCTGCCGTTGTTAACCCCCTTAGCCTGATTGAATTTCAAGAAGATTATGCCTTTGAAAGTACCCCAGTTGAAGCAGACCGATTAATCGCCCAGCGCCGCCAGCAACTAGAAGAATTAATTAATACTCTCGAACCGTCAGAAACTCGTTCTTGTGTGCATCCTATCGTTCGCATATCCAGCAACGTTGCCCGCGAAACAGCACAGATTGCCACATTAGAACAAGTTGATCTAATTCTTGTAGGCTGGCATCGGCCAGCTTTTAGTAGTAATCGTTTAGGTGGACGAGTCGGACAAATACTTACCACCGCCCCAGTAGATGTAGCAGTATTTGTAGACAAAGGCAAAGAGCGATTAGAAAGTCTACTTGTACCTTATTCTGCAAATATTCATGATGATTTAGCACTAATACTAGCTTTAAGACTGCTAATCAATCGTGAGACTTGTATGTTGCAAATATTACAGATAGCAGCAAATCACACTAGAGAAGAATTGAGTTACGAACTGCACACGATGATGGAGCAGTTGCCCACCAGTGTACGCGATCGCATTCAAATTAAAATTGTCGAAGCCCCAGAACCAATCCAAGCTGTAATTCAAGCCTCAGAAGGTGTTGACTTAACTATTGCTGGCACCAGCCGCACTTGGGGTATCGAACGCCAAACCTTGGGAAGATATACAGATCAATTAGCTATCCAATGTCGTTCTTCCCTGTTGATTACCCGCCGCTACAGTCAAGTTACCGCTCACCTTGCCTCTATGCTGCCTGAAGTTAGTAGTCAAGAGCCAACATTGAGGAATTGAAATTATGAATCATTTCAAGTTCAAATCTTTGGCTTTTTACGGAGTAACAATACTTTCAGTACTAGTGTTGTTTAAAACTGTAAGCGTTTACGGGGAAAACAATCTTAAGGCTCCTCCACCAGTGAACGGTAGGTATCGTCTAACCCTGTCAGAGAATTTGCCGAACTGTGAAAAATCGGATACTCTAACGTTAAACATTCAGCAGTCGGGTATTTACTTAAATGCCTCTGTATTACCGGCAAATGCTAACGCCGATACTGACGAAAAGCACTCTCTGGCAGGCATCTTCAGAAATCAACAGTTAAATTTATCTGGAAAAGTTGGTAGATCAATCCTTTGTAATATTCCTCGCCCTCAAAACGATCCTCTGAAGTCAGTCACAATTCAAATGCAACTTGTGGATAAAGTTAATATGACAGGTCAATTAAGCGTAAATGGCATTCCACAAACTCTAAAATTTACTGCTGTGCCCGAAAAAGCTAATTGAATTTGGGGGTGGGTAGAGACGCGATTAATCGCGTCTAGGGATTTAAAGCGCGAAGTAAACAGCAATGTGAGCGCATTGTATGGGTTTTATGGAGCAGATAAAAAGAATGGATCAGGGACTAAAGACTAGGCAATTTTGCCAATGGCGCAGGCAGCTATTTAACATCAGTCTATTAGGCTTTTGTGCAGCGATCGCCCTTGAAACTTGTACTACTGCTGCTACACCAGTAGCAAAGCTAGATAATTGGCGTTTTTCCCCAAAAACACAGCAACTCGAAATCAACCTTTCAGCAGGCACAACCCCCCGTTATTTCTACTTAGCCCAACCCTCTCGGCTTGTTGTAGATTTACCGAATACCAAGTTGGGCAAAGTTACCACACAACAAAATTATTCTGGAGCAATCAAAAGCATTCGCGTTTCTCAACTGAATGCAAATGACACACGCATTGTCTTAGATTTAGCACCAGGGACTGCTTTTAATCCTAAACAGGTACAACTGCAACCAGTTTCCCGAAAAAACTCCACTCGCTGGGTATTACGTCCGGTTAGTTCTGGTAAAACTACTGCCGTGAAACCAGGAAACTCAGCATCTTCACCCAAGAAACAACCTCAAACACCGTATAAGTCACAGCCGCCTAGTAACCTACCCGTAACCACTACTAATCTACAAGCGCCATTACTCACAGTTCCGCCTATATCAAATGACCTGCCCACAACAATTACTAATAACTCAGGGCAGCCTTTTGTTACCGTACCTCCCCTAAATCCGAATACATCCTCTCAACAACCTGCTTTGATTCTTCCACCTCCTTCTTTCCCAAATCAACCCGGTAACTTAAATAGCATTCCTCCTTCTGTTACGTCAGAATTTCCAGTTCCAACAATCCCCAATGCTTCCAATCCCCAGGTAATCGAGTTTGGCCAACCTTTACCCAAAACTAAATAAAAATTGGGCATTGGGCATTGGGCATGGAAAATCGAAGCAATGCCCCATCTACTATGCGCCATGCCCTAATAATATTGTGCTTCTAGCTATTACTGTCCTCCAACTAACTCCTTCACCTTGTTGATAATGCTCACTGGATCGATACCTTGATATGGGTACTGTTCCCACAAACCACCGCAACCTTCTTTATGAGTTCCAAGATGAGCATATTTGGGAGTCAACCCGCGCTCTAGCAGCCAAGAACCAAAACGGCTGCCTAAGCCTGTCCTACGGTTGAAGGCTTCTACTACAAGGACAAAAGGAGCGTTACCAACTTTGGTAATCATTTCTTCATCAATAACGTTTAAAGTTGGTTTGTTAATTAAACCAACGTCTAACCCTTCTTGCTTCAGACGCTCTACAGCATCAACGGCACGGTAGAGAGCATCGCCAAAACTGATGATATAACCTTGTGTTCCCTCTCGTACAACCTCATCTTTACCGGGAACAAATTTGTAGCCACTTCCAAATAAGTCATTGCCGTTGCTGTCCTGAATATTGGGGACTTTGGAACGGGTGGAGAAAATAAACCGCAGTCCAGGCTCAAAGAATATGGCTTCTACACAAGCTGTCATTTGATTAACATCTGCTGGGAAGTATAGCTGTGTTTCGTAGCCATCATCTAAGCCGTTGTCGGCAAACATATTATTCAAACCGAAATGGCAAGTGTTATCTGCCATGTCATCGATACCCGCATGGGAAAAGTGGCACAGAACATTGGAATAGTTTAGTCGTGCCATTGTGATTTCTGAGATACACATTTCTAAGAAGGCGCTGAAGGTGGCAAAAATACCTTGCTTGCCCTTCTCCATCCCAAATCCAGCCGCAGCAGAGAAGTTGCTCCGTTCCATGATGCCGGAGGAAATAAATATTTCTGGGTATGTATCATGAATTTTCTTCAAACCGCAGGAGCCTTCTAAGTCACTATCAATGACCTTGACTGTTTCTTTACGCTTCGCCTCACTCATGCGACTGAGGACACCTACCACGGCTTCACCAAACACATTGCGGTTAGCGCCCCATTTGTCGCTGGAACCCAGAAATGTATATGTTTGTTTGGGTTTCTCAATACTTTTTAGGTATTCGACAGCCGCAGTTTGTCCGCGAGATTCTAGATACTTAACTGCTAAATCTACAGAAATTACATCATGACCATGAGTGGAGCCTTCTAAACCTTCAATACCAGGGCACATCGGGCGTTTATTGATAATAGCGATCGCTCCGGGAGTATTTACGGCTTCGCAAAGGCGACGGTATAAATCGTCTAAATCTTCCCCGTCTCCCTGAAGTACCTTTAACCCGTGCCCTTCTAAGGTTTTGGCGACACTGAAACCTGGTAAATATTTAGAAGGATGTCCAGCGATCGTTACATCATTGTCATCAATTATCAGCTTGACGTTAAGATGTTGAGCAACAGCCAAGCGAGCAGCTTCAGCATCGTTACCTTCTTGCTGCGATCCATCAGAACCGAGACAGAAAACAGCCTTGCCTGGATTTGCCATTGCCACACCATTGATGTAAGGCCAAACATGGCCCAGGCGGCCAGAACTAAATTTCACACCAGGAGTTAGTCCTAGTTCGGGGTGTCCTGGTAAATGGGAATGTGCTTGCCGATAATGTAAAAGTTGCTCGGCAGGTAAGTCACCATGCAACGTTGCCATTAGATATTGGGTGGCAACTCGATGTCCTGCTTCATCAAAGAAAATCGGTACAAATTGCTCCGATGCTCCCCGGAAAAAGGCATCAAGGATCATCACCTCTGGCACTGTATCATAAGGCCCCCCAGTATGACCGCCGACTCCGCTAGCAGCGCCAGTTGCTGTAAAAAAGACGATCGCATCTCGGCAGAGTTGAATATTCGCTTTGAGAGTCTCTCGCTGTTGGGCGGTAAGGCTGGAATTTGCTGGATTGAGCGCTAAAAATTGGTAAGCACCGAGATCAATCGGAAATTGGGTATTAATAATAGTCATGGTTTATTGATTGAATAAAAAACAATTTGAACAGATGGGACGCGCGATCGCACTACAAAAAAATTGTTAAAACCCCCATTGGGCAACAATTATCCAAGTTCAAGTCAACCACTTGGAACCACAATGGTTTCGAGTGATTTCATCAAATGCCAAAATCAATACATTCGATTGTGCATGAATGCGCTTGAATTCAATTGAAGTTACGCATTATCGTACAAAAACTTGCATATCAATAAGTATAAACTCATAAACGTGCAATCTCAAGGTCAAAAACGCATTTTCAGGAAAATTAATTATGCTAACTGCTGAACGACGACAATTCATCTTAGAAATTCTGCGTCGTGATAAAAAGGTACTTTCGACAGAACTTAGTGCTGTTCTGAAGGTTTCTGAGGATACGATTCGCCGGGACTTGCGAGAACTGGCAGAAACTGGACTATTGCAACGCGTTCATGGGGGAGCGCTCCTCAAATCTCCAGCCACCGCTAGTTATGCCGATCGCCAAAAGCAAGCGCCAAAAGAAAAGGAAGCGATCGCTCGGACAGCAGCAAAATTAGTTTGTACAGGACAGGTGGTGATTTTAGACGGAGGTACAACAACTCTCCAAGTAACCCGTCATTTGCCCCTAGATTTGCACGCAACAGTCATCACAAATAGTCCGCCAATAGCAGTTGCTTTAGCAGAACATCCCCACATAGAGGTTGTGATGTTAGGTGGACAACTCTACAAAAAAGCTTTGGTGAACGTGGGTACTGTCACAATTGAGACTTTACGCATGATTCGTGCAGATTTGTGTATGTTGGGAGTTTGCAGTTTACATCCAGAAGTTGGGATTAGTGTACCTAACCTCGACGAAGCGCACGTCAAACGAGCCATGATTGCTGGCTCGGCTGAGGTAGTCGGATTAGTCACAGCAGAAAAATTAGACACGGCTGCTCCTTATCTAGTGGAGTCTATTCATGCTCTGACTTACCTAGTAACAGCACCTACGGTATCTAATAATATGCTGAGTGCCTACAAAGCTTTAGGTTTGACAATTATACGTGATGAGTACGAGTGATCTGATTTTGAAGATGCGATCGCTGGGGATTGGGGAAGGGAATAGGGTACAGGTTAGAGGGTACAGATTATTCCCTGTTACCTGTCACCTGTCACCTCTTCCCTAACCCCAATCCCCAAATCTAAAATCTATCCGTTTCTTGAGGTGTTCCAACTGCTCCTGGTTGAGCCGTAAAGAAGTTTTGAGCAGCTTCATTCTGATATATACACCTAATATCAGGTTGGCCACTGTCCAAGTTACCTGTGAAGCCAAAGGTATTCAGACGATTTTTGCAATCTCTTACCTGATCCGATGTCACTAGCTTACGTTGCTCTAAAAGCGCCCAGTTATTTTGTCGGATCACACATCCAGGACGCATACTCGGCTGGGCAACATAAACATTAAAAGGGTTGAGAGTAACGAACAGTCTAGCGTCCATCACCATCGCGCTAGCTCCGTACTGCACACAAATTTCCGGGTTTGGTGCTTTGGTGTCAATGAATTCACGGGAAGCCACATTTGATGGGGCTAACGTGGTTGTAGAACTAAAAGCAATGCCAATCCCAATTCCTAAAATCAACACCCCTCCCATAATTGCGATGGTGAAGAGGTTAAACATAGGGGATTGGAAAATAGAGGGTTTAGAAGTAGTAGCCGATCTACCAGTGGGTTTACGTCTCATTGTTGCTTAATCACCTTCACGTCGATTTTGCAGGGAGTTGTCTCAAGTTTTCTCTCTCTTTTCAGTATGCCTAGTCTTGACTGTAATTGGCTGCAATTTTCTGTACGATATACTTTTTAAACAATAAAAATAGAAACTTATCTAGATAACTTACTCTGCATTAATAAATAAAGGCTGTTAATAAGCGGCTCTCTCTGAAAATACGGCTATAATAACTATTTAGAATTCATATTACCGGGGATGATGGCGCTCTCGTCGATGCCAATATTTACCCTTATTCCAGTTTCTTTGGTACAGGATACCAATTTTGCTAGTGATTGCGATCGCACTTTCTCTGTAGTGTGGTTATAAATTCGCTCACCAGCAGGATTAAAACTTTAATTACAACCTCTGTTTTAACTGTTGAATTTTCTGTAAAACTTTTTCTCGATGCTGCGTCAACTTTATCCATCGGGGTAGGCGGCTGGCAAGACTGCCATTGTGCCAGCCTAACGTGTCATCAGGCAAACGTTCTCGCAACCTTGATTGAACATAGCTTTCCAAGAAGTTCAAATGTGCTTCATTATACGCCCATAGCACCTGACCACAACAGGAAGTTTGTAACCACAAAGGCAAGCCAAAAAAATGGTCTAATATTTCATAGCTAGAATTTCTTTTAGCCTTGGAATTGTTTTGCCACAACAGCAATGCAACTTTTCGCTGCCCATCCTTTGGCTGTTGTTTTGTATAGCTACAGTGCTGACAGATAATTCTTTTGATTGAACTGGGATTTGATTGTTCAGAGTTTACAGTCAATATTTTGGCAGTGCGATTGCATTGTGGGCAGCGAACTAAAATTTCTTCCTCAAAATCAGAAAGCCTTTTGCTGTAGTCTCTAAATCTTACAACCATTCCAGATGACCACTTCTACCGTTTCTGCAACAATTCCAGAAAGTTGATTCACCCCGCGACAAAAGCTGACGTACCCTTCATCAGATGGGCGTTAAGCAAATTCGTCTAGATACAGCATTTATTTACCAGACTTCCTACCGATTATTTGCATCTTGTGCTTTTCGATTCAGCATTATTTGGAATACTAATTGGATTGAGTCATCAGTCATTAGTTATAAGCAAATGACTAATGACTAATGACAAAGGACTAACTAGCTAACAGAGTTTTTTCTAGAGAAGTCCAACGGAAGGCGCGATCGCCACCTCTCTCAATTACTACTTTCACTCGTGGTTCTAGCTGAGGCAAATTCGTTAAATACTCAAGTTCCTCATTGGAAAGAATATGCCCTTCAATAATCCACAAAACCAGCCCCTTTGACTTTGGTGGTAGCTGTTCTAGATGAGAATTGAGAATTGGTGGCAAATAGTACACCTGACCTACTGCCGCACCGCTACCAGTGCTTTTTTTTCCAAGATGAGGAGGTCTGACTCCATGAATTCTTGTGAGATAGGCAGCTACGTCGCCTAGTCCCTTGGCAGTAATGTGGAGGGTGGTATATCCAGCAGCGCGTAGTCGGCGCTGATATCTACCTTCATAACCCCCTTCCAGAGGTACATACACTCCAAGAGCGCCAAATTTTTCCAGATCGCGGATTAAACCGTTGCCAGTGGTAATTAGTGCCATAGATTTTCGTCGTATCCCACTTAGATATCTCTATTATTTACCCTGAACTGATAGATTAAAAGCATTTTCTTCGGGAATTGGGAATGGGGCATTGGGAATTGGGAATTGGGAAGAGGACTTGGGGACAAGGAGAAAGACTTGTTTCAAGTTCTCACCTCTTGTCCCGAATGGCACGCTTGTTAATCGCAAAGCCCTGATATAAATTGCTTTTTGAGTGTGGGGAGTGGGGGGAGTGGGGGAAGTGTGGGGAGAAAGAGGAGAAATTGAATAACTGCATATCAACAAATGCTGCATTGCCTCCCACACCTCCCACACCTCCCACACCATGCCAGCAAGGAGGTTTCAGCTTTTCAAGCGTGCCATTCCCCCTTGTCCCCTTGTCCCCTGCTCCCCCTACTCCCTAAAAATAACTCTATAAATTACTAGACAAACATAAATAAATAATTTATATTATTAGATTGTGACCAAACACGCAAATTAGATAAACTTTTTACTGTCATTCTGAGGTAGTGTTAGCATTAAGAGCTGATAATTTAATCCAAATTGGATAATATAACTCAGATTGATCATAGACTGGTAAACTAAGAAAGCTTTCAGGTCAACATTGGAGCTTATGGATGAACAATCAAAGCCAATCCTAAGCTCCAGAGTGAATTTGCTCCTGTGCCTCTGAAAAAGCAGGCGAAATCTTAAACAATAGTTTAAGGTATTTAAGGAAGTAAAACTGAGCAGCAATGTTGGTTTCATGGCATTACGTCAGTCTCAGTTAACGGATACTGGGCGGTAAAGACCGCTTAAGTCCAACTGCAACACGGCAGTAGCCAAACTCCGGGAAACCGTCATTAGGGCGTATACCAATCGGAAAACCCGCCGACAGCACTGCCTCCAGAAAGTGCCAGAGCAATTGCTTGGACGAAAGCATTGCTGCACACAGCTTGAAGCTGTAGCGCCTTGCATTGATTCCAGAAGTTACTCCTTCCCAAACGGAAGAGAATTGTAGCTGTTCTGGTGATCTATTGAGTGAAGCTAAACAGATTCACCAAGCAGTACGGACACGGTTTGTTGTGTCCCAAAGTATTTGGACTGGTTTACTGAAACCATTCCAAATTTCGCAGGCTAACTCAGCCTAAACTGATGCGTACAAAGCGTGTCCTCTAGAGTCCAATTCCAAGGTCAGCAAGTAGAAAGGAGAACCAGTTACTGTGTCTGTAGGTATTCTCGGCACCAAGCTGGGCATGACCCAAATATTTGACGAAGCAGGAGTAGCTATTCCTGTGACTGTCATTCAAGCAGGGCCATGCACTGTTACACAAGTTAAAACGAAACAAACCGACGGTTACTTTGCCATCCAAGTTGGTTTTGGCGAAGTTAAACCAAAGGCACTAAACAGACCACTACTGGGTCATTTGGCTAAATCATCTGCCCCAGCATTGCGTCACCTAAATGAATATCACACTGATAGTTCTAGTGATTATGCTTTAGGTCAACAGATTAAAGCAGATATTTTTAGTGCGGGTCAAATTGTCGATGTAGTCGGCACAAGCATCGGTCGCGGTTTTGCAGGAAACCAGAAGCGCAACAACTTTGGTCGTGGGCCCATGTCACACGGTTCCAAAAACCACAGAGCGCCAGGTTCTATTGGTGCTGGTACAACACCAGGTCGTGTCTATCCAGGTAAGCGGATGGCAGGACGTTTAGGTGGTAAACGCATCACAATCCGTAAGCTGACCATAGTGCGAGTTGATGCAGAACGCAATTTATTGCTAATCAAGGGAGCAATTCCTGGTAAACCAGGCGCTCTAGTAAGTGTTGTACCTGCAAAAGTAGTGGGATAGTCAAAAGTCATTAGTCAACAGTCATTAGTCAAAAGTCATTGGCTAAAGACAAATGGCAAAAGACCAATGACAAATGACAAGAGACAAAGGACAAATAACAAAGATGGTTGAAAGCGTAGTTAAAAATTGGCAAGGAGAACAGGTCGGCGAGACGACCTTCGAGTTGCGCGTTGCCAAAGAAGAAACAGCGTCTCATATCGTACACCGCGCCTTAGTACGGCAATTGACTAATGCTCGTCAAGGAAATGCCAGTACAAAAACTCGTGCTGAAGTTAGAGGCGGTGGCCGTAAACCTTGGCGGCAAAAAGGTACTGGTCGCGCTCGTGCAGGGTCTATTCGTTCACCATTGTGGCGTGGTGGTGGTGTGATCTTTGGGCCAAAGCCTAGAGACTTCGACCTGAAGTTGAACCGCAAAGAGCGACGTTTAGCACTGCGGACAGCATTTGTCGGTCGTATTGACGACTTGATCGTAGTAGAAGAATTTAGCACCGAGCTATCTCGCCCGAAGACAAAAGACTTAGTGGCAGCACTTGCTCGTTGGGGAGTAGTGCCAGAAAGCAAGGCACTGTTAATTTTGTCTGAAATTGCGGATACAGATAATGTTTATTTGTCAGCCCGCAACATTGAAAATTTAAAACTAATTGCAGCCAACCAGTTAAATGTTTTTGATTTACTGCACGCTGACAAAATTGTAGTTACGGCATCAGCCCTAGAAAAAATTCAGGAGGTCTACAGTGCCTAGCTTTGACCCCCGCGACCTTGCCGACTTAGTACGTCGCCCAATAGTCACTGAGAAGGCGACTATCTTGATGGAGCAAAATAAGTACACCTTTGAAGTAATTCCAAAGGCATCCAAGCCAGAAATCAAGGCTGCGATCGAAGACTTATTTCAGGTCAAGGTTGTAAAAGTCAACACCACCTTACCACCACGTAAAAAGCGGCGCGTTGGTAAATTTATCGGTTATAAGCCCCAATATAAGCGAGCCATTGTTACAGTCGCACCTGGGGATGAAGACAAGATTAGACAAGTTCTATTCCCAGAAGTCTAGGAATTTTAGATTTTAGATTTTAGATTGAGGAGTTTACTGAATAAATACCAAAGATGGTCGCAATTAGTTAAACACTCATTAAATCCAAAATTCAAAATCCGAAATTAAGTAAATCAAAAATCCAAAATCCAAAATAGATTATGGGTACTCGTTCTTATCGCCCTTATACCCCCAGCACTCGCCAAGTTACAGTTTCTGACTTTGCGGAAATCACAAAAACCGAGCCAGAAAAATCCCTAACGACCTCGAAGCATCGTGCCAAAGGTCGGAATAATACAGGGCGGATTACCAGTCGTCGTCGGGGTGGCGGACACAAACAACTTTACCGGATCATCGATTTTAAAAGGGATAAACATAATATTCCTGCCAAAGTCGCAGCAATTGAATACGATCCTAACCGCAATGCCCGAATTGCCCTTTTGTATTACCAAGATGGCGAAAAACGGTACATCCTGCATCCCAACGGATTGAAAGTTGGAACAATAATTATTTCTGGTCCCGAATCTCCCTTTGAAGATGGTAATGCTTTACCTCTATCGCGGATTCCCTTGGGTACTAGTGTTCACAACGTAGAAATGACTCCTGGTAAAGGTGGTCAAATCGTGCGTGCAGCTGGTGCTAGCGCTCAAGTTGTGGCAAAAGAAGGTGATTATGTAACTCTCAAGTTGCCTTCGGGAGAAGTCCGCTTAATTCGGCGTGATTGCTACGCCACCATTGGGCAAGTGGGCAACACCGATGCGAGAAACCTGAGTGCAGGTAAAGCCGGACGCAATCGCTGGAAAGGTCGCCGTCCGAAGGTTAGAGGTAGCGTCATGAACCCAGTGGATCACCCACATGGTGGTGGTGAGGGTAGGGCTCCTATCGGTAGATCAGGGCCTGTTACACCTTGGGGTAAACCCACATTGGGCGCGAAGACACGCAATCGCAAGAAACTTAGCAGCAAATTCATTGTGCGTCGTCGCCGTAAGTCTTCTAAACGCGGTCGCGGTGGTCGTGAATCATAGAATTTTAGATTTTAGATTTTGGATTTTAGATTGGGGTCTACTTGTGAACATTGAAAATTTGTGAAACCAGCTTGGACACCTAATTATCCAAAATCCGAAATTCTAAATCCTAATTCCTAAATCCTAAATCCAAAATTGAACTATGGGTCGTTCTCTAAAAAAAGGTCCTTTCGTTGCGGATCATCTCTTAAAGAAAATTGAAAAGCTCAACGACAACAACAGAAAAGAAGTTATTAAAACTTGGTCAAGAGCTTCAACAATTTTGCCTCTAATGGTAGGTCATACCATAGCTGTTCACAACGGACGACAACACGTTCCAGTTTTTGTAAATGAACAGATGGTAGGACACAAGTTGGGTGAATTTGCCCCGACACGCACCTACAGGGGTCATGGAAAAAGCGACAAAAAAGCGGGTAGGTAGTCATTAGTTATTAGTCATTAGTCATTAGCTAAAGACAAGTGACAAGTGACAAATGACAAATGACAAAATTGGAGAAAATTATGGCTACTAATACTACTGAAGTAAAAGCGATCGCTCGTTTTATCCGCATCTCGGCCTACAAAGTGCGTCGGGTACTCGATCAAATCCGGGGGCGATCATACCGAGAAGCGTTAATCATCCTAGAATTCATGCCCTATCGCGCCACTGAACCCATATTGAAGGTTCTCAGAAGCGCTGCTGCTAATGCTGAACACAATGCTGGGTTAGATCGGACTCAACTAGTGATTACTCAGGCTTACGCCGATCAAGGGCCGCCGTTGAAGCGGTTCCAACCAAGAGCGCAAGGTCGAGCTTACCAAATTCGCAAACCGACGTGTCATATTACTGTGGCCGTTGGAGCCGCACCAGAAAAATAAGCACGCTTACACGAATAAATTACGTAAAGTAAGAAATCTTAGAGGAAGCATTCGTGGGACAGAAAATTCATCCAGTTGGTTTTCGCCTGGGTATTACACATGAACATCAATCCCGTTGGTTTGCTGTTCCTGACCGCTATCCAGAACTTTTACAAGAAGACTACAAACTCCGTCAATACATAGAACAAAAGCTGGGTAGACTTGCTCAAAACAACGCCGGAATTTCCGAAGTGCGGATTGAGCGCAAAGCCGACCAAATCGACTTAGAAGTACGCACAGCTAGACCCGGTGTAGTAGTAGGACGTGGTGGGCAAGGCATAGAATCCTTGCGTACCGGACTCCAAGGACTATTGGGTAGCAATCGCCAAATTCGCATTAACGTAGTTGAAGTTCAACGAGTTGATGCTGATGCCTACCTAATTGCCGAATACATTGCTCAACAATTGGAACGCCGGGTTTCCTTTCGGCGGGTAGTGCGCCAATCAATTCAGCGTGCCCAACGCGCTGGTGTTCAAGGTATTAAAATCCAAGTCAGTGGCCGCCTCAACGGTGCAGAAATTGCCCGGACAGAGTGGACTCGTGAAGGTAGAGTACCTTTACATACCTTACGGGCTGATATTGACTACTCTTATTGCACGGCAAAAACTGTTTACGGCATTTTGGGCATCAAAGTTTGGGTGTTTAAGGGAGAAATTATTCCTGGACAGGAACCAGATCCACTACCACCAGCAAGCCGCGATCGCGAACGTGATCCCCGTGATCGCGATCGTGAACCCCGTCGTCGTCAACAACAACGTCGTCGCCAGCAATTTGAAGACCGCTCAAATGAAGGATAAATCGTCATTAGTCATTAGTCATTAGTCATTAGTAAATGGCAGATGACAAATGGCAGATGACAAATGACAAATGACAAGTAACAAACCATGTTAAGCCCTAGAAGAACTAAATTCCGCAAACAACAGCGCGGACGGATGGAGGGACTAGCCACCCGTGGTAGCACCCTCAACTTCGGTGATTTTGCACTCCAAGCACAAGAACCTGCTTGGATCACCTCCCGGCAAATCGAGGCTTCCCGTCGGGCAATGACTCGTTATATTCGTCGGGGTGGACAAATCTGGATTCGGATTTTCCCTGATAAACCTGTAACCATGCGTCCTGCTGAAACCCGGATGGGTTCCGGTAAAGGTAATCCAGAGTTTTGGGTAGCGGTAGTCAAGCCAGGACGAATTTTGTTTGAAATCGGTGGGGTTTCTGAAGAAATCGCCCGTGAAGCTATGCGTTTGGCTTCATTTAAACTGCCTATAAAAACCAAGTTTATTGTGCGCTTTCAACCACAGGAGCAGGAGTAGCTTATGCCTCTTCCCAAGATTTCAGAAGCTAGAGAATTAAGTGACGAGAAGCTCTCTGATGAAATTGTTGCGATCAAAAGACAACTATTTCAGTTGCGCTTGCAAAAAGCGACAAGACAATTAGAAAAGCCCCACCAATTCAGACAGGCTCGACATCGCCTAGCCCAATTGCTGACATTAGAAACAGAACGCAAACGGGCAGCAAGTCAATCGGCTAAAGAAGAAAAGTAGGAGATTATGGCAGTTAAAGAACGAGTTGGCTTGGTAGTGAGCGATAAAATGCAAAAAACTGTGGTAGTTGCCATAGAAAACCGCGCTCCTCACCCCAAGTACGGCAAGATTGTGGTTAACACCCAACGATATAAAGTTCACGACGAAGAAAATAAGTGTAAAGTAGGCGATCGCGTTCGCATTCAGGAAACTAGACCCCTGAGCAAAACCAAGCGCTGGAAAATCACAGAAGTCCTGAACATCAAACCTGCTTAAACCTCATCGTTGTTAGTTTCTAACAACATCACAAGGGAGAATAATTGTGATTCAACCCCAGACTTACCTGAATGTCGCAGATAATAGCGGTGCCCGCAAACTAATGTGCATCCGCGTCTTAGGCGGAGGCAACCGTCGTTATGGTTTTATCGGTGATAAAATTATCGCCGTTGTCAAAGATGCTACACCTAACATGGCTGTTAAAAAGTCTGATGTTGTGGAAGCAGTAATTGTCCGCACTCGTAAAGCTGTATCTCGTGACAGTGGCATGAGTATTCGCTTTGATGATAATGCTGCTGTAATCATCAACAAAGACGGCAATCCTAGAGGCACACGGGTTTTTGGCCCAGTTGCACGGGAACTACGCGATAAAAACTTTACCAAAATTGTTTCTCTGGCTCCGGAGGTGCTTTAATGGCAACCAAACAGGGTACGCCCAAAGTATTCCACAAAATGCACGTCAAAACTGGCGACACCGTACAAGTGATTGCTGGTAAAGACAAAGGAAAAATTGGTGAAATTATCCAGGCACTTCCCCAACTGAGTAAAGTCATCGTCAAAGGTGTCAACATTAAAACCAAGCACGTCAAACCCCAGCAAGAAGGGGAATCAGGGCGGATTGTCACCCAAGAATTCCCAATTCATAGCTCCAACGTGATGCTTTATTCCACTAAGCAGAACGTTGCTAGTCGTGTTTGTTATACCTTTACCTCAGAAGGCAAGAAAGTCAGAAAACTTAAAAAAACTGGCGAGATTCTGGATAAATAGTCATTAGTCATTGGTCATTAGTCATTAGTTATAAAGACAAATAACAAAAGACAAAGGACAAATAACAAAGGACAATAAAAGTTCCCTGACCAAGCCCAGGGATATCAGGACAAAAAACTATGGCGACAACAAGACTCAAAAGCTTATATCAAGAGACAATCGTCCCCAAACTGATTAATCAGTTTCAATATACCAACGTTCATCAAGTACCGAAGTTGGTAAAAGTTACTATTAACCGAGGTTTGGGTGAAGCAGCTCAAAATGCGAAGTCGCTGGAAGCATCCATCAACGAAATTGCGCTTGTTACAGGTCAAAAACCAGTAGTGACGCGGGCGAAAAAGGCGATCGCTGGCTTTAAGATTCGTCAAGGGATGCCTGTGGGGATCATGGTGACACTCAGAGCCGAACGGATGTATGCCTTTTTCGACCGGCTGGTTAGCCTATCACTGCCCAGAATTCGAGATTTTCGTGGCGTTAGCCCTAAAAGCTTTGACGGACGGGGTAACTATACTCTGGGTGTAAGAGAACAGCTAATTTTTCCAGAAGTCGAATACGACAGCGTTGATCAAGTGCGTGGGATGGATATTTCCATCATCACCACAGCAAAAAACGACGAAGAGGGCCGCGCCTTACTTAAAGAATTAGGAATGCCCTTTCGCGATCAGTAAGTTCATCTATAGAGGGAACGATGGCGGCTAACGACACAATTGCAGATATGCTGACGCGCATCCGCAATGCCAACCTGGCGCGGCATCAGACTACACAAGTGCCAGCTACAAAAATGACCCGCAGCATTGCCAAAGTGCTACGGGAGGAAGGCTTTATTGCTGAAATCGAAGAAGCAGAAGAAGGGGTAAAACACAACCTAGTGATTTCCCTGAAATATAAGGGTAAAAATCGTCAGCCTCTAATCACCGCCTTAAAGCGAGTGAGTAAGCCAGGCTTGCGTGTTTACTCCAATAGAAAAGAATTACCAAGAGTACTAGGCGGCATTGGCATTGCCATTATTTCTACATCCAGTGGAATTATGACTGACCGCGAAGCGCGTCGTCAGAACTTGGGTGGCGAAGTGCTTTGTTACGTTTGGTAGTCATTGGTCATTAGTCATTTGTCATTAGTCATTGGTCATTGGTCATTAGTCATTTGTTATTAGTGAAAGACAAAGGACAAAAGACAAAGGACAAAGGACAAATAACAAAAGGCAAAGGGCAAATAACAAAGGACAAAAAGTAATGTCTCGTATTGGTAAACGTCCAATTACTATTCCCGCCAAAGTTGAAGTGGCGATCGATGGTACGAATATTGTGGTGAAAGGCCCGAAAGGAGAACTTTCTCGCACTCTCAGAGATAATGTCTCACTCTCTCAAGAGGGAGAAATATTACACGTAAATCGTCGGGATGAAACTCGGACATCGAAGCAACTACACGGCTTGAGCCGCACTTTAGTTGCCAACATGGTTGAGGGAGTTTCCCAAGGTTTTCAACGCCGTTTGGAAATCCAAGGTGTTGGTTACAGGGCACAACTTCAAGGGCGTAACCTAGTTTTAAACATGGGTTACAGCCATCAAGTGCAAATTGAACCACCAGATGGGATTCAGTTTGCAGTCGAAGGTACCACTAACGTGATTGTCAGCGGCTACGACAAAGAAATCGTAGGCAACACAGCCGCAAAAATTCGCGCCGTTCGTCCACCAGAACCTTACAAAGGTAAAGGCATTCGCTATGCCGGTGAAGTGGTAAGACGTAAGGCTGGTAAGACTGGTAAGGGTGGTAAGAAGTAGAAATGAAACTTACTCGTAGAGAATCAAAAAACCGTCGTCATCGACGCGTTCGTGGCAAAGTTGTTGGCTCCCCAGAACGTCCGCGTTTAGCGGTATTCCGTTCTAATGAGCATATTTATGCCCAGGTTATTGATGATAGTCAGCATCAAACCATAGTGGCAGCATCGACTTTAGAACCAGAGTTGAAATCTAGTTTAGCGTCAGGTGCAAACCGCGACGCATCGGTGCAAGTTGGTAAGTTGATCGCAGTGCGATCGCTAGAAAAAGGCATCACCAAAGTAGTCTTCGATCGCGGTGGTAACTTATATCATGGTCGTGTCAAAGCCCTAGCTGATGCAGCACGCGAAGCTGGTTTAGATTTCTAAAGTCATTGGTCATTAGTCATTAGTCATTGGACAAATGACAAAGGACAAATGACAAATGACAAAAGACAAATGACGTTCACCAGAGCATAAATTATGGCAACAGAGCGTAAAAGTAGAACAAAGCGTGCCAAAAAAGAAGAAACTACTTGGCAAGAGCGGGTTATCCAAATCCGCCGCGTGAGCAAGGTCGTCAAAGGCGGTAAAAAACTCAGTTTCCGAGCGATCGTTGTTGTCGGTAACGAACGCGGTCAAGTTGGTGTCGGAGTAGGCAAAGCCTCAGATGTAATCGGCGCAGTCAAAAAAGGCGTAGCCGACGGCAAAAAACATCTCATTGATATCCCCATCACCAAATCTAACTCTATCCCCCATCCCATTGATGGTGTAGGTGGCGGTGCAAAAGTGATTATGCGTCCAGCCGCACCTGGTACTGGGGTAATTGCTGGTGGTGCTGTGCGGACTGTGTTGGAATTGGCAGGAGTTCGTAACGTCTTAGCCAAGCAACTTGGTTCCAACAATCCGCTCAATAATGCTAGAGCAGCAGTCAATGCCTTATCTACATTGCGGACTCTTTCTGAAGTCGCCGAAGATCGCGGTATTCCTATTCAAAATCTCTACATCTAACTAGTCATTTGTCCTTAGTCAGTAGTCCTTTGTTCAGAACAAATGACAACCTACATAATGGCAAATGACAAATGAGAAACGAAAAATGACAACTTGGTAACTTATGAGACTCCATGATGTTAAGCCGCAAAAAGGCTCAAAGAAACGCAAGAAGCGTGTAGCCAGAGGTATTTCTGCTGGTCAAGGCGCTAGTGCTGGTCTAGGTATGCGGGGTCAAAAGTCTCGTTCTGGTAGCGGTACTCGACCCGGTTTTGAAGGTGGTCAACAGCCATTGTACCGCCGCTTACCGAAACTGAAGGGCTTTCCGATTGTTAATCAGAAGATTTACACTACGATTAATGTAGAGAAGCTAGCCTCCCTTCCCGCTAATACGGAAGTAACTTTAGCCTCCTTGAAAGCAGCAGGTATCCTGACAGCTGTCAAAGGGCCATTGAAAATTTTGGGTAACGGCGAATTGAGCACTCCGCTCAAGGTACAAGCGGCAGCTTTCACAGGTACAGCTCGTAGCAAAATTGAGGCAGCTGGTGGGAGTTGTGAAGTCTTATGAGTGAGCCGGAACAGCGCACTTAAATGTAAGCCAACTCGCTGTCAGCGCCTGGTTCACTATAAAGGTAGCACTCTATGATCAGTCGAGATAAAGCCCCAACGGCTCAAGAAACTTTTATGCAGATGGCACAAGCAGCCGGGCTTAGAGGTAGGCTGCTTGTTACTGTCGGTGTTTTAATTTTGGTTCGCCTGGGTATCTTCTTACCCGTACCAGGGATTGATAGACCCAGATTTGCCGAAGCTATATCGGGCAATAATTCCATATTCGGTTTATTGGATATATTCTCCGGGCGAGGACTTTCGACTTTGGGCGTTTTTGCTCTAGGGATTTTACCCTTTATTAATGCGTCCATTATCATCCAATTGCTCACCGCGGCGATTCCATCTTTAGAAAATTTACAGAAAAATGAAGGCGAAGCGGGTCGGCGGAAAATCTCGCAAATTACCCGCTATGTCACTGTATGTTGGGCAATTCTCCAAAGTACAGCTTTTTCAGCATTATTCCTCCAGCAATTTGCCTTAAATCCAGGGCCAATCTTTGTAGCTGAAACTGCGATCGCTCTGACTGCTGGTTCTATGTTCGTCATGTGGGCATCAGAACTCATTACAGAGCGGGGAATTGGCAATGGAGCATCATTGTTGATTTTTGTCAACATTGTCGCCTCATTACCAAAAGCTTTAGGTGATACTATCGATTTGGTGCAAGTCGGCGGTCGGGAAACAGTGGGTCGCGTCATCGTACTAATCTTAGTTTTCTTAGCAACCATTGTTGGTATTGTGGTTGTCCAAGAAGGAATGCGCCGCATCCCGATTATTTCGGCTCGTCGCCAAGTAGGTCGTAGAGTTTTGGCAGAGCAACGGAGCTTTTTACCCTTGCGGCTAAATCAAGGTGGCGTAATGCCAATTATCTTTGCCGCAGCTATCCTCAGTTTGCCATTGCTAATTGCAAATTTCGCCAAGAATGCTGAGTTGGCAAATATAATTAACACTTATTTGAGTCCAAGCGGTTCTGGCTCTTGGGTCTATGCCTTGGTTTACATGATTTCCATTATTTTCTTCAGCTACTTCTATTCTTCGTTGATTCTCAACCCGGTAGATGTAGCGCAGAATTTGAAGAAAATGGGTTCTAGTATTCCTGGCATTCGTCCCGGTAAAGCGACTAGTGAGTATATCGAGCGCGTTTCAAACCGACTCACCTTTTTGGGTGCTATCTTTTTAGGCTTGGTTGCTATTATCCCAACCGGTGTCGAAAGTGCTTTAGGAGTACCCACATTTAAGGGGCTAGGTGCTACCTCTCTGTTAATTCTAGTGGGCGTAGCGATTGATACGGCAAGACAAATCCAAACATACGTAATCTCTCAGCGCTATGAAGGAATGGTGAAACAATAGTGACGCGACTAATCTTCTTGGGGCCACCTGGAGCTGGTAAGGGAACACAAGCTCAATTATTGGCGGAACACTTGAATATTCCCCATATTTCTACTGGGGAAATATTAAGACAAGCTATGAAAGAGCAAACTCATTTGGGAATCAAAGCTCAAAACTATGTAAATAGCGGCGAGTTAGTCCCCGACCAGCTAGTGCAGGACTTGGTACAGGAGCGCCTCAACCAACCAGATGCAGAAAATGGTTGGATTCTTGATGGTTTTCCCCGTAAAGTGACGCAAGCAGCTTTTCTAGAAGAATTGCTGGTAACAATACATCAGAGTGGCGAAAGGGTAATTAATCTAGATGCACCAGATGATGTTGTGGTAAAACGTTTGCTAGCTAGAGGGCGAAAAGATGATACCGAAGAGGTAATTCGTCGTCGGTTAGAAGTGTACCGCGCTGAAACTGCACCTTTAATTGATTATTATCGCGATCGCCAAAAACTTTTAACAGTCAATGGCAATCAGTCCCAAGAAGAAGTCACTAGTGAACTGCAAAAGGTAATCGCTTGAGGATCAGGGAGTAGGGGAGGAGCTACAGTAATTCTTCCCCCAATTCCCAATGTCCCATGCCCTCCCAAGAAACAGATCAATTTTAGCTAAGATATATTAATAAACTGTTGATATATTTCTTAAAATGTGTTCTCTTGCAGATGAAGTGCTGCAACTGAACACGAAATTGTTGAGTTGAGGAAAAAACAAATTGTCTAAGCAAGATTTGATTGAAATGGAAGGCACGGTTACAGAGTCCTTGCCCAATGCGATGTTTCGCGTTGACTTGGACAATGGCTTTAACGTGCTAGCTCACATTTCCGGCAAGATTCGCCGCAACTATATCAAGATTTTGCCCGGCGATCGCGTCAAGGTAGAGTTAACTCCTTATGACTTGACCAAAGGCAGAATTACCTATCGACTACGAAAGAAGTAACTATATGTAGAGAATTTTACCATAAAATCATCCTTTTGACTGTTTGCTAGTCAAATTAATGGATTGTTTTCTCTAAAAATGCTATAATTTAATATTTGGAGTCAAAAAATAAAAGGCATGAAAGTTAGAGCCTCAGTCAAGAAAATTTGTGAAAAGTGTAGCGTGATCAAACGTCGTGGTCGCGTCATGGTGATCTGCGTGAACCCCAAGCACAAGCAACGTCAAGGATAACGCTCTGACAAACAGAGTGAGTTGCAGGACGCGTATCATCATTAACAACGAAAAAACGCGATTGATCACGTTTTTCCAACCAACAGTAATTGCGAAAACAATAGGGAGAGTTCATTGTGGCACGGATTGCCGGAGTAGACCTTCCACGCGATAAGCGCGTTGAAATCGGTCTAACTTATATCTACGGAATTGGTTTATCACGCGCTCAAGAAATTATAGCGGCTACTGGTGTGAATCCAGACACCCGCGTTAAGGACTTAAGTGATGCCGATGTTACAGCCCTGCGAGGCGAAATAGAAAGCAACTATCAAGTTGAAGGCGACTTGCGGCGTTTGGAGTCTTTGAACATCAAGCGCTTAGTTGACATTGGTACTTACAGAGGTCGCCGTCATCGCATGGGCTTACCAGTCAGAGGACAAAGAACTCGCACCAATGCCAGAACCCGTCGAGGCAGAAGGCAGACAGTGGCTGGGAAGAAGAAGGCTCCAGGGAAATAAATTTGCAACGCTTGCTAATCAGAGCAAGTTTTACCTTAAATCAACTAAACAAGTATGGCGAGACAACCAACTAAAAAATCCGGGAGCAAGAAGCAGAAACGGAACGTACCAAGTGGGATGGCCTACATCCAGTCTACTTTCAACAATAGCATTGTCACCATTACCGATCAAAATGGAGATGTCATCTCCTGGGCCAGCGCTGGTTCTAGCGGTTTTAAGGGAGCAAAAAAGGGAACTCCCTTTGCAGCGCAAACTGCTGCTGAAAGTGCGGCCCGTAGAGCTATAGATCAAGGAATGCGCCAAATTGAGGTAATGGTAAGTGGACCAGGAGCAGGTAGAGAAACCGCTATCCGCGCACTTCAAGGAGCAGGACTGGAAATTACACTCATTCGGGATATTACCCCCATTCCTCACAATGGCTGCCGTCCACCCAAACGCCGTCGAGTTTAAATACCAAGACTTGGGCATTGAGGACGAGAAGCTACAACCAAAGAAAGTAAAGTTACTTACAATGACCGCTTGGGCGGATAACGTGCAAACTGTCATTGGGTGAAAACTTGGGCCACCAAAAGCGAATCAGATTTTCCTGTAGGGAAAGCTGTTAAACTTTGGGAACCCAAAATATTATTAGCGCCTGAAAGCTCAATAGGAGCGTCAAACTATACCGTAATTTCATACTAGTAGTTTGATAGACCTATAACCTACAGGACATAAAGTCAATTCGGGAGGCAATTGATTTGTCTGCTAGCAGCACCTTAGAAAAAGGGAGGCTCATCCGTGGCGCAGTTTCAGATTGAATGTGTAGAGTCGAATACTGAAGAAAGTCGGAACCATTACAGTAAATTTGTTCTGGAACCTCTAGAACGCGGTCAAGGAACAACGGTTGGCAACGCACTACGGCGGGTTTTACTGTCTAACCTAGAAGGTACAGCAGTTACAGCAGTGCGGATTGCAGGCGTTTCACACGAGTTTGCCACAGTTCCGGGCGTGCGGGAAGATGTACTGGAAATCCTCATGAAAATGAAGGAAGTTATCCTCAAAAACTATTCCTCACAGCCTCAGATTGGTAGATTACTCGTTAGCGGCCCAGCAACAATTACTGCGGCACATTTTGATTTACCTAGTGAAGTAGAAGTCATCGATCAGACCCAGTATGTAGCCACCATCGCTGAAGGTGGAAAGCTGGAAATGGAATTTCGGATCGAGAAAGGCAAAGGCTATCGCACTGTAGAGCGAGGACGTGAGGAAGCCACATCGTTGGATTTTCTCCAAATCGACTCAATATTTATGCCGGTGCGAAAAGTCAACTATAGTGTTGAAGAATCTCGTGGGGAAGGCTTGATTCCAAAAGACCGACTACTGTTGGAAGTTTGGACAAATGGCAGTATTTCTCCTCAAGAAGCACTATCTTCTGCTGCTGCGATCTTGGTAGATTTATTCAACCCGTTGAAAGACATCTCCCTAGAACCAACAGACACAGGTTCGGATATTCCAGACGATCCAACTGCCCAGATACCCATCGAAGAGTTACAACTTTCCGTGCGGGCATATAACTGTCTCAAACGGGCACAAGTTAACTCTGTGGCAGATTTGTTGGATTATACCCAAGAAGACCTCTTAGAAATTAAGAACTTTGGGCAGAAATCAGCAGAAGAAGTCGTGGAAGCTTTGCAGCGACGCTTGGGCATCACCCTGCCAATGGAAAGAGGCTCTAAACACCCTTAAGAAAAACCTTCATAATTCATAGTGCATAATTATGCGTCACCGTTGTCGCGTCAAAAAACTCAGTAAACCAGCCGATCAACGCCGTGCTTTACTGCGATCGCTCGCCACCGAGCTGATCCGTCATGGTAAGATCACCACCACTTTAATTAGAGCGAAAGTTCTAAGAAGTGAAGTGGAAAAAATGATTACCCTAGCCAAAAATGGCTCCTTGTCAGCACGTCGGGAAGCCCTTGGCTATATCTTCGACAAACAACTGGTTCACGCTCTATTTGAGCAAGCTCCAACTCGATACGGCGATCGCCAGGGCGGTTATACCCGCATCCTGCGTACCGTACCGCGTCGGGGTGATAATGCAAAAATGGCAATAATTGAATTGGTTTAAGTCATTGGTCATTGGTCATTAGTCATTGGTTATTCACAAATGACAAAGGACAAATGACAAAGGACAAAATCTGTATGTTAGAAAGCCACCAGCCTACACAAACTCATCGAGTAGCCTTGGTAATCCAATACCTGGGCACTCATTTTCATGGCTGGCAACGGCAAAAACAACACCGGACAGTCCAAGAAGAGATCGAAATTGCGATCGCTACTATTCTTGGGCATCATGTAACATTACACGGTGCTGGGCGAACCGATTCTGGAGTTCACGCTGCTGCTCAAGTAGCCCATTTTGAAGCAACAGGTTTTATTCCGCCTCACAAGTGGGCAACAATCCTCAACAGCTACCTGCCGCCAGATATATTAATCAGGGCTTCAGCTAGTGTCGATAACCGTTGGCACGCTCGCTTTAGTGCAGCCTATCGACGGTATCGCTACACAATATATACTGAAGATCGGCTTAACTTGTTTGTAAGACCCTTCAGTTGGCATTATTATTATGCACCCCTGGATGAATCTTTAATCCAAGCTGCCTTGAAACCTCTCTTGGGAAAGCATCACTTAGCTGCTTTTCACCGTGCAGGCTCAAAGCGATCGCATTCCTGGGTAGAGGTGCAAGCAGCAGAGTGTCGTCGCAGTGGGCCATTTATCCATATTGAAATACAGGCAGATGGATTTTTGTATGGCATGGTACGGCTGTTGGTAGGGATGCTGGTAGAAGTAGGTTCTGGACAACGAACACTTTCTAGCTTCACCGAACTCTGGAAAGAAGAACGCCGGGAAGAAGTGAAATATGCCGCACCGCCTCAAGGCTTGTGCTTGTTGCGAGTCGGCTATCCCGATTTTCCCTTTCCAAAAGAGATTTGGTACGACACCTTGCCAAAGTTCGTCACTAGTCAAGAGTCATTAGTCATTGGTTCTTAGTAACTACAAATGACAAAAGACAAATGACTAATGACAAATTAAAAATGACAAAGGACAAATGACAAATGACAACAGTTAAAACATACCTTCCTTCTCAAGCAACCCTTGAGCGTGAGTGGTACATAGTAGATGCCACCGATAAACGCCTCGGTCGCCTCGCCAGCGAAATCGCCCAGGTATTGAGAGGCAAAAAGAAACCCGAATATACACCTCATCTAGATACAGGTGACTTCGTAATCGTCATTAATGCCGAGAAAGTAGCAGTTACAGGCAAAAAGCGCACTCAAAAGCTTTACCGCCGCCATTCTGGTCGTCCCGGTGGCATGAAAACCGAAACTTTTGCTAAACTGCAAGACCGCATACCAGAGCGGATTTTAGAACAAGCTGTTAAAGGTATGCTACCTAAAAATAGCCTGGGTAAGCAGTTGTTCACCAAGCTGAAAGTTTACGCTGGGCCTACGCATCCCCATGATGCTCAAAAACCTAAAGAACTAAAAGTTAATACAATTCCTGGAGAAGAAAATTAATGGTAGTAGCAGATGCCAATAGCGGTCGCGCCGTATACTGGGGTACTGGCCGTCGTAAGAACGCAGTAGCACGGGTACGCTTGGTTCCAGGCACTGGTCAATTGACTGTGAATGGTAAAGATGGAAACTTGTATTTCCAATTTAACCCCAACTACCTGGGAGTGATCAAAGCACCCCTGGAAACTCTGGGACTAGAAAACGAATATGACATTTTGGTGAAAGCAGAAGGCGGCGGCTTGACCGGACAGGCTGATTCTGTTCGTTTGGGAGTTGCTCGTGCTTTATGCCAACTAGACCCAGACAACCGCCCACCTTTGAAAACCGAAGGTTATTTGACTCGCGATCCGAGAGCAAAAGAGCGGAAGAAATATGGTTTACATAAAGCCCGGAAAGCACCTCAGTACTCTAAGCGTTAGAAATTGGGCAAGTGGGTATGGGGCATCTCCCCACTCCCCACTCTGTAGCTGCAATTGAACGCTGAAAGTTATAATTTATATAGATTCATCACAAAAAGAACAATGGCTAAAGCTGATATTCACCCCAAGTGGTATCCAGACGCTAAAGTTTACTGCAACGGTCAAGTTGTTATGACCATTGGCTCTACGAAGCCAGAATTGCATGTAGATGTTTGGTCTGGAAATCACCCATTTTACACCGGCACTCAGAAGATTATTGACACTGAAGGTCGAGTAGAGCGCTTCCTCCGCAAGTACGGTATGAGCAGCACTCAAACATCTGGCGACGAACAAGACAAAAAGTAGCGAGTTGGCTCTGCTGTTAACGACGGCCCTGCATCAGCTGGGTCGATTTTCATTTATATGCTCGAGCCAATTTGTTATTTTTTAAGGAGCGATCGCACTCGTCATGGCTGAATCATACTTACTGGACAAACTAAAATCCGTTGAACAAACTTTTAATGAATTAACACGTCGTCTTGGCGACCCCGATACCGCTAGCAATCCTGATGAATATCAAGAAATTGCTAAGTCTCGTTCTTCTTTGGAAGAGGTTGTTGATACTTATGAAATTTGGAAAACAGCCCAAGAAGACTTGACCGGAGCGCGTCAGGTTTACAAAGAATCTGCAAGTGACCCAGAGTTGCAAGAAATGGCATCACTGGAAGTAAAAGAACTTGAAGAAAAAATAGAACATTTAGAGTCTCGCTTGAAAGTCTTACTGCTACCACGCGACCCCAATGATGAAAAGAATATCATGTTGGAAATTCGCGCTGGTACTGGTGGCGATGAAGCAAGCATTTGGGCTGGTGATTTGATGCAGATGTACACCCGCTATGCCCAGACTCAAGGTTGGAAAGTTTCTCTAGTGAGCGAATCTCGTGGAGAAATGGGTGGCTGGAAAGAGGTCATTCTCGAAATTAAAGGTAATGATGTTTACAGCCAGCTAAAGTTTGAAGCTGGGGTGCATCGTGTGCAGCGCGTGCCGGCAACTGAATCTGGGGGACGGGTTCATACTTCCACAGCTACCGTGGCGATTATGCCAGAGGTGGATGATGTGGAAATTCACATTGATCCGAAAGATATTGAAATGACTACAGCCCGTTCTGGTGGTGCTGGTGGACAAAACGTCAACAAGGTGGAAACAGCCGTTGACTTGATGCACAAACCAACGGGAATACGCATTTTCTGTACAGAAGAACGCAGCCAGTTGCAAAACAAAGAACGGGCGATGCAAATTCTGCGGGCGAAGTTGTATGACATTAAGTTAGGCGAACAACAAGCAGCTGTTACTTCCATGCGGCGATCGCAGGTTGGTACTGGATCGCGATCGGAAAAAATTCGCACCTATAATTATAAAGATAACCGCGCTACCGATCATCGGTTAGGTCAGAATTATTCCCTTACCCCTGTTTTGGATGGTGATTTAGAAACGCTTATCCAATCTTGTATATCTCTAGACCAACAAGAACGTCTGGCGGAGTTAGCGACTTCTGCCGCTAACTAATTTCTGCTGTTAAATATCCTGTAAAACCACTTGTTGTACTGTTGCTTTTAACACAGACAGGTGGTTTTCTAATATCGCGTGGAGTATATCTTCTATTTCACTGGGATAATGATAATAGGCAAATTCGTACTTCATAACGTAATTTAACTTCGCCCATTCCTTTAGGGTTTCACAAGTATAAATTAGCTTTTCCACTTCTTCTTGCCAACGTGCAAAAATCCGGTAGCTAAAAAAGCTGCTGCATATATTGCCTTTTGCATCCCAGTAGGAAATACACACTTGATGCTTCAGAAGGTGGATTTTTTTGATTTGCTTAACATCATAGCCTTTAACTTTTAAAGCTTCTTTGGTTTCTGTGTCAGAAATGTTCCACTGTTCTGGTTTAATTTTATTAGTGGCTATAAGGTTTTTACCTTTGCGGCGATATTGATTAATTTTGCGTGGCTTGCGAAACATGATGCACCTTCGATATTATTTCTCGCAGCAAAGTCTAGCTACTAGCACAACCGCCGTAGCAAACTAAGTTTTTTGGGTTGATTAAAGATAGATGGGTTATTCTACTAGCTTGATGCCTATAGTTGCCGATTTACAACCAGAGATATAGTTTAGTACTAAAACACAAGGCTGTCAATATAAAAGTAAACTTGTAATATTGAAAGTAGACTTGTAAATAAAGTTGGCTAGCTATATAAGCAGTGAAGATCGAAAGCAAACAAAAACTGATTGAAATCATTAAACTAGCTCGCGGTTCAATGAGTCAGCGAGCATTTGGTAAGCTTTTGGGGGTATCTGCTACTGCTGTTCAGATGTGGGAAAAAGGTGTGAAGGTTCCAGATACAGAAAATTTGGCTCGAATCGCATCGAAAGCAGGCTACACAATGGAAGAGTTAATCAGCTGCATAGATGGCAAGCCAATTCCAGAAACCTCAGATTTGAGCCTGATTCTTAGACAAATCCAGCACATGCCTTTGGCCCAAGTGGCTCAAATCGTCCAAGCTGCGGCAGATAGATTGGCTGCTGTGGCTGAAGCATCCGGGGATGAAGCGAAAGCTAGTTGATAGAAGAAGTCTTGCTAGATGGTTTTGAAGCGGGTGTTAATTTTTGCCTCAGAGAAACCAACTTACCATTACGAACTTTTCCAGAGCATTGCCCCTATTTATCTGATGATGCGATTGCATACAATTTTCTGTGCGATACTCGTCAAGACTGGGAAGGATAGTTCCTGCCATTTTTATTATGTAACAAAATCGCATTGCTACCGCAAATATTTATCCCTAATTAATGTTAACTAAAACTTTTTAATTAAAGCTTTTCCCAAAGCTATACCAGGTAACTCTATATACTTGTATGAGAAATATGAAGTTACATATGTTAAAGGGATAACTGCAATTATTATCATCATTACACATTGGTTTGATGTGTATCCTAATGGGTATAAATTACGTTCTATATATGCGCCTAGAATTGACAAGAAAAATCCATGAAATAAATATGCTGAATATGATAAGTCTGATAAAATAGTAAAAAAATTATTATCAAAAAAGTTATTTAATTTTTGACTACAAACACTATTAGAGAATGAAATTGCCAATAATATTGCAGCAATTAACAAATAAAAATCATCTCGATGATCTTTTATTAAAATGCTATATAAACATAGCAATAAGGCTAATATAAGAGAAATAATTCTTTTTCTATTACTCATATCACATGTGCCACAATAAATAAAAATACCAATTAAAAATAGGGGTAATTGATAAAAAATTAATGAAGGTTCTGTAAAATAAGGAATAATATATTTTTTTGATAGAATACTTATAAATATTGTTGCAATCAAAAAGATTACTAGTTTATTCAAATTAGCTTTTTTGAAAAACAAAAAGATTGGTGGAAAAATTAAATAAAATTGCATTTCCAATCCCAGACTCCAATCTGGTAGCATCGTTGAGAATGCATTCTTGGGCTGTAATCCAAAAACATAAGTAATATGTAATATAATATTTTGCATACTAAAATTTGCTGGGATATTTGCCAACCATATATTGTGATTCAAACTACCAAGTTCGTGATAATATCGTACAAAATAATTTGCTAAAAGTAATGCAACAATCAGCTCAACGTAGTAGGCAGGGGATAGTCTGAAAAATCTTCTAATGTAAAAACTTATCCAATTTTTTTTGTTTTCAAAAGATTGTTTATTGTGAACAATTTCCGTAGTGTACATCATAAGAAAACCAGAGATCATCATAAATATATCTACTGCCACTTTTGGATTGGGATTATACCCTTTATACCCACCCCAAATGCCACAATGCGAAATTATTACCCACAAACATGATATTCCTCTAAGCCCATTGATCGTTGATATCTTTTTCATCAGGTGTTATTTTTTAATGTTAATTTAAAAATTTAAAAATATTGCAAATAGCTGTCGTTTTTCCTTGTTCAATATTACGTATAAAAGCAATATAGTATTATATTTACCGAGAGTATACACTGTTGGCAGATCGACTTTTTAGACCAACCATATAGTAGTATGTCTTTCGGCACCAGATAATTATGTTTCTTCCAAAAGTGGATTCCCCCTATTTACCTATACTAAATACACACAGCAACAAGCGAGCCTTGCTCACTTCAAGCCTCAGTCTTTTTAAAGTTCCCAATGATATTGACATTCCAAACACTTCTTGCATTTCACCCAGTTTCTTGACACTGGTTAGAGTTTTCCCCAATCATCAGGGAATATCTGCTCTAAATGATTCAGGCGCTTCTGTTCCACATCACTTAATTTATCAGATTGGGGTGGCTTTTTTGACGAGCACTCTACTACCCCCCTTAACGGTTACGATGTAATTCTTCTTGCCACGTTATCGTTAACATACTATTTACGCTGTTTCGATGCTTACTTACTTGATATTTACAGTATGCCGATTATGGTTGAATATCTAAAAAAAGCCTCATAATACCACCCACTACTCGCATGGAAAGCCTTTAGGCACTTGGCGCTAATTTTGGCTGAGTTAGAGGTTCTGGTAGAAATACATAACGACTGCACAAACTAAATCCATCTGCATGGACTCCAGCAAGTTGAAACCCACCTCCGTGGGTCTTGTCTGTATAGCTGCGATTTCTAATTACCAGGGCTAAGGGATTTTACTGGCAGTTAAGGAATAAATGGTTTTAAAATGGTGCAATCTTGAAATATTTAGGGGTGCAGCTATGTCGCTACGCAATGAGCCTTTAGATTGGCAACTTGAAACGAATAATCCTTATATACCAGTTTATCATCAAGGTAATTTGGTGGGATTTTTTAAACCAGAATATGCCAGTGAAGTTATTAAAATTTTAAATGAAGAAGAACTTTTAAAGAAAGCGCTAAAAATGGCTTGTACTGATTTAATTAAAAAAATCGGTGGCGATACCAGAAAAGTCAATTATTTAATGGAAAAATATGTGAAAACTAGTGAACGTCCGAAGCATGGAACTAGAGCGATCGCAGTTTTACTTCAGGATAGGCAAAAAGAGCTTGACTTGAGTAACCAGGAGTTTGCTAAATTCTGCGATACCTTTAAATTATCCCCTACCGAACTGAATAATATTTATGCTGGACAAGCATTTGATGATAGTTTACTAGCGCCCCTTTCACGTATATTAGGGATGGCAAAAGAGCAATTGCTAAAAGTGCGAGATGGTTGTGAAGAATCAAGCAACACATAAACAGCAAATCAAAATTTTCAAATAATATAAAATTGTGAAAACAGACATCATCTTTTATCGGCTGTTTCAAGAATTCCCTGATATCTTTTTTGAACTTATTGGTAATCCTCCAGAATCAGCTAGCGTTTATCAATTTTCATCAGTTGAAATCAAACAAACAGCCTTCAGAATAGATGGTGTGTTTCTACCTACACAAGGAAGCGAGAACCAGATTTACTTTGTAGAAGTGCAATTTCAAGCTGATGGGGAAATTTATTCCCGGCTAATTGCAGAAATATGTTTATACCTCCGTCAAAATCAACCATCAAATGACTAGGGTGCTGTGGTTTTATACCCAAACAGGAATGTAGATACAGGCAATATCAAACATTACCGTGAGTTTTTCACAAGTGGGCGCGTCAGACGCATTTATTTGGATGAATTAGGTGAAGCCGCATCGCTTCCAATTGGCATTGCAACTGCTAAATTAGTAATTGCAGCCGACGATATCGCAATTGTCCAAGCAAGAGAGTTGATAGACAGAACTAAGTCAGAGATAAACTCACCACTAAAACAGCAGCAATTAGTACAATTTATCGAGACTATTTTGGCTTATAAGTTTCCCACAATGAGTAGGGAGGAGATGGAGGAAATGTTTGGATTAAGCGAGTTAAAGCAAACCAGATTTTATCAGGAAGCCTTTCAGGAAGGTGTTGAGCAAGGTAAGGTTCAAGGTAAACTCAAAGCAGTACCAGCAATGTTGGCAGCTGGGTTAACTGTAGAACAAGTAGCACAGGCGCTAGATTTGAGTGTCGAAGAAGTCAGACAAGTAACACAAAGTCAGTCTTGAGATAGATGTGGTAAATTTTATCCGTGGCTCAAGCCAAATTTGGTTTGCGGCTTCCAGACTTGATAACGACGAATTTATAGTTAATTTTTGTTAATATTAGAGGCGGTGTTAGTACTTCGTCCTCAACCACCCACTCCCTACCTGAGAGAAACTTAATGCTGCGACTAGAACATATAAGTAAAATTTATCCCACAGGCGAAGTTCTCAAAGATATCAACTGGGAAGTTAAACCAGGCGATCGCATTGGCTTAGTCGGTGTCAACGGTGCTGGAAAATCTACCCAACTCAAAATCATCTCTGGGGAAATTGAACCCACCGCAGGCGAAATTATCCGTCCTAATAGCTTACATATAGCCTACCTCAACCAAGAGTTTGAAGTAGACCCCACCCGCACCGTTAGAGAAGAATTTTGGACTGTCTTCAAAGAAGCCAACGAAGTACAGTTATCTCTGGCGCACATCCCACAAGAGATGGAAACGGCTAACCCAGAGGAACTGGATCGACTGATCGACAAGTTGGATCGCTTGCAGCGCAAATTTGAAGCCTTGGATGGCTACAACTTAGATGCACGCATCGGGAAAATTTTACCAGAGATGGGGTTTGGGCTAGAAGATGGCGATCGCCTCGTCAGTGCCTTCAGTGGTGGTTGGCAAATGCGGATGAGTTTAGGTAAAATCCTGCTGCAAAAACCTGACTTGTTGCTGCTGGATGAACCGACTAACCACTTAGATTTAGAAACCATTGAGTGGTTGGAAAATTACCTCAGAGGGCTGGTTACACCGATGGTAATAGTCTCCCATGACCGGGAGTTCCTTGACCGCCTCTGTACCCAAATTGTGGAAACTGAACGTGGCGTTTCCAGTACCTACCTTGGTAACTACTCAGCATATTTGGAACAAAAAGCCGAAAGTCAATCAGCACAACTTAGTGCTTACGAACGTCAGCAAAAAGAATTAGAGAAACAGCAAACCTTTGTTGATAGATTCCGCGCCAGTGCTACCCGCAGTACCCAGGCAAAAAGCCGGGAAAAGCAACTCGATAAAATTGAGCGCATTGAAGCACCCATTGCTGGGGTAAGAACTCTACACTTCCGTTTTCCCCCTGCACCCCGCAGTGGACGCGAGGTAGTAGACATTAAAGATTTAACTCATCTTTATGGTGATAAAATCCTGTTTTTGGCAGCAAATCTCCTAATTGAAAGAGGCGATCGCATTGCTTTTCTTGGCCCCAACGGTGCTGGAAAATCTACCCTTCTGCGCGTAATTATGGGTATGGAACCACCAACTGAAGGTAGCGTTCAATTAGGGGATCATAACGTTATTCCCGGTTACTTTGAGCAAAATCAAGCTGAAGCTTTAGACTTGAAGAAAACTGTCATGGAAACTATCCATGATGAAGTTCCAGACTGGGATAATCAAGAAGTCCGCACGCTTTTGGGACGCTTCTTATTTACTGGTGATACTGTATTTAAGGCAGTCGGGGCATTAAGTGGAGGAGAAAAAGCTCGTTTGGCCTTGGCAAAAATGCTCTTACGTCCCGCGAACTTATTAATTTTAGATGAGCCGACAAACCACCTAGATATTCCAGCGAAGGAAATGCTGGAAGAAGCGCTGAAAAACTATGATGGTACGGCAATTGTAGTTTCCCACGATCGCTACTTTATTTCTCAAGTAGCTAACAAAATCGTCGAAATTCGTGATGGTGAATTCCGCGTTTACTTAGGAGACTATCATTACTATCTCCAGAAAATTGCCGAAGAAAAAGAACAAGCAAAATTAGCTGCGATCGCTGCCGAAAAAGCTGCTAAAAAAGCTGGAAAAGCTTCTACCAAAAAGAAATAAGTGATTGAATACGGACTTAGTAGTAGTGCTAAAAGGCTACTACTAAGTAATCATTTATTATTAGCGCTCAACAAAATTACAGAATAATCGCTAAGGTTTAAAAAATATTTCAAAAAACTGTAAGTCTTTCATAAAAGAAATTAATAAGCAAAAATTCACTTGCGACGTGGATTAGCAATGGTATCATTCGGGTATTACAAAAAGTAAAGGGCAATTTTACTATGACCAAAGCACCTGTTGCTCCTGTGGTGCTAGTCATTTTAGACGGATGGGGCTACTGCGAAGAAAAGCGAGGAAACGCTATTGTTGCTGCTAAAACTCCCATTGTGGACAGTTTATGGACAGCTTACCCGCACACTCTCATCCGCACATCAGGAAAAGCCGTAGGGTTGCCAGAGGGTCAAATGGGCAACTCGGAAGTTGGTCATTTGAACATTGGTGCTGGGCGAGTTGTACCGCAAGAACTGGTACGCATCTCTGATGCGGTCGAAGACGGTTCTATTGCATTAAACCCAGCACTTGTCAAAATTTGCCAGGAAGTTCGTTCTTGGAATAGCAAGCTACATCTAGTCGGGCTTTGTTCTGAGGGAGGGGTACATTCGCATATCACCCATCTATTCGGACTACTTGACTTAGCCAAAAACCAGCAAATTCCAGAAGTTTGTATCCACGCCATCACCGATGGTCGTGACACCGCCCCAACAGAAGGGGTAAAAGCAATCACACTTCTGCAAGATTATTTAGACCGTACAGGAATTGGACGCATAGTCACCCTCAGCGGTCGCTACTACGCGATGGATCGCGATCACCGATGGGATCGGGTCAAACGCGCCTACGACGTGATGACCCAAGATGGTACAGGTGATAATCGCACGGCTGTGGAAATCTTGCAAGCATCTTACGCCGAAGGGGTAAAAGATGAATTTATCAACCCCATCCGAATTGCACCCGGCGCAATAGAACCAGGGGATGGGGTGATATTTTTCAACTTCCGCCCCGATCGCTCCAGACAACTGACTCAAGCTTTGGTCAGTCCCACTTTTAACGGTTTTGAAAGACAGCAAATTACACCACTGTCTTTTGTCACTTTTACACAGTATGATTCAGACTTACCTGTAGCTGTAGCCTTTGAACCGCAGAATCTCAGTAACATTCTGGGAGAAGTCATAGCTAATCATGGTCTGAATCAGTTTCGCACCGCCGAAACCGAAAAATATGCCCACGTCACCTATTTCTTTAATGGGGGTCTGGAGGAACCTTTTGCTGGAGAAGATCGGGAACTGGTAAGCAGCCCGATGGTAGCGACTTACGATCATGCCCCAGCGATGTCAGCAGCAGCAGTTACAGATGTTGCGATCGCTGCGATTCAAAAGGGTACGTATTCTCTAGTTGTAATTAACTATGCCAATCCAGACATGGTAGGGCATACTGGTCAAATCGACGCTACCATTACAGCAATTGAAACAGTTGATCGCTGTTTAGGTCGCTTACTAGAGAGCGTTATCAAAGCCGGTGGGACAACAATTATTACTGCCGATCATGGCAACGCTGAGTATATGCTAGATGATGGGGGTAATCCCTGGACAGCCCACACCACTAACCCAGTCCCCTTTATATTGGTAGAAGGTGAGAAAGTCAAAATCCCTGGATATGGTACAAATGTCGAACTGCGAAGCGATGGTAAGCTATCCGACATTGCCCCCACAATTCTAGAGATTTTACAGCTGCCTCAACCACCAGAGATGACAGGGCGATCGCTGCTGAAAACAGCAGATTATGAACTGCAACGCACTCGCACCCCTGTGCAAGTAGGACTGTAAAACAGTTCTGAGTGCTGTTAGCGGTAGCGGGGCGTTCAGCCCGTGCTGAGTTAGGAGTTAGGAGTTTTTAGTGAACTTCTGACTCCTGAATTCTGAATTCTGAATTCTGTTTTTTGAAAAATTGTTATAAATGAGATTCCTACCATGACAGCTACTAATATCGTGCAAGGCATTTGGGCATTTTCCGCCACTGGTTTGATTATCTTAGTTTTACTACATAGCCCCAAAGGTGATGGTATTGGAGCCATTGGTGGACAAGCCCAGCTATTTAGCAGTACCAAAAGTGCAGAAAACACCTTAAATCGAATTACTTGGGCATTAACAGTAATTTTCCTCGGTTTAACAGTGGTTTTAAGTGCTGGTTGGCTGCCTAAATAAGGATAGGTCAATGGGGAAAAAAACCCAACACCAAATACTTAACATCCTAATAAATTTAATCTCACAACGGTTAATTACAGCTCTTGCCTTATTTATTGGCACAGGGCTGTTTATCGTTTGTATTAATCTTCATTCGAGTTATGGGTTTACAATAATATCAAAAGATGTATATTCAGACTCAGTAATCTCTCTTTCCACCTCACCCATCCCAAAACCCCATCCCTTACCGCCCACACTCTCACAGTGGCAAGATAGCACTAACAGTGGTGATTACTTTTCACAAGTCACAACAACCCAAGTTGGTTATTTAGTCTGGTCACAATTTCCCATTCGGGTTTACGTAGAACCACCAAAATCCGTTAAGGAAAAACAAGCTCAAGCATGGGTTAATGGTGTATTACAGGGTGTAAAAGAATGGAGTAATTATTTGCCTTTAACAATAGTAGAACAGCCAGAAAGTGCTGATATTACCATTGTGCAAAAAGCGCCACCTCTACAAATTTCCCCTGGTAGTAATATACCCCGTGCGCGATCGGCACAAACTACTTACGAGTTATACACCAGCAACAAAGTTTTATCCCACCGCTTCACTATTTTGCTAAGTCCCAGTCAGACAGGTGAGTATCTCATTGCAGCAGCCCGCCACGAATTTGGCCATGCGTTGGGAATTTGGGGTCATAGTCCGCTACAAACTGATGCGCTATATTTTTCTCAAGTTCGTAACCCGCCGTCTATTTCTCCCAGAGATGTAAATACTCTAAAGCGGGTTTATGAACAGCCAACTACTTTGGGATGGTCTTTAGTGAATAATTCAGCGACTTAATTTTATGGTGTTGCTGAGTTAAAATATGAATGTGTTTTGTATAAAAAATCAAAATTTAAGATTAAGGCAACCAATTTTTATCCAAAATTTGATCTAAGGAATAAAGACATGATTCAGGTAAATTGGTTAAATTTGTTTTAGCTTTAACATAATCTAAGGTATTGCTATAAATTCTGCTGAAATTATCCTCTAAATGCTTGCGTATATTGGTGCTTAAATCTTCATTTATTTGATTACGAAAACTAATAATTTCTGCTGCCCAATGATTAGCATTTCTTGGCTTTTCTAAATCCCAATCCAATATTGATAAAGTAATAAATGTCTAATAATCTGTTCTAATAAACTTCTGACTCGCCTTTTTTCATTCTTAGCCAAATATTCCAATTCTTCTATCAAGTTTTCATAGTCAATGTCTACTAATTGTCGATTTTTGAGACATTTAATAGTCTCCTCTAACCATTGCAGGTAATTGGATTCATATAATGTTTTTATGTCGATGATTGCAGTCATTTTTTGATTTTGTAGCTTTAATTTACTATTGTTTATTATTTAATGTTAACTAATTTATTAATTTTTGCTGATAATTGCCCACAAAAAAACATACACAGCACTGATAAGTTAAGTCAGAAGATATCCAGCGACTCCCAGAAGAACAATCAAGCAAAAGTTCTACCATACTGTCTGTCAGTAATCCAAGTCTCTCGCTGTTCCCCCTGAATCGACTGTACAATTCCAAACCTTTCCTCAATTTTGCGTGGCAGAGTGTATATCCCAAAGATGTAAACGCAATCTTCTTCTGGCTGATCTGTCAAAACACTAACTCTGGCTTCGTTATCTTGTAAACGCTCGATGAAAATAGATGCACAAATTTCAACATCTTCAGGAATCTCATATACTTCCTTTGAAAAGGTGAATTTCTTCTCTAAACTATTTGCAATTTGGTCAATAACGTTTTGTTCAGGCAAAGGATTTGTGAAGCAATAGACGTATGTTCGGCAGCACTTTCCATATTCTAGCTGCTCTAAGTCAGGGATATTTATCACCTTTATCTGACTTGCGTGATACTTCATTTTGTTAACTCTAGATAGCCTTGTAAAACTGGTAAGAGAATTCTTAGTCAGGTATCTGTATTTTGCCCGATCGCACTCAGAGCAATCTTAAGATTTACAGTGCGATCGCACTTCTTCTCTTTCCCTACGCTCTACGACTTAGCGGTAGTGGTCGCTGTGCTAAAACTTCTTTATAAAGTTCTTCCAGCAGAGTAATATTTTTACTAAGGGTATAGCGGTCTAATACACGCTGTCTGGCTTTTTGCCCCAGTAAGGTTGTTAACTCTGGATGGTCTTGCAATACTGGCAAGAGGGTTTTTAACTGCGATCGCGCGGTTTTAGTACTAATAACTATACCTGCGCCCTTTTCTAATACTTCTCCATCTGCACCCACATCTGTTGCTAAACAAGCCAACCCACATGACATTCCCTCTAACAGAGATAGGGACAACCCCTCTACCAATGAAGGTAGAACAAATACATCTGCGCCCCGCAAAATTTCGATCCGTCGGTCTTCATCAGCAACAAATCCCAACCAGATAATGCCGTATTCTGAACCATAAAACGGCTCTAAGGAAGACTTCAAAGGGCCATCGCCAACAATTAGCAACTTCGTACCAGGCCCCATTGCCGACTGCTTCCAAGCGCGGAGTAGAGCTTCGACATTTTTCTCTGGCGCTATTCGACCTTGGTAAACAAACAAGCGATCGGCTTTAAATTCTGCTTTGATTTGAGAAAATCCTGGAGAATACTTAACGGTATCAACACCATTGGGAATTACAGCAATATTTTCTTCCCTTACGCCCATCCCTGCCAATAATTCTCGCTGAATTTGGGAAAATACAATCACGCGATCGTAGTTAACTAAAAAAGGTGCGTAAAGCTGATAAGCCAAAAGCTGTGTTCCCGATACCAGCTTTGCTCCTTTACCAGCAAATGGTGTGTGAAAAGTTGCAACTAGGGGCAACCTCAGTTCCTCACAGATTTCCGGTAGAAAAAAGTCTAGAGGAGATAATGTTAAGGAAGCGTGGACTACATCTGGCTTGATTTCCCGCAGCGAATCAGTTAAAACTTTGGTTGCTTTAAAAGTAGGAATTGTATAAACCTGAGACTTGTAAATGAATGGGAGCGAAACCTCTCGAAGATTTGGCCAATTCTCAGGTTCAGACTCTTCCTGTGCGAAGTGAAGAAAGCTAACTTGATGTCCCCTATCTAGCAAAGCATTTGTAATTTCTCGACTGTAGGTTACATTGCCGCAAAAGGGTGATTTTTTTCCAATCCAGGCTATACGCATTCTTTATTTGGCTGTAAGAAAAGCGGGTTTGAGCTATTAATTGTGTGCCCTTTGTGATTTTTATTTTATCTAGCTATACTTGCTGGCTTTTATTTATTAAAAATTGCCACCACGTCGCAGTTTAAAAAGCATATTTGAAAGCTGATTAAATTCGTGGATTGATGGCTTTATTTATTTTACGTATAAGTTGTTAATTTCTGATACTTAAACAACTTACTCCGACTAATGTCAGATTGATATCCCACAAGTATATGATAAATTTTCACTGACCACAGTTTAGCATGAACACAAAAGCTTTAAGGAAATTAGTAATTACTTCAAGGTAATGAATAATAACTCCTCTTAGCTGATAACTACTTACGTGAGTTATACCAGGTTAATATACCTCCTGAAAAGACGATCGCAGCTAATCCCAAAAAAACTACCTGTAATCCCAAAAAGGTTTCTGCGACACCAGCTAAAGCTAAAGGTAAAGAAAGGGCAATATTAATTACATTGTTTTGCAAGCCAAATACTTTACCACGCATTTCTGGTGGTGTTTCTGTTTGGATTGCGGTTTGCATGGGAATTCCCACTAGGGCCCCAAAGATACCTAATAACGCCACCAGTAACAGGACTAGCCACAGTTGGGTTGTAAAGATTGATAGACCAATCAGGGACGCTGCCATACCCATACAACCACAAAGACTTAGTTGAGTATAGGAAAAGCGTTGACCAAATTGACCGAGAATTGTTGCTCCCGCAGCAATGCCAACACCACCAGCTGCTAGTAAAAAGCCAAACTGGGAAGCTTTCATATTAGGAATTATTTCTGCCATCCGAACAGCTAGAACAGTTAATGCTGCAAAGACAGAAAACAAGATAATTAGCTGAAGCAAAGCATTGCGGACGCGATGATTTGCTTTGAGGTAGGCAAAACCATCTCGCAAATCAGAGAATACGTGAGGGAATTCTGTATCAGGGTGGTGGTGTTTTTCCTTAGTGGCTAGGAGGAATAAAATTAGTCCAGCGATCGCATAACTACCACCAACTAAAAGTTCTTTGCCCAAACTACCGCTACCACCAATTTGCGACCAAAGTCTATCTGCGATCGCTAATAATGGTTCTCCGACAGCAAACCCAACAATCACCGATGCCATCATCGTTGTCGTATAAAGCGAATTAGCTGAGAGTAAATGCTGTTCTTCCACCACTAAAGGAATTGCTGCCTGTTCCGCCGGCGCAAAAAACTGTGTCAGTGTAGAAACTAGAAAAGTCACACCCAGTATGATCAAAAAACCTACTGGCATAACTCCTATGGGTTTCCAGCCATGAGTCAACCACAGCAGGAAGGGAATTGACAAAACCAGGATGCCGCGCCAAATATTCGTTGCCACCAGCACAGCCTTTTTTGACCAGCGATCAACAAACACGCCAGCAACGGAACCAAATAATACGGCTGGAATCGTAAAAGCCATCATCAATACTGACACCCAACCACTAATACTCTGATTACTAGCCTGAAACTGAGTATTAATCAAAGCAATCATCAGCACCAAATAAACTTTATCTGCTAGTTGGGAGAAAACTTGACCGCCCCAAAGAGCGAGGAAATTAGGGTTTTTTAATACAGGCAAAAACCCCTGCTGTGTTACATTCCCGGAAACAGCTTCTCCACCTGAACCAGATCCATCTAATTTGGGTGATTCTGTTTCTGGGGTAGTAGCTACTGGCAAACTCTGCCCGTTGCTATTACCGTTGCTATTTGCCTCAGCAGTAGTTAATTTGTCCTCAGATTGTATTTCTGATTGGCTTGGAACATCAGTTTTTGGGATCTGGGCTGTCCAACTTTGATCGTTTTTAGAAACGTCTTTTGGGGACATTTCTTGGCTATTGATTTGACTAGGTGTACACTTTGAAACGGCACTCAAGTGATTCTTGACGTTAGGATCTGATATCCTATTCTGTTTTTTAACGAGGCTTGGTGACAAAGGCAGGATTTTTTTATCCAAATCAGATGGTTGCATCATGGTTGGCAGCAAAATAAGAATCGATCAAGGTAGCAGAGCGAATAGGGCGACCTAATTGATACTGAGCATACTGCCGCAAAATCTGCTCAACAGATAACCAGTGATGGTCTTTAGCACCATCAATTTGCATTATCTCTGGTTGTGACAGATGTTGAAGCAAAGCCAGTTCCATAGCACCCAGACGACTAGAAATCAAAGGTATTTCTTGCCGATGCACAACAACTGTTTGGGCATGGGGTATGGGTAATGGGGTATGGGGTATGGGGTATTGGTTATTAATCTCCCCCTCTCCCTGTGTTCGTAAACGTTTCCAAGTTTCTAAGCAAATCGTTCCACCCGTAGGAACGCTAAATCCTATCTGCCAGTTGGGGTCTGTAAAGTCTGGCTTGAGGGAGCGCCCAGATAAGCAGCATACTTGCACTTGCGGTGTTACTCCTGCTAAGGCTAAAAGGTGAAACACCCCATGAGCCAGATGAGCCAAAACACCAGATGCATTTGTACTAGACAATGCTTCTAACCGATGGAGATGTTCATTGAACAACTCATAAAGTTCTTCTTGGGGTTGTTCGCTCAAAGCTTGAGAGAGGACTATTTCTGCTAAATATTGGCTAGCAGCCAATTTTCCCAAATCTTTAGCTAAACCAGGATAAGTTTTTAACGTCTGTGCTTGAGTAATTTTATCAAGCGATCGCCCTTTGGCGATCAATAGTTCATTCACAACAAACATACCACTCCTGCCGCCCAAGCTGGAGTTGTGCTTACGTGCCCCTGGAGCCACTGCTCGAATCAGACCGAATTCTGGTGTCAAAATGGTCACTATTTTATCTGATTCTCCCAGCACCTGAGTTTTAAGATTAATTCCGGTTGCTTTGTAGGTTCTACTCATTAGTCATTAGTCATTAGCCAATCAATTTTGGATTTTGGATTTTAGATTAACGCCATACCTAAAAGTAGGGATTTACAAAAGGAATACAAGGATTTTAGATTTTTCCATAGTTGAAACTAGCTGCTCTGAAACCAGGTTTAAATTTTGAATCCTTCAATCCTTCAATCCAAAATCTAAAATTGGTCATTGGGTTAGGACAAAGGGCATAGATGTGCCCGCAGTTTTTCGCAGGTTAGGAAGATAAACAAATGACTATTCACCCTTCCCCAGATTATCGCGCTGGCGGATCAAATCGATACCGCGAGATGTGCCTAATCTAGTAGCACCCGCTACGATTAAGTCTAGAGCTTGATTAATAGTGCGGATACCACCCGCAGCTTTAATTCCCACCCTTTCTTTTGCCAATTCCTGCAAAAATCGCACATCTGCCACTGTTGCACCGCCATTCCAACCTGTACTAGTTTTTAAGAAAGCCGCCCCCGCCTCCATAGCGATTTCAGCAGCTATTTTTTTCTCCGCATCTGTCAACAGATTGGTTTCCAAAATTACCTTGACAGTTTGCCCAGTCTCTTCACAAATTTCGGCAATTTCCCGGTGGACTTCTTCAGTTTTACCAGCTTTCAACCAGCCCAAGTTCATGACCACATCCAATTCAGTGGCTCCATTATCCGCCGCTTCTTGAGCCTCATAGAGTTTCACTGCTGAAGTTGTCGCACCAGAGGGAAAGCCAATCACAGTACACACTTTCGGGTTTTTGCCGTGGAGGAGTTCGACAGCTTGTTTGACATAGGTGGGGTACAAGCAAACTGCCGCAAAATTGAATCTATATGCTTCTTCACACCACTGCTGAACCTGCTCTGGAGTAGCCGTTGGCGTTAACAGGGCGTGATCGATAAATGGCGCAATATCAATATCTGGATAGTCTGCTGCCATCGTGTCTTCTGCCAGTAATTGATTATTAAACTTTATAAAAAATTAAAACATTTCTTATATATATATTAAACCATATTTATTACGAGTTTATCCTGAAAACAAGCTACTAACTTATTTTTGATGTTACTTCTGTAGATGTTGCGGAATTAGTATAAGTGTTTAAGTTGACATTAGGCTTAGTAAGGTTAGAAATATTAACAGCATTTTTTACACCAATTCCTAAGAAGTTAGTAATAGTTTTAGCTAACGCATTGGATGCCAAATAGGGTACGCCATTACCAATAGTCTTAAACATATTAGTGAGTGACATATTATCTGGAAGTACAAAATTTGCAGGTAAAGATTGGATAGCTAAAGCTTCCGCCACAGATATTCGCCGGATTTTATAGGGATGCAAATGCACTTCATTATTTCCATAGCAAGCTGTCGGAGAGTAACGCCATCTGTGAAGACGCTTGAAAGACTTTTTAGAATCATCTCCTTCATCAATAGCAGCAAATCTTGTGATACCTGCCCTTGGTTTAAAACAGTTTTCAGTATTAGGATGCTTCAAGACATTATTTTTTCTAAACCAGTATTCAACTGTTAATTCTTGAGGGATGCCGTCAGGACAAAGCATGATGGAATTTTCTTGGAATGGATCGCACTTCTGCCAAGGGTAAGCAAAAACCTCTTTCTTAGGATATAAAATATGATTTTCCCAAGGAAAATCCTTCTCGTTAAGTAGCTTTTCACTACCGAATTTTATTCCTATATCTTTGATAAAATTATTTCGGAAACCAACGAGAATAATTCTTTCTCTGTACTGGGGTACACCATATTCAATAGCATTAATTAACCGCTCTGTTAAGATGTAGCCTGCTTCTAGTAATTGTTGCTTGAGCGATTCAAAAAATAAACGGTGCTTTGTTGTTCTCCACAACCCCTTAACGTTCTCAAATAAAAAGAAATCTGGAAGATTGCGGCAAATTAATTCAACATAAGAAGCGGAAAGCTTGCCATTATCTCCTAACCGTCCTCTATTTTTCCCGCCAATAGAAAAATCAGGACAGGGAGGCCCACCAATGAAGCCCACAATATTATTAGATTTGCGGCAGTCTTGTACTAACTCGCGGAGGTGTTGTGCTTGTAAACCTTCGTGAAGTTGGCTTATATCTCCTCTTTCTCCGTGATGATACCCGTATTCTGGCAATGGCAGATTGAGAATCTGCCGTGAATAGCGGTATGCTGCCATGAATGGTGAAAACATTTCATTGACGTAAACAATATTAAAACCGCTAGTTTCAAAACCTAAATCTAGGAATCCCGAACCAGCAAAGAAGGAGAAAATACAAGGGCGATCGCTCATTCAATAACTAAATATTGTGAAACAGTCTTAATTAATATCAGAATACTTAGGGTTTATACTTACGTACCAATCAAAAGTTAAAAATTTGAAGGCTGCTTAAATAGTAAAAAAATTCATACTTCCTCTAAGTATTTAATATCTAAGTTTACTCAATCTTTAAGGAAAATCCCTGACAGAAAAAGAGTCTGAAGTCACAATTAAATATAAGAGTTTTCAAGCTCTAAAGAATGTTGAAGACAAATATTTGTCATTCAACAAAAAACCGGGGTACTTCAGACTAACTTTTATGCGAATTTTAATTTACTCTTACAACTACTATCCAGAGCCAATTGGTATTGCCCCACTGATGACTGAATTAGCAGAGGGACTAGTGAAGCGTGGGCATCAAGTACGCGTAGTCACCGCTATGCCCAACTACCCTGAGCGTCAAATTTACCAGGAATATCGGGGCAAGTGGTATCTCAATGAATACAAAAATGGCGTTCAGATCCAACGCAGTTACGTTTGGATTCGTCCCCAACCCAACCTATTAGATCGGGTGTTACTAGATGCTAGTTTCGTTGTCACTAGTTTTGTACCTGCCCTCTTTGGTTGGCGGCCAGATGTGATTCTCTCAACATCGCCATCTTTGCCAAGCTGTGTGCCAGTTGCTCTTTTAGGATGGTTACGTGCTTGTCCTGTGATCTTAAATTTACAAGATATATTACCAGAAGCAGCTGTTCACGTTGGTCTACTGAAAAATAAATGGCTTATAAAGTTATTCACAGTGTTGGAAAAATTTGCTTACCACACTGCTAGTAAGATTAGCGTCATTGCCGATGGTTTTGTGGACAATTTGCGATCTAAGGGCGTAAAAGCTGACAAAATTGTGCAAATTCCTAACTGGGTTGATGTAAATTTTATCCGCCCTTTGCCTAAAGAAAATAACCCTTTCCGCGAAGCACATAATTTAAATGACAAATTTGTAGTACTTTATTCTGGCAACATTGCTCTAACCCAAGGCTTAGAAAGCGTTGTCAAAGCCGCTTCTGTGTTGCGCCATATCCCAGATATTGTTTTTGTGATCGTTGGAGAGGCAAAAGGTTTACAGCGATTGCAACAGGAATGTCTAGACTGCGGCGCAGATAACGTTTTGCTACTGCCATTTCAACCCCGCAAAGATTTGCCACAAATGTTGGCAGCTGCTGATGTTGGCTTAGTGGTGCAAAAGAAAAATATTGTATCTTTCAATATGCCGTCAAAAATTCAAGTGCTACTTGCCAGTGGGGGGGCTTTAGTTGCCTCTGTGCCTGATAATGGTACAGCAGCTAGAGCAATCAAACAAAGTGGCGGCGGAGTTATTGTTCCTCCAGAAGATCCTCAAGCTTTAGCAATGGCAATTTTAGATTTGTATCAAAATCCCGAAAAGGTAAAAACTCTCGGTTATAAAAGTCGCCAATATGCCATTGAAAACTATGCTTTTGAGCAAGCTTTAAATCAGTATGAGTCGTTGTGTTACTCATTAACGGCAGATCGTGCAGCTATTCAGTCTACAAGAGTTACAGTATCTAGAGCAGAAAGCCCATAAGGATGTGACTAACTCAGAAAGTCGCAATTATACCCTCACTATTTAAATATTAACTAATTTTGAGGGTAACTAATTATACTTTAAAATATACAACATATATACCAATACGCTTAAGTTAAAGAAATGTCTCTTTTGAGGCAAGCAAATGAAGCCGAAGGACAATACCTTTTAATTCAAGCATCTTAAGCAGGTTTCCAATGCGTTTTGAACCCCAAATCCCACAACTTCACTTCATTAAATATGTGGGAACACCAATTTTTTAACTATACAGTCTGAGTACTTTAGTATCCTCTAATACTAAATACTACACTGGTGCCAATCAAGCTTTTGGTAGACCAGGCATGAATTTGATGTGTTGTATTGTAGTTTTTAGTAAACAGCAATTCTCAAACTAGCTCCCATGAACACCTGTTTTTTTGTTAGTATTCAAAAAAACCTATTGACACATTTGTCAGATCAATTGTTTGTATTTGTAAGTAAATGTAAACAATTGTTTCAAAGGAAAAAAGCACCTGAGGTTTAATGACTGATTATTTCCAAGGAAATTTCCCATTACAATCCGTTCCACTGACGAAGAGTGTGGTCAAGAGCCACGCCCATACTGAAGAGGAGAGCGGAAAATTAGCTGCAACGATCGCAGAAGCTGGATCAGACCGCAAAGCAGGTGAGATTATATTGCTAAAAGTAGCAGAGGTATCTTACCTAGCGGATTACTTTGTGATGATGACTGGCTATTCTAGGGTACAAGTCAGAGCGATCGCTCAAGCAATTGAAGGAAAAGTCGAAACTGAGTTGCAACGTCGTCCCATAAGGACAGAAGGAAAAGTTGAGGGGAGTTGGGTATTACAAGACTACGGTGATGTGATCGTTCACATTATGATGCCCAAAGAACGGGAGTTTTATAATTTAGAAGCGTTCTGGATTCATGCAGAACGTATTTCCCTTCCAGAATCTGATGAGGGTGAAGGTAAGCCAACATGATTAGGTCTTCGGTTTCAAATTGCCCAGTTCCCATAGACCAACAACCGCTCAATGAGTACGAAGAGTTAAAAACTTCCTGGTTGTTTCGTGATAGCACTTTAGATTTGCGCGAATATATCACGAAAATAGCTTGGATTTGGAGTTTATCTTGGCTGATCGCAGCACCTGTGGCAGCAGCAAGTTTTCCTCCCCACAAGTATATTGCACATTTTATCCTTTGTGGTGCAGCAGCAGCCAGTGTCGGGGTCGTACTGGCACTGGTAAGATTATACTTAGGCTGGTTCTACGTGTGCGATCGCCTTGGCAGTCCCACAGTATTTTATGAAGAGTCAGGCTGGTACGACGGCCAAACTTGGACAAAACCACAGGAAATCCTTAACCGCGATCGCTTAATTGTTGCATACGAAATCAAACCCATCTTGCGGCGATTGCAATTTACCTTCGCTGGCTTGGCGGGAATGTACGTTACTGGTACGATAGTTTGGCATTTGTTTTAAAGAGTCATTGGTCATTGGTGATTAGTCACTAGTCATTAGCTAAGGACTAATTACCAATGACCAATGACTAAATTAATTAAAAAAAGGTGATAAATATAAACCCATGACAATGGGAAAACGAACTCAAGCCACAGCACTGGAAGTCCGGTTGCTGCGGGAAGGTATTATTGAATCCAGGCATATAGTCCAGGCTGTAGTATGCGACGATCGGGGACGCGTTCTAACCGTTGCCGGCAATTCTGAAACTGCTGCATTTATCCGTTCAGCCCTCAAACCATTTCAGGCACTCGCAGTCACCACCACAGGTACACTGGAACGCTATGACCTCAGCGATCGCGACTTAGCAATTATGACAAGTTCCCATAAAGGAACAATAGATCAAGTCCGACAGGTATTTAACATCCTTTGGCGAGCTGATCTTGACCCGACTATACTCCAGTGTCCAACTCCTGAAGGTAAGCACAGTCCTCTGGAATACAATTGCTCTGGAAAACATGCGGGAATGTTAGCTGTTTGTCAGCAACGCCGTTGGCCCTTGAATAACTACTTGGATCGCAAGCACCCAGTACAGCAATTGATTTTGGGCAAAGTAGCAGAGTTGCTGCGAATGCCAGCCGCAGAATTTATCTGCGCTCATGATGACTGTGGCGCACCAACTTATTTGATGCAACTAGGACACATGGCATCTTTATATGCGCTGCTAGCCTCTAGTACCAATCTGGATATGGAGCGCATCGTCCGGGCTATGACTCATCACCCCGCGATGGTAGCAGGAGATGGAGAATTTGATACGGAACTGATGCGCTTAACTCCAGGGGAACTGGTTAGTAAAAGTGGTGCCGAAGGAGTTCAGTGCATTGGTAGACTTGGTGAAGGCTTGGGATTAGCGATCAAAGTTATGGATGGGACAAAACGGGCAAAACACGCTGTTGCTATTCACCTACTCAAGCAAATGGGTTGGATTAGTCCTAGCGCCGCCGAAAGCCTCTGTGAAAAGTTTGCCACCTTGGGAAAATACACGCGTTTAGAAGTAATTGGAGAATTATCATTTTTGTAGTTGCCAAACTCTTGACTATAGGTTATTATAAATAAGTCGAGAGCAACGCGGGATAGAGCAGCCTGGTAGCTCGTCGGGCTCATAACCCGAAGGTCAGTGGTTCAAATCCACTTCCCGCCACCAACTAAAAAACAAAAACCCTACAATCAGTGAAGATTGCAGGGTTTTTGTTTTGTTTTGATCTATTCTGGAAGAAATAGCCATCTAAAAGGCGCGGAGAATCATGGTTGTGAAGTTGCAGCGACCAATTTTAGTGGGAGGATTGGGACTGTCCTTTTCTCTGTGGATGTTGGACAGTTGGCACGATTCGATAGTGCAGGTGGGTGAGTTTGGTTTGTTGAGTGCCTTAGCTGTAGGCGGTGGTTTGTGGTTATTCCAGCAAAATCGCCCGAAAGACAGTTTAAAGCAGCTAGATGATATGCTCGTAGATCGGGCGACTGTGGAAAGTGCGATCGCTAAAACTGAAACTGTAATTAACCAACTGGCACAAGAATCAGAAAACCATCCGGCGTTACAGACACTGCGAGAACAAATTACCCAATTGTTGTTGGAATTAGACAGACAAGAAATTAAAGTTGCTGTGACTGGCGGTAAATCCGTAGGTAAAAGCACCTTAATTCAAGCTTTAAAGCAAATAGAGACACAAAATTTGGTGTCTTTAGAAGAGACAACACCTTTATTTAGAGAAACGGGTAACAATTCAGATGCTGCGGTTTTAGCAGAAGTTGCAAAATCAGATTTTGTTCTATTTCTGACAAACGGTGATTTGACAGACTCAGAATTTCAAACCCTACAGCAGCTAAAAGCAGCAAATCAGCCGACAATCCTGGTTTTCAACAAACAAGACCAGTATTTAGCCGATGAAAGCGCCAGCATCTTGCTGTCATTGAAACAGCGAATGCAGGGAAATGTAGTTGCAACAGCCGCCTCTCCCATAGCCATCAAAGTCCGAAAGCATGAGGCTGATGGTGCTGTGCAAGAGTGGATGGAACAACCAACAGCAAATATCCAGCAGTTAACTCAGCATTTGGGTGAAGTTTTTGCACAGCAAAGACAGCGCCTGGTTTGGGTAACTACCATGAGGAAAGCCGGGTTGTTGAAAGCTGAGGCGAAAAACTGGCTGAATGGAACCAGACGCGATCGCGCCACCCCAATTATTGAACAATATCAATGGATTGCTGCTGCTGCTGCCTTTGCTAACCCAGTTCCAGCCCTTGATATTCTAGCGACTGCGGCAATTAATGCTCAAATGGTAATGGATTTGGGTAATATCTATCAGCAGAAATTTTCCCTAGAACAAGCACAAACTGTAGCTGGAACAATGGGAAGTTTGATGCTGAAACTGGGTTTAGTTGAACTTTCTACAAAGGCGATTAGTACTGTTCTTAAAAGTAATGCCGTTACCTTTGTTGCAGGTGGCGTAGTGCAGGGAGTAAGTGCAGCTTATCTGACTAGAGTCGCAGGGTTAAGTCTAGTTGAGTATTTCCAACAGCAGGAAATAGCAATAGATTCTGGGACTGGTTTGAATTTAGAGAATTTGCGGCAAACCTTGCAAAAAGTATTTCAGCAAAATCAGCAGATTGGTTTTTTGCAGGGATTTGTTAAGCAAAGCGTGAAGCGTTTGTTGCCAGAAGTACAGCAGGTTGAAGTTGTAGGTATTCAGAAGGCTGTAGGATAATTTCACTTACTGTAGTACTGTAGAAACCTAAAATTTACCCAAGCCCATAACGGGCTTGGGTATATCTAATAATTATTGCGAAAGTTGGAAGTTACCAAAGAATTGTGAATAAGGGTAGTTAGCTAAACAGCACCACTGTTTCTATTAAATAGAATAGTTATAGTTTTGAAAATTAGCTTTAAATCGTACACCAAACTCCAATTTTTTTGATACTGCAAATCTAGGCGAATTACATCTTCAAAACTACGGACTGTAGACCGCCCATTGACTTGCCATTCACCAGTCATACCAGGCTTAACATCTAAACGTTGCCACTCTGGTACTTCATAACGTTCCACTTCATCGGGTGTGGGTGGTCGAGTACCTACTAAACTCATTTCTCCTTTGAGGACGTTCCAAAATTGCGGTAATTCATCAAGACTAGTTCGCCGTAAAAAGCGCCCTACCTTGGTAATTCTGGGATCATTTTCATTCTTGAAAAATGCACCTTGCACTTGGTTTTTTACTTGGGATTTCCTTGCTTCTGCATCCACACACATGGAACGGAATTTCCAAATTTCAAACCGCTTTCCCATCCAACCACAACGGGTTTGACTAAAGAAAATAGGACCAGGATCGTTAATTTGAATAGCGATCGCAATCGGAATAAACAAAACTCCTGTAATTAATAAACCAACCACAGACCCGACAATATCTAAGAACCGTTTCATCCAAGATGCTACAGAAGGGTGAGTAGTGGGTAACGGCTCTACTTTACGAGAAGTTGTCTTCCGATGATCAACTAAGTCTTCTGGTTCTATTAGCAACCCATCGTCAACCGACTCTAAGGGAAAAACCTGATCCAATCCTGTGAGTTTTAAGACTGCCATGACTTGAGGTGTTACATTCCGCAGTGTTAATGTAATTCCTTTAGTCTGGGCGTATTTAAAATTACTGACCAGGGCACCTAAACCACTACTATCCATAAAAGTAGTTTGGTGAAAGTCAATGATGATCTGTTTAGGATGTGAATTGGGCCCAATTAAGCTTTGGCAGGTTTGCTTAAAATCTAAAGCCTCCAGCACGCTCAACCGCGCGGGCACCTGCATTATAGCCGTGTCGTTTAGGGAATTAACTGGAAAATCGACCTCTGTCGGTTGGCTAGTCATGAAGCTCTGCACTTTCGTTGCCATGTATAATGTAATCTGCCAAACATTATTTTGTCCTACAAAATTACTTAACCTAATATTTAGAATCAGTAGTAATAAGGACTAATTTTTCTTTACCGGGGCTGAGATTGGAGATCGCTAGCGACGATTCACAATAGAACAAGAAGCCAAGAAACATCCTTGCTGTTGTGTCGACGCAGCGCGATCGCGTTGCTCTCATCAAATCAAATGATTGCTAAAACTACGGTTACACCTACCGCACGCCTAGTTGAGGTCTTTTCTGCCATTCAAGGGGAAGGACTGAATGTAGGGACACGTCAAATATTTATTCGTTTTGCTTTGTGTGATTTGCGCTGCCACTTTTGTGATAGTGCCCACACTTGGAATGCACCTGCTACTTGTCGGATAGAGCGATCGCCTGGATTGCGCGACTTTGAAATCCACTCTAACCCTGTTCCATTACCCATATTAATCGAATGGGTGGAACAGCAAAATCTACCTTGTCTACACGATAGCATTAGCTTAACTGGGGGTGAACCACTTCTTCATGCCCCATTTCTAACGCAGTTTCTACCCCAAGTGCGAGACATAACTGGTCTACCCATATACTTAGAAACTGGCGGGCATCGCTCAGAACAACTAGCGATGATTCTTCCCTATTTAGACTCTGTGGGTATGGATTTCAAATTGCCCAGTGTTAGCGGCGAAAGCCATTGGCAAGAACATGCTAAATTTCTCCAATTATGTCATGACTCATATTTAAATGTTTTTGTCAAGATAATTGTGTCTCAAAACACAGATCCAGCCGAGTTGGAACGTTCAGCGTCGTTGGTGGCAGAGGTTAGTCCAGATATCTCAGTATTTTTACAACCTGTTACGCCTTTAGCAGTATCTGAACAATTCTCCCCAATACTTATGCTTGCGCCTACCGCCGATCAAGTTTTAACGTGGCAAGCTTTGATGAAGGGGTTTGTCAAGCACGTGCGTGTGATCCCTCAGACGCATAAAATGCTGAACCAACTGTAAAAGCTGCTGTAAAATTTGAGTTTGATAAAGATGTAGTCAAGAAAAAAGTAAGATTCTATGAAATGGGCATTGCTGCCGCTAATCAGCAAGGCAGCAGCCCCTTAGTAGACATTCCCAGTGCAAGGCAGAATTAGGAGTGGGGAGTTTGAAGTTTAGATTTCACTCCTAATTGTAGAGACGCGATTAATTGCGTCTCTCCTAAATTACAACCCGCCTTCATCTGGAGTTTTGGATTTAGCTTTTGCTTTATTGGCACTGCGTTTGAGGGCAGAGAGTCTTGCTTCGTATCTTGACCGTTGGCGCTTGCTAGGAGTATTGTCAATCAGGGTTTTTAAGGCGCTACCAAGACTCTTGTAGGCATTGGGGAGGCTATAACCAAAACGAGTTGCCAAAGCGATCGCTTTCTCATCAGCATTGAGCAATTCTTTTAGTTGCTTTTCCCCATTATTCTTTTGGTACAGTCGCCAGCCTGACACGCCACACAGCGACAAAGCTAACACCAGCAGCAATCCATCTTGTACCCACAATTCACCGACAGCACCACCTAAACCGATGGCTAACGCTGCCATTTCCCAACCATCTTTAGGAATTGTGTCATTTTGAACGCGAGCAACTTCATGCCAGAACAGCAGATTACGCTGATCCATTGCGAGGGCATCCCATTTCACCAGGTCAATTTGAATTTCTACCTGGTCTTTACCAATTTCTTCGCAACGAACCAGGGGTGGATTGACCTCAGTTGTGCCTTCAACCGTGACCCAGCTCTGTAATTCTGGCGGTAGTAAGCCTTTCAACCGCCGTAGTTCACTCATTTCCGCTTTGGCAGAGGAGGTTGCATAGGATGTCATAATATCCAGCCCCAGAAAATTTCAGTATATAGTGAGGGTATCACTTTGGAGTATAGCTATTTAAGTGATGATCCGTCTCACTCCTTGGGAAAACTTCCTCGCTTTTTCCGTGCCTCCATTGCCTTTTCTAGTAAATCTAGCAATCCTGGAGCTTCTTCTTGGATAGTGAGTAACAGTCTTTCGCCAAGTTCTATATTCCCCGGATCAAGACCTGTTGCCATAACTTCTTTGAGGCGAGGTATGGCTATGCCATCTACAATCTGAATTAACCCACTCAGACAACGGTGAAATTGCTTTTCTGTGAGAATTGAGTCTTCTAGAGGAAACTCAATAATGGCACGGATTTCACCATCAGACGGATCATACTCCCATTGCAACATTTTGGTTTCCCAGGAAATGGCAAGCATCGTCTGTAGGATAACCCCCTTGTGAGGGTGGTCTTGAATTCCTGACAGAACTTGAGGGGCAAATACCCGAAAAAATTTTCCCTCTTCATCCAACTGGACAACTATCAGAAAATCTTCTAGGTTATCAGCTTCTACACCTGTTATTATCCGGTCTTCTTCATCATCAAAACGGTAGTCCCAACCAAGGTTGTCTAAATAGTTGGCAATCTGTTTGAGGTTAGCTCCCATAAAAGCCTCATAAGGAACGGTGGAGCAGTTGTTACCAGACCTAGTTTAACCTGCTAGGGGTAGTTCTTTAGGTTGGTGTGGCTACAAGCGATCGCATCAAAGTATGCAATTAGGGTATGGGGTATGGGGCATGGGGCATTGAAGATAGGATAAACAGATTTTCATGCTTGGCTATGAATAAGATTTCCTGGGGTTCTATTGCTAATTCTTAAAGAAGCGCTAAATATATTTTTATAAATATTATTCAGTGAAGAATATCAAACTAATTAATTGGAAATTTAATATTATCTTCCAAGTTTAATGAATGTATTTCTATATAAAGTATAGTAGGTAAAAATTAAAAAAAACTCGGAAGTCCAAGCAAATTTGAAAGATTTACACTTAGCATCTAAGGCTTATAAAAAATAAGTAAAAACTTAAAATCCGGTTTTTCAAAATAAATAGATTTAGCACAAAGGCTGGTAAAGTTTTATATTACAAGCAACAAATTGTTTTTATGAAATGATTGTAGTGAGCAATACATTTATGATTGTCGATATCAATGAAATTTATGCGTAAATCATCTTTAATTCTAGCGATCGCACCTCTAGTCTTTGCGATCGCTGCTTGTAGTGGAGATTCACAAACAGCAAATACACCCAGCACTCCAGGCAGTAATGCAGCTGCACCAGCAACTCGAAATCGCTGGGATAGTATTAAAAGCCGTGGTCAGGTAATTTGCGGTGTAAGTGGCGAAGTGCCAGGGTTTAGCTTTGTGGGGACTGATGGTAAATATAGCGGCATTGATGTCGATGTCTGTCGCGCGATCGCAGCAGCTTTATTTGACAACCCAGATGCAGTAGAATTCCGCAATCTCAATTCCAAAGAACGGTTTACAGCTTTGCAAACTGGCGAAGTAGACGTTCTCAGCCGCAATACTACTTGGACACTTAGCCGTGATACCTCTGTAGGTCTAGAATTTGCACCTGTGGTCTTTTACGACGGACAAGCCATAATGGTTCGCAAAAGTAGCAATATTAAGTCCCTAGCAGACCTGAAGGATAAAGCAATCTGCGTTCAAACTGGCACTACTACCGAACAGAACTTAGCAGACCAAATGCGGAAAAGAGGCATCACTTACAAACCCGTTGTCTTTGAAGACGTTAACGTTACCTTTGCTACCTATGCCGAAGGTCGTTGCGACGGCATTACGGCTGACCGTTCAGCATTAGTTTCGCGGGGGACAATTTTACCAAAACCAGAAGATAACGTGATTCTCAATGAAGTGATATCTTCAGAACCCCTTGCACCAGCAGTCGCCAAAGGAGATATTAGGTGGGGAGATGCTGTTAAGTGGGTGGTTTATTCTTTGGTAAAAGCTGAAGAATTGGGTATTACTTCCCAAAATGTGGGTCAGTTTGCAACTAGTACCGATCCAGACATTAAGCGCTTTTTAGGAACAGAAGGCAACCTTGGCGAAGGACTCGGCTTAACAAACGACTTTGCAGCCAGAATAATTAAGCACGTCGGTAACTACGCCGAAGTTTACGATCGCAATCTCGGCCCCAAAACAAAACTCAATCTAGCTCGTGGTCAAAATCAACTCTGGAGCAAAGGGGGACTGCTTTATTCTCCGCCGTTTCGGTAGAAGAGGGCACACTTCTCTACGAGACGCTGCGCGAACGGCTGCGCTCAGTGAGCAGGGGGAGCAGGGGAAGCAGGGGGAGAAATAATAAATGACTAATTTAAAACCGCCTATATGGCGTGATGTCCGTTTTTGGAGGATTGCTTTGCAATTAGTTGCCGTATTTTTAGCAGCAGTTGTAGTAGTAATACTGTGGGGCAATCTCCAGCGCAATTTGCGGCAATTGGGTATTCCGTTTGGATTTGATTTTCTCAAGCAACAAGCGTCTTTTGATATTGGCGAGACGCTGATTAGCTATAAACCCACTGACACCTACAGTCATGCTTTGTGGGTAGGGTTAATTAACTCCTTGCGGGTGGCAGTTGCAGGGATTTTTCTGACAACCATTGTCGGGGTAAGTGCTGGTATTGCCCGACTTTCTGACAACTGGTTAGTGCGGAATATCACGATGGTTTATGTAGAGATTTTCCGCAATACGCCCTTACTGCTGCAATTGCTGTTTTGGTACTTTGTTGTTTTTCTCAGTTTTCCAAAAACAGAAAATAAGATATCCCTTTGGGGCTTTATTGGCGTTAGTCAAAATGGCTTACAACTCCCTTGGTTTACGTTATCACCAGAGTTTTCAGCTTTGCTGTTGGGATTAATTTTTTACACAGGTGCGTTTATTGCGGAAATTGTTCGAGGTGGAATTCAATCAGTACCGAAGGGACAATGGGAAGCAGCGCGATCGCTAGGATTGAAACCAGGGTTAGTTATGCGGCTGGTGGTTTTTCCCCAAGCCTTGCAGGTAATCATTCCACCGTTGACGAGTCAATATCTGAATTTGACAAAAAATACCAGTTTAGCGATCGCGATCGGCTATCCCGATATTTATTTTGTCGCTTCCACCACCTTTAACCAAACGGGGAAAGCCGTAGAAGTGATATTACTGATTATGCTCACCTATCTCACCCTGAGTTTGACTATCTCTGTAGTTATGAATTTATTCAATCGCAGCGTGCAAATAAAAGAGAGATAAGGGGGATGAAGAAGTAGCTAAACTCCAAAGTTGAAGTATGAGTCTTTACACATGACAAATGACAAATTAAGCTGGCTACGTAAAAACCTCTTCAGTACTTGGTACAACAGCTTGTTAACTGTTGTCTGTTTAGCATTAATTTTTTGGATACTGCGAGGAATTCTAACTTGGGCAACTACCCAAGCACAGTGGGCGGTAATTCAGGTAAATTTACGTTTATTTTTAGTTGGCAGATTTCCGCAAACGCTATATTGGCGAACTTGGATTGTGCTAGCGATCGCTTCAACTTTAGGCGCTGTAACTGCGGGTGTATTCTTTGGTAAGCAACAATTAACAAAGCAATTCTCCGCTTTGTTTACTTTTATCATCGGCGTTTTGTTAGTTGCTTTACCGTTAGACTTTACATCTCGCCTCTGGTTACTGTTAATTGCAGCTTTACTATTTGTAGGTTTTTGGGTTGGAGGAAAGTTTACTAAGTTACTAACTCCTTGGCTTTCTCTATTATGGTTACTGTCTTTCCCCATTATTCTTTGGCTAGTTGGCGGTGGATTTGGATTGCAATCTGTATCTACAAATTTGTGGAACGGTTTGCTACTTACCCTACTTATGGCAGCAATCAGTATTGTGCTTTCCTTTCCCTTTGGGGTTTTATTGGCTTTAGGACGCACAAGCAATTTACCCGTAGTACGTTGGTTTTCTATCCTCTACATTGAAATCGTCAGAGGAGTACCACTGATTGGGATTTTGTTCCTCGCTCAAGTAATGCTCCCATTGTTTCTATCAGCAGATTTGCGTTTAGATCGGGTATTACGAGCAATTGCTGGATTGGTTTTATTTAGTGCTGCATACATGGCAGAAAATGTGCGCGGTGGACTCCAGTCAGTTCCTCGCGGTCAAATTGAAGCCGCGAAAGCGCTAGGATTAAACACAGCCTTAGTGGTTTTGTTAATTGTCTTACCTCAAGCATTACGTACCGTTATTCCTGCGATCGTTGGTCAGTTTATCGGCTTATTTAAAGACACTTCGTTATTATCCTTGGTGGGATTAGTAGAACTAACAGGGATTGCCCGTTCTATATTGGCACAACCACAATTTATTGGTCGGTATGCAGAAGTTTACATATTTATTGGATTTATTTACTGGATATTTTGTTATTCAATGTCGTTAGCTTCTCGGCGGTTAGAGAGACAGTTAAATAATTAGTCATTAGTCATTAGTCATTGGCTATTGGTTGTTATAAAACTAACATTTATTATTAGAGCTTTGAATAATATGTCAGATATACAAAAGATAATTGTTGCTGAAGATGTTCACAAGTGGTATGGAAAATTCCACGTTCTTCAGGGTGTAAGCTTGACAGTCAATCGTGGAGAAGTTGTAGTATTGATGGGGCCATCTGGCTCAGGTAAATCTACCTTTATCCGCACATTTAACGCTTTAGAAGAATACCAAAAGGGAAGAATTGAAATCGATGGCATTACCCTCAGCCATGACTTGCGAAATATTGAAACGATTCGCAAAGAAGTGGGAATGGTATTTCAGCAATTTAATTTATTTCCTCATCTCACAGTGTTGCAAAATATCTCTTTAGCACCAATTTGGGTACGGCGATCGCCAAAGGTAAAAGCTGAAGAATTGGCAATGCAACTATTAGAAAGAGTGGGAATTTTAGAACAGGCGCAGAAATATCCAGGACAGTTATCTGGTGGACAACAGCAACGGGTAGCGATCGCACGTGCTTTAGCTATGCAACCCAAAATTATGCTGTTTGACGAACCCACCTCAGCCTTAGATCCAGAAATGGTACGCGAAGTTTTGGATGTAATGCGAAATCTCGCCCGTGATGGGATAACAATGGTAGTCGTCACCCACGAAGTAGGATTTGCGCGTGAAGTCGCCGACCGAGTTATCTTAATGGATAGCGGTTCCCTCGTCGAGTCAGCCACCCCTGACGCATTTTTCAGCCATCCCAAAGAAGAAAGAACACGCAAGTTTTTGTCACAAATTCTCTAAAACCTCTGCGCTACTTTGCGCTTACCTCTGCGTCCCTCTGCGTTTCACTTCTAATTGTTATTTCATTAGGTTGTCAATGTATTATTGAAATGGAAAATCTTAAATCAAGCACCACCATAAATTGGAATTAAACCCGTGTCTGCTAAAGATGCTTTTCATAGAGTTGTCAAAACAGCACTTGAGAAAGAAGGGTGGTTAATCACTCATGATCCTTATGCTCTCCAAGCGGGAACACTTGAGCTATATGTTGATTTAGGAGCAGAAAAAGTTATTGCAGCCGAAAAACAAGGACAAAAAATAGCTGTTGAAATTAAAAGTTTTCTAAGTCCATCAAAAATCACAGAACTTTATGCTGCATTAGGGCAATTTATCATTTACCGAATTGCTTTACAAAAATAAGAAGCTAATCGCACTTTATATTTAGCAGTTCCTAGTACTGTTTATAATGAATTTTTTATACTTCCATTTATTCAATCTGTCATTCAAACTAATCAACTCTGTTTACTAATTTATAATATTGAACAGGAAGAGATCGCACAATGGCAAAGCTAGACAAATATCGACAATATATTAAAAATTTGCTTCAACAACACGCTAGTACTGTTTGGGATAATCGCATTCAAGCACAGACGATTTTTGATACAGAACACGATCATTATCAATTAGTTTATGTAGGTTGGCGCGAACAAGACCGCATATATGGACCTGTTCTCCATCTAGATATTATTGATGAGAAAATCTGGATTCAGCAAGATGGGACAGAGGTAGGCATTGCTAATGAATTGGTTGAATTAGGTGTCCCAAAAGAAGATATTGTTTTAGGTTTCCAGTTACCTTCTGTGCGTAAATATACAGATTTTGCTGTTAGTTAAGGGCTGGTTTCAAGCTGCGTTAAACAGCCAATTTTAAGGCTTTTGACATAATTTTAGCCATTTTATACCTGCTTGCTTTTACTTATGATTGTATCTGCGATCGCTGTGCATCTTCTGGTTAAAAAGAGCGATCGCTTTTCTCTGTTAGCGTGGGCGGTTCGTTAAAAAGAGCGATCACTATTAGACAGAATAGAACTCAAATTGGGAATACTGAGTAAAGGGTGGACATTGACTGCATAGAGATAAATGAGTTTATTGCCGAATGCTATCCTACTGAGTATTTAGTAACTAGACGCAAAATATGGAAAATTTTACAGCAACATTTGTAATTCCAAACTGGATTGCTGAGGGGTTGAAAAATCAAGCTTACGAACGTGTTGGCGGTGTAATTAGAGAAGTAGGGAGCAAGAAAGTCGTTACTTGGTTACGTGAAGTATCACCGACGCTGATACAAAGCTCAACAATACTTTCTCAATTTGGTTCAGCCGCCAGCATTCTTAATCTCGGCGTTTCAGTAATCGGATTTGCTTCGGTAATCAATCGCTTAGAGGAAATTGAACAGCGTCTCAAATTTGTAGAAAAAAACCTAAAGCAGCTTAATCATAAATTTGACATTTCTGTATACGCTAATTTTCGTGCTGCTCTTGATTTAGCGCGTGATGCTTTTACAATGACTAAACCTGAAAATCGTGTCAACATGACAAATTTAGCTATTAACAGATTTTTGGAAGCTCAACATACTTATGTTGGTTATCTTGAAATAGCATTAGAAGAAAATATTCAAATTGCTGATGAGGATATCTCATCCTTGTTAACGCCTTTAATTAGACCGCGTTGCTATGTTGCGGAGGAATATCTTTCGTCATTATTTTTAACGTATGTAGCTAGAGCGCGTTGCTATTTAGAATTAGAGGAAATTGAAACTGCACGTCGTTGTCTACAAGAAGGTGCAGAAGTTCTTCGTCCTTATGTTGGACGGTTTAACGGACATGTAATGGTATCCAATCAAAAATCTTATGAACAAGCTCAACATAAAATGATGGGAGGGATGTTTCAAGAGGGCTTCCGACAGATATATTTACCCTTTTTGCCACCCTCCAATGATACCTTAGAATGCTGTGCTAAGGGCTTTATAGGAATTATTCAACAACCTGAACGAAAACGTGCAGTTATGGAAAAAGCTATGTCCATGTGGGAAAACTATAGCCGTTTTGAAGCATATCAAGCAGAAGTACAAGCGATCGCCCAATTAGGAATCAGCTTTCACGATTGGCTTAAATTAACTCCGTCTACAGAAATTAAACCAGACGGCGCAGAATTAATGTACATAATTCCATCCAAACCTTTAGAGTTAGAGCCTTCCATCTGAAATAAGTACAGGATTAAAGATAAATTAATCAAGCTCAAGGAAGTCTCTAGGAGTAATAATCTGGTTTTGATATTCGGCTAGAGTCTTGAGTGATAAAAGGTCTTGATCTCCTGTGATTAAAAATTCTGCATTGGCATCTTTAGCAAGTTCTAAAAATTTGTTGTCATCTGGATCTTTACAGGTGTTTATTTGAGATTTTATTTCTATAAATTGACTGTATTTTTTAACTACGTCCAAAAAATCTTGTCGGTCTTCATCTGAGATGTATTTATCGAACTTACGTTTATAAATTCGTGTGTTTAATTCTTGATAAGTTTCATCGCTTTGAGCAATTTTGAATTCTTTATAGACTTTATCTAAAGCTCTACGGGCTGTTCCATCAGGACTTAGAGCAGCACTAAGTAAAACATTTGTGTCAATGACAATTAGTTTATGATTCATCAGCGAGTAATTCTTCTAGAGTTTCTTCGGTTAATCCTCTGGCTTGAGCATTTCTGCCGATTCTGTCAAAAACACTAAGTAAATCTTCATCTTTATTGTTTGAAGAGGTTTTCTTTATCTCTTGAATAAGTTGTTCTTGTTCTTGTGTGGGAAGTTGTAAGACAAGATTAAGAATTTGCTCGAAGGTTAGGGGGAGTTGATAGGTTTTTTGATTCATAGTGAGTTCTGGAGTTAGGGAATAGAAACTTGTTAGCTTTTTTAATCAGGTTTGAGCCAGTTTTCTACTTTTAAATCACGATTCCTCTATACCTTGGCTAATTGCATTATCCATATCCTCAAAAGTTTTAGGTTTTCCTTGATATTTTAAACAGCCTGCTACATCATCTAATTTAGTTTCTGGAAAAGGTTTCTTAGGCTTTAAAAGAATTCCATCACCCATATCAATAATAATAAATTCTTGAGCTACTTTCCATTGATGAGCTTCCCGCAAAGATTGAGGAGACAATTTTGTAATTTCCATTATATTTAAAAGTAAAAAAATAAGACTAATATATAAATTTTAGTATTTCTGATTATCCTCATTTCTCCTAATCCTCTGTGTTCTCTGCGCCTCTGCGGTTCGTAAAAAAAGGGCGAACCCGAAAAGTTCGCCCGTAACATAGTATTATGCTGTTGCTCAATCCAAACCCAAATCTAAATCTTTGCTTCTTCTCTCACCAACTTATCCCAACCCAAATCTTTCAAATTATTATTTCGACGTAGCGGACGAGTCACCAACTCTAACATGTCACGCGCATTCGTAAAGCCGTGAATTTGAGCAAAAGTGAACTCCACCGACCACTTTGTATTAATACCGCGTGCTTCCAACGGATTAGCGTGAGCCATACCAGTAATTACCAAATCTGGTTTCAACTCATAAATTCGCTGAAGTTGATTGTAATTATCCGGCTTCTCTACAATCCTTGGCAGAGGTGAATTCATTTCCTGGCAAGTTTTCTCCAGCAATGCCAACTCAGCAGCTTGATAGCGCTTATCCATGTAGGGAATGCCGATTTCGTGAACTGTCATCCCGCAACGAATTAAGAATCTGGCTTGGGAAACTTCCAGCAAGTTATCACCCATGAAGAATACAGACTTACCGCGAATCAGTTTCACGTAATCTTCCAAGCCAGCCCAAATTTGTGCTTCCCGTTCATCCAATCCCTTGGGAGTAATACCGAACACCGAGCAGATTTTCTCAATCCAAGCGCGGGTACCATCGGGGCCAATGGGGAAGGGTGCGCCAATGAGTTTACACTTGCGGCGGCGCATTAAGGTGGTAGCTGTACGGCTGAGGAAGGGGTTGACACCAGCGACATAATACCCTTCTTCCAGTACTGGCAATTCAGTGAAGCGCTTCGCGGGTAGCCAGCCGGAAACTTTGATGCCTTGTTTCTTCAGTTCCAAGGTTAACTGAGTAACTACGGGGTCGGGAAGGGAACCAAAGAGAACCAGTGGTGGATGATCTACATATTCAGACTCATCTTGGGCGACATCTTCTTTCTTCTTACCGAAGTTTAGCAATTTAGCGATCGCATTACGTTCAATTTTCTCTGTTTCCGCCACAGGAGCCTTATCAGGGCAACGGTTAGCCATTGCTGCCAATACAGTGTCTTCCCCTTGTGTAAAGGCGTAATCTAGACCATTTGCACGCGCTACAACGATGGGAATCCCAATTTCAGATTCCAGCTTTGGTGCCAAGCCTTCTAAATCTGTTTTGATAATTTCGGTAGTGCAAGTGCCAATCCAGACAATTACACTAGGATTGCGATCGCGTTTAATCTGCAAACACAACCGCTTTAACTCTTCATAATCACTCAGCTGTGCTGAAATATCGCCCTCTTCCAACTCTGCCATTGCATAGCGGGGTTCAGCAAAAATCATCACCCCCATCGCATTTTGCAGGAAGTAGCCACAAGTTTTTGTCCCAATCACCAAAAAGAAGCTATCTTCAATTTTTTGGTATAACCACGCCACGCAGCTAATTGGGCAAAAGGTATGGTAATTCCCGGTTTCACATTCAAAGCTTAAAGCTTCTGGTTGTTGAGCGACAGTCATTTTGGTTTTTTCTCCCCTTGATATTTAATGGCAGTTCAACCAATTTCAGATTTTAGATTGATAATTTTGGATTGAAGGCTGAGACAACAAAAGTAACCTCTGTCTAACGACAATTTCCCTAATTCCTCATCCAAAACCCCAAATCTAAAACTTAAAATTGCGAAGAACGGCAATAATTAAGCGTTGGGGAAGAGACGGGCAATTTCTGATTCATCAAAAACGCCTGCTGGCAGTTCTTCCCCCAAAAAATCGTTATTTTCTTCAGCCTTTTGCAAAGCTGTTTCATCACCCCAGACATCTGATAACACGTCTTTAAACGCATTCTCATCTAGTGCAATATCTTCAAGCACTTCTTCATCCAGCTTTACTTCCATTACAGCTGTTGCATCTGTATCGAAAGCAATTTCCCCAAACTCATCTGCTTCTAAACCAGAGGTTTCAAGAGACTCATCTTTTGAAGCGTGTCCGTTGGATAAGGAAATATCGCCAAAGCCATTTTCGGTTTCCTCCAACGCACTGATTTCCAGGCTTTCATCCTCAGAATCCACCATTGCGAACTCTTGAACTACTGCCATCGATGCAAACCCATTTGTATGAGAATGTGCCAATGTTTCTTCTTCAGGCTTTTCGTCAATGACATCGGCTGCTTCTTCTACGAATCTCTCTACTTCTGGGTTCCCGACAAAGCGATTACCGAGAACTAAATCTGGGTCAAAGTGCAAATCCAGCACCTCAATCAGGGTATCGGCATCAGGATTAAGTTTGGCAAAGGGCAACATTAACTGCGCTAGCTTTGGCTCTAGAGCGTTAAGAACTCCCAGGATGAGGTAAGAAGGTGGTCGCTTCCCGCCATCAGGGGTGTACACTGACTCAACTTCCATGTGCAGGGTAATCCAGTCTCGATTATTCTGGAAAAATTGCAACCACTTTTGTTTTATTGAATCCGTAAAGCTGTGAAAGAATGCCATGTTATTGTCCCCCATCCTGAGAACTTGGTGATTTATACAATCATCAAGTCTAGTTCCTCTTCTGAATTAGGAACCTGGGGTTTACCCGGATTTAGATAAAAATCGGATAACAAAGAGAACAACTCCCGATCTGGTGTGTCGTTAGGTACAACACCTTCGGGACGCGCTAGAATTTGGTCGGCGATGTTGAGATAGTAGTCGCAAACGTAGTCTAGGGAAGGATCTTGCTCTGCCATCTCAAACAAAGTTTTACCTTTCACACGGGAAACACGGATATCTTCAATCAAAGGTAAAACTTCCAAAACTGGCATTGGCACAGCTTCTATATATTTTTCAATCAAGTCGCGCTTGGAAGTGCGATTGCCAATCAACCCAGCTAGACGCAGTGGGTGAGTTCGGGCTTTTTCGCGGACTGAAGCAGCGATCCGATTGGCAGCAAATAACGCATCAAAGCCGTTGTCTGTAACAATCAGGCAGTAATCTGCATAGTTGAGTGGTGCTGCAAAACCACCACAAACTACGTCACCCAGAACGTCAAAAAGAATTACATCGTACTCATCAAAGGCGTTGAGTTCTTTAAGTAATTTTACGGTCTCGCCAACGACGTAGCCGCCACATCCAGCACCCGCAGGTGGGCCACCAGCTTCTACGCAATCCACACCACCGTAGCCTTTATAGATCACATCTTCCGGCCAGACATCTTCGTAGTGATAATCTTTTTCTTGAAGGGTGTCGATAATTGTGGGAATCAAAAACCCAGTCAGGGTGAAGGTGCTGTCATGTTTTGGGTCGCAGCCAATTTGCAGCACTTTCTTGCCACGTTTAGCTAGGGCGACGGATATGTTACAGCTAGTTGTGGATTTACCGATACCACCTTTTCCGTAGACTGCTAGTTTCACTTTTGTTTCCCTCTTATAGCTTCTTGTCAAACTTGTGGCTCAAACATTTGCCTTCACCTTTCCTGAGATGGCGATGCGTGAGGTCTGTTGATGTCATTATTGGGCAAATTACATAGAAAAGAAAGTCGCTCTTAATTTATAAAACGGTTTTATCCAATGAATTAGAACTTAATTAGGGGTATTTTAGTTTTTATGAGCTAATAAGTCTTATTTAGCTTTAAAATTCATCTATAAAAAGTTTTTATTATCTATTTTTATAAAAAGAGTTACAAAAAGCAAAAAGCTGAAATTGTCTTTTTCAAATGGTTTTCATAGAATTAGCTGATGTTCGTGCAACGTGTTTTCAGGGCATTGAGGCACAGGTGCAAGGGCAAACAGAGGTATATGCAGCATGATGCTGGAAATACTGCTGAAATTTGCGTTAGCGTAGCTCACCGAAGGTATCGCAGATAAATTGCCAGTTTTCACTCGGTAGTCACAACCATGTAATTTCTGCTTGAGAGTGAGTGAGTATGATTTTGTAAAATATTATTAATTTTGCAAATATTTTCTAAGTCTAAGCTGAGTGAATAGGATGACTCTGTTGGCGAATTGCAATCGCTATCCTCAAAGCCTTGAGATGTCATAGCGCCTCACGCCAAAAATTGTGGTTTAGATGAATTCGCCAACAGTCTCATAGGATTTGTGGCTACACAAATAAAGCCCACTTACGTGGGCTAAGAGTAAGAGAAGAAACGTAGAGTGTGCGTAAGCCTTAATTTATTTCAGTCTATGTATTGAAGGTAATTAGGACACCTCAGTTTTAATTTCCTGGATTTCCTTTAATGTTTGCCAGCCAGCTTGCCACTGGGAGTTATCTTGTAATAATTTGGCATTTATCCAAAAACGGACTTTAGGATCGCAAGAAGCAACCATTTCGGCATAAACCCACTTAGCCTGATTTTTCCGATTGACAACTTGGAAGTGCCGCCAGCCATCAACTTTTCGCTGTGCTGTCCATTTAGAACCAACTAGGTAAGGAAATTTTTGTTTTTTAGTCATTTGTTATTCGTCATTTGTCATTTGTCATTGGGAAAACACTTTCTTTATCCCAAATTTCCAATATCCAATTAAGATGTCACCAAATCGCCGTTACGGGTAAACTTCTGGCAATCCAACTCATTATCTTGCTGAACGCATAGCGAAAACCATCTGATATGGCTCCAGCAGGTATTGATATTGTTGGTAATTTTGCGCTTTTTCTTGGAAAGGCGTTGTCTTACAACTTCATTAGGGCAAAGAATTTCTAACGTGCCTGTACCATCTTCATAATTGACGATGCGAAATAAACAGTCTTGCAACATAGCACGGCTGCTGCTGTCGAAGAACCGCTTAAATCGCTGTAGCTTTTCCCCTTCAGTCATTTGGCTGATGGGTTTTATTTTCAAGAAATCCTCATCCTCCAAATCAAAGTCATCATCTTCAAAGTCGTAGGGGTCAATCATTTTCAGCATCCACTATGCGACCTGGGATCATGGTAACTCTGTATGGGGTAGGAGGAAAATGGTGGAGGCAAGGTAGAAGAACTTTAATACATCATGCTTACTTATGCATTTAGATTTATGCTGAGGTTCAGCCAGCTTCGGCAATAACCTTTCCAATTTCTTGAAGGGTTGCACCTGTTGCCAGCAACACAGCAATGAATGGGAAATGAGAACTAGGGGAAAATACCACTTTTTCAAGATGTGAACACCGATCTAGGCGATCGCTATCCTGTTCTTACAATATCTATTGAGAACAGAAATTTTCTTTACTTGGTGTTCTGGTGGTAGCCTGCGACAAGCCCTCCGGGTGACGCTCCTAACGTCGCTAACGCTGCGCTAACAGCAGTCGCTCATGGGGGAAACCCCCTTGGCGCTAGCCTCTCCCTTTGGGAGAAGACCGCGCTGCTTCACCACTACGCCTCTACGTTCCTGAAAAAGCCTATGCAACCTACTAATCCTAACCAATTTACAGAAAAAGCCTGGGAAGCGATCGCCCATACCCCGGATATTGTTAAACAATATCAACAACAGCAAATTGAAAGCGAACACCTGATGAAGGCGCTGCTAGAACAAGATGGTCTAGCAACTGGAATTCTCACCAAAGCGGGTGTTAACCTCCAAAAACTGCGCGATCGCACCGAACAATTTTTTCAACGTCAGCCAAAAGTATCTGGTACTAGCAGTTCTGTTTACTTGGGACGCAGCTTAGATACACTTCTAGACCGGGCAGATGTGTATCGCAAAGAGTTTCAAGATGAATATATTTCAATTGAACACTTATTGCTGGCTTACGCTAAAGATGACCGCTTTGGCAAAGCTTTATTCCAAGAATTCGGTTTAGACGAAGGCAAACTAAAAGATATTATTAAACAAGTTCGGGGGAGCCAAAAAGTGACCGACCAAAATCCAGAAGGCAAATACGAAGCACTGGAAAAATATGGGCGTGATCTCACAGAAGCCGCGCGTAAAGGTCAACTCGATCCAGTGATTGGGCGGGATGATGAGATTCGCCGCACTGTCCAAATTCTGTCTCGCCGCACCAAGAATAATCCTGTGCTAATTGGTGAGCCGGGTGTTGGTAAAACTGCGATCGCTGAAGGATTAGCACAGCGCATTATCGCAGGTGATGTACCCCAGTCCCTCAAAGACCGCAAGCTAATTTCTTTAGATATGGGTGCTTTGATTGCGGGGGCAAAATTCCGGGGTGAATTTGAAGAACGCCTGAAAGCAGTATTAAAAGAAGTTACTGAATCTGGCGGCAATATTGTTTTATTTATTGATGAAATTCACACCGTTGTCGGCGCTGGTGCAACCCAAGGCGCGATGGATGCGGGTAACTTGTTAAAACCGATGTTGGCGCGGGGCGAATTGCGCTGTATTGGGGCGACAACTCTAGATGAATACCGCAAACATATCGAAAAGGATGCCGCACTAGAAAGACGCTTCCAGCAAGTTTATGTCGATCAGCCCAGTGTAGAAGATAGTATTTCGATTTTGCGCGGGTTGAGAGAACGTTATGAAAACCACCACGGGGTAAAGATTTCTGATAGTGCTTTAGTCGCCGCCGCCGTATTGTCGAGTCGATATATTAGCGATCGCTTCCTCCCTGATAAAGCTATTGACTTGGTAGATGAAGCCGCCGCCAGATTAAAAATGGAGATCACCTCCAAACCAGAAGAACTCGACGAAATCGATCGCAAGATTCTGCAATTGGAAATGGAGAAGCTATCGCTGCAAAAAGAAAGCGATGCCGCTTCTCGTGAACGTCTAGAAAGACTAGAAAAAGAAATTGCCGATCTCAAAGAAGAACAAAGAACCCTAAATACTCAATGGCAATCTGAAAAAGATATCATTGACAAAATTCAGTCCGTTAAAAAAGAGATTGAACGGGTCAATTTAGAGATTCAGCAAGCAGAACGCGATTACGACCTTAACCGCGCTGCGGAGTTGAAATACGGTAATTTAACTAGTTTGCATCGTCAGTTGGAAGCAGTAGAAGCTGAATTGGCAAGCGCCCAAAGAAGTGGAAAATCACTATTACGGGAAGAAGTCACAGAAGCTGATATTGCTGAAATTATTTCTAAATGGACAGGAATTCCCATCAGCAAGCTGGTGGAATCCGAGAAAGAGAAACTACTGCATTTAGAAGATGAACTACACCACCGCGTGATTGGACAAGAAGAAGCAGTCACAGCCGTAGCGGATGCAATTCAGCGATCGCGTGCTGGACTAGCTGATCCCAATCGTCCCATCGCTAGCTTTATTTTCCTTGGGCCGACAGGTGTGGGTAAAACCGAGTTGGCAAAAGCGCTGGCGGGCTATATGTTCGATAGCGAAGATGCGCTGGTGCGAATCGATATGTCGGAATACATGGAGAAACACGCCGTCTCCCGCTTAATCGGTGCGCCTCCAGGATATGTGGGTTACGAAGAAGGCGGACAACTTACAGAAGCCATTCGCCGCCGTCCTTACTCAGTGATTCTCTTTGACGAAATCGAAAAAGCCCACCCTGATGTTTTTAATATCTTCTTGCAAATTCTCGATGATGGTCGCGTCACTGATGCCCAAGGTCATAAGGTGGACTTCAAGAACGCTATTATCATCATGACTAGCAACATCGGTTCGCAATACATTCTTGATGTCGCTGGGGATAACGCCCACTACGACGAAATGCGCCGTCGAGTCATGGAAGCGATGCGGAATAGCTTCCGTCCAGAATTCCTCAACCGGATTGACGAAATCATCATCTTCCACGGTTTAGATAAGAAGGAATTGCGGCAGATTGTGCTGTTGCAAGTACAAAGATTACGCCAAAGATTGGCCGATCGCAAAATATCCCTCAAACTCTCGGATATTGCACTTGACTTTTTAGCAGAAGTAGGCTATGACCCAGTGTATGGGGCGCGTCCACTGAAGCGGGCAATTCAGCGAGAGTTAGAAACTCAAATTGCCAAAGCTATTTTGCGCGGTGAATTCAACAATGGCGACACCATCTTTGTAGATGTGCAAAATGAGCGTCTTTCTTTTAGTCGCTTACCCGTTGAGGTGTTTAGCAGCTAATTAGTCGAATATAAAACACCTCTCCCTCGTTTTACGCAGTAAAACCGTCCCTCTCCGACTTGGAGAGAGATAAGCTTGAACTAAAGTTCAAGGCAGGGAGAGGTTTTTTAAACTCACTTTTTAAATGATTGAACTACACTATTCCCCATTCCCCATTCCCTACTGTTTACAAATTACTTGTCGCATTTTCCGCATATTTGCAGGCAATTCAAAGTTCATTGCTTGTTGAATGAAAATTGATGGAATAGGAATCAGAGGTGTAGCTTGCACAGTATAAGCAAGTAACGTGCCATTTCCGCAATCTTTGAGTTCTAAATTAGCGTTAAAATCTTCAAAAGTCCCTTTTTCCATACGGAATTGGATTTGTTGCCCCAGCACCTCTACAACGTTGAGGTAAATTTCCACTTGAGCCGTGAAAAAGAAAAAGGCTTTTTGTGCTGCTTGATATAGGCGCTTCACTTCACCTTTTTGTGATATCTCGCTTTTAGTGATATCAGGAAAATATTGCACCCACCGGGGATAATCAGTTAATTGCTGCCAAACTTGCGATCGCACCATCGGCAAATACATCCAGGCTGTCACTGCGCCACCACACGCCTTGTGCGATCGCGTTTCTACCAAAATTTCACCCTGTACCAGCAACTTTTGTTTATCTTGACTCCAAGCCATATCTGAACCTGCAATAATTGAGTCTGAGATATGAGACGCAGACATAATGATTTTAGTTACTCCTCAACTCATCCACCTAAATAGAATTGAAACTACAAGCTATAAAACTTGATTTAGATCCAACCCATTAAATTTTAGTTCCAGTGTAATGCCTATCCTTTCCGGAAAGGGTGAGTTTTTGGTAATTATTTCAGTTACTTTACTGTAAAACCTGTAGTTTTGATCACAATTAACACAATTAATGCTTAAGTGGACTTGATAATAACAGTATTTATAAATGAAAAACTAAGTTCTTAACAGCTAGAATGGCACAAACACTATTTAATATTAAGCACCTTACCCCAAGCTCTGGATAGGATCTCTCGGTTTTTACGTATTATTTATGATGAAATTGTAACTTCATCATAACTTCATATCTGATTGTCAATATCAAGTGTAATTTCTGTTGAGTTGAGAGGAAAATTAAGTGAGTCAATCTTCTTTAAATCGTAGATTAATCCAGATTTTTGGTATTCTTCTTGGTGTTAGTGTAGCCGTTTGGGTACTGAGAGGCTTTGGTATTCTCACTTTTATTCCAGGTGGAATAATTTTGCTCCTGCTACTAGGGGCGATCGCGATCGGGATTATCAGTTATGCCCAAAGGACTTGGTGGCGTTTGTAATCTGGATCTCTCATAATCTGGGAAATTGCCGCCAACGTTACACGCCTTACCCGATAAGCCTTTATACTCTCGTTTAAGAATTATAGCGTGAGCATTTTCACTTACTGCTAAAAGTATTTAATAGGGAAGCGATGCCAACAATTTATTAGGGGAAAGAAACATGGCAAAGTATATATGTACCGTTTGCGGCTATGAATATGACCCAGAATTCGGCGATCCAGATAGCGATATAGCGCCGGGAACAGCTTTTGAAAATATACCAGATGATTGGGTATGTCCGGTTTGTGGTTCCACAAAAGATCAATTTGAACTAGTTGAATAGTGAAGATAAAAGCTAGCCTAGTAAAGTACGTGCTATTGAGAAATTTTAGAATTTGCTACCGTTACGAATCGTAGTTATTGGGGGTGGGGCTGCGGGATTTTTTGGCGCGATCGCTTGTGCTAAAGCCAATCCCGATGCCCAGGTTACTTTACTCGAAGCCAGTCGTCAACCACTGGCGAAAGTGCTAATTTCTGGTGGTGGACGCTGCAACGTCACTCACGCTTGCTTTGACGCGGAGGAGTTAGTACAAAATTACCCCAGAGGTGCAAAAGCTTTGCGGGGTGCTTTGACTCGCTTTGGCCCTCAAGATACAGTAGCTTGGTTTGCTGCTAGTGGAGTCTATCTAAAAACTGAAGCTGATGGCCGGATGTTTCCTGTCACCAATACTTCAGAAACCATTGTGGAATGTCTGATTAAATCGGTGGCGACATCTGGGGTAAAACTCTGTGTCGGTACACACGTAACTTCGGTGAAACGAAGTACAGCAGATGAGGGGTTTGATATTCTTCTCAAGTCGGGAGAGACGATTAAATGCGATCGCCTACTTCTTGCCACCGGCAGTAGTATTGTCGGTTATAAAATTGTCCGAGAGTTAGGTCATCAAATAGAACCGCCAGTACCCTCGTTATTTACCTTCAACATTCTCGATCAAAAGTTGCGAGAGTTAGCTGGAGTTAGCGTTAACCCTGTCCAATTAAGGTTATCTGCGGGCGGAAAATCCCAATTACAACAAACTGGTCCATTGCTCATTACCCACTGGGGTTTGAGTGGTCCGGCTGTTTTAAAGCTTTCTGCTTGGGGTGCGAGAGTTTTGCACGAAAGCCGCTATCAAGCCAAATTATTGATTAATTGGCTGCCCCTTATGCACCAAGAACAAGTGCGAGAAAAAGTTTTAGCAGTTAAAGATGAATGGGGAAAGAAAGCGATCGCATTGCATCGCGGCGTTGATTTACCCCATCGTCTCTGGCAATATATCATTGCCCGTGCAGGCATTACCACAGACGACCGTTGGGCAGAAATATCTAGCAAAACCTTAAATCAACTGGTGCAAGAACTGACTCAAGGACAATACTTAATCAACGGCAAAGGAGCCTTTAAAGAAGAATTTGTTACCTGTGGCGGCGTTAACCTCAGAGAAGTCAACTTCAAGACAATGGAAAGTAGGTTAGTTCCTGGCCTTTATTTTGCTGGAGAAATCTTAGATATTGATGGCGTTACTGGTGGGTTTAACTTCCAAAGTGCTTGGACAACCGGGTATTTGGCAGGGATAGCAATGGCGAATACCCAGACAGCTTAAGAGAGTTTGTAGTAAGTACTTTAGTGCTTAGAAAGCATAGGCTAAAGTCCTTACTGCGAACTTATTAAAAATAATGTAGTAGATTACTATTTTCACTATTCCACTATTAAACAAGCGTTCTCTTAATTCTTATATATGATTAATCATTTCAAAACTTCGAAGTTTCTAGAGGAGAAATAATCTCTATATTAATTACTAATTATCTTGCTAGTACAAAGCGGCAAAAATAAAGCTACCATCCTTTGTAGGTTAATTTTGAACACACCCAACAATGAAATTTAGCGAAATTATCAGCCAATTTGGTGAAACAGCCACCAATCATAGCCTGACTAGCAACCCAGACCTTGACCCAGAAATTATAGGGGTAGCAGCCATTGATGAAGCCACTAACGGTACTCTCAGCTATGTAGAAGGGCCAAAATTTGGGTCTTTTGTCAGTAAGACCAATGCTACAGCTTTAATTTTGCCCCAAGACGAAAAATTACAAGAGCTTGCACAAGAGAACGGTATTGTCTGGATATCGACCTCAGATCCGCGACTGTTATTTGCCAAAGCGATCGCACTTTTTTACCAACCATATCGCCCCGTTCCAGAAATTCATCCCACTGCTGTAATTCACTCCAGTGCAAAAGTTGGTAGTGATGTTTACGTTGGCCCCCATGCTGTAATTCAGCAAGGCGTGGAAATTGGCGATGGTGCAATTATTCATCCCAATGTGGTGATTTATCCAGATACCAAAATCGGCGATCGCACCACCTTACACGCCAACTGTACTATTCACGAACGCACCCGCATCGGTGCAGATTGTGTGATTCACAGTGGTGCAGTCATTGGTGCAGAAGGCTTTGGTTTTGTTCCTAGCCGTACTGGTTGGTTAAAAATGGAACAATCTGGCTATACAGTCTTAGAAGATGGGGTGGTAGTTGGCTGTAACACCGCTATTGACCGCCCAGCAGTCGGAGAAACACGGGTAGGCCGCAATACAGTAATTGATAACTTAGTACAAATAGGTCATGGCTGCCAAATTGGTTCTGGCTGTGCTATTGCAGGTCAGGCTGGTATGGCGGGGGGCGTTAAACTGGGGAATCGCGTTATTTTAGCTGGACAAACCGGAATAGCCAATCAAGTGAAAATGGGAGATGGTGCGATCGCATCTGCTCAAACTGGAATTCACAGCGATGTTGCACCAGGAGAAATTGTCTCAGGAACTCCAGCCATTCCTTACAAACTATATCTCAAGGTATGTGCTGTTTATAGTCGCCTACCAGATATGTATCAATCGCTAAAACAATTGCAACGTAAATTAAAAAATAGCAATGATTGAAGGAGGCAGAAAGCAGAACCTTAGAATTAACCACATTGTTGTAACAGTTAAAGTATTAAACTGATCTACATCTAGTCCAGAACTTAAGTTCTGGACTCACAATAGTTTGAAAATCGCGATCGTCTACTGGTGATGCTACGACATTATTTTGCTCCTAAGGCTGCTTTCTTGACGAGCCCTTCCTGGCTGAGAGGTGAAATAACTTATTGAAAAAGAAAAGCCTTATCAACATTAATTGAGAAGGCTTTTCTAAGTATTATCCCTGGCACCGAGCTATTTTTGCGTAGGGCGACCCCTAAACTATCGTTGCCGCAACAGCGTTTCACCTCTGAGTTCGGGAAGGGATCAGTGTGGTTCCACCGCGC